>JAAWDY010000060.1 GCA_022793995.1 Coprococcus sp.
ACTACACCACTTACTACACCATTTGCTCATGAATTTGCGTAGATTTACATAGATTTGCGTGAGGTAAGGGCAAAATACAAAATTGAAGAAAAGTGCCAAGAAGCCCGATATATCAAGGTTTAAAGGCTTATGAAAGGATATATTCAAGATGATAAAAATACTCTTTATCTGCCACGGCAATATCTGCCGTTCGCCGATGGCTGAATTCATATTTAAAGACATGACGGCAAGGCAGGGTCTCGCGGATCAGTTCATCGTCGACTCAGCGGCGACCAGTTCTGAGGAGATCTGGAACGGCATCGGCAACCCGGTCTATCCTCCGGCAAGGGAGGAGCTTGCAAAGCACGGAATTAGCTGTAAAGGAAAGCGTGCGGTCCAGCTTCAAAAATCAGATTATGATAAATATGATTATCTGATCGGAATGGATACAATGAACATACGGAACATAGAACGTATGACCGGCCATAAAGGAGAGAAAATACATCTCCTCCTTGAATTTGCAGGGCGGTACGATAGTGTGGCGGATCCATGGTATACCGGGAATTTTGTGCGTACCTACAGTGATGTCAAGGAGGGCTGTGGGGCGCTTTTAGAACATCTTATGAAGACTTTATGATCCTTTTAACTACCACAGCAGACTTTGACTGCTGCGGATGGTTATAGGACAGGGAAAGTCTTGCTGGTTTCCAGCATTTGCAAATAGACCGTAAATTTCATCAATTTACAAATAAGGATAGAGCAGTACAAGGAGAGGGATCGTCAGAACGGATAGCAAGGTGGATAAGGAGATGGAATGGGCGCATTCCGTCCCGTCAATCCCGGCATCTTCCGTCATCATGAGGACGATCGTGGCAGTGGGCATTGCAAGCATAACCATATAGGTCTGGCATAGATCTTCGGAAATCGGGAGACGTTTCATCACGAAAGTCCCCACGACTGGAAGAAGGATTAGTTTACATATGCAGAACAGATAGCGTCTGATATTGGTAAACAGAACGGAAATATTTTCCTGAAGCCCCAAGGAGACGCCGATTACGATCAGAGAGAGTGGCGTCGTGGCATTTGCTAGATACTGTAGAGTATCGGCAACCGGGGAAGGAAGGCTCAGGTTTGAGAGAAAAATGAATAACGTGGCGGCGCAGGCGAGGGTCCCCATATTGAAAAGCGGTTTTAAGTCAGAGAGACGAAAAGCCGTTTTTTTGCTATCTTCTGTATGATGTAAAAGATACATTCCGTAGGTATAGACAAGAATGTTAAATTCAAGCATGTAAATTGCGACATAGATCAGTTTGTCACTGCCGAGAAGCGCCTTGACAACAGGAATGCCGATAAAACCCACATTTGCAAATATATATAGAAGTTCTGCCACATGGCGTTGCGCCAGGGTTTTTCCGGACAGCCGAGACAGAGGTTTGGCGATAATGATAAGGAAAAGATAAATACCGGCGGAGACAAGAAAGACGGTGAAAATAGAGTCGCGGGTGCCTTCCGCCGCATTTCCCAGGACGCTTGAGAAGATCATGGCAGGGTTAAATACATTAACAACCAGCCTGGATAGGCAGGCATTATTCTTTTTGTCGATCAGTCCAACTTTACAGCAGATAAAGCCGATAACAATCAATAAAAATATGATAAACATTTGGATTCCCGCAGTCATTACACTCATTTTTTCCTCCGTTTCTGTCTGCCTTACGGCGCGACAAACCTATTTTATCAAATACTGGTATCACACTACCTTATTATACTAAAAAAAATGATCCGCACAAGAGTTTTACAAAAGAAATCTAAAAGATAAAGATGATAAAGATAAAGAAAGCGAAGGAAAGAAAAAAGGTGGTATGAATTTTAAAAAGGGTGTGCTATGATGGTAATGGTATTTTGCCGCAGCAGCTATGCGGGAAGAAACGGCACTCGGAAAGCTGCCTACGGCTTGAGGTTGACATGGGGAAAAGGAGAGGTAAATCTATGGAAAAAAAGGTCAATTTAAAAGAGTATGCTACGTTGACTGTGGGGATGTTTTTTGTGTCGGCGTCAGTGTATTATGTTATGATGCCAGGAAAGTTTGTTGTGGGGAGTCTTTCAGGTCTTGTTATCGTAATGGCGAACTTTATACCGCTTAAGATTTCAACGATGACGCTGATTTTGAACATACTGCTTTTGATGGTCGGATTCATCTTTATTGGAAAAGAATTTGGGGCGAAGACAGTTATCACATCGTTGATGCTTCCTGTGTATCTGCGAATTTTTGAGGAGATAAGCCCGGAAGTGCCGATGCTCACCGATGAGTCTCTAATCAATGTGCTCTGTTTTGTTCTGATACTCAGCTTTGGACAAGCGATGCTGTTCAACGCGAACGCATCTTCCGGCGGCTTGGATATTGTGGCAAAACTCGTGAATAAGTATTTTCATATTGAAATCGGGAAGGGGCTAACGATTGTCGGGTTTGCAACAGCGATGACGTCCATTTTAGTCTACGACAGAAAAACATTGGTAGTCAGCCTTTTGGGGACATATATCGGCGGCGTGATTCTGGATCAGTTCATCGACGGTTTTCATATGAGAAAAAAAGTCTGTATCCTTTCAAAGAAATATCCGGAGATCCAAAAATACATTGTCACGGAATTAAACCGGGGAGCGACATTATATGAAGCGTACGGCGGACTGGATAATGCGAAAAAGATGGAGATAGCGACGATCCTTGAAAAAAATGAATATGCGAAGCTCCTTGCGTTTATCCATGAAACGGATCCGTCGGCATTTGTGACCGTATCTACAGTCGGGGAAGTGATCGGCGAGTGGAATGTGCATAAAAAGCAAAGGCTGAGACAAGAGCAGTCGAAACAATGATTAGAAACAACATGTATGGGGTGAATATTATGCGTGAAACGATTTTACTGATTAATTTTCAGGACAAGACCAGGCAGCGCGAGTTCCAGATCATGGCGATAACTGTAGGGGTACGGAATGTTATTGTGAAAAAGGCAGATTATCTAAAGCCGATCGGGGCGCTGGCCGGTATAAAAGACATGAAGAAGCTTCAGGCAGATACAGAAGAACAGGCCGAAGTTAAAGACGAGACAAAGGAACTGGAAAAAGAGATGGTTGTATTTGCCGGACTTTCGGAAACACACCTGAACCAGATGCTTCATTTGATGAGAAAAAGCGGGATGGCGCCAGTTGACTATAAAGCGGTCCTAACAGAGACTAATAAAGACTGGACTGTGCCGGAGCTTTATGCAGAGCTTGCACGGGAGCATGAAGCTATGAAGGCCAAAACTGACAATATTACTATTTGAAATTACACACAACCGTGATATAATGTGCACGAAGGCAGTGAGCAGTGCGAAAAAATCCAAATGGACTTTCGTCATGCTAGCATGTAAGAAAGACCATTTGGATTTTTTCATAGGGCGAGAGCCCGTGAATGAGGAAGCCGAAGGGTTCCGAATTGCACTGCGGGCAAACAAGAGGAAACACAAAATGGTATACACACGAAGGAGGTTTTAAAATGGGGATATCTGAGAGACTAGCAAGACTGCGTGCCGAGATGGAGAAAAGGGGAGTGGATATATATGTGGTCCCGACCGCGGATTTCCATCAGAGCGAATATGTTGGGGAACATTTTAAGGCAAGAGAATTTATTACCGGTTTTACGGGATCGGCAGGAACGGCTGTCATCACGATGGATGAGGCAAGATTATGGACGGACGGAAGATATTTTGTGCAGGCTGCGCAGCAGCTTTCCGGTTCCGGAGTGGAGCTTATGAAGATGGGCGAGCCGGATGTGGCGACGCTGAAAGCGTATTTGACGGAAACGCTTGGACCTGGCAGGGTTCTGGGCTTTGACGGACGTGTCCTGGCGATGCGTGAAGGAAAAGAATATGAGGAGATTGCATCTTCAAAAGACGCAAAGATCGTATATGATTGTGATTTGATCGATACGATCTGGGAGGAGCGCCCGCCGCTTTCAAAGGAGCCGATATTTGCACTTGCATTGGAATATACTGGGGAGACTGCGGCAGAGAAGCTTACCAGGATTAGAGGGAAAATGAAGGAATACGGCGCTTCCATGCATGTGCTCACCACCTTGGATGATATTTGCTGGACATTGAATATTCGGGGAAATGATGTGGCATACTTTCCTTTAGTACTTTCGTATGCGTTGATTTCGATGGACAGTATGGATCTCTTCATCGACGAGGAGAAGCTTAATGACGAGATCAAAGAAGAACTGAAAAAAGACGGCGTCATGTTCCACCCATATAATGACATTTATGAGGAAATCAAGAAAATCAGTGCAGAGCAGACGATTCTTCTTGACCCGTCCAAAGTAAATTATGCGCTTTACAATAATATTCCGGCAGGAATCCGTAAAGTGGAGAAACCAAATCCGGAGATCGCGTTCAAAGCGGTGAAAAATGCGGTTGAGATTAAGAACATCCGTCAGGCGCAGATCAAAGACAGCGTAGCGCATGTTCGTTTTATGAAATGGATTAAGGAGAATATTGGCAAGCTAGAGATGACAGAGCTTAGCGTGGCGGATAAGCTGGAGGAATTCCGTGTGGAGATGGGAAATTATTTGCGTCCGAGTTTTGCACCGATTTCTTCTTTCGGAGAACACGCCGCGCTCCCGCACTATTCGCCCAGCCCGGAGTCGAACGCCATGCTGGAAAAGGGAAATGTGCTTCTGACGGACACGGGAGCAGGTTTTTACGAAGGCTCGACAGACATTACCAGGACCTATGCATTAGGTGAAATCCCACAGGAGATCAAGGATCATTTTACACTGGTTGCAATCAGCAATCTGCGCCTTGGCGTTGCAAAGTTCCTTTATGGCACGACGGGGATGACGCTTGACATGCTGGCAAGAAAACCGTTCTGGGACAGAAATCTGAATTTTAATCACGGGACCGGACATGGAGTGGGGTATCTGCTGAACATCCACGAAGGACCAGCTGATTTTCGCTGGCAGTATCGAGGAGGAGAGGTCTGCCCGATCGAAGAAGGCATGATTATAACGGACGAGCCGGGGATTTATATCGAAGGTTCTCATGGGATCCGCCTGGAAAATGAACTTCTTGCCTGCAAGGGGGAGAAGAATGAATACGGGCAGTTCATGTATCTTGAGGCAATTACGTATATCCCATTTGATCTGGATGCGGTCAATCCGGAATTGATGACAGATGAAGACAAGAAGCTTCTGAATGAATACCACAAGAAAGTGTATGAAATCGTATCTCCGTATCTGACGGAAGAAGAAGCAAAATGGCTTGCACATTATACCAGGGAGATTGAATAAGGAGGAAATGAAAATGAGTATGATCGAAGAGATAATGAATTATATTAAAGAATGCGACGAAGAAGTCGGCGATGCCCTATTTCTTGAGCTGGGACGCCAAAGGAGAAATCTGGAATTGATTGCCTCTGAAAATATCGTAAGCCCGGCGGTGATGTTGGCGGTGGGTACGGTTCCGACCAATAAATATGCGGAAGGGTATCCAGGGAAGCGTTATTATGGCGGATGCGAAGACGTGGATGTCATGGAGAATCTTGCAATCGAAAGGGCGAAAAAGCTGTTTGGATGCGACCATGCATGCGTGCAGCCGCATTCTGGGGCAAATGCAAATAACGCGGTCTATCAGGCGTTTTTGAAGCCGGGGGATACGGTTATGGGGCTGAATCTGGCGCACGGAGGGCATCTGACGCATGGTTCTCCGGTCAACATGTCCGGGCTTCTGTATCATTTTGTTCCTTATAGTGTAAATGACGAAGGATTTCTGGATTACGATGTGATCCGCGAGCAGGCAAAAGAATGCCGGCCGAAGATGATCGTCGCGGGTGCGTCCGCTTATCCGAGAGAAATCCGTTTTGATCTATTTGCGGATATTGCAAAAGAAGTGGGAGCAATCCTGTTTGTCGATATGGCGCACATTGCCGGGCTGGTGGCAGCGGGGCTCCATCAGAGTCCAGTTCCGTATGCGGACGTGGTAACGACAACGACGCATAAGACGTTGCGTGGTCCGAGGGGCGGCATTATCCTGTGCAAGGAGGAGCATGCAAAGGCGATCAATAAGGCGATTTTCCCGGGAACACAGGGAGGGCCTTTGATGCATGTCATCGCGGCAAAAGCAGTGTGCTTTGGCGAGGCACTGAAGCCGGAATTTAAAGAATACCAGAAACAGGTTGTAAAAAATGCGAAAGCGCTTGCGGACGCGATGATCGAAGAAGGTTTCAATCTCGTGAGCGGGGGAACGGACAACCATTTGATGCTTGTGGACCTGCAGAATATGGGAATTACAGGAAAAGAGTTACAGAACCGCCTCGATGAAGTTTATATTACGGTAAATAAAAATGCAGTTCCGAACGATCCGGCAAGCCCATTTGTTACCAGCGGAATCCGGATCGGGACTCCGGCTGTCACAACGAGAGGGCTGAAGGAGGAAGAGATGAAGACGATCGCAGGTTTGATTCGCCTGGCGATCACTGATTTCGACACCAAGGCAGACGAGATCCGCGGAGCAGTAAATGAAATCTGCAGGAAATATCCGTTGTATGAATAAAGAGTGTTACAATGTGCGGTCGGTCAAGCCATGAATAGCAATGAAAGAGTAGAAAAGGGATGTCACAGAAGGGAGAGCTATTGAAAAAGGCTCTTCCTTTTTGGGGTGCGCCAAGCGGGCGCACGTTCTAACGTACGATATCGTAATTGGTCCGGTTGCAAACGACCAAGCGATCAGGACAGTGAATAACTATTTGAAAGGGTATTTTCCAGAGGATATAGCTATTAGACTGCTTCTTCCGCAAAAGCTCAAAGATCAGTATGCTTTCAAGACAAATAAAGCTTTAACTATTCTGAAATTTATGAGGGTGAAAAAGTTATGAAGCGTATAGAGCCTGAAATTGTAGATTATTATAACAGTGAAGTTGTTCAAATGATTGCAGAAAAATATGGGTATGATGAAATGGATGCCCTTAGAACTTTTGTTATGTCCAAAACACATGAAATGCTTGAAGATGAAGACTGCGGTCTGACCTCTTTGGGAGCCGGTGCAGTTTTTGAAATATGGGAAAGTGAAAAGGTGACGGGTGACCCAAGAAACTCTATCTATATAAGAGGTGAATAAGATGTCAGAGGAAATGAAATTCTTTATGTATTTGCTTGAATCTTATGCGGCATATAAAAACGAGAAAACAGGCGATACCCTGAAAGAATGGGATAAGCACGGTATTACGGAGACAATTTTTGATAATTATTGGGGGTATCATACTGAGCGGATAGAAAATGCTTTTGATGATATAGACTGTTTAGTTACAACGGGAAGGCATGCGTGGTAGGGTGATGTCAACTACCCATTTGCACATACTTACAGAGAGGAGAAAGGCGATGGTATTTAGACAAGAGTCCGATTTTGAAAACGCTTTGATTGAGGTCTTATGCAACAAGGGATGGGAGAAAGAAGTGATTAAATACCCGACAGAAAAAGATCTGATCGAAAATTGGGCGGATAGTCTTTTTGATAATAACAGGGGAATTGACCGGTTAAATGATTATCGTCTGGCAGAAGGGGAAATGCGACAGATTCTCGAACAGATTGCCGATTTGAGGATGCCGCTTAAACTAAATGGATTCATCAATGGGAAAACTGTATCCATAACCCGTGATAATCCGGAGGATACGTCGCATTTTGGCAAATAACGGCAGATTCTACGCCATTTTCGCAACGAGCAGTATTCCGGAGGCGATAGAGTATTATAGACAGATCAAAATTTCGATTCCGGAAATGAAAGCCACTTGTCTTTTTGACCCGAATATTGACAATGACGGAGGGGCAGTGTTCAAGATCTTCTGTCAGGAAAATCCAAATTGACCTAAAATACTAAAATAGCATATGGATGGCTTGCGCTGATTCAAGGGGAGGGGGAGCGTCGGATTCCTATCTACGCTCCCAGCGTCCGCTTGCTCCGCAGGGAAGGACAAGCCCGTTCGAGGAGACGGGAAGGCCGATTTCCTGGGAGTCGACCTGTCCCTTAAAAGAGCGCAGTTCAGTCGCCAGCATATAGGTCAGCACAGCCGGCGCAAGTCCGGTGGTATACGAGTTTAAGAGGAAAAAGAGCGGTTCATCCGACAAAAGTTTTGCGCAGAGCTGAATGAGAGGATGGATCGCTTCTTCTATTTTCCAGATTTCCCCTTTCGGTCCGCGTCCATAGGAAGGCGGATCCATAATGATAGCGTCATAGTGGTTCTGGCGGCGTATTTCCCGTTCTACGAATTTTACACAGTCGTCCACGAGCCAGCGGATCGGCGCGTCCGCAAGATTCGATGCGGCGGCGTTTTCCTTAGCCCATGTAACCATGCCTTTGGACGCGTCCACATGGGTGACCTGCGCCCCGGCCTGTGCAGCGGCCAAAGTGGCTCCTCCGGTATAAGCGAACAGGTTCAGCACTTTGACAGGACGTCCGGCGCTGCGGATTTTCTCGGAAAACCAGTCCCAGTTCACAGACTGTTCCGGGAATAACCCGGTATGTTTAAAACTGAAAGGCTTCAAATGGAAGGTGAGGCCATTATAATGAATGTCCCACTGCTTTGGCAGATCAAAGAATTCCCATTCTCCGCCGCCTTTTTTGCTGCGATGGTAATGGGCGTTCGGACGCTTCCAGCCGTCATGACTTTTGGGCGTATTCCAGATGACCTGAGGATCCGGCCGGATGAGAAGATACGTTCCCCACCTTTCCAGTTTTTCACCATTAGAAGAGTCGATTACCTCATAATCTTTCCAGCCGTCTGCAATCCACATCACGTTTCGTCCTTTCTTTTTCATGTTTCTCTGAATCTGTTTTTTTCATTATATAAAAAATAATTGCATTTTACAAGGAAATAAAAAAAGCCGATACGAGAAGTATCGGCAAAGTAGAGAGAAAATATATATGAAAGGCATTGCGCCTGAACATTTAGTCGGACATCCTGACAACTGTACAGAGTAGAGATCGTATATAGCCGCCGGCGTCCTTTCGTTTAATATGTATATTACTATAATAGATAAATATGGAGAGAGTGTGACCGTCTGCTTAAGAAATATTGAATAATCTTAAAAACTTCTAAAAACAAAATAAATGGATTGACATATATCGATAATCTATATATAATCAACACATAATATATATCGATTATCGATATATATTGGTTATCGATATGGCTTTGAAACTACGATGTAAAGACAGAGAGGAGTTGAAAAAATGGCGGTGGATAAGAGTTTAGTCTCTGGGAGTACGACGATGCTTGTTCTGCGGCTTCTGGAAGAGAAGGATATGTATGGTTATGAGATGATTGAGACCTTGCGGAGCAGATCGGACAATGTGTTCGAGCTAAAGGCAGGCACATTGTACCCACTCCTTCATTCCATGGCGGAGAAGGAATGGATCCAGGTCTATGAGCAGGAAGCAGGGGGTAAGATGCGGAAATACTATCATCTTACCCGGGGCGGAAAGAAGCAGCTTGCAGTGAAAAAAGCAGAGTGGGACACATATGCTTCCGCAGTGGCCGGCGTGATGGGAGGGGGAGTGTGTTATGGACCGGCATAATTATATGACGCTTCTCACAGGGCAGATTCGCTGCAGGCGGGCAAGGCCTATGATCGAGGAGGAGATTACAGCACATATTGACGATCAAAAGCTGGATTTTCTGTCGCAGGGCATGACGGAGCAGGAAGCAGAAGATGCGGCGGTCCGGGAAATGGGCGATCCGGTGGAGGTTGGAGCAGAGCTTGACCGGATCCATAGACCAAGGTATGACCTGCGTCTCCTGGGCTTTATCATTGGACTGAATGGATTGGCAGTCGCGCTCCAGATCAGCGTCCTTAAGCTTGCCGAGCTTTGCAGTCCCAATGGCATGGTGACGCAGCAGCTTACCATGGAGTCTATGCTGAGTCATATGGGGGCATGGCTTGTACTTGGCGTGGCGGTCATGCTCGGAGTGTGTTTTTTCGATTATACGCTGATCGGGAAATATGCTTTGTGGATCTTAGGAGCGCTGCTTATCGTGATGGTTGGATGTACGCAGTTAAGGGGCGGGGCCTACTGGATGCGTGCGTTAACTGGGAATTTTTTTATCTCTCTTATCGTCCCGGCGTATGCGGCTGTGATATATCATTATCGTGGAAAAGGCACGGCCGGGCTGAGAAGATGTATTATATTGTTAATCATTACGGTTTTATGCAGCAATTTATGCGGCGCCGGCATCTGGTATCAAGGTATGTTATACCTTGTAGGAGGTACGGCGGTAATGACAGTCATTATAAAAGGATGGTTTGGGAAGAATGCCAGGCGGCTTCTTGTAGAAGCGGCGATCTGGGTGATTGGACTGCCTATGGCAGCAGTTTTGCTTCTTTTTCTATCGGGGCGGACGCTCCTTGCGCCTTATCAGCAGGCAAGACTGGAGGCAATCGGGAATCCAGATAAAGAAGAGAACGCGTGGTTCACTTACTTGTCGGAGACAATGTCCACAGCGTCGCAGGAAATACGACGGCAGGAAAAAGCCGGAAGCGCCGCGCCTTCACTGAGCAAAGGGGTGACGGAATCAAGTGACCTATGGCTTAGCAACGCAAGGAGTGATTATGTGTGGCTGTTTATTTTTAAGATGTTTGGAACCTGGCAGGGAGCGGTGGTGACAGCGTTGGTATTTGCATTTCTTTTTTGGCTTTTTGTACTGGTACACAGACAGAAAAATTATCTGGGATTTATCATAGGGTTGTCCTGTGCGCTCATGTTCTTGCTGGAGACTGCGCTGTATATGGCGTTTAATTTTAATTTGCTGCCTGGGGGAAGCGTCTATATGCCGTTTTTCACCTATGGTGGGATCAATATGATTGTGACGCATCTTTATATGGGGCTGTTTTTGTCGATCAGTAGGAACGAAAGGCTTGTGCCGATACGTTAGTACAACGAATATTAAATGATTGGCAGTCCGGCCCGTTTGCTTTCACAGTTTACGAATAGAAAAAGACCGCCGTATGGGAAAATGGTTCCCTACGGCGGTACTTTTTATGACACTGCTTTTTCTATAACGAATTTCACTTTGTCAGCGCTCCATACATCTGTGGAATAGTGGATCTCAATCACCTGCCAATCGGCGGGCACCTCCAGGCATAAATAACCGTTTAATGTACCGCCTCCCGCGATGGAGCCGTCAATTTGCTGACGGTCCAGGGTGGTGGCAAGGGCGGTAAATGCCTCCGGGCTGTAATCCAGCCGGTAACCACCGCAGTAGCTTTCAAAGCTTGCCATGCTGCTTACCGTGATTTCTTCCTCTGTGTTGTTGACAATCTCAAAGTTGACGAATACGAATTCATATCCCGCGCTGGGAATGGCCCGTTCATCTCCCAGAGATTCTTCATATCCCGTGACTTTCACACGGACATTCTCAATATCAGCGGTCTCGTCAGGCTTATACAGGACGTCGGATGCTTTCGGAGTTGAGGCGTCGGCCGATGTTTCATTGTTCTGATCGGATATGCCGAGAAAATGAATCGCCGCGTCAAACAGACCGGAAAAATACGCGGCCGCGCCAAGAAGGATAAGTAGAAAAAGGACCGCCAGAAATAGGTAGAGCGGTTTTCTGCCTTTTTTGGCCTTTCTGCGGCTCATCCGGGGCTGGCCGCCTCTTTTAGCAGAGGGTTCGTCCCGTACATATTCCTTGTCAGGAAGTACCGAAGCGGCGGGATATCGTTTCCGGCAGTGATCGCAGAGATAGTATCCCGGATACTTTTTACTTGGACGGACTTCTGAATGACAGTGAGGGCATTTCATGGATATTCTCCTTTAGCTTGTCTGGAAATAATAGGGTAGCAAGAGCTTGTTATTTCCTGCTATGGTTACATCTTACTCCATTTTCCGCTTAAAAACAAGAGGAACAAGCAGGCGGGAAAACTTGTTTTGCAAAGTAAAATGTGATAAGATATTTTTTGTTTTATGGAAGAACAAGCGAGAGGAGCCTGCGATTATGGGAATGATAATAAATAATGAACTGCCGCTTCCAAAAGATTTGAAGGCAAAGTTTCCGCTCTCGGAAAAGCTGCGGAAGATGAAAGAGGGGCGGGACGCTGAAATACGTGATATATTTGAGGGAAGGTCGGATAAGTTCCTGGTTATTATTGGTCCATGTTCGGCCGATAATGAAGACTCGGTCTGCGAGTATGTATACCGCCTTGCAAAGCTGAGTGAAAAGGTGTCGGATAAGCTGATGCTGATTCCCAGGATCTATACGAATAAACCAAGGACGACAGGAGAAGGATATAAAGGAATGCTGCATCAACCGGATCCGGATAAAGCGCCGGACCTTCTGGCAGGAATCATCGCGATCCGTAAGATGCATATCCGGGCAATGGAAGAGACTTCGCTTACGGCAGCGGACGAGATGCTGTATCCGGAGAACCGGAGTTATCTGGACGATATTCTGTCCTATGAGGCGATCGGCGCCAGGTCTGTGGAAAACCAGCAGCATCGTTTAACGGCAAGCGGGATGGATATCCCGATCGGGATGAAGAATCCGACCAGCGGTGATCTTGCCGTCATGCTAAATTCTGTGGTGGCTGCGCAGCACCCTCACCGTTTTATTTACCGCGGCCAGGACGTGACTACAGAGGGAAATAAGCTTGCGCACGTTATTCTGCGCGGCGGTGTGGATAAATACGGCACAGCCATCCCGAACTATCACTATGAGGATCTAAGACGCCTCCAGAATATGTATTCACAGAAAGCGTTGCAGAATCCAGCCGTGATCGTGGATGCGAATCACTCTAACTCGAATAAACAGTATAAGCAGCAGATCCGTATTGTCAGTGAAGTACTGCACACAAGGCAGCATGACCCAGAGCTTAAGAAACTGGTGAAGGGCGTGATGGTAGAGAGTTATCTGCTGGAAGGCCGCCAGGAGATCGGCGGAAGTATGGAATATGGCAAATCCATTACCGACCCTTGTATTGGTTGGGATGACACGGTGCGCCTTATCGATAAGATAGCGGAGACGTGTTAGAGTAGGGAGGAGAAAGGATTAGTATGAACCTGTTTATTGGAATTATGATACCGTTTGCCGGGACCATCTTAGGCGCGGCAAGTGTGTTTTTTCTGAAACAAGAGATGAAGCCCTTACTGCAAAAAAGTCTGCTTGGATTTGCATCAGGGGTCATGGTGGCGGCCTCGGTCTGGTCGCTTTTGATCCCGGCCATGGATATGGCTGAGGGGATGGGGAAATTCGCTTTCGTGCCAGCCGCAGCAGGGTTTCTTCTAGGGATCGCATTTCTGCTCTTGATGGACTGGGTAGTCCCACATCTGCATCTGGGCAGCGACGAGCCGGAAGGGATGAAAACTACTTTTTCTAAGACGACGATGCTGATCTTTGCGGTGACGCTCCACAATCTTCCGGAAGGGATGGCGGTGGGTGTCGTCTTTGCGGGAGTAATCGAGGGAAATGCGGGGATTACCATGGCCGGGGCATCTGCTCTTGCGTTTGGAATCGCGATCCAGAATTTCCCGGAGGGAGCGATCATATCCATGCCGCTGAAAAGTACGGGAGTCAGTAGGACGCGGGCGTTCTTTTACGGCGCGGCTTCCGGGATCGTGGAACCGATCGGCGCTGTTTTGACGATCCTTCTGGCGTCATTTATCGAACCAGTGCTGCCGTACCTTCTGTCATTCGCTGCGGGAGCCATGATCTATGTGGTGGTGGAGGAATTGATACCTGAGTCTGCCGAGGGCGAGCATTCCAATATAGCGACGATTGGATTTGCCGCTGGATTTGCATTGATGATGGTTCTGGACGTCGCGCTCGGCTAGTAGCGGCGTATCGGTAAGGATTGATATCTTTAAGAAAGCGGGACGCTTTCCGGATTATACTTGCGGACATGTTGTTTGATGGCGTCAAAGCTTTCCGCGCTGATGACGTGTTCGATTCGGCAGGCGTCCTCTACGGCGACTTGCGGATCCACGCCCAAGGACTCAAGCCAGCTTGACAGGAGCGTGTGACGTTCGTAGATCATTTCCGCGATGGAACGACCGGCCTCTGTGAGGGCAATGTATCCTTCATTGCTCATAATGATATAACCGTTTAGCCGCAGATTCTTCATTGCCACGCTGACGCTGGGTTTGGAAAAATTCAGTTCTGTCGCGATGTCAATCGAACGGACTTGTCCCAGCCTCCTGCTCAGGATCAGGATCGTCTCCAGGTAATTTTCCGCGGATTCCTGTATTTTCATAGACCATATCTCCTATCATATATCACATATCTTTAGATTCCATACTTATCTTGTAATATAGCATATTCCGGCGGAAAACTCAAATAGGAAAAAAATTTTAAAAAAAAGCTTAAAAAAGTTATTGACAAAAAGGTTAGAAGGTGCTAACTTATTATTGGTTAGAAAATCCTAACCCTTTTTGATAAAACGATGTTAGTTTAAACTTACTGGAAATGCAGCTTATGGGTGATTCAACGAAAAAGGAGGGTGCATGATGCCGCTTACGATGATGAAAACAGGAGAAGCTTGCAGTATCAAGCGTGTAGGTGGAAAAGAGGAGGTCCGTAGGTTTCTTAACAGCTTGGGATTCGTGGCCGGATCTGATGTGACAATGGTATCCGAGAACAAAGGGAATGTCATTGTGAATATCAAGGAGTCTCGGGTCGCGATCAGCAGGGAGATGGCAAATAAGATCATGGTGTAGCTCTATAGAGCTGCAGGTCAGTGTGAAGCCGCTATTGATTCTGCTATGACATAGTAAAAGAACAGAGGAAAGGAAGGAGAGCAGTTATGCAGAGTTTACGCGAGACAGGATGCGGCCAGTCCGTGTCCGTAGTGAAGATCCATGGGGAAGGTGCGGTCCGCCGCCGGATCATGGATATGGGGATTACGAAGGGGACCAAGGTTTTTGTACGAAAGGTTGCGCCTCTTGGGGATCCGGTTGAGGTGACTGTCAGAGGATACGAGCTTTCGCTCAGAAAAGCAGATGCACAGATGATCGAAGTGCAGTAATTTTTTTGACAAAAGGTTAGCAAGAGCTAACATTTTTTAAAACGAGAGAGTTAGCGATCGCTAATTTCTGAGGAATATCAGGAAAGGAACAGGAGGAAGTAAAATGGCAATGAAAATTGCGCTTGCAGGAAATCCGAACAGTGGGAAGACGACGCTGTTCAATTCGCTGACTGGGTCGAATCAATTTGTTGGAAACTGGCCGGGGGTCACGGTAGAGAAAAAGGAAGGGAAACTGAAAGGCCACAAAGATGTGGTGATCATGGACCTTCCAGGGATTTATTCCCTTTCGCCTTATACACTGGAGGAAGTTGTGGCGAGGAATTATCTCATCACGGAACAGCCGGATGCGATACTCAATATTGTGGACGGCTCAAATCTGGAAAGGAATCTGTATCTGTCCACACAGCTCATGGAACTAGGGATTCCGGTCATCATGGCGGTCAATATGATGGATGTAGTGCGTAAGAACGGCGATTCTATAGACGTAAGGAAGCTTTCCGAGAAGCTGGGCTGTGAGGTGGTCGAGATTTCCGCACTGAAAAATGAAGGCATCGAGGCAGCGTCGGAAAGGGCAGTCCGGCTCGCTATGGATAAGAGCGCGTCCGCTCCAGTCCACAGATTCGGTGGCGAAGTGGAGAGCGTGCTGGAAAAGATCGAAGATCAGTTGGATTATTCGATTCCGGAAAAACAGAAACGGTTTTATGCGGTGAAATTATTCGAGCGGGACGATAAGATCGCAGAGACAATGGGAACAAAGCCGGATGTGGAGTCACTCATCTCGGATTTGGAAAAAGCAATGGACGATGATGCGGAAAGTATTATTACAAATGAAAGATATACTTATATTTCATCCATAATTGACGATTGTTATAAAAAGAACCGCAATTCTGCGATGACGACTTCGGATAAGATCGATCAGGTTGTCACGAACCGTTTTCTTGCCCTTCCGATTTTTGCGGCAGTCATGTTCTTGGTCTACTATGTATCTGT
The DNA here is from genome assembly GCA_022793995.1 of Coprococcus sp. GTDB lineage: Bacteria > Bacillota > Clostridia > Lachnospirales > Lachnospiraceae > Allocoprococcus. The sequence continues at coordinate 16,008 of JAAWDY010000060.1, forward strand.
GACGACGGTAGGCGCTTTTCTGACAGATTGGACGAACGACGTCCTGTTTGGTGAGGTCATCCCTCCGGCAGTGGAAAGTGTATTGACTTCGATCAACTGTGCAGACTGGCTTCAGGGACTTATTCTGGACGGCATTATCGGCGGTGTCGGCGCAGTCCTTGGATTCGTGCCGCAGATGTTGGTATTGTTCTTGTTCCTGGCCTTTTTGGAGGCGTGCGGGTACATGGCGCGTATCGCGTTTATCATGGATCGGATCTTCCGCAGGTTCGGGCTGTCCGGCAAATCCTTCATTCCCATGCTCATCGGGACAGGGTGCGGGGTTCCGGGAATCATGGCGTCGAGGACGATCGAAAATGACCGTGACCGCAAAATGACGATCATGACGACCACATTTATCCCATGCGGGGCAAAGCTTCCGATCATCGCCTTGATCGCCGGGGCGCTATTTGGCGGCGCTGCGTGGGTGGCGCCGAGCGCATATTTTGTGGGGATCGCCGCGATCATCTGCTCAGGAATTATTTTAAAGAAGACAAAAATGTTCGAGGGCGATCCGGCTCCGTTCGTCATGGAACTGCCCGCGTACCATATGCCGACGGCAGGAGGTGTCCTGAGAAGTATGTGGGAGCGGGGATGGTCCTTCATCAAAAAAGCAGGCACGATCATCCTTCTGTCCACGATCCTTGTGTGGTTCTTGCAGAGCTTCGGCATGGAAGGCGGCTCCTTCGGTATGGTGGAGGATATGGATCATTCCCTGCTTGCCGGACTTGGAGGCATGATCGCGTGGCTTTTCGCCCCGCTGGGATGGGGAGACTGGAAAGCAGCGGTCGCGGCAATCACCGGACTGATCGCGAAGGAAAACGTTGTCGGTACGTTCGGTGTACTCTATGGATTTGCCGAGGTCGCGGAAGACGGGGAAGAGATCTGGGGAACGCTCGCGGCGAGCTTCACGGCATTTTCCGCATACTCCTTCCTGGTATTTAACCTTCTGTGCGCGCCTTGCTTTGCGGCGATCGGAGCGATCAAGCGGGAGATGAACAGCGCAAAATGGACCTGGTTCGCAATCGGATACCAGACAGGGCTTGCGTATGTCGTATCACTTTGTATTTATCAGATGGGAACATTCTTTGCAGGCGGGGCATTCACAGTGTGGACCGCTATAGCGGCGCTATCGGCGGTCGGTTTCCTGTGGCTCTTGTTCCGTCCGCACAAGGAGAGCCAGAAGTTGAAAGTTCATATGAAAGGAATGGCGAAAGCATAATATGGGAACCTTAGTTGTTGGAATCATTGTCCTGGCGCTCGTAGGGCTGGCTGGCAGAAGTATCTATAAAAATAAAAAAGCAGGCAAATGCTGCGGTGACTGCGCGCACTGCGGCGGCGCCTGCCGCCGGGGCGCAAACGGTGGGAAATAAATGGTGAAAAGTAATACGGCGAAAAGGGCTGTTGCATCCGCAATGGCTCTTTTACGGTGTGGCCCGGCGATTTCCCGGAGGACTTTGAGGTGATAGGATGTGCCACAATAAAAAAAGAAGCATCTGCAGTCTGTCCTGCGATGCCCCTTCCTCTTACCGTGCGCTAGAGGATTCGAACCCCCGACCTTTTGGTCCGTAGCCAAACGCTCTATCCAGCTGAGCTAAGCGCACATATGTTGTAAAAAAACTATTTCACAACGAAGATTATTATACAACACAAAGAATCGGTATGTCAAGAAAAAAAAGTATGATTTGTGAATAAAATTTGTGAATAAAAAAGATAGAAGAATCCCCTGAAGGAAATAGATGCGGTAAAGCGCCTGATCCCGAGGGATTCTTCTTTTTGTCTTTATAAGGGCAAAACTGGTATTAACCGGCTGTTTCTTTCCCTTTCTCTTTTTTATACAGCATGATACAAACGAAAATGGTGCTAAAGATGACCGCCGGGAATTGGATGAATGCCGGCGGCTGCAGCACAACGACGGCGACGCTCATGATAACGGCAAAAATGAACGCTTTGAAATTTTTCGTCGCGACCATGCTGATTAGCGAACCCATAATCGCCGGAGTTACATAATTAAATGAATTTACAACAAACCCCGGAAGAAGGTCCATCAAGGGTTCTCCGATGACCGCGGTAAGGGCCGTACAGGCGACGCCGATAAAAACAGAGCCGCCCATTGCGATCGTGCCGACAATCTCCGCTTTCTGCGAGCCAGCCTTTGTTCCGAGAGCTTCCTGCGCCGTGAGCATGACGGGAAGTCTAACACCGGACATATTGCCGGAGAGATAACCAAGATAGATCCCGGACAGGCCAGTCGTGGGATAAAAGGCGATCATATCGGTAAAATACGAGATCCCGAACATGGATAAAATAATTAAGTATCCGGCAATGAGGTTTTTGACCGAAGGAAACATACCGTATTTTAGATAAATGAAAAGCGGCGGGCCAAAACACAGGACAACAGCGGCGGTGGCTGTCAGCCGGCCGGCCCGGATAATATTTTTTGTGTATACTTTTTCAAAAGAATGAGTGCTGTTCATAATGTACCTCCTCGTATTTTGCTATGAGCCGAAGATGAACTGTGTGGCAAACATGGAGATCAGCATGGAGATGCCCACAGAATATTCCCGGATTTTCGTATGCTTTTTCCCGATCTGTCCAAGTATTATCATCAGGATTGAGGAAAGTATGAGCGCGAAAATATTGGCGTTGCTTGACTTAGCCTGGTTAATACTGAGCATTGTAATAACACCGATCAACGCGCCGGAACCAATGATCGGAAGCAGCATGGAATCTTTGGTTTCCAGTTTTGTCTTGAATGTCTCCATTTTATGGAGGACAAGAATAACTGCGATCATAAAATTACATCCATGGAAAGTCATCATCCATACCGAAGTGGCGAAGGCCTCCGGCGTATAATCGGCGGCTCCGATCGTCGTATCAAAAAGATCGGCGCCGATTCCCGCCATCATCATTTCCTGTGGAGCGTTTCCTACGATCGAAAGCCTGAGCCAGGAAATCGGAGTACCCAGGACAGCCATCATACCTAATAGAACGGTTACTACGCCCAGGGACGGCCCAAGGGCGCTGACGCAGCCGATTTTAAAGCTCTTTTTACAGTCGGCAGCCGTCAGGCCGACGATCGGCGCGGCTTTTACAGAATGGCGGATAAACAGTATGGCCTGGGTAAGTACAATAAGAATCGGCGGAATACAGACAAGCCAAAGCTGTGGGTCACGGGCGATTTCTAAATAATTCATATCCATATACGAACATTCCTTTCTTAAAAATTTTCTACCTGTACGGTTGCGATTCACGGCCTGTATATGTCGACATACGTTCATTTCACTATAAAAAGTATAAAGGTTACCACCGGGGGAAGGTCAATGGATTTTGCGGAAAAATTCTATATTCTTCACGACTTTGTATCGAATTGTCGCGAAACTATGCGTTGATGGGAATGTTTTAAAATTTCAAACATCACGAAAAAGGGCATATATTGGCTGGATAAGTCGAAAAAACAGGGGAAAATGATGCTAAAACTGTGCCAATTTAGGAACTTGACTTTCCTATTTGGGCAAGGTTTATAGTAAATTCAGAAAAAGTAAAGGAGGGACAAATATGATACATCCTTATATGCCAAACAGTGTTGACACTGTGAAAAAGGAGATGATGGATGAAATAGGCGTAAAAAGTATAAGCGATATCTACGAAAGCGTTATTCCAAAAGAGCTGCGTCTGGATAGGCCTTTGAAATTACCAGAGCCAATCTTGTCTGAACAGGAACTAAAGAAACATGTGGAAACGCTTTTGGAAAAGAATATTTCGTGCGCGGATTATTCTAATTTTTTAGGGGCAGGCTGTTACCAGCGTTATGTTCCGGCAATCTGTGATGAAATTGCCGGCCGCGCGGAATTTTTGACAGCGTACTGTGGCGACACCTATTCGGATCATGGCAAGATGCAGGCGATTTTTGAATACGCGAGCATGATGGCGGAACTTCTGGATACGGATGTAGTAAGTTATACCATGTTCGACGCAGGGCAGGCAGTCAGTTCTTCGATGAGAATGGCATTCAGGCTTAGAAAGAACAGAAAAACAATCCTTGTGCCGCACACGATGAACCCGGAAATCTACAGCCAGGCGACGCATTATTGTAAGAGCGACGGAAGATTAGTGAAGGTAAAGGCCGAGAGCGGGCTGATGGACATGAAGGATTACGCCAGGAAATTGACGGACGATGTAGCCGCCGTTTTCATTGAAAATCCGACTTTCCTCGGGGCGTTTGAGAAAAACGCAAAAGAAATCATTGATCTGGCGCACAAAAAAGGCGCGTTAGCGATTGTTATGCCGTCCGTGACGTCGCTTGGAATCATCGAACCTCCGGCAAATTACGGCGCGGATATCACCTGCGGAGATATCCAGGAGCTAGGGATTCACATGAATTATGGAGGCGGACTGGGTGGATTCATCGCAACGGCTATGGATGACGAATTGGTTGAAGAATATCCCACTTATTTATATGGTATCGCGGAAACGGAAGAAGAGGGGAAATTCGGATGGGGAAGAGCCTTAAATCATCGCTGCAGCCATGGCTCAAGGGAGAATGCAAAGGAGTACTTTGGGACAGAAGCAGGGCTTTGGACGATCGTCGCGGGTACGTATCTTGCACTAATGGGCCCCCAGGGGATGAAAGAAACCGCAGAGCTGATCCAAAGCCGTGCAGTCTATGCGGAAGCGATGCTGAAAAAGATCGGCGGGATTGAAGTAAACGCATGGAAAAATCAGTATTTCCAGGAATTTACGGTTTGCTTTGATAAGGCGAAAATGACGGTGAAAGAAGTGAATCAGAAATTACTGGAATATGGGATATTCGGCGGAAAAGACCTTTCCGGGTGGTTCCCGGAATATGGACAAAGCGCTCTGTACTGTTTTGGAGAGATGACGGATCAGAAGCGTATCGATCAGCTTTGCATGGCGCTTAAAAATATTGTGGAAGGAGAGTAAACGACTATGGCAAGAATCAGAGATTTCCATCAGGCCCGCTGGGATGAACCGATCATTTTTGACATTGGGAGGAAAGGCGAAAGAGGCATCCTTGTAGAACGGCCCAAGAAGGAGGTCATGGAGATCGCAGGAGACACAAGCAGGCATATCCCGGAAGGATTTTTGCGTAAAACGCCTCCCGCGCTTCCGGAAATATCACAGATGCAGGTCTTAAGGCATTATTTAAGGCTGTCCCAGGAAACGATCGGAACAGACCTGAACATTGATATCGGTCTTGGGACATGTACCATGAAATACAGTCCGAAGAACCATGAAACTTTTGCAAACAGTCCAAAGGTCGCGGAGCTTCATCCCTATCAGGATGAAAGTACGGTTCAGGGGATATTGGAACTAATGTATCATCTCCAGGAATATTTAAAAGAGATCTCAGGTATGGATGAGGTATGTTTGAATGCGGGAGGCGGGAGCCAGGCGATTTTCTCGAACACATCACTCATCAGGGCCTACCATGAGGCAAGGGGAGAAGGAGCGAAAAGAAATGAGATCATCACAACGATCTTATCCCATCCGGCAAACGCAGGCGCGCCGTCTACATTAGGATACAAGCTGATTACGCTTTACCCGGATGAAAGCGGATGCCCGGATTTAGAAGCCCTCAAGGCGTGCGTCGGGGAACATACGGCCGGATTATTGATTACGAACCCGGAAGATACAGGAATTTATAACGAAAGGATCAAAGAATATGTAAAGATCGTACACGAGGCGGGCGGCCTGTGTATCTACGACCAGGCGAATTTAAACGGGCTTTTTGGGCTTACCAGGGCCAGGGAGGCAGGATTTGACGCATGCCATTACAACCTGCATAAATCGTTTTCTTCTCCCCACGGGAGCCAAGGGCCGGGTGCGGGCGTGCAGTGTGTGACAAGGGATCTGGCAAAATACCTCCCGGTCCCAATCGCTGCATACGATGAAGAAACGCGCACATATTATCTGGATGGCGGCTTCCCGGAATCCATTGGAAAGATCAGGAAGTATCAAGGCGTTACGCCGGTTATCGTAAGGGCGTATGCGTATATTCGGTCGCTTGGCGGCGAAGGACTAAAACAGGTAGCGGAATTGGCGATTCTGAACAACAATTATTTATTGAAGAAATTAGAAAGCGTAAAAGGCATTTCCCTGCCATGGGCCAAAGGAAAGAAACGCCTGGAACAGGCAAGGCTTAGCTGGGAGAAGCTCACCGAGGAGACAGGAGTGAACACGGACGATATCGACAGAAGAATCGTAGATTATGGATTCCAGAGCTACTTTGCAAGCCATCATCCCATGATTATTCCGGAACCATTTACACCGGAAGCCTGTGAAACCTATTCCAAACAGGATATTGACGAATATGCAAAGGCCTTTGAGATGATCTCCGAAGAAGCATATCAAGACCCAGAAATCGTAAAGAGAGCGCCTCATAAAGCTGCCCTGAAAACACAGATCAATCAGGATATGCTCATAAAACCAGAGCTTTTTGCCTGCACCTGGAGAGCATATCAGAAGAAAAAATCAAAGCGCAATGATTAAAAGAATCGGTCTGATCGTGAACCCGGTCGCCGGCTTGGGAGGCAGGGCCGCGTTCAAGGGAAGCGACGATATAGGAAACCAGGAAAGAGCCTTAAAAGCAGGGTATGAAAAAAACGCATGCAAAAGGGCGGAAGAATGCCTGCGCCATGTAAAAGGTCTGGGAAAATGCATGTTTATTGCGCCAAAGGGAGAGATGGGCGGAAGAATAGTGGAAAAGCTTGCGATCCCGTATCAAAGCATCCCTGTATTTCATAAACGTACTACGAGAAGGGATACGCTGGACTGCCTGGAGGTATTTAAAAAGGAGAAAGCGGATCTCATCGTCTTCTGCGGCGGGGACGGCACTGCAAGGGACGTATGCGAAGGATGCGGTGAGGAGATTCCCGTGTTAGGAATACCGGCAGGAGTAAAAATGTATTCTGGGTGTTTTGCCGTGAATCCGCAGATGGCAGGAAATCTTCTGAACGATTATATACGGGATAGGCGCTGTTCATTTGAGCTGCGGGAGGTGATGGACCTTGACGAGAAATTTTTGGGGAACTACTCGGTCAGTTCCAGATTATACGGATATTTATCCGTACTAAATGCAGGTGAAAGACTGCAGGGAGCAAAAACAGCGTCGCCTCCGGATCCCTTTGAAGTGGAGGCGCTAGCGGAAAAGATCGTTTCAGAGATGAAGCGGGATGTGCTCTACATTATTGGTCCGGGCAGTACAACCTATCAGATTAAAAAAGCTGCGTGCGGGGACGGCACGCTGATCGGAGTGGACGCTGTAAGAAACGGAAGGATGATCGGAAAGGACGCGGATGAAAAAACGTTGATTGATTTAATCAGGGAAAATCGTGCGGCGGAGATCATCGTCACCTGCATCGGCGGCGTCGGATTTGTCTTTGGCAGAGGAAATCAGCAGATCAGCGCCGACGTAATCAGACTGGTGGGAAAAGAACACATCCATCTGGCTGTGACAAAAAGTAAATTAGCGGGCCTGAATCAAAGACCAATGTATGTAGATACTGGCGACAAGGGCATAGACGGCTATTTGTCCGGTTACTATCAAATTAATTTTAACAAACGAGAATCAACTGTCTATAAAATACAAAGTATGTAAATGTGATGTCAATCTATGTAGAAAAGGAGTTCTTGTTTTGAAAAAAGAAGAAAAATATACGATTGGGCAAATGGCGGAAATATGTAATGTATCAAAGAAAATACTTCGGTATTACGACGAGAACGGGATCATAAGGCCTGCTTACCGTGATGAAAGCAACAACTACAGATACTATACGGAAAACCAGATCGAAGAGATCCTTTTGCTGCAGGAATTGCGGAGCCTTGATTTCCCAGTAAAAGTGATCGGTAAGTTATTTAAATCCAGAGATTTAAAAGCATTTGAGACGGAACTTGAAAGGCAGCTGGATGAGCTGCGGATTGAAATGGATAAGCTTTGGTTTAAATATGACCGTACGTTAGAATTACTATTGAGGACCACCAGAGGAAGGATTGCCATCGGAGAGGAAAAGAGGACAAGAAACGCACAGATCCAGCGGGTATGCTTTCATGAAAGGACGGTGGCGTACACCCGTTATATCAGCTATTTAAACGCAAAGAGATTATTTATCTCAAGAAGGGCGGAGCTGATGAAAATCATAAATGAAAATAAATATGAGTCCATCGGCTCGAATATGGCGATTTTTCATTCCGGGTACATGCAGCAGTTCAGCGACAGAAAGGAAGATGAGTGCGGCGATCTGGAAGTACTGATTGAGGTGAAGAACGGAAATCTTGAAAAACATTGCAGAGTCATCAAAGAGTTTGACGCAGTGTCGGGGATATACATCGGGCCTTACAAAAAAATGAAATCGTTTTATGAAGAGCTGGAGCGGTATGCATATGAAAACAATATTGAGATCCAGAACGTTTCCATCGAGGAATATCTTGTAGGCGCGACGATGACGGATAATCAGGAGAATTATGTTACCAGGATCTATATCCCCTTAAAGAAGCAGGAAAAATCAAAAAAGGAAAAGGAGAGAAAAGAAGACTATGGCAGAATTAAGTACGATTTTAAAAGACCCAATGCTATGGGTGATGGGATTACCACCGATTATTGTAATCCTTTTGATGGCGACCATGTTCACGAAAAAGGCGTACGAGGTTTCTACGCTTGCAAATGTTCCGAGAGAAGATTGTAATAAAGCCTTTAAAATCGGTCTGGTAAGTTCGATCGGGCCTTCCTTCTCAATCGTCACCGTGCTTCTCGCGCTCATGGCGACGTTGGGGACAGCGACGACCTGGTCGAGAATGGCCCTGGTAGGAAACGCTCCGCAGAAATTGATGATGGCGGAACTCGGCGCGCAGCAGTTCGGTACTGCGGTCGGCGGAGCGGCATATGGGGCGGACGCATATGTGACTTCGATCTGGTTCATGTCCCTGCACGGATGTAATTTCATGATCGGTGTATTTCTATTATTGCATCATATGGACAAGATTAAGGTCAAATTGGAAAAAACAGATATGTACCTGATGACGGTCGTAGGTTCAGGAGCGTTAGCCGGAGTCATCGCCATGTTAGGTGTGAGCAACGCAAAAACCAAAGGGGGAGCTTTTTCATATGTATGCGCTTTCGCGGCGACATTTTTACTTGGAAAAGCTGCCAAGAAGATCAAATGGCTGGGCGACTATAAAGTCGGCTTCGCGATGCTAATTTCCATGTTGATAACACAATACATATTCAGTGTAGTGCTGGTCTAAAGGAGGGACGGCTATGGGATTTAAAGAAAAATACAACGATTATATATTAAAGTGGGGAAGAATCCTGACGGGGATCGGGATCTTAAGTGTGCTCGTCCTGCCGGCTTATTTGTGGATCCGTTATAAAGCAGGCCCGTCCTGGTCGCAGATGTCGGCCGGGTATCTGACGATACTGGCAATGTTCGGCGTTGCCTATGTTTCCGATATGATCGGTTTTTATCCCACCACAGGCGCGGCGCCGATCTACCTTGGATATTTTTCGGGAAATATGTCGGCGGTCCGTCTTCCCAGTATGTTTGCGGCTCAGCAGGCTCTTGGGTATAAACAGGGCACAAAGGGTGGCGAGGTCGTGGGGATCATCGCAGTGGCCGCGTCGGTCTATATGTCGACCTTCGCCGTGACGTTGATCGCGCTTGTCGGCGGTCCGATCATTGACGCGCTCCCACAGTTCGTGGTTGACTCGCTGGCTTATGTAACGCCTGCGATCATGGGAGCGATGGGATGTATCATCGCGGAAGAGGATTTGAAAGCATTTGGAATTGCCATTGTGTTATCTGTTCTTATCACAGTAATCGGCCTGCCGTCTTGGGCTACCTTCCCGGCTGCGATCCTTGGTACAATGTTTATCTGTGTAGCGCTGTACCAAAACTCAAAAAGCAAAGAAAACAAAAATAAAGAAAAATAGAAAGGATAAGCCATGGATATTTTAAAAGAAAGAATTTTTCAGCATATTGACGCGCATAAAGAGGAAGTCGTGACATTATTGCAGGATATGGTGAGATTTGACAGCGTATACTTGAAAGAGGAAGAGATACAGAGATACCTTGCGGATTTCTTTGCCGCCCAGGGATGGGAAATTGATCTATGGAACCCGGACATCGAAGAAGTGTCAAAGCACCCGTCGTATTCAGGCTACAGGGAAAACTTTGACACAAGCCCAGTACTCGTTTCCACGATAAAAGGAACCGGGGGCGGGAGGTCTCTCATCGTGAACGGGCATATCGACGTGGTTCCGGAAGGGATCGGCTGGAGCTATGAGCCGTACGGCGCGGTGATCGACGATGGAAAGATCATCGGTCGCGGGGCGAATGACATGAAAGGCGGGCTTGCCGGGGCAATTATGGCTCTTAAGTTCCTCTCGGAGCTGGGTATAAAACTGAAGGGCGATATCATGATCGAAACGGTTGTCGATGAAGAAATCGGCAGCGCAGGCTCGATCGCCGCGGCGATGCGCGGATATAAGGCGGACGCTGCGATCGTCCCGGAGCCGTCAAAATACGGCATTGTTCCGGCCTGCGCGGGCTCCACATTCTTCCGGATCAGCGTCCCTGGGAAAACAGCCCATGGATCCGTCCATTATCTGGGCGTCAACGCGATCAAGAAAGCGCATTACCTTATGGATAAGTTAGACGAACTGGAACAGGTCAGGTTAAAAGAATTCGACCATGAATTGTTCAGAATCTATCCGATTCAATTCCCGATCGCGGTAGGAAAATTCAATTCAGGTTCCTGGGCGTCAATGTCGCCGAACCTTGCCGTGATGGAGGGGCGTTACGGCGTGGCTCCTCAGGAGACGATGGAAGAGGCAAAGGAATACTTTGAAAAATTCCTAAATGCTGCGTTTGACGAGGACGAGTGGCTGAAAGAAAATCGTCCTACGATCGAGTGGCTGGAGTTCTGGGAGTCGGGGATGGCACCGACGGACCATGAAATCGTCCAGACGATCGCAAAGACATTCGAGGAATTGGAAGGAAAAGCACCGGTCATCAAAGGGTATTCGGCGCCAACAGACCAGGCGATCCTTGACCGGTATGCGGATACACCGTCGATCGTGTACGGGCCGGGGAATGATTCACTCCACAAAGCAGATGAATATGTGGAGATCGAGGATATTGTAAAATATGTGAAGCATATGGCGTCGATCATTATGGACTGGTGCGGTGTAGAAATGGAATAGAATGGAATCAAAACTCAGAGGGGCATCCGCCTGATTAAAAAAATCTGTTGATTTTCAGCTTCAGAAATGTTATATTACAGGTATATTATAGAAAAGGAGCAACCGCCCATATTATGCCCTACGGGGTACAAAGTGGTTAGCCTCCCAGATAATGTTTATGAGTAAACCTACCTAATCCGGCTAAGATTACAAGGTGGGTTTATTTATTTTCGCTTGTTATTCCTATCTATGTAGGCAAGCAATGCACCGAGCAACGTACCGAAAAGAATTAACAATGTTAAAACTTCGTATGTACTCATATACACCACCTCCCCTCTTCTGTGAAGTTGGGGAGGCTCACCACCTTGTAACACGGCCGCTCCGTTTACAAATTATAGAACACCTTATGCCTTGCGGCAATCTGCTTTTTCTATCGATCTCCTGAGCCTGAGCGGATGACTTTGCATTGTCTTACGATAAGACTTCCTTCCAGGCCGCTTCCTTGAATCCCGGGATCACAAAGTCTTCCCCGACCAGAAGCGGGCGTTTTACCAGCATCCCATCCCTGGCAAGAAGTTCATACTGCTCCTCCTCGGACATCAGCGGCAGTTTTTCCTTGAGGCTTAGTTCCCTATACTTCATCCCGCTGGTATTGAAAAACCGTTTCAGCGGCAGCTTGCTTTTCTGATGCCACTCTTTCAATTCCTCTACGCTGGGATTCTGCTCTACGATGTGGCGCGACTCAAACTGGGCGCCATTTTCCACCAGCCACTTTTTTGCTTTCTGGCATGTGCTGCATTTGGGGTATTCTAAAAACAACATTTCTTTTTCCTCCTCTTACTTTCGATGTGACGATCGTTATCCCCGAAGCCCCGCGACCACGCGGTTTGGATATAACAAAAGATCCAGGGCGTCCTGCATGGAGCGGACGCAGAGATCAGCCTCTTTAAAAAGCTTCCCGTACATTCCTTCCCGGTCCATGACCGCGATGGACAAGGCCGCCTCTTTTAACATCAGCTCATCATTCCTGCCGTTTCCGATGGCGATGCATCTCTTTGCGCCCATTGACTTAAGCAGTTCCTTCTTATATTCCCTTACACCTCCTGTCGGGAATGTTTGCAGGACGACCGGGAGGCCTTCGCATTGTTCTTTTGCGTTTCCGTTGGTGTCCGCCGTTAAGACGTAGACCTGCAGCATCCCGCCAAGCGCTGCAAGGCGCTGTCTGACTCCTTCCGGGATGATGCCGTCGACTGCGATCGTACCGTTAAAATCCAGGAAGAGCGTATCCACTTCTAATGTTCTGTATTCCGGAATGATAAATTTCATAAGCGACCCTTTCTTTTCATGTGCCGTAAACCAAAAGGCTTCCTCTGTATTATAGTCGAAGCGCGCCGGGAAGTCAAACTTTGACAAAGCCTTCATATTCCGTTATAATTGGCACGTTAGCAAGAAAGGGAGATAGAAGCAAATGGATACAATCGCAGAACTGATCGAGCAGCTGCCAAAGTTTGGCTGCATTCATATAGAATGCAATCAGGAGAAATCCGGGGAGATCCTGGCATTTATGATGGAAAGAGAAAGGAGCGGGACCGCATTCGTGACCCGTGAGGATAAGGGGTATGAACGCCAGAGTGTGCGGGAGTACCTGAATTTTTTTCGGGACATGTTTGGATGTGAGAAGACCGTGGAATCCGTGATGGAGGAATTTGCCTTGACGGATCTTCGCCGGGTGAAGATGCGGAACCTGAAACCGGGGGATTATGTGAAGGTGGGAATCGCTAGGGCGAGTATGCAGCCTGCAAAGGAATATTTTCTGGAGGATCCGTTGATAAATTTAAGTGAGGCGGATATGAAACGGATCCTGCGCTGGATGGAGCGGAGGCAGGAAGAGGGGGCGCGTTTTTTGACTACGAACGTCTCTCTGCGCTATGCGCTTCTGATGCCAGGGACATCCTTTTATATAGAAGACGGCTGTATTAAAGAGGTGGAACAAGAGGAAGCTTCCAAGGAGAAGGAGGAGGAGGAGCTGGAAATCCTGAAAATTCCGGCGCGGTCGGGGAACAGTACGCTTCTTTTTGAACCGAAAGATGTTGATTATATCGAGAGCCTGAATAAATGTACCTATCTGTCCGTCAGGGGGACGCATTTCCAGACCCAGCAGACCATGTATGAGTTGGAGGAGACTCTGAAGAAATCCGGGTTTTTCCGGTGCCACCGTTCTTATCTTGTCAATGTGCAGAAGGTAGAGCGTTTTGAAAAATGGACGAAGAACAGTTATGTGTTGATCTTGAATAATCAGGATCACAGCCAGATCCCGCTTTCTAAAGGGAGAATCCAGGAAATGAAGGAGACCTTCCATTGGTAGCTCCATTCGTCGTGCAATAGAATCCGTTTGTCGCAGAAAAGCTCTGTGCAGGCGGATTCTATTGCATTTCCGGGCACGCCGTGTTACCCTCCGCATAGACGGAGCCCAGACCCGAGGGCGGGGTACCGTAACTGAATCGCCTATTCGGCGATGAAAAGAACAAGGGAGGTAATACGAGTGAACGACATGATTTATCTGGAGGATGTGTGCCTGGATTTTGGAAATGCATTTTCCATAGACCACTTGAGTTTTCAAGTGATGGCGGGAGAAATTTTTGGGTTCTTGGGGCCTAGCGGGTCTGGAAAGACAACCACGGTGAAGCTTCTTACAAAACAGCTTAAGAAAAAGAGCGGGAGGCTGAAAATCTTGGGGAAGGATATCAAGGATACGGTACGGGAAGATTTCGAGAAGATCGGAGTCCTTTCCGACACAAATGGGCTTTATGAGAGGATGAGTATAGAGGAGAATCTGAGATTCTTTGCGTCGATCCGCGGGATTCCGACTTCAGAGGCGGAGGATGTGTTAAAGAAAGTACATCTATATGATAAGCGGAAAATACTGATAAAAAAATGTTCCCGAGGGATGCGCCAGCGGGCTCTCCTGGCGCAGGCGGTACTGCACAGGCCCGCCCTTTTATTCCTGGATGAACCAACCAGCGGACTTGACCCGGCGGCAATCCAGGAAGTCCATAAGCTTCTGTTTGGACTAAATCAGGAGGGGACGACGATTTTCCTAACGACCCACAATATGGAGGAAGCGGATAAGCTCTGCGGACGGATTGGCATATTAAACCAGGGACGCCTGATCGCGCAGGGCGATCCGCAGGAACTAAAGCTCAGGTACGCGAAAGACGAGATTGAGGTTTTGACGCAGGACCGAAAGAGACTGACCTTCAAAAAGGATAAAGAAAGCGCGGCGAAGATCGCGGGACTTCTTACGGCAGGAAATTGTCTTTCCATCCACTCCAAAGAGCCGGATTTGGAAGAAATATTTTTACAGTTGACAGGGAGGGAATTTTAATGAATATTTCGGTAAGAAAATTGAGTACATTATGCAAAAAAGATATCATCGATTATTTCAAGAATCCGGCGCTTGTGGTGTGCAGCCTTCTGCCCATCCTGTTCGTACTGCTGTATAAATATATCGATTTCTCAATTCAGGAGGGAGATAGGAACACGGCGGCACTGATGCAGGGGACGCTCATCAACTCCTGCATGTGCGCGCTGATGATCCCCTCCACCATGATTGCAGAGGAAAAAGAAAAATTTACATTAAGGACACTGATGCTCTCGAACGTAAACGCCATGGAATTCTTCTGGGCAAAGATTCTGGTCGCGGGCGTGATTACCATAGTGGGAAATGTGGTCGTATTTATGATATCAGCAGAGAGTATCTCCTATCTTCCGGCGTATCTTTTGACTTCTGTCTTTGGGAACAGCTGTGTCGTCATGCTGGGGGCGGATATGGGAATGGCGTGCCGGGATCAGGCGAGCTGCAGTGTCCTCCAGATCCCGGTGATGCTGCTATTCCTGCTTCCAGTGATGCTTTCCGGCGCGGCGAAATTCATGCTTTCCCTGGGGAAGATCACGCCTTACGGGGCCATGCTCCGCTTATATCACGGCCTTACGGCAGGGAGTGTTGGCGCGGAGAAAATGGCGGTGTCGGCCGCAGTGATCTTGGTGTGGCTGATTATATCATCCATCCTGTTCGCATACCTGTACCGGGTGAAAGGGACGGATAACTAATCTTACTGCCGGACTGCTTCCAGAATCTTGGCGATCAGCCGGTCGTTTTCATCCGGCATACAGAAGCAGAAACGAATGTGGTTGTCGCCTAGTCCCGGGAATGAAGAACAATCGCGGAGCATAAGCCCATCCCTGATGGTATGCTCGAATACCATCTGTGAAGTGACATCCGGGTTTAAGATTTTAAGGAGAACGAAATTGGAGGACGGCCTGTAAACATGAAGGCAGGATTCCTTCGACAATTTACTAAGCAGCCGGGACCGTTCTTTTTGGATGAATTCTTTTGTCTTGGCAATATATTCTGCGTCTCGGAACATCTCCGGGGCGCAGGCGGCTGCCAGGGAGTTGATGGACCAGGGGTTCTTGGAATCATTGATCAGGCCGTACAGTTTCCTGCTTCCGGTAACGCCGTACCCAAGGCGCAGCCCCGGGGCGGCAAAAAATTTGGAAATTCCCCGGAGTACAAAAAGATTCTCGTATTTTTCAGTGAGAGGGATCGCGGTGATCTCCTCCATGTCATCAGCAAATTCTACGTAAGTCTCATCGATCAACAGATAGATATCCCTTTTAAGACAGAAATCCAGAATTTCACACAGATCATTCTGATACACTGCCGTTCCGGTCGGGTTATTGGGATTACATAAGATCACCATGTCGAAGGACGGATCCAGCGTCCGGAACAATCTTGCCTTATCCAGCTTAAAATCATCTTCTTCAAGAAGCGGGAACGAAACCAGACTGCCGCCTTCTAAGGCGACTTCCCGCGCGTATTCGGAATAAGTCGGGTCGATAAGGAGCGCCTTTTTCGGGGCAAGGCTTTTGATAAAACGGGAAATCAGATCCGTAGCCCCGCTTCCGACAAGAATATGGGAAACAGGAGCGCCGCAGTATTCGCTGAGGGACTGCCTTAGATCCGTGTACTCCCGGTCCGGGTAGGTCTGGATCGCGTCGATGTTCTCTTCAAGGCTTTTCCGTAGTTTGGGGGAGATGCCGAGCGGGTTTACGTTTGCGCCAAAATTTATGATATGTTCTTTTGGAATATGGTAATACTTCTCGATCAATTCGAGATCACTTCCGTGAAATGTGATTTTTTCCATGAATGATACCTCCTTTTTATGCAGGTGGCGGACAAAGGATATTATACGTCTAGGAGTCTAAAATATCAATAAAAATACGAAAAATAAACAAAAAAATTTTTGAATTGATTGAGATTTTAAATATTTTAATCAAAATACTTGACAAAACCATACCGGGGGGGGGTAAAATGGGATTCAGTTATAAAAGGGGCGGAAAGATTTCCAACTGTGCGGTTGGCTGCCGTGAATCGCATTTTCACCGCACAGTTAGAAGATTAGAAAATTTTACAGGAGGAGAAAGGCAGGAATGGCGAAAACAAAATATGCCGGGACGACAAAGAAGGTCAAGATGGTCCGGAAACCCAACTTCCTGAAAATCATCCTGATCGTAGCCATATGTATCATCCTTGGATTCTATGGGAAGTTCTTCAATTTTTTCGGACGGATGACAGGCGAGGTTGCCGATGACGGGCGGCTTTTTGCCATAAATACTGTCGAGTATAAGGAGCAGAGCCGTGAGACAGAGCTGAAGGATGGAGCCAAGGTGTTCGTGCCTGCGACGGAGAAGATGGACTTCACAAGCGAGCACCGGTATCAGACGATCACGCTGGGGAATCCGAAGGAGAACGAAGGTTACTATATGGCGTGCGACCTGGTACTCCGGGATAAGACACTATACCAGTCAGGACTCTTGAAACCGGGGGAAGCAGTCGGAGAAGCAGATCTTCTGGCATACTTTAAACCCGGGGATTACTACGAGGCTAAGATCAAATACATATTTTATGAACAGCCAGAGACTCGGATTAAGAAAGTGGGCACAGCGACCGGGACGGTAGTTCTGGATGTAACCGGAAGCTCGGAATATTATGACGAGCGGAAAGAGAACGAAGAAGATACGAAAAAATAATCTGAGAATGAGAAATGAAAGGAGCAGTCAGATGGCAAAATTAACTGGAAAAGTAGCGGTCATCACCGGAGCGGCGATGGGGATCGGAGCAGGTATCGCATCCGTTTACGCAAAGTACGGGGCGAAGCTGGCGTTAATTGACGTTTCGCCGCAGCTAGAATCATTTGCGGAAAGTTTGAGAAGGGAAGGCGCAGAAGTGATTACGTTCCAGGCGGACGTCAGAGATCCGGAGGCGCTGAGCGACGCCGCGAAAAAGGTGAAGGAGCATTACGGGTGCATCAACGTCCTTGCCTGCATCGCGGGAGTGTGCCGGCTGGGGAATTTCCTCGAGATGAGCGACGCAGACCGGGATTTCCATATTGACGTGAATATTAAAGGGGTATGGAACACGACGAAAGCAGTCCTTCCGTACATGTTGGAGAATGGAGGGGGAAATATTGTCGTTATGTCGTCCGTGACGGGCGATATGGTCGCGGACCCCGGGGAAGTCGCGTACGCCCTTTCCAAAGCGGCGCTGGTTGGATTTACCAAAGCGCTTGCCGTAGAGTACGCACAGCAGAATATCCGTGTGAACGCGATCTGCCTTGGCTATGCGAGGACGCCGATGGCGGAGAGTATCGCAAGGCAGTCCAATCCGGAGGATCCGGAGAGCGTTCTGACGGAGATGGCGAAAGCGATTCCGATGCGCCGTCTGGCGGAACCGAGGGAGATCGGTGAACTGGCGGCATTTCTGGGAAGCGACGAGTCAAGTTATCTGACCGGTTCACAAAGTTTGATCGACGGTGGCAGTACACTGCCGGAGTCGGTAAGCGTGGGGGTTTAACATGCTATTGATTTTCCGGCCGGCAAACTTAGGCCGGGTTAAATTAATAACTTTACAGGAAGGAGGTCAATGAAATCCGTTTTCGTACGGTAGTAATTTTACTATTAATATAACAATACAAGGAGGTTAGTTTCTAATGAAAGGAAAACAGTTTGTGCATCCGTACATTCCTAATTCTGAGCCGGCAGTTAAGAAAGAAATGCTGGACGCGATCGGAATGGAAAGTGTGGAGGGGATTTATAAGGGAATTCCGGATCATCTCCGGTTTAAAGGTGAGATGGAACTGCCTGATCCGATTATTTCAGAGTACAGCTTACAGCGCCATGTCGAGGGGCTGCTGAGCCAGAACCGGAACGCAAAGAACAATATCTGCTTTTTAGGAGGCGGTACATGGAATCATTATGTTCCGTCTGTCGTAGATACGATCATGGAACGTGACGAGTTCCTGACCTGCTATGTAGGCGATGCTTATACGGATCATGGTAAATTCCAGGCATTGTTTGAGAGCAGCTCCATGATCGGAGACCTGACCGGATTCGAGGCATGCTGTACACCTACATACGACTGGGCGAACGCGATTGCGATCGCTTGCAGGATGGCAGAACGTACAACAGGAAAGAAGGAAATCCTGGTGGCGGGCAATATGTCGCCGGACAGACTCCTGATCGTGGTAAATTACTGCAAACCGGAGATGAAGATCACAAAAGTCGGTTATGATAAGGAAACCGGCCTCATGGATATGAATGACCTGAAGGCAAAATTGTCCGACCAGGTTGCGTGTGTATATTTTGAGAATCCGACTTATGTTGGCTCCCTGGAAGAGCAGGCGGCTGATATCGTGAAAGCTGCACATGCGGCGGGCGCTTTGGCTATGGTCGGCGTAGACCCGACAAGTCTTGGAATCCTTGAGGCTCCTGCGGCATATGGGGCTGACTATGCGGTAGGCGATCTGCAGCCGCTTGGCCTGCATATGAGTTATGGCGGAGGCGTCGGCGGGTTTATCGCAACCAAGGATGACAAGGAATTTTTGGGCGAGTATCCGTCTCTTCTGTATGGTCTCTGCGAGACGCGCCAGGAAGGCGAATACGGATTCGGCGAGGTATTCTATGAGAGAACATCCTACGCTTCCCGTGAAAAAGGAAAAGACTTTATCGGTACCACAACAGCTCTGCATGGAATTGCGGCGGCAGTTTATATGGCTCTTATGGGACCGCAGGGATTTAAAGAAATGGGCGAAGGCATTCTTCAGCGGGTTGCTTACACAAAGAAGCATCTTGCTGAGATCCCAGGCGTGGAATTCCCGGTAAAAGGCTGCAGCTATTGTGATTTCCTTGTAGATTTTAACGGGACTGGAAAGAGCGTAAAAGAAATCAACAAGGCTCTGCTGGAGTACAACATCCTGGGTGGTAAAGACATGAGCCAGGAATTCCCGGAGTATGGACAGAGCGCGCTGTACAGTGTGACGGAAGTACATACAAAGGAAGATCTGCAGGCTTTGTTTGATGCTCTTAAGAAGATTTGTGCGTAGGAAATAGAGTCTTAATATTATATCTTTATAGAGACGGAGGTTAAAATTAAATGGCTAAAGTGCATGTTAGAAAAAATTTTCAGCAAGCAAGATGGAATGAGCCGATGATCTACGAATTATCCACACCTGGCTTGCGCGGTATCATCCCGCCAATCGTGGAGGATGAAATCGAGGAGTCTGTCGGCGACGTTGCATCCGGACTGCCGGATAGTTTGAAAAGAAAGAGTTCTCTGGATCTTCCGGAAGTGGCTCAGAAACAAATACTGGAACATTATCTGCATCTTTCCCAGGAGACGATGGGCGCGAACTTGGCAAACGATATGTCGGAAGGTACCTGTACTATGAAGTACAACCCGAGGCTGTGCGAGACGTTGGTTGGCAACCCGGGCTTTGCGGACGTCCACCCGGATCAGGATCCTGATACGGTACAGGGAATGTTAAAGATTTACTATGATTTTGAAAAGGTAGTAAAAGAAGTATCCGGCCTGGATAAATTCTCCCTGCAGCCAGGCGGCGGCAACCATGCCGTATATACGGCGGCTTCCGTTGTACGCGCATACCATGAAGCGCGGGGCGAGCTGGAACAGAGAAATGAAATCATCACAACGATCTTCTCACATCCGTGTGATTCTGCCTGCCCGGCTACAGCAGGATTTAAGGTAATCACCATTTGGCCGGATGAGAACGGTATGCCGGATTACGAAGCGATTAAGGCAGCGGCGAACGAACACACCGCGGCAATCTTCATGACGAACCCGGAAGATATCGGTATCTATAACGTTCACGCGGACAAGATCGTGGAAGTCATCCACGGCGTAGGCGGTCTTTGCTTCTATGACCAGGCGAACGCAAACGCGTTCTTAGGCGTAGCCAGAGCAAAAGAAGCCGGATTCGATATGTGCCACTTTAACGTACATAAGACGTTCGGAACTCCTCACGGCGGCGAGGGTCCGGCGTGCGGCGCGTTCGGAGTACGCGAGCATTTGGCAAAATATCTTCCGGTTCCAACCGTAGAATTTGACGGAAGCAAATACTATCTTGACTATGACAAGCCGGAAAGTATCGGAAAGGTACGTGAGTACATCGGACAGTCCGCAGTTGTACTGAAAGCATATGCATGGAGCAGGATGATGGGGCCGCAGGGCTTGAAAGAGTGTGCTGAGATTTCCGTGCTTAACAACAATTATATGCTGAATATCATGGAAAAGATTCCAGGTGTAACGCACGCGTTCCAGGGCAATGGAATCGTACGTCAGGAGCAGATCCGTTACAGCTTCGAGAAACTGAAAGAGCAGTACGACGTTGGTTCGGACGATATGAACTGCCGTATGGGAGACTACGGAATCCCGTGGTTCTGGTCAAGCCATCATCCGTGGGTAATTCCGGAGCCGATGACAATCGAGCCGTGCGAGTCCTATACAAAAGAGGATATCGAGCAGTACTGCAAGGTTGTTGAGCTGTGTGCAAAAGAAGCGGCAGAGAATCCGGAACTTCTCAAGAACGCACCTTACAACACAGGTATGCACAGAAGAATTAAAGAAGAAGAGCTGGATGATCCTTCTAAGTGGGCTATTACCTGGCGTGCATATAAGAGAAAACATAACATCAGTTAGTAGCGCTGATATGGGTAACTAACTGCTGCCGGCCGTATGGCCGGCAGCAGTCAAATTTTCCGGGAGATTTTCAAGGACCGGGACAGTATCAGAAAGGAAAAGAGTATGGAAGAACAACAAACTGGTCTTAAACGTGGCTTAAAATTAATTTATGTTTATGCGATTGCAGCGGGGGCGATTTTTACTTTTATAGGTTATTGGGATACGATTTTTATGTCTTATTGTGGTCCGGCGACCTTCCTGGCGTTTGCGGCGATGACTTGCGCGGTGTTGCCGATCGCGTTGGTTTATTGTGAACTTGCGCCGATGTTTCCACAGGTGGGAGCGGAGCTGTGCTACAATACGGTGGGACTGAATAAGCATATTGGATTCTTCTCATCATGGGCGATCATGATGGCGTGGATCGCGGTTCCGCCGGCGGCTGTTATGGCTATTATCCAATGGTTTACTGCAAAAGTTTTCCCACAGTTTGGCTGGAATACGAATCCGTCGTTTATGACGATCACGATCATCGGTATTATCCTGATCTGTCTGTATTGTGTGATCTCATTGAATGATATCCAGATTGCGGGAAAGGCGCAGCTTGTCATGTTGATCGGAGCAATCTTTGGATGTATCGTTACGGCTGTTATCCTGATTTTCTTTTCAGGACAGTGGAGTTTCAGCAACTTTACAGAAGGCGGATTTTTCCGTTCTACAACGATTGCCGGCGATGGATTCGGCGGATGGTGCCTTGGTCTTGCGATGATTATCACACCATATTTCGGCTTTGAAACCGTTCCGCAGATGGTAGAAGAAGGCGACTTCCCGATTGAGAATTCAACAAAGGCGATCTGGGGATCTGTTGTTACCTGTGGTATTGTATACACTCTGTTTTTCTTCGCGCTCGGCGGACTGGAGAAATGGGAAAGCCTTCTATTCATTGACGGTGTAGCGGCAAATGGGGAATATGATTTCTTGGCGATTTCTGCTATGCAGAGACTAGGCGGCGGCATCGGTACGTGGAATGCATGGAATATTTGGGCGTTGGTCTTCGGTATATTTGCTATTCTTTGTGCGATCGGCACTTGCCTGTTAGGTTTCTGGCTTTCTACAGTACGTTTGATTTATGCCATGGGCCGTCAGAACTATCTGCCTCAGTCGTTTGCAAAAGTAAATAAGCACAACCAGCCGATTCTGCCGAACATCTTCTTACTGGTTATCAGTATTGCATTTTTGATATTGCAGAATGGAACGACATTTATGAAAGACTTCTTTAACCTGATGTCTTTTGGATGCGGTCTTGCCTATATGTGCACTAGTATATCGGCGCTTCGTATCCATGCAAAACATCCGGAATGGGCGACCTACAAATTGCCGGGCGGCCAGTTCATGCGTATTTTAGCGCTAGTTATCGCTACGGCGATCGCGATCGGAACCTGTATCGGGCAGGGAGTTGGAAGTTGGATCTCATTTGGCGTATACATGGGTATCGGCGTTCTGCTTTGGCTTACTATGTTGCAGAAGTGGAAAACAGACCCGCCGAAGTGGAAAACGCCTGACGGAGAAAAAACATTCTAGTTCCAGACAAGGCGATATGATTGGGCGCTGTCTGCCTTTTGGCGGGCAGTGCCTGTATTTTATGAGAAAAGTAAAGGAGTTAAGAGCTATGAAACGTCTTAAAAATAAAGTTGCGTTGATTGCCGGAGGCGCATGCGGGATTGGCGGAGCGGACAGCCTTCTATTTGCCAGAGAAGGCGCGAAAGTTGTGATTGGGGACATCAATGAAGCGGCGGGAAAAGCGCTTGAAGAGCAGATCAAAACGGAAGGTTTTGAAGCAACGTTTATGAAACTAGATATTACCAGTGAAGAAAACTGGAAGCAGGTTTTTGAAGCAACGGTTAAAAAATACGGTAAAATTAATATTTGCGTAAATAATGCGGGAGTCTCTCTCGGAAAAGATATCTGCGACACGACGCTGGAAGAATGGAATTGGCTAATGAATATTAACTCTACAGGAGTTTTCCTTGGAACCAAGTATGCGATTGCGTATATGAAGGACAACAAGGAAAAGAATTCCATCATAAACCGTTCGTCGATCGACGGACAGATCGGAGAAGCCGGGTTGTGCGCATACTGTGCTTCCAAAGGTTCCGTGACACTTCTGACAAAATCGGCGGCTCTTGCGTGTGGGCAGCGCAAATACTCCATCCGCGTTAATTCCGTGCATCCAGGATATGTGCACACGGCATTGACAGAAAAAGAGGCCGCGGACTCTGGTATGACCCCGGATCAATATTTTGAGAAAGTAGGCGCGCAGCACCCAATCGGCTATATAGGAGAGCCTATGGATATTGCGTACGCCGATCTTTATCTGGCGTCGGATGAGTCGATTTTTGTTACCGGGTCAGAGTTGACGATCGACGGAGGCTGGACCGCGCAGTAAGAATAAGCGATAGAAAGGAAAGGTGAAGAAATTGAAAAAGCTTGGCTTTATTGTGAATCCCGTGGCCGGTATCGGAGGAAAGGTTGGGCTGAAAGGTTCCGACGGGGAAGCGACTCTTCTGAAGGCTCTGGAGCTGGGAGCGGTTCCTGAGAGTGGGAAAAAAGCTCTGGTTACAATGAACCTGTTAAAAGAAACCGCAGATCAACTGGATATCTATACGTATCCAGGAGAAATGGGAGCAGATATCTGTAAGGCCGCAGGACTAAAGTATACAATGATAGGAGAGATCAACAGCGGCCATACGGCGCCTGAAGATACGATAAAGGCGGCCAGACAGCTCCGGGATATGGAACTGGATTTGATCCTTTTTGCGGGCGGCGACGGAACGGCCAGAAATATTATGGATGCTGTCGGAACAAGTATACCTGTTCTTGGGATTCCAACCGGCTGTAAGATTCATTCAGGGGTATATGCGGTGAATCCCCGTACTGCCGGAATGCTGATGGGACAGTATGCACAGGGAAAAGTCCGGGAAACAAAAGAAGCGGAAGTCATGGATATCGACGAAGATCTATTCCGGAAAGGAACGGTGCAGGCAAGGCTCTACGGATACCTTCAGATTCCGAATGAGACAAAGATGGTGCAGAACTTAAAGAGCGGGCGAGGATACAGTGAGTCCACTTCTATTGAGCTCCTTTCAAATTATATTGCAGACGAGTGGGAGAACGATACACTCTATGTAGTTGGGACGGGATCTACGACCGCGGCGATTATGAAGAAGATGGGGCTTGCGAACACACTTTTGGGGGTGGACCTGGTATATAACAGAGAGGTGCTTGCTTCGGATTGCACAGAACGGCAGATTCTCGATATTATCAAGGACTATAAAAAGGTGAAAATCATTGTGACGGTTATCGGCGGACAGGGCTATATCTTCGGACGAGGAAACCAACAGATCAGCGCAGAAGTCATAAGGAGAGTCGGCAAGGAAAATATCATAGTCGCTGCCTCCAAAAACAAAGTTCTTTCACTTTTTGGACAGCCGCTATATGTAGATACCGGAGACGAGGAAGTCAATAAGATGCTGACAGGCTATATACGGATAATCGTTGGATACGGAGAATCTGTGATGGCAAAAGTATCTGATTAGAGCGTAAGATGAGAAATATACAAAAATATAGTTCATGGCGATGGTTGGCCGGCGCCCTGCTCCTTTTAGGAGAACTCAGCGTGAGTATGTTGTGGATGGCGCCATCGCCAGTTTTGACTGAGATCACGTCCGACTTGAATATTACACTGGCTCAAAGCGGTATTTTCCTATCTGTTATCTGTCTGATATTTTCTGCGTCAACTTTTGTTTTTAATGGATTAGGGCGGAAGATAAAACCCAAATATATTTTTGGGGCAGGTCTTATTTTGATGGCGGCAGGCCAGGGAATGTTTTTCTTTACACGGGGTTATGCGGACCTACTCTTTTTCCGCTCGATAACGGGGATTGGGATGGGGATCTGCGCGCCTGTTTACGCTGTGCTGATTATGGAGAACTTTCCCAAGAGAGAACGCCCCATGGTAAATACCGTGTATTCAGCGCTTCCATATATTGCGGAATTTTTATCACTTTTTGCGGCCGCGCCCCTTCTGGCGATATGCGGATACTCCTGGAGAGGGATGATGGCGGCGTTTGGCGGTCTTGTTGTCGTCATAACGGGGATGTATGTTCTTTGCCTGCCTAAGATATCCTCCACGGTGTCAGAGGAAGAGGAAAAGAGTGAAAAAGGGCTATTTCGTGAAGTAGCGCGAAACAGGGAGGTTCGCCTGCTACTTTTGGCGGATAGCTGCGATATGTGGGGATATAATTTTCTGTCAGGTTTTTTACCCACATTTTTTCAGAATGAAATAGGGATGAGTATGAAAGAGGCGGCGCATTTAACGGCTATTTTTCCTGTCGCGGGGATTGCGGCGGGACTTTTGTGCGGGGCGTTGATGGTGAAAGTAGGCTTGCGAAAACCGTTTACGTGGCCCATGCATCTGATGGTTTTTGCGGGGACGATGATGCTGTCATTGTGCGACGGGCCTTTGCGAATCGTGGGGATCGTTCTCGCGGGGGTTGGAAATGCAGGGTGGGCGCCGGCTCTTTACACGATGCCTATGGAATTTGAAGGAATGACCCCGCTGAAGACAGGAGCGGCATTTTCATTTATTTTTGGTATCGGATATATTTCCGCCTTTGTATCGCCTCTTGTGGGCGGGTGGCTTGGCGATTGTTTCAGCCTTAAGACTGTGTTAGTCGTCAATTCATTTGTGGCGCTTTTAGCGGCGCTAGCCACAGCTTCGATGAAGGAAACGGGAAAAAGGACGGAAAATTGAATTAGTAACCAGATCGGATGTAAGACCGGGGCATAAATGTTGTTGACTTTTATCGCTCCGGTTTTTATACTTTAGAAAACGGCCGAATGGCCATAGAGGGGTCCCGAATGCGGGAGCATGAGGGATACTTATGTTTGAGGCAAAGGAGGAAAAAAGATGGGAAAATATGTGATGGCTCTGGATGCGGGGACGACGAGCAACCGCTGCATTCTGTTCAATGAAAAGGGGGAAATGTGCAGCGTGGCCCAGAAGGAATTTACCCAGTATTTTCCGAGACCAGGATGGGTGGAGCACGATGCGGACGAGATTTGGTCCACCCAGCTCGGCGTCGCGGTGGAAGCGATGAGTAAGATCGGGGCGCAGGCGGCGGATATCGCGGCGATCGGGATCACGAATCAGCGGGAAACAGCGATTGTCTGGGATAAGAAGACAGGCTCGCCTATCTACCGCGCGATCGTGTGGCAGTGCCGCCGTACGTCTGAATACTGCGACAGCCTGAAAGCAAAAGGTCTTACGGAGACGTACCGGGAAAAGACCGGGCTGATGATCGACGCATATTTTTCCGCGACTAAGGTAAAATGGATACTAGACCATGTGGAAGGTGCCAGAGAGCGCGCCGAGGCAGGAGAGCTTTTGTTCGGGACAGTGGAGACGTGGCTCATATGGAAGCTTACGAAAGGGAAGGTCCATGTGACCGATTACTCCAACGCGTCCAGGACCATGCTTTTTAATATACGTAAGCTTTGCTGGGACAAAGAGATCCTTATGGAGCTGGATATACCGGAGTGCATGCTTCCTACGCCAATGCCGTCAAGCTGTATCTATGGAGAAGCGGATTCCTCCTTTTTTGGCGGACCGATCCCCATCGCGGGGGCGGCGGGAGATCAGCAGGCAGCGCTGTTCGGACAAACCTGCTTTACCCCTGGTGAGGCGAAAAATACCTATGGCACAGGTTGTTTTCTTCTCATGAATACAGGGGAAAAGCCGGTATTTTCAAAGAACGGTCTTGTCACCACGATTGCCTGGGGGCTGGACGGGAAGGTGACGTATGCGCTGGAGGGGTCGATCTTTGTGGCGGGAGCGGCGATTCAGTGGCTCCGCGACGAGATGAGGCTGATTGATTCGGCGGCGGACTCTGAGTATATGGCAAAGAAAGTGGAAGATACGAACGGGTGCTATGTAGTGCCTGCGTTCGCTGGGCTTGGCGCGCCGTACTGGGATCAGTATGCCAGGGGAACGATCGTAGGGTTGACCCGCGGAGTCAATAAATACCATATTATCCGGGCAACTTTGGAATCCCTGGCTTACCAGGTCAACGACGTGCTCGCGGCAATGCAGGCGGATTCCAGTATTACGTTAGGCGAGCTGCGGATCGACGGCGGGGCGAGCGCTAATGATTTCCTGGCGCAGACACAGGCTGACCTAAGCAACGCGCCGGTCAAACGTCCACGGTGTGTGGAGACGACAGCTATGGGAGCGGCATATCTTGCCGGGCTGGCAGTGGGGTACTGGAAGACCAAAGAGGACGTTGTGAAAAACTGGGTGATCGATCGCACATTTACGCCCATGATCGAAAAGCAGGAGCGGCAAAAGCGGTTGAAAGGCTGGAAAAAGGCGGTCAGCTATGCGTTTGACTGGGCGAAGGAAGACGGCGAGGAGAATGACTGAGCAAAGAACGGTTAAGCCTTGAAGGAGGGGAATATGAAATACGATGTAGTCATTATAGGCGCGGGCGTATCCGGTGCAGCGGTGGCTCGGGAGTTGTCCCGTTACAGGGTGAAGGCATGCGTCTTGGAACGGGAGGAGGACGTCTGCTGCGGGACCTCAAAAGCGAACAGCGGGATTGTCCATGCCGGGTATGACGCGAGACCGGGAACTCACATGGCAAAGCTGAACATTCTGGGGAACTGGATGATGAGCGAGCTGACAAGAAAACTGGATATTCCGTTTAAGCGGAACGGTTCTATGGTGATCTGTACGGAGAAAGAACGTCTGTGCGAGCTGGAAGAGCTCTGTGAGAGAGGAAAGAAGAACGGTGTGCCGGATTTGCGGATTTTGAGCCGGGAGGAGGCTGTGCGGAGAGAGCCGAATCTGGCGGATGAAGTCATGTACGCCCTGTACGCGCCGACAGGGGGAATTGTCTGTCCTTTTGAACTCAATATCGCGCTCGCGGAAAATGCATACACCAATGGGATCGAATTTCATTTTAATACAGAGGCGCTTGCTATCCAAAAAACGGAATCTGGTTTCCAGATCAGAACGGAAAAAGGAAATTATGAGACGAAAATCATTGTCAATGCGGCCGGAGTCTACGCGGATGTGTTTCACAATATGGTAAGTGGAGAGAAGATGACGATCACCCCCAGAAGAGGGGAATATATGCTGTTCGACCAGGCGGTGGGAAATCATGTCTTAAGCACCATCTTCCGGCTTCCGGACGAGCTGGGGAAAGGGGTCCTGGTGACGCCGACCGTGCACGGGAATCTTCTGGTGGGACCGACTGCAAAGAATCTTAAGGATAGGGAAGCGCTCGATACGACTGCGGACGGGTTTGCCGCAATCAAAAGCCAGGTGGCAAGGTCTGTAAAAGATATTCCGTTCCGCCAGGTGATTACTTCTTTTGCGGGACTTCGGGCCTGCGCGCAGACGAGCGACTTTATTATAGGGGAAGCGACGGATGCGAAAGGCTTTATCGACTGCGCCGGAATCGCGTCTCCTGGGCTCACGAGCTGTCCGGCGATCGGCATGGAAGTGGCAGAGATTGCAAGGGAAAAGCTGAACCTACAGCCTAATCCTACGTTCTGTGGCACGCGAAAAGGAATCCTCCGCCCAATGAGTCTTAGGATGGAGGAGAGGAATGCTCTGATACGGGGAAATCCGGCATACGGGACAATCGTCTGCCGGTGTGAATCCGTGACAGAGGGAGAGATCCTGGACGCGGTTAGAAGGCCGCTGGGCGCAAGATCGCTGGATGGGGTAAAACGGCGTACACGCGCCGGCATGGGAAGGTGCCAGGCGGGATTTTGTTCGCCGAAAGTCATGGAGATATTGGCAAGGGAATGGAGAGTCCCTCTGGATCAGGTTACAAAATGCGGCGGCGCCTCCAGGCTTATCGCTGGTGTTAACAAAGATAAATGGCAGGGGGACGAATAGATGGAAAAATATGAGATCGTCATCGTCGGAGGCGGCCCAGCCGGTCTGGCGGCTGCAGTTTCCGCGAAGGAGGCAGGGGCGGACCGAATCCTCATCCTGGAACGGGACGAGACGTTGGGCGGTATATTGAACCAATGTATCCACAATGGTTTCGGACTTCATACATTCAAAGAAGAACTGACAGGACCAGAGTACGCGCAGCGGTTTATCGACCAGGTACAGGCGCTTAGGATCGAATACAGGCTGGGTACGATGGTAATGGAGATCGGCAGGGATAAAGTGGTGACGGCGATGAACCGTGAAAAGGGGATGTTTCAGATCGAAGCAAAGGCGGTAATCCTGGCGATGGGATGCAGGGAACGTCCGAGAGGCGCTTTAAATATCCCGGGATACCGGCCTGCAGGAATCTACTCGGCGGGAACGGCACAAAGGCTGGTAAATTTGGAAGGATTTCTTCCGGGACGGGAGATCGTGATCTTAGGTTCCGGCGATATCGGCCTGATTATGGCAAGGAGGATGACCCTGGAAGGGGCGCACGTGCTGCTGGTCGCGGAATTGATGCCCTATTCGGGGGGACTGAAGCGGAACATTGTACAATGCCTGGATGATTTTGAAATACCGCTGCGGCTGCGGCACACAGTCACCCGGATTCATGGGAAAGAGCGGGTAGAGGGCGTGACAGTCCAGGAAGTGGACGAAACCGGGACGCCGGTCACGGGGACGGAAGAATATTACCCCTGTGACACATTGCTTTTGTCGGTGGGACTGATTCCCGAAAATGAATTGTCACGGGGTATGGGGATTGGTATAAGTCCCGTTACATCGGGACCCATTGTGGACGATCGTCTGGGAACGTCGGTGGAAGGGGTGTTTGCCTGTGGCAATGTACTGCATGTACATGATCTGGTAGATTATGTATCAGAGGAGGCGTATTTGGCAGGAAAACATGCCGCATGTTATGTAAAAGAGGCGGAAAGCGGGAGATGGACGGAGCGGGGAAGAAATGTTTTAGTGTCCGGCAAAGAGGGTGTACGCTATACGGTTCCTTCGCTGATCTGTCCAGAAAGGATGGAAGAGACGCTTACGGTACGGTTCCGGGTGGGGGATATTTATAAGGATAGGTTTCTGAGCGTGTATCTGGATGACGAGCGTATCCAGCACAGGAGACGGCCGGTCATGGCGCCGGGCGAGATGGAGCAGGTCATCCTTAGCAGGGAAGAGCTTTTGAAACACCCGGATCTCAAATCTGTCACGATAAAAATAGAGGAGGTGTAGCGTGATGGAGAAGAAGCTGACTTGTATCGGCTGTCCGCTCGGATGTACTGTGAAGGTGGAGATGGAAAATGGTAGTATCCTGGGCGTGTCCGGGAATACCTGCCCGCGGGGCGAGACATATGCCCGAAAAGAAGTGATATCTCCCGAGAGGATCGTGACGTCGACGGTGCGGATCACGGGAGGAGAGCTTCCGATGGCGCCGGTCAAGACAAAAACCGCCATTCCCAAAGACAAGATGTTCGACTGTATGAAAGCTTTAAGGAAGGTGCGCCTTACGGCCCCGGTCAGGATCGGGGACGTTGCGCTTGCAGACGCGGCGGGGACAGGAGTAGATGTGATCGTCACGAAAAATATAGAAAAAATGTGACTTGTACTGGACAAATCCGACATTATACACTAAAATAGAAACGTTAAATTTGAATGTAGATTTTGATGGAGGTAGATTACAATGAAGGGAAATGTCATTGTTGGACAGTCAGGCGGGCCTACAGCGGCCATTAATTCAAGCCTTGCGGGGGTTTACCGTACAGCCAAAGACAGGGGCGCAAATAAAGTATATGGTATGCTCCATGGGATCCAAGGACTTTTGGAGGAACGTTATATCGACCTTAGCGAACACATTACGAATGAATTGGACGCGGAGCTCTTAAAGAGGACTCCTGCGGCGTATCTGGGCTCCTGCCGTTATAAACTGCCGGAGATTCACGAGAATATGGCGCTCTATGATAAGATTTTTGAGATTTTGTATAAACTGGATATTGAGGCATTTATCTATATTGGCGGGAATGATTCGATGGATACGATCAAGAAGCTGTCGGATTATGCGATCATCAAGGGACATCCGCAGAAGTTTATCGGATGCCCGAAGACCATTGATAACGACTTAGCGCTTACCGATCATACGCCGGGTTTTGGAAGCGCGGCAAAATATATCGGTACTTCTGTGAAGGAGATTATCCGCGACAGTTTTTGTCTGGAATATGAAAAAGGCCTGGTTACGATCGTTGAGATCATGGGAAGAAATGCTGGCTGGCTTACCGGCGCGGCGGCCCTGGCAAAGGGCGAGGACTGTAAAGGACCGGATATGATCTATCTGCCAGAGCTGACGTTTGATATGGATGATTTTATGGCGCGTATCAGAGAGCGGCTGGCAAGGAAGACGTCTGTCGTCGTCGCTGTCTCTGAGGGAATCAAGCTGGAAGACGGGCGCTACGTATGTGAGCTGGGACACAGTGCGGATTTCGTGGACGCTTTCGGCCATAAGCAGCTTTCAGGAACCGCGGCATATCTGGCGAACTATGTGGCGGCGGAGGTCGGATGTAAGACCCGCGCGATCGAGCTGAGTACGCTACAGCGTTCAGCATCCCACAGTAGTTCAAGGGTTGATATTCTTGAGGCATACCAGGTCGGAGGCGCGGCCGTCAAAGCGGCGGATGAAGGTGACAGCGGCAAGATGGTCGTCCTGGTAAGGCTTTCTGACGACCCGTATCAGTGTGGTACTGAGGTAAAGGATGTACACAAGATCGCCAATGACGAGCGTCTTGTACCAAGAGACTGGGTGACCGAGGATGGAACTTATGTGACGGATGAATTTGTGACCTATGTGAAACCACTGATCCAGGGCGACGTATCTCCGGTCATGGTGGACGGTATCCCGCGCCATCTGTACAAACCGGGACATATGGAATAAATGGAATAACAAGATTAAAGCCGGGACTCTGTTTGTGGGCAGCAGTTCCGGCTTTTAGTGTATGATGTGGTCGCTATGACTGCCGGAGAAGTTAGGAATTAAAGGCAGGTTTTGCGAATTTTGTGCGGCGGGCTGCCGTGAATCGAAGTTCCAACCGCACAGGTAGCAATTTTTACAAAATAGAAAGAACCGTAATTCCAGGGAAAATAGGAGAAGAATATCAGGTGTGTGGCGACACCAAAGAACAAAATTTTGTGAAACATTTTCTGAAAAAATCTATTGCAGATCCGGGAAAACCGGTGTAATATATGAATCACTCTAATTCCATTCAAAGTAGTTTCAAGACAGCTTCAAGAGAGCTTCAAGATCATTCAGAACGAAATTCAGTTTTATATCCATGAGAGCGGCGCACTGAAACGCCGTGGAAGATCAAAATAGAAGGAGGGACAGGTTGACGGAACGTACAGAATATGCGGTACTGCGTTTTTTGGATCAAAACGGCTACTGCCATACAGTAAATGATGTTGTCAGAGGACATTCGGTTATGCAGTATGCAAAAGACGGGGCGGCGGTATCGAAGAAAATGATGTTTTGCTGGGCGGCGGAGCTGGCACAGCAGATGGAGAGCTATTATAAATGCTGTGACGGGCAGGCTTACGGCTATGTGAATCCTTGTGCAGTTATTGTACCAGAAGAGGGGAATTCGGTGCTGCTCCTGGATACAGCGGATGCAGGAAGTACAGAGCTGGTAAAGCGGATGCAGAAAAAGAAGCTGCGGCTCCTATTTGTGAGGAAGAAGCATGTTTTATCGCAGAACATGAAACCAGAGGACGACTGGTACGGTTTTGGGAGAACTCTGCAGTTTATAGAAGAGAAATGCTGTATAGGTGAAAATTTTACCTATAGAGAAAGGCGGACGCTGCGAAGGATAAGAGAACAGTGTATAGAAGAGGATACGGCAGATTTCCCCGTCTGGGAGGAAGTACGCAGAGATTTCCGTCGTCTGGCAGTGTCGGCAGAAAAGGGGAGGCTGGGAAAGAAACAGAGAAAGCGACTGTTCCTAGGGGCGGCGGCATTTGTCATGATAGTGGCAGTATGGGCGAATCTAAGCCGGCGGCAGGCAGGTGCAGACAGAGCGCAAGCGGCGCAGGCGAAAGAAGTGGAGGCGGCCGCTAAGAAGAAGGAGGAAAAAGAAGAAAAAGAAAGAGAAGAGAAAGAAAAGCTCCTCAAAAAGGCAGAAGAACAGGAGATGGCATGCCAGGAGGCAGAAAGAGGGGAAGCACAGGCATATCTTGAGATGGGTCTTGTATACCTGACGGAGTTGGGAGATTACGAAAACAGCAGAGTATATCTGGAACAGGCGTCTAAAGAATTGAACTTGGCGAAACATTATCTAAAGATCGTGCAGGCGGTCCAAAGCGCGGACTCGGAGGATTATGTAAAACGTGGTTTAGAACAGGCGATCAGAGATGCAAGAGAGGAACTTAAAAGCATGCAGGAGGAGCAGGTAAAAAACAGGTCTTTTCTATATAAAACACCATTCCTTCTCGCATGTAGTGTGTTGGATACCGAGGAGTCCTGGAAACAGGCGGCAGAGATCACTGAGGAGATCAGAATAGAGAGCGTCCAGGCAGAACTGGCCCAGGATACGGAGAAGGAAAAAGAGCTGGACTACTTTTTGGCACAGGCTTATGAGAAGTTGGAGGAAAAGGAAAAAGCGATCAAAGAATATGAAAAGCTGAAAGAAATGGAACAGGAAGAGGAACTTCTGGAAAAAATCTATTTGAAACTGTTGGAACTATATGATGAAAAAGAGGAAATTGCCAGAGAGGCGATCGAGACACTGCCGGAACTTGGAGAAAACGAAGAATTTCAGAGAATGAAAGAAGAGTATGGGCTTTTGCAGGAGGATGAGGATGCGTAAAGAGTTGAAGGTGGTACTTGTGTTCCTCACGATATGTATGGCATACTGCTGTCGTTATGTGTTTGGATAGCATACATGGATGCGGCAGTTGAATTAAGTGGAACAATGGAATATTAACATGGCGGATATTTGCTGTGTGTGGTATAATAGGAGCAATCGCTTCCGAGTATAGCACGGCGAAGGTGATCCTTCCGCCGGGTAATCTTTTATAGGTAAATGAATATTATTAATATGAACGGTTAATGCATTTAGAATGTGAGGATAATAATATGTACAGAGCATCGGATATTGCTCGTTATATAATTGAAAGATGTAAGGAGAATAATACACCGATCAGCAATCTAAAGCTGCAAAAGATATTGTATTTTGTGCAGGCTGAATTTTTGGTAACAAAAAATCAGCCTTGCTTTGCTGAGGAAATTGAGGCATGGGATTTTGGCCCGGTAGTGCCAAGTGTCTATTACGAATATAGAGTGTTTGGAGGCGCCAATATCCCATGTATAGGAAGAACCGTGGGAAAACGAAGTATCTCTGCAAGAGATCGCGAAATATTGAATGGAATCATTGATGAATGTGCGGATTATTCTGCTTCAGCTCTTGTTGATATTACGCACAGTCAAACCCCTTGGATAAAGGCATATGAACAAGACGGGTATAATAATGAAATTACAATTGAAAGTATAAAAGCTTATTTTGAGGAGTGATGACCGTGTCTTCGATCAATATAAAAATAGACAAACGAACCAGAGCAATAGAATTTAAGATTGACGATCGGGTCATCACAGATGAGATGTCGGAAAAAGTCACGGAAATCTGTAATTGGCTGATTATTGACAGCAATAAATTTGAGGACGAGAAAGTTTTCAATATGATTTTTCAATATATCAAAGCCTATAAGAGACTTCTGTACTCACAGATCAGTAATGTGGTATATGCTTGCTTTAATGAACATACACCGGAAGAGGCGTCTAATAAATTGGGAACTATGATTTCTAATATTGAAAAAATCGTAGCTTATACCGGCACGCAGCAATATAAAGATAAAAAAGAAAAAACGAAGCGGCCAGAAGAGAGAGCAGCATACGAAGATACAGAGAAGGCGCTTATTAAAATATGGGATCATGTAAATTTGGCACAAACACAATATAGCGGCCTTAAGCAGACAGATGAAGAATATAAAAGAAAGTTTGATAAAAGTATTACCCCATTTAAAGAAGAGCTAGTCAGAGATATGAATGCCCAATTACTTACCATGGTAAGTATATTTACAGCGCTTGCTTTTTTGGTATTTGGCGGTATCAGCTCATTAGGAAGTATTTTTTCTAATCATGAGCTGCCATTGTTGAAAGTTATTATTATTGGCTGTGTTTGGGGAATTTGTCTTTTGAATCTAATTTTCGTTTTTCTCTTTTGCATAGGAAAAATGACAGGATTAAATTTTAAGTCAAATAGGGAGCCGGATGCCAATATTGTACAAAAATATCCTATTGTTTGGTGGAGCGACTTGATTATTCTCACCATTCTTTTTGGTACACTATGGACATACTACATACGGAAGGAAAAGATGGATTCTTGGTTTATTGCCTGGTGCCGCAGCTTCAGGCAGGGAGTTGTGTGGTTTGGGTATGGAGTAATTGCCATTGTATTTATTGCTGTGTCAATCGTATTGTTCAAATTGTCTTGGAAAAAGGGTGAATAAAAGAATACTATGCTTTAAGGACATAAGAAAATGAGAGATCAAAAAGCATGCGAAGCTTTTTGATCTCTCATGAAATCTTATTCGTCATGTTATAGGGGGGCCAAACTGCTTGCCTCTATAAAATGCTGGACGTCGGAATCTGTACCGACGATCCAAATCACATCGCCGGCAAGAATTTCCATGTCGGCATGCGGCATCATGGTAGAATCCCCGTCACGGTCAATACCGATAACCATGCAATGGGTGTCGGACTGAATTCTGGAGTCCTTTATTGCTTTGCCGCAGAAGGATTCTGTTCCAGTAACTTTATATTCCAGGCAGGTAAGCGGCGACTGGCGTTCCATTTCCCCGAAGCCCATGTAATCCTTTAATGTGTGCATGGTATATTTTGAGCCAATATCGCAGTTATCACAGAACCGGCGTATGGATTTCTTTAGTCCCATGGCAAAGACCCGGTCATTTTCATAGATATTTGTCCTGCCGGAAGGAAGCATCAGCATTTCTGTTCCGCGTTCGATTTTCAAAATAAATACGCTGCGTGTTTTGCCCCAGTTCAGCTCCATGAGAGACTGCCCAGCATAAGCGGCGTCTTTGGGTACAATGAAAGATACGATCCGGTAATCATCTTCAAGCACTTCGGTCAAATGCGGCACTTTTAGATTCGAGGCTGCCATACTCGCGAAAAGGAAGGAAGCACGCCGCAGTCGGGAATAACGTTTTCTTTGGCTGTAATCCAGAACGTAGAGGACAAGCCCTGCAAGCATCCATGTCCAAAAGAGAAGGGTCGCGGTCGTACCCATGTAAACCGGCTGTCCTGGTATGAACAAAAGGACAAGGAGGACTGCCATCACGATTCCCGCGAACCAGGCGGTCTTCACGCCTCCGGGTATCTTATAGGGTCTTTTCAAATCCGGTTCAGTATGTCTTAATTTTACAAGACAGAAGGCAGTAATCATCCAACTCACAACATAACCTGCCGCTGAAAAGGTGGTGAGCGAACCGATCAAGCCGCTCCCGAGGAATGGGCCGATCAGCGAGGCGATAAAAGTCACTTTGAGCGCATGGACAGGCGTCTCGTATTTGGGATGCTGTTTGGCAAGGATATTGGGAACAATACTGACCCGCGACATTGCCATAAGGATCTGCGAAGAAGCCATCATAAATCCGTTCCAGGTGGTGAGAAGGCCGCAGATGGCGCCTACAAGGATAATGAGGTATAATAAGGTTCCAAGCGGCGCGGGGTAGATCTCTCTGAAAAGGAGAGCGGCCGAAGGACTGCCAAAGTGCGTAAATTCTTTCCATGGATAAGCTCCGCCCAGCGTCACCAGAAGCAGCGCATAGAAGAGGCAGGACAGAACCACGGTCATGACAACGGTCTTTCCCACGGATTTCGGATTGCCGCCCGCACTCTCGATGCCCTGTGGAATCGTCTCGAATCCTGCCAGGAAAAAAGGAACGGAGGCGAGAATCGAAAAGGTTCCACCCATAAAAGAATGATGGGAACCCTGCCCAGTATTTTCATATAATGGATAGAAATTGGAAACATCCAGTTTGAATAAAGCGCATATCATGGCAAGGATGCCTGCGCCGACCAGGGCGAAACAGAGGACTCTCTGCAGAATGGCAGAACTTGTCACACCGCGCCGGTTGATAAGGTAAAGCAATATGGATATGAATGTCCCTACGATGATGTGTCCCAAGTAGATCTCAGCCCCGGCTAATGTGTAAAGAGGAGAACCGAACTTAATCTGCGGGACAAGTATACTTAAAATATCTACTACATAGATTGCTTCCCATGGTATGATAGTTATGAATGCTCCGAACGCCGCCCAGCCGGATACGAATGACATACGATCTCCGAACGCGCGGAACGCATATGCCATGCCTCCGCCTGATACAGGAAGCATGGAACACAGCTCACAATAGCATAAAGATACTGGAATCATCATCACTAACGCAAGAATATAACCGAATGCGGCTGGCAGAGGACCTCCGCTTCCTGCAATCCAGTTATTAATAGAAACAGCCCACCCAACACCTACGATGGATCCAAAACCGATACAAAAAAAATCAACAGCGCTTACTCCTCCCGAACTTTTTTTCCCCATTTTTTATTTCTCCTTTGGTAAAATTGCCCATATATTGGGCTTCTCAATTCCAAACCTTAATTCATTATATACAGACAGGGTACAGGAGTCAAGATGGAGGAGGCCAGTTTTCAGGTTGAAAAACAAGGATATTTTTGCTAGTATGACATATAGAAAGCGATGTATTGCAATAACGGGAAAAAAGACATATCCATGGGAATGCGGATTCCTAAAATCTAGCGATAACAATAGAAGGAGAGACGGCATATGCGGGCAAAATGTTTGACAGAGAAGGGGACGATCGGAATCTGTTCACCGAGCCATCTGGTGGATTTTGAAGAATTTCAGCACATATTGTCTGAAATCCGAAAAAGAGGATTCGGAGTACAAGAAGCAGATAATTTATATAAAGATACATATGGTTATCTTGCCACCCCGCAGGAGCGGGCGGACGATTTTAACCAGTTGATAGCTGACCGGGATGCTGACCTGGTCTTTTTCGGAGGTGGGGAAGGAGCCAATGAACTGCTTCCTTATATTGATTATGACCTGATCCGTAAAAATCCGAAACAAATATGCAGTTATAGCGATGGGACGACAATTTTAAACGCGGTATGGGCAATGACAGGTCTGGAAACATATTATGGGCAGACGCCGTACCTTTTCAAAAATATTACACAATATGATGAAGCGCAGTTTATGGATCATATTGTAACAGGGAAGGCGGCGAAACATAGTTCCAACAGTGCGTGGCAGGTTCAGACTACGGGAAAAGCCGAAGGCATTTTAGTGGGCGGATACGCACGGAATTTTGCTTTGCTTTTAAACGGAGGGTATTTTCCGATTGATCTAAAGAAGAAATATATTCTGTTTATAGAGGACGCTGATAATTTTGGAGTGGGGTATGTGAGCGCGATGCTCTCGCATATAGAGCAGCATGAGTTTATGCAGAGCGTTACAGGAGTAATATATGGGCATTCTTTTGAGAAAGATCATCATCGCCTGCTTGAGAGATTAAAAAGGCTGGGCAAGCAATATCAGATTCCGGTCGTGTATTGCGATGATTTCGGGCACGGAACGAATCACGCGATCTTACCGATCGGAAGAATGGCAAAACTTGACACAGAGGAGAAAGAATTGATTTATATATAGGTGTTTTGATACTGCCTTTCCCCGTTCTTCATAAGACCATTAAGAAAACTTAAGAAATCCATTACAGGATATTTAAGAAATATGGATTATATTAGTGTAAGAAAAGAACGGTACAAGGGTATCCTAACAAAAAGGATATCGGTATGGGGAAGGATGGGGCTGTA
The DNA here is from genome assembly GCA_022793995.1 of Coprococcus sp. Classification (GTDB taxonomy): domain Bacteria; phylum Bacillota; class Clostridia; order Lachnospirales; family Lachnospiraceae; genus Allocoprococcus. Next base: position 55,237 of record JAAWDY010000060.1, read on the forward strand.
TGAGCAAGAAAGTCAAAATATTCGTTACGGTAGGATTTGTTATCATTGTTTTGTTTTTTCTGAAACAGTTTTTTGACCAGAAGATCGATTCAGTAGAATCTCTGCAGAATTACATGAAAAGTTTTGGCCTTGCCGCGCCTTTGGCACTCACCGTATTTCAGGCAGTACAGGTGGTAGTCCCGGTGCTTCCCGGGTATCTGGGGTGTGCCGCCGGTGCGGTTGCGTTCGGATGCATGCCGGGATTCTGGTGCAACTATATCGGCATCAGCGTCGGCTCGATCATTGCTTATTTCTTGGCGCGAAGGTATGGGGTTGATCTTATACTTTCCCTTTTTCCGCAGAAACAATATGAAAAATGGAGCGGACGAATAGAAAAGAGCAGATCCTATGATTGGTTTCTTTTTGTAGCCACATTACTTCCTTTATTTCCAGACGACTTTTTGTGCTATTTTTCGGGACTGATGAAAATGAATAGCAAAAAATTTATCTGGATCATTATTCTGGGAAAACCGTGGTGTATCCTGGCGTACAGCGCGGCGTTCGGGATGATACAATAATGTCAATTTCCATTTGAGAACACGGGTAGATACGCCTTTTGTAAAATATGTCGCCCTATGGGCTGTTGGGTGAGAGGTCAAAAACTCTCACCTTTTTTATTGCCAATAGTTTTTTTGTTATACTCTTACACCTTTTGTAATCTACCATTCAGAATTTCAATTCCTCTTTCGACAGGTTGACACCTAATAATGTACTTGGAGAAAGCTTTAAGGCATAGCAAAGTTCTGCAAGCATATCGGCGTCCGGTCTTGTTAATCCCCTGTCCCCAATTTTTGAAACACGTCCATTACTGACGCCAAGCTGCTCTTCTAGTTGTTTCTGGTTTATTCCAAGCTCCTCTCTGTATTTAATCCTTGATAGAAAGAAGTAATAATACTATTTTGCCAGCTACCATAAAAAGAGAAAAACTCTTTTGTAAAACCGACAAAGAATTTGCCAAATGTAAAAAGATGTAATATGATAAATATAAGAACATCGGGAAGGCCCGGGAACGATAACTGTGAGGGAAGGGATGGGCAGGGTATGCGGATAAAAGGGGTCATATTTGACATGGACGGTCTGATGATCGACACGGAAAAGGTTTATAACCGTTGTATGGTAAGGGCGGCAAACGAACTGGGATATCCTATGGAGCGGGGGCACGCTCTGATGCTCCGAAGCCTGGATGTCCGGCTGGCACAAGCGTTGATGAAGACATATTTTGGGGAGACTTACGAGCATGGGAAGGTGCGCAAGCTATACCATCAGTATGTGGACGAATATTTTACTTCCCACAAGATTGAGGTCAAGCCAGGGCTGTTCGATCTGCTTACCTATCTGAAGGAGCGGCGTTACCTAACATGTGTGGCAACGTCGACGGAGCGGGGACGTGCGAATATGCTGCTGGAAAAGATTGGGGCAAAGCCGTATTTTGGACATTTTTGTTTTGGTTTCGAGCTTGCGCACAGTAAGCCGGCGCCGGATATTTATTTAAAAGCCGCCAAAGAGATAGGGCTCCAGACAAAGGAGTGCATGGCTCTTGAGGATTCCCCCAATGGAGTGCGCTCCGCCTTTGCGGCGGGATGTTGTACCGTGATGGTGCCGGATTTGACACAGCCGGATGAAGAAATCAATCCTATGATTTATGCGAAAGTGGACAGCCTGTTGGATGTGAAAAAAATTCTGGAAAATCCAAAAGAGCTGGAAAAAAAGTAGAACTGGGAGAGGCGTTATGAAGTTAGGCTCGAATATTATTGATATACAGAAAAAAAACCGCTGTATTGTACTTCAGACTTTGATGGAACATCCTAAGATTTCCCGGGTCGATCTGGTAAGGATTACGGAGCTGAATAAGGCGACGATCACCAATATCATCCGTGATTTTATGGAAATTGGAATTGTAAAGGAAATTGGGCAGATTTCCTCCAGCAGCGGACGTAAGGTCGCTGGGATTAGTCTCTGCATGGAGGATGTGGTGTCGGTTATTGTGTGTATCCGTAAAGATTATGTGTCCGCGGCGGTCTGTACCGTACAAGGTGTGATTGAGAATCAAATCAAGGCGGTATATAAGGACGACAGTGATATCCAGAAGATTCTAAAACAATACAAAGAGGCGGTAGAGAAGCAGCTTGCCTATTGCCGGGAAAAGAACTTAAAGGTTCTCGGACTTTCGGTGGCGACACTGGGATGGCTGTTCCATGAGGAGGATCGTTATTATATCAAAGCGGACGCCATAGAGGTCCTTGGACAGGTAGATATCAAAGGCGCTTTTAAAGAAATGTTCCCGGACATGGAGATCTGGGTAGACCATGACGCGAACATGAGCGCGCTGGCGGAATGGCGTAGATTGGGTGAAAAGAGCGAGAGAATGCCGGAATCCCTGCTCAGCATTGTGGGGGGGATCGGATTTGGAGGCGGTATTATTATCCGAGGAGAGGTGTTCAGCGGTTTTAACGGAATTGCCGGCGAGGTGGGGCATATGGGAATCAACTGCCTGACAAGAAGGCGCAGCAAGAACAGTGATTTCAGCGGAATTTGGGAGGACTATGCCTCGCCTCTTTCGATACAGGATAATGTACGGGAGAATTGGATGGATTACTCGGATACCGTTCTGGCGGAGGATTCCAGCCTAGAAGAAATATATGAAGCGTATGAGGCAGGAGATGAACTGGCAGAATGGGTCATGAAGCGGGCTGCGCGCTATCTTGCCTATGGACTGACCGGCGTGATTTTTATCCTGAACCCAGAAGTGATCGTGCTGGGCGACGAGATTATCCGTAGTAAGAAATTCGAGAAACAGCTCTATTCTTATATGAAACGGTTTCTTCCGGCAGAGCTGAATAAGACGCTGAATATTCAATTTTCCGAGTATGATAAGAATGGGATTCTGATCGGCGCCGGCTTTGCGATGGTAAAACATTATCTGAGAACGTATGAAATGATAGACTTTATCACAGAGGCGTATAAGAAAGAACCGGCGTCTCCCTGAAGGTTACGGTATCGTACTGTTTGTATTTCCAACGGTACAGAACCCAGCCGGGGACGCCGGTATTGTGAGATCGCTACAGGACTTGACAATATTCTATCTGTTCTTTAGTAGGGCTTTCAATTTTAAAATAACGGCATCCTTTTTCCCAGAAGTTAGGAATGCCTTCAATTCCGTTAGTCGTAATCGTATATCCGGCGTCTACACAGAACTTATAATCCGCCTCGATATCGTTAGAAACGTAAGAAATATGGTCGATCTTCCCCTTTGCATCTTTCGCGAGAGCGTCGTCCTGGTACATCTCATATGTAACCGAACCGTCTGCGGTAGTCAAAAAGTAGACATTTTGTCCGCTGTCGTTTTGAAATTTTCCTTTCACAGATAAACCGAGAATCTCCTGATACCATGCGGCGTCTGCTTCTACGTCGGAAACGGCAAGCCCAATATGGTCTAAAGGTCTGTTTTTAATCATGAATCGTATCCTCCTGTTCATCCAGTTTATCGTAGAGCGATTTGATACTCTGACTGATGAACTGGTATTTTTGATATTGTTTTTCATAGCTGCATTCCGGAGCGTATGTGTGCGCGACCCCTGTGAAGGCGCGGACCGCGTCCGCATAAGAGGCGTAATCTTTGCAGGAGATGGCGCTGATAATAGCAAGTCCCATGATGCCGGCCTGGGGATTCGCCAGAATGTGGATGGGAAAACCGATGACATCCGATTTCATCTGCATGTACAGGGCTGCTTTTGAGACGCCGCCGGAAGCGGTAAGTTTCTTGATGTCCACTCCAATTTTATGAAAGATTTCCATGCTTACCCTGGCCTCATAACACAGCCCTTCCAGGAGGGCGCGGAACATCTGTGGACGGGTCACGGTTACGTCAATCCCAAGAAATCCTCCCAGTGCACGGTTTTTGGGGTCCATCAGGCTGACCTTTGAAAGATAAGGGAGGAAAAATACATCCCCGGCGCTTTCGGGGCAGCTTTGGTATAGCTCGTCATAGGAAAGAGCTTCATTTTCATAAAAATTGCGGATAAACCAGTTGATACTGGAACCGTGGGTAAGATTTCCGGTGATAATAATGTAATGTTCTTTGTCGATGTAGGGTTCAAAGCATAATTGATTTTCAATAATCAAATCATTCAAGTGTGTTTTATGTACGACGCAGTTAATGCTTTCAGTAGAACCCTGCCCGAGCATGACTTCACCGGGGACAAGGGAACCGGATCCTAACGTGGCGGCGCACTGGTCGTGGATTCCCATAATGACCGAGAGATGAGCAGGTAGCCCCAGTTTTCGGGAAAGTTCAGCCTTTAGAGGGCCGAGCGTCGTACCCGGCGGCGTGATTTTGGAAAACCGTTCGATTGGGATGTCGAAGAGTTTTCCGATTTTTTCGGACCATTCCAGGGTGCGGGCATCAAAAAACATGGTCCTAGAAGCGCTTCCCGGGTCGATCGCGCGTATCCCGGAAAGCATATACGTAATGTAATCTCCAAATAAAAAGAATTTTTCCGCCTTTTCTAAAAGTCCGGGCATATGTTTCCGGAACCAGACGAACTTATTCAGGGTGAACATCTGATTTACAGAAACGCCAGTGATCTGGTGGAGCTCATACGGGGTAATCTTAGCTTCAATTTCCGGCAAGGTATCTTTACACCGTTGATCCAGATATACAATTCCGTTATATAAAATGTTTTCGTCCTGATCCAGCATCACCATGGATTCCCCGATCGAGGAAACTGCGATTGTGCGCGCATCTTCTGCGTGCGGGGCGATTTCCTTAAGAACGTCAAGGACAGATTCCCATACCTGCGCCGGATTTAGTTCCACCCAGCCAGGTTTGGGGGAAATAAAAGGATATTCCCGTCCTGCGGAGAAAAGAATCATTCCATCCGGACTGATGACAGCTGCCTTGCAGCCGGAGGTGCCTACGTCAAGTCCAATATAAGACATAAAGAATCCTCCTGTTCTGAAAAATTATTACTCGGCATCCGGGTTGATACGGATCACCGCTTTGGTTACCGTGCTCTTATGATGGATCGCATACTCCATCCCTTTTTGAATATCTTCAAATTCAAAAATATCGGAAGCGATTTTCTTTAATGGAATGATACCGTCGGAAACGGCTTTTATGATGGTCGGGTAGTGGTTACGGTAACGGAATACAGTCTTAATGGACATTTCATTGTCGATAATCCAGTTTACATTAAGCTCAGCCTTGCCGGAGCTGGTGTATCCCACAAGCGTGATGACGCCGCCACGCTTTGTCATTTTGGCGATCTGGAATAAGGTTGTGGTGTTTCCGGCTGTCTCAAAGGAAAAATCCGCTCCTCCTCCTGTGATTTCACGCACTTTTTCTACCGGATCACATTCAGCGGCATTGACAATATGCGCGGCGCCAAGTTCCAGGGCTTTTTCCAGTCGATTTTGCATCACGTCTACCACAGTGATATCTTTGACTCCCATGCTTAATAGAGAAAGCATTGTCACAAGCCCAATACATCCAGAACCGAGGATGACAGCGGAAGAACCTACAAAGGCGCCAGACTGTCTTGCAGCGTGGAATCCGACTGCGAGAGGTTCCATCAAAGCTCCCTCAAGCGTGCTTACATTATCGGGAAGCTTATAGCAGAGGTTTGCCGGGTGCGCGATGTACTCTGCAAAACATCCTTCCGTGACAGGGAGAGAGGCGTAGAAATAAACGCTGGGACAGAGATTGTATTTTCCCTGTTTGCAGAAATCACATTCCCAGCACGGAACGCCTGGTTCAACAGCAACCCGGTCGCCGGGTTTTAGAGAGGTCACGTTCTTTCCCACGGCTGCGACAATGCCGCCTGGCTCGTGACCCAGAATCATCGGCTCTGTCACATAGTTTTCGCCGATGAAACCATGCTCAAATAGATGAGAGTCAGAGCCGCAGACCCCTACATAATCAAGCTTAACCAATACACAGTCATCCTTTACCTCAGGGACATCGATCATCTGAAAGTCTAGTCTGCCGACCTCGTTCATGACAGCTACCTTCATTTTCTTGGGAATTTCCATAAATATACTCCTTTCTGTTTCTTGAATAAACTTAAATGCATTTTATATATTGGTGAAAAATATATAAAGTATATTATGTAAACAAATTATAGCACACCAAAATGTAATACACAACCAATAAATAAAAGAAAAAATAACTTAAAATTGGCAAAAAAATAACAATCTAAATCAAAAAAACTGTGTAAAATAGACATAAAACGGGTTGACATACTTGTGGATAAATGGTATTGTAAAGTACAGAAAAAAAGTTCACGTAATAAACCTTGTTGAATGTAAAAGTTTTCCGGAAAACAATAATCACGTAGTTGCTTCGTGGTATTTGACTTGTAGAAGGTTTCGTGAAAAAAGCAACTCAAAAACAGGAAAAAGGAGAAGAAGAATGAAGAAGAAATTTTTAAGCCTGATTTTAGCGACAGCTATGATCGGTACGATGTTAATCGGCTGTGGTAATTCAGACTCCGGATCCGACAATAAGGATTCAGGAGACGACGGCAAGGGAGCAGAAGAAAGCAGTGATGCAGGAGAAATCAAAGTTGCCAGTGTAAATAACGATGCGATGGTAATCATGGAAGAACTCTCCAAAAAATATACAGAAGAGACAGGCACAAAGGTTACGTTTACAATCCTGTCCGAGAACGAGATCCGTTCTAAGATTACACAGGACGTAGGACTTGGCGGTGGAGAGTACGATCTGGTTACTCTGGGAACAAGCGATATGGGTACATATCTTGACAACGGCTGGACAGAGGCTCTTGACCCGATGTTCGATGCTCTTTCTGACGAAGAGAAGAGCGAATACGATCTGGACGATGTCTTCCAGTCTGTAAGAACTTCATGTTCTTCTGAGACAAAAGGTTTGGCGGCGCTTCCGTTCTATTCAGAGTCTACGATGATCTGCTACAACAAAGAAATCTTTGAGGAAAAGAAGCTGACGATGCCGGAGAATCCTACATGGGAAGATATCTATGACCTTGCCTCTAAGTGCGACGACAAGGCGAACGGTGTGGCCGGTATTGCAATCCGCGGACTTGCAGGCTATGGCGAGAATATGTATATCTTCGGCTCCATCATGAACGCTTTTGGCGGACAGTATTATGATATGGACTGGAACGCAACGTACGATACGCCGGAAGTAAAGGAAGCATGGGAATTCTACAATAAACTTCTCACAGTTGCGGAAGACAGCCCGACAACTTGCGGTTATACAGAGTGCTTGAATCTGTTTGCACAGGGAAAAGCGGCAATCTATTATGACGCGACCGTATCCGCGGGAACTTTTGCAAAGGACGACTCAGCGGTAAAAGGGAAAGTAGGCTATGCACCGGCTCCGACGGCAAAGAAAGAAAACACTGGAACAATCGGCGGATGGGGAATTGGTATCACCGCAGGCTCCAAGAATAAAGACGCAGCGTTTGATTTCCTTAGATGGGCGACAAGCAAAGAGTATGTGAAATTAGTCCAGGAAGAAAAAGGATTCCCGTCCACACCTTCTGGAACCAGAGTTTCGACATATGAGAACCAGGAATATCTGGATGCATGTGATTTTGCGGCAACCACCAGGATCGCGATCGAGACAGCGGACGCAATCCATCCGGCAATCGAGGATACGCCGTATACAGGTAACTCTCTTCCGAACCTTCCGGAGTACTCTTCATGGGGCGAGACGCTTGCGGCAGAGCTTGCTTCCTATGTAAGCGGACAGAAAGATCTGGATGCTTGTCTTGCGGACTGCCAGAGCGCGATCGACTCAGCGGCAGAAGAAGGTGGTTACAGAGATTAGATATCAGGCTGGATGAAGCATGTTCATACTGTAAGTATGTAAAGTGTGTAAAGAAAAAGGTGAGAGATTTTTCTCCCTTCAGAAAGAGCTGGCAAAAAAGCCGGCTCTTTCCATAGAAACAAAGAAAGTTGGTGAGGAAATCCTGAATGAATAAAGCAAATACAAAAAAGAAAGATCACAGTACCAGAGTTCTGCTCCCAGCAGTCATTTTTGTCGCGGCGGTAACGCAGATTCCTTTTGTGGTTACGATTATTTTTTCTTTCTTAAAATGGAATGTAAAAAGGCCGGACCTTGGGATTAAATTTAACGGGGTCAAAAATTTTGTAGATGTCCTGACAGCTAAAAATTTTTATATTGTACTCAAAAATACGCTTGTCATCATTATAGTATGCCTGGTTTTGTGTACTGTACTGGCAATCCTGCTCGGCGTACTGTTTAACAGGAAATTTCCTGGCGGGTATTTTTTCAGGACTCTTTTGGTAATGCCCTATTTTGTGATGGATTCCGTGGTGGGTATTGTTTGGAAAACGTTACTCCTTAATCCGAGTATGGGATTGAATTATTACATAAGTAAATTTTTCGGTATACAGCCGATCGACTTCTTTGGGAAACACTCGTTAGCTACGGTTGTAATTCTGATCATCTGGCAATGGACGCCGTTTTTCTTCCTTATTATTATGGCGGGGCTCCAGAATATACCGGACGACGTGATCGAAAGTGCTAAGATTGACGGAGCAAATGGACTCAGGCGTTTGATCTCCATTGATATACCGATCATAAAGAAACATATTATTACCGCGATGACGCTGGGACTGATCAATATCTTAAAGGTGTTTGGTCTTGTGTATGTGACGACGCAGGGAGGACCGGGAGTCAGCTCGGCAAACCTTCCATACTTGACCTACCGGACGGTTTTCTACGACTGGTCCGTGGGAAAAGCGGCGGCGATCGCGGTAGTCACGGTGGCGATCACTCTGTTCATTACACAGAAGTTCTTTAAGGCGACCAATAAGGAAGAAGAGTAAGGAGGGTGCGGGATGAAAAAAGCAAAAATAAAGTATGCGCTTCTCTGCTTGTTGGCAGTTGTAGTCGCACTCATCTGGGTATTCCCTATTTTCTATATGATTATCTCCAGCTTTAAGGCGGAGGTTGATGTTGTGGTGCCGGGATTTATTTTCTCTCCTACGTTGGAAAATTATCAAACGGTTCTATCAGATACCTTTTACCAGTATCTTGGAAATTCGGTAATGATTACGATCGGTACGGTAATCGTGACGGTGCTGTTAGCGGTCCCGGCGGGTTATGCCTTGGTATTCACTCCGCTTAAGGACCCGAATAACGTTTATTTCTGGTTTGTGTCCACGACGTTTCTTCCGGCGATTGCAGTGATTATCCCGGTATACTTGATTTTCCAGAGGATTGGTCTTGTAGATAATCCGCTGGCTCTCATCATCTTATACTGTGGCGCGGGCGTACCCCTTATGATTTGGCTGGTTACGAATTTCTTTAAGGAGGTGCCCATGGAGATTGTGGAGGCGGCCCAGCTTGACGGATGCAACCGTTGGCAAGCGTTCTGGCAGATCATGATCCCTCTTGTCAGGAACGGAATTTTTTCCGCGGCGCTTTTGGTATTCATCATCACATGGAACGAGTTCTTCTTTGCGGTCACGATCACTTATACGGAGTCCGCGACTCTGCCGGTATATATGAGTAAATACATGACGCAGCAAGGATATTTCTGGGGGAAGATGTGCGCGACGGGTACGTTGATCTGTATCATCCCGATTATTCTCGGGTTCTTCACGCAGAAGGCTCTGGTAAAGGGATTGACATCAGGATCCGTGAAAGGATAGGAGAAGGTAATTTTAAATTTTCAACTTTAAGAAAGGGTGGTATTTATTATGAGTATTTTAGACGCATTCAGGCTGGATGGGAAAAAGGCGGTAGTTACAGGAGCGGCAAGAGGAATCGGCCAGGCGTCCGCGGTAGCGCTTGCGGAGGCGGGGGCAGACGTGGCGGTGATTGATATCATCGATACTTCTGAGACAGTTGCGAAGATTGAAGCCCTAGGAAGAAAGGCTTATGGAATCAAAGCAGACCTTACTGTGGAGGATGAGGTGAACGCAGCCGTTGCGGAAGCGAAAGAGAAACTGGGTGCGATCCACGTGCTGCATAATAATGCGGGAATTGCTTACTGTGTAAGATGCGAAGATATGACCTTTGAGGAGTGGAGGAAAGTCCTGGCGATCGATTTGGACGCGGTGTTCCTTGTGGCAAGGGCAGTGGGAAGAATCATGATTAAGGACGGCACAGGCGGTTCTATCGTGAATACGGCTTCCATGTCCGGCACAATCGTGAATTATCCGCAGGAACAGGTGGCATACAACGCGGCAAAGGCAGGAGTAATCCACCTGACAAAATCACTGGCGTGCGAGTGGGCGAAACATGGAATCCGCGTGAACTGCATCAGTCCTGGATATGTATGTACAGATATGACCCCTGCTACAACGAATCAGGCATGGCAGGAGATCTGGTTCTCTATGTGCCCGACGAAACGGATGGCAACCGCACAGGAGATGGCGGGAGGAATCCTCTATCTGGCAAGTCCGGCGTCCTCTTATACAACAGGGGCGAACCTGGAGATCGACGGCGGATATGCCTGCTATTAAATAAGATGCCAGGGTCAAAAGCCATAAAACCACTGGGTGCTTGCACACAAGCGGTTTTATGGCTGAATGACCCACCCCGATATGAGGATAAAAGTGGGGCGATAGCTCCACGATATCCGAATATTGGGCGAGAATTGTGGGAGTGCATAGCACGGAACAATTCTGGAGGCATCTATCTGGATATCAACAGTTCAGGGTCAAAAGCCATAAACCACTGGGTGTTTGCACGCAAGTGGTTTAAAGGAAAGGGGCAGAAAGGATAGATATGGGACGGAAATTAGTTGCTGGAGTGGATTATGGAAGCGATTCTGTGCGGGTTCTGCTTGCGGACGCCTTTTCAGGGGAGGCTGTCGCGGACGGAGTCTGTGCATATCCCCGCTGGGCAGAGAAAAAATACTGTGACCCGGCGAAAGTACAGTACAGGCAGCATGCGCAGGATTATATAGACGGATTGGAATCAGCTATGAAAGCGGCGCTCTTGCGGGCCGGGGAAGGGGCGGGCCGTGAAATCATCGGTATTGCGATCGACACGACAGGTTCTACGCCTTGCCCGGTAGATAAAGAAGGGACTCCGCTCTGTCTGCTGGAAGAATTCCGCGAGGAACCAAACGCCATGTTCCATCTGTGGAAGGACCATACGGCCGTAGAAGAGGCAAAGGAAATCAACGATGTGTTTTCGTGCGGGGAGATGGATTATACGAAATATCAGGGGATCTATTCTTCGGAGTGGTTTTGGGCGAAGATACTCCACACAACCCGTTCGGATAACAGGATACGGGAAGCAGCTTGGACGTGGACGGAGCATTGCGACTGGATCGCAGGGCTTTTGGCCGGGAACACACATCCGGATACCATCGCGCACTGCTCTTGTGCCGCTGGGCATAAGGCTCTCTGGCACAGTGAATTTGGGGGCCTGCCTTCCAAGGAATGTTTATGCCGATTAGACCCGTACCTGGGCGACGTGGCGGAACGATATAAGAAAAGTCCGGTTCCGGCGGGAACTTACATTGGGACGATCACAAAGGAATGGGCGGATCGTCTTGGCGTGAACCCGGAAGCAAAGATCGGGGCGGGCTCTTTTGACGCGCATGCAGGAGGAGTTGGGGCAGGAGTCGGCCTGCATACACTGGTCCAGGTAGTGGGGACCTCTACGGTAGAAATGTTGGTAGATTATCCAGAAGTATTGAAAGGGAAAAACCTGAAAGAGTACTGTGGGCAGGCGGAAGATTCGATTGTTCCAGGGTATGTCGGTCTGGAAATGAGCCAGCCGGCTTTCGGGGATGTATACGCCTGGTTCAAAGAACTACTTTTGTGGCCGATAAAGCAGATGGGGATACCCGAAGAAATCCTGGGCGAAGAACAGAAGGAGAAACTGACGGAATATTTATCGAAGCAGATTCTTCCGGCCCTGGAAAAAGAAGCAAAAGGATGCATAGAAGAAGAGCTGACAGCGCTCGACTGGTTCAATGGGCGACGTTATCCCAAATTAAATGAATCCGTAAAGGCTGCGATTAATCGTCTAACATTGGGGACAAAAGCTCCATCCATTTATTGCGCCCTAGTGAAGGGGACTGTCTTTGGATGTAAACGGGTGTATGATTCTCTGATTGATAACGGCCTTACGATTGAACGACTCATTGCGGTAGGAGGAATTGCCAAGAAGTCGCCATTTATTATGCAGATGATGTCGGATGCGCTGGGCGTGCCAATCATGGTATGTAAGGAGGAGCAGATGTGCGCCAAGGGCGCGGCCGTTTATGCGGCTGTGGCGGCGGAGGTGTTCCCGTCCGTGGAGGAAGGACAGAAGACATACTGCGAAACCTATAGGGCAAATTATTTCCCGGATGAGTCAAAGCGGGAAATGTATGAGAAGATGTACGAGGACTACCTCTGTCTGGGGGAAGCAGTGGAAGTAGACCTGCAATAAAGGATGGAAAGGCATGCCTTCTGGGGATATGCTGAGGATATGGGCCGCTTTTAATTGATAAAGCGGCCTTTTTCTGTTATGATCAGTAGTGGAAAAAGACCGGTGGCATCAGCGATAAGCCGGAAGCTGGAGGAGGTAAGACATTTGGATATTAGCTGCTATAAAATGTATATTTCAGGAGAAACGATGATGGGGCCAAGCTGCGTCAGAATTTTAGCAGAATTATTTGACAGACATCCTTTGCACTGTACTGCGGATGACCTGATTCTTGATCTGGGATGCGGAAAGGGTTTAACAAGCCTTGTAATTGCGAAAGAAACAGGAGCGAAGATTTATGCGAATGACCTATGGGTAAGTGCAGAAGAGAACGGGGAACGCTTTGCCCAATGGGGGATGGGCGGACAGGTTAAGCCGGTGTGCGAAGATGCGAATGATCTACATTTTCAAAAAAAGCAGTTTAATGCTTTGGTAAGTGTCGATTCTTATCATTACTTTGCAGGTTACGGTGGATTCTTCCAGGAGAAGATTCTGCCGTTTATGAAAGACGGCGGAGTGGTTTTGATCGGTATTCCTGGTCTGAAAGATGAGTATACAGGCCGCGCCGAAGAACTCCTTTCAGAGTGGCTTAGTGATGACGCCTATATGTTCAAAAGCCAGTCGCAATGGAAAGAGCTTATTGGCAGTCATGATCGAATTGAATTTGTAAAAACGTGGGAAATGGATTGCTTTGGAGAAGCGTGGAATGATTGGCTTGCAGCAGATAATGAATTTGCCCGCGGCGACAGGCAGTACTTTGAAACGATTATCAGACCCTACACTTGTTTTGTCGGTATTTTTATAAAGTTGAGATAGGTAATATCCGAATGTATGTCTGGTCCATTTATATGCGTTGGAGGGAGTAATCTGTAATATGGAGTTCAATAACCTTACGGAAGGCAGGAAAAAGGAATTAAGAGAGTTCAGTGATTTTTGAAGGATATTTGGTTATTTCCTTTGTGTTTTATATGGTTTTCAAATGATAATTGCGATTTGATCCTACACGAAAGCAAATCCCCAGCAACATTGCGAACCAAGACGATTTGTGGTATACTACAGTTATTATTCACAGTCGATATGGCTTTGCGAAGCAGGAATTCCACCCACATAAGCAGTCTTAGCTCCACAAGGAGCGGGAAAGACGCCTCGTAGAGGCGACGAGTGCGAATGTGGGTGGAGAACTGTGAAGAGTAATGTACAATGAGCACTTGGCGAGGTGATGCCGGGCATTCATTTTAGGAGGCGCATGGGTAAACCGTGCATGAAAATAGGAAAGGAAAAGAAATATGTACAATGCAGCATCAAAGAAGGCGGAGGAGTTCATCTGCCATGAGGAAATTCTGGGGACGTTAGCGTATGCGGACGAGAATAAGCACAATTTGGAGTTGATCGACTCGATCATTGAGAAGGCAAAGCGCAGGAAAGGACTGACGCACCGGGAGGCTTCGGTTCTTCTCGCCTGCGAAGACGAGCAGAAGAATGAAGAGATTTACCGGCTTGCCGAACAGATCAAGAAAGATTTCTACGGAAACCGGATCGTGATGTTCGCGCCGCTCTATCTCTCCAACTATTGTATCAACGGATGTACATACTGTCCGTATCATTTAAAGAATAAACATATTCCAAGGAAGAAACTGACCCAGGAAGAAATCAAGAGGGAAGTGATCGCCCTGCAGGATATGGGGCATAAGCGGCTCGCTCTTGAGACGGGTGAGGATCCGGTCAATAATCCGATCGAGTACGTCCTGGAGAGTATCCGTACGATTTACAGTATTAAACATAAGAACGGCGCAATCCGCCGGGTAAATGTAAATATTGCCGCTACCACGGTGGAGAACTACCGGAAATTAAAGGAAGCGGGAATCGGGACCTACATTTTGTTCCAGGAGACGTATCACAAGGACAGTTACCTTACTCTTCACCCGACCGGACCGAAGCATGACTATGCGTATCACACGGAGGCGATGGATCGTGCGATGGAGGGCGGGATCGATGATGTAGGAATCGGCGTCCTTTTTGGACTGGATAAGTACCGTTACGAATTTGCGGGACTTCTGATGCACGCGGAACATTTGGAAGCTGTCTACGGCGTGGGACCGCACACGATCAGCGTGCCCAGGCTCCGTGATGCGGATGATATCGACGCTTCTTCATTTACGAACGGCATTGACGACGATACGTTTGCCAAGATTGTGGCATGTATCCGAATCGCTGTACCATATACTGGAATGATTGTTTCTACAAGAGAGAGCCAGAAGTGCCGGGAGCGAGTCCTGCACCTTGGAATCTCGCAGATCAGCGGTGGTTCCAGGACCAGCGTGGGAGGATATGCGGAAAAAGAGCCGGATGAAGAAAGCTCTGCGCAGTTTGAGGTCAGCGACACACGTACCTTGGACGAAGTCGTCAAGTGGCTGATGGATATGGAGTATATCCCTAGCTTCTGTACCGCGTGTTATCGGGAAGGGCGTACGGGCGACCGGTTCATGTCGCTGTGCAAGAGCGGGCAGATTCAGAATTGCTGCCATCCCAACGCTTTGATGACCCTGAAAGAATATCTGGTGGATTATGCGTCCCCGGATACCCGCGCTGTGGGAGAAGCCCTTCTTTTAAAAGAACTGGAGCATATTCCGAACGAGCAGGTGCGTGCGAAAGTGGCGGAGCATCTGGAAGTGATTGAAAATGGAACAGGAAACGATTTCCGATTTTAGGGAGGCGACGTTTATGAGTCTGAACAGCGTGCCATCCGCACAGCGGGTACATATCGGGATTTTTGGAAAGCGGAATGCGGGAAAATCCAGTGTAATTAACGCCCTTACGGGGCAGAGCCTTGCGATCGTGTCGGATGTTCCCGGGACTACGACGGATCCGGTATTGAAGGCAATGGAACTTCTCCCATTAGGACCGGTGGTGATGATCGATACGCCGGGACTGGACGATGAGGGGGAGCTGGGGGAGCTCCGCATCCAGAAAGCATACCAGATTTTGAATAAAACGGATATCGCGCTCCTTGTCATCGACGCGTCTGTGGGAGTGACAGAGGAAGATTCGGCGATTCTGGAGAGAATCCGTGAAAAGAAGATTCCTTATATTGTCGTGGAGAATAAAATCGACCTGACGGGTGAAAAAGAAGAAGGTTTGGCCAAAGATTCGGGAGACTCGATCAGGGTAAGTGCCAGGACGGGGAAAAATATCTATGAACTGAAGGAGCGGATCGCTCGTCTTGCTCCTCAGGAGGATATGACGTTAAAACTTGTGGGCAATCTGTTATGTCCGGAGGATTTGATCGTGCTGGTTGTGCCCATTGACTTGGCCGCGCCGAAAGGACGCTTGATCCTTCCCCAGCAGCAGACAATACGGGATATTCTGGAGGCGGGGGCGGTATCGGTCGTTACAAGGGAGACGGAACTGAAAAGTACACTTGCCGCTCTTGGAAAAAAGCCCCGTATGGTGATCACAGACAGCCAGGCGTTCAAAAAGGTGTCGGAAGTTACGCCGGAGGATATTCTACTCACTTCATTTTCCATCCTGTTTGCCCGTTACAAAGGCGACCTGATGGAGACGGTGCAGGGGGCCGGGAAACTTCGGAGCCTGGGAAATGGCGACAGAGTGTTGATTTCAGAAGGATGCACCCATCACCGGCAGTGCGGCGACATAGGGACGGAGAAGCTTCCACAGTGGATTCGGAATTTTACTGGAAAGGATCTGGAATTTGTATTCACCAGCGGGACAGAATTTCCACAGGATCTCTCACCGTATTCTCTGATTATCCACTGCGGAGGATGTATGCTGAACGAGCGGGAAATGAAGTACCGCCTGGGATGTGCCAGAGATCAGAAGATCCCTATGACGAATTATGGAATTGCGATCGCATGTATGAACGGGATTCTTACAAGGGCGCTGCAACCTTTTCCAGAATTTCAGGATATCATATGAGAAGGGAAGGGTGGGAAATATGACGCCGCTTGTCACAAATATACAGCGTTTTTCGATCCATGACGGGGACGGGATTCGGACCACGGTCTTTTTCAAAGGATGTCCGCTTCACTGTGCGTGGTGCCACAACCCCGAAACACAGCGGTATGGGAGGGAACTTTTGACGGACCCGGAGAAATGTAACGGCTGCGCAGCCTGCGCAAAAGGCTGTCCGCAAGGGGCGGTCCATCTGGAGGCTGGGAAGGAAATGACGGACCGTGTGCTCTGTAGTGGATGCGGAACGTGTATGGAGTATTGTGTTTTGAATCTGCGCCAGATAGCGGGAAAAGAATATGAGATCAAAAGCCTGGTAACAGAGCTGAAGAAAGATGAGATTTTTTATGAGGAATCCGGCGGCGGAGTGACCTTGTCCGGCGGGGAAGTCCTGTCCATGGATATGGATTACATCGAAACTCTGGCAAAGGAGCTTGCACGGCAGGGAATCACGGTGACAATCGATACCTGCGGTCATGTGCCGTATGAGAATATTCACCGGATTTTGCCTTATGTGTCTACATTCTTGTATGATATTAAGGCGATGGACAGCGAAGTGCATAAGAGATATACGGGAGTCGACAATCGGCTCATTTTAGAGAATTTGAAGAAATTAAGCGACGACTCTGAAAGGAAGGCGGGAATTTACATCCGTATCCCAACGATCAAGGGCGTTAATGCGGAAGATAAGGATATGGAATCCGTAATCAGATGGCTGAAAGCAGAGCATATCCAGGTATCCCAGGTGAACCTGCTTCCCTATCATAATACCGGAAGCGGTAAATATGGCAGGCTGGGAGAGGCATATCAGGGCGCAGCCTTTGACGCGCCGGATCAGGAGGAAACGGAGCATTTTCGGGAAATGTTCCGTCGAGCAGGTTTTCAGTGCAGCAAATAGAAATCGCCTGGAGGCGAAATATTGAAGGGAATAGATAAAGGGAGTAAGAAAATGGAAAAAAGAGGTATGAACGAGAGAATTCAGGCGCTCAGGGAACGAAGTGTTACCACACAGCCGCATATTGACTTAGAGCGGGCAAAAAGTGAGACAGAGACTTACAAAAAATATGAAGGACAGCTCTCGATTCCGGAGCTGCGCGCTCAGGTACTTTACGATTATTTTGACACAAAGACACTTTACATTGGAGAAGGGGAACTGATCGTGGGGGAAAAGGGTGACAGCCCGCAGGCGGCGCCTACATTTCCGGAGCTATGCTGCCATACGGTGGAAGATATGCATGTCATGAACGACCGGGAGCTTATCAATTTTACGGTGAAGGAAGAGGACTGCGATTATCAGGAAAAAGTCGTGATCCCGTATTGGGATAAACGCTCCACCCGCTCTAAGATTCTTGCCAACATGACGCAGGAGTGGAAGGATTGCTATGAGGCGGGGATATTCACCGAATTTATGGAACAGAGAGGTCCCGGCCATACGGTGGGATCTGTGAAGATTTACGAGAAAGGGTTTCTTGATTATAAAGAAGATATTCAGAAATCCATGGACACGCTGGATTTTCAGAACGACCCGGAAGCTTTCGATAAAAGGAACCAGCTCCGTGGGATGGCGAAGTCCTGCGACGCGGTCATAAGGCTGGGAGAGCGATACGCGGCATATGCCCGGGAACTAGCAGAGAAGGAGACGGACCAGAAGCGGAAAGAAGAGCTTTTGCAGATCGCTGTGAACTGTGACGTCGTACCGGCACATGCACCGGAGACGTTCTGGCAGGCGATCCAGATGTATTGGTTCGTTCATCTGGGAGTTACGTCGGAGCTGAACCCGTGGGACGCGTATTCGCCGGGACGGTTCGACCAGCATTTGAACCCATTCTATGTCAGAGACACGCAGGCGGGGATACTGGATGAAAAGAAGGCGCTTGAACTTCTGGAATGTCTCTGGGTAAAGTTCAACAACCAGCCTGCGCCTCCGAAGGTGGGAATCACGTTAAAGGAGAGCAGTACCTACACGGATTTTGCAAACCTCAATACCGGAGGCATTACCCCGGAGGGAGAGAACGGCGTGAATGATGTGAGCTATCTGATTCTGGACTGTATGGATGAAATGAAACTCCTCCAGCCAAGCTCCAATGTACAGATCAGCCGCAAGACGCCCCAGAAATTCCTGAAACGTGCATGTGAGATTTCACGCAAAGGCTGGGGGCAGCCGGCGTTTTATAATACGGAGGCGATCATCCAGGAGCTTTTGAATGCAGGGAAATCGCTGGAGGACGCGCGCCGCGGCGGGACCAGCGGGTGTGTGGAAGTGGGGGCGTTTGGAAATGAAGCCTACATCCTTACAGGGTATTTTAACATTCCGAAGGTGTTCGAGCTGACGCTGAACAATGGATTTGACAAAATGTCCGGCAAACAGCTTGGCTTAAAGCTTGGATATGCGACGGATTTCAAGACGTACGACGAATTGTTCGGTGCATTCAAAAAGCAGATGAAATACCTGATCGATATCAAGATCGAGGGAAGCAATATCATCGAGAAGATTTTTGCGGAGTATATGCCCGCGCCGTTCCTTTCCATCATCACAAACGACTGTATTTCCAGAGGGAAGGACTATAACGCAGGAGGAGCAAGATATAACACCAAGTATCTCCAGGGCGTGGGGATTGGGACAATCACGGACTGCCTGGCCGCTGTAAAATATAATGTGTACGATGAGAAGAAATTTACCATGGAAGAGCTGATGCAGGCCTTGAACGATAATTTTGAAGGACACGAGAGGATTCTCAACCTGGTGAGGAACCATACGCCGAAGTATGGGAACGACGACGATTATGCGGACGACATCATGAGAAGCGTTTTTGGTTTCTATCAAGGCGAGGTTACGGGAAGGAAGAATATGACGGGCGGAGCCTACCGCGTGAACATGCTTCCGACCACCTGCCATGTATATTTTGGCGATGTCATGATGGCGAGCGCGAACGGACGGCTGGCACATGTTCCCGTCTCTGAAGGGATTTCACCGGAGAAGGGGGCGGATGTAAACGGACCGACGGCGGTGATCCGTTCCTGCGCGAAGATGGATCATCTCCAGACAGGAGGGACTTTGCTAAACCAGAAATTTACGCCGAACGTTATAGCGGGAGAGGAAGGACTGGACCAGATGGCAAATCTGATCCGTGGATATTTTAACATGGACGGACATCATATTCAGTTCAACGTAATCGACCGGCAGACGCTCATTAATGCGCAGAATAACCCGGAGGAATATAAGGATCTGATTGTGCGGGTTGCGGGTTACAGCGATCATTTCCGGAACTTAAGTAAAGCGTTGCAGGATGAAATTATTAACAGAACGGAACAGAGTTTTCACTAATCGGAGGATCATGCTGTGGGTAATATCATAAACAGAGAATTTTATACTGGAAATAGAAAAGAGCTGTACGAAAGCCTGGAGCCGGGCGTAGCGGTCGTCATGTTTTCAGGGCGCGCGCCCAGGAAGACAAACGATGAGGACTATCCTTTCTTTGCACATCGGAATTTTGTCTATCTGACCGGAATTGAGCAGGCAGGCACAGTGCTGATGGCGCGGGTGGAAGAAGGAGGCTTTGATGAAAAGCTGTTTATCCTTCCTGCGGATCTGCTCGCCGAGCGTTGGACCGGAAGAAGGATAAAAGCGAACGAGGCAGAGGAGATTTCCGGCGTCTTGTCTTACGGGTATGTGGATGAATTCAAAGAAGAGCTGAAGCGTATGCTTCGGTCCGGGCAGATCACGAAGGTCTATCTGGATTTTGACGAGTCCTTTTTCGGGGATGGCGGAAACGAAGCGGACCGTCTGTCAGCGGAACTAAAGGAGGGCTTTCCGTACGTCGCGATCGGAAATCTTCACCCGAAGCTTAAAAAGCTTCGCACAATAAAGAAACCCTGCGAGATCGAAGCGATGCGGGAAGCGGAACGGATTACAAGGCTGGGAATCGAGGCCATGATGCGGGCGTCAAAACCGGGGATGTACGAGTACCAGTATAAGGCGGAATACGACTATGCCCTGGCGCAGGAAGGCGTGCTGGTTCCAGGATTTCCATCCATCATTTCCGCGGGAGAAAATAACTTCTGTATTCACTATAACAGTTACCGCGGGCAGGCAAAAGACGGCGATATGGTCCTCAATGATGTGGGAGCGGTGTGGGAACACGAGATCACGGATGTTTCCAGGGGATGGCCCTGCAACGGGAAGTTTTCTGAGAGGCAGAGGCTTTTATATGAGTGCGCGCTTCACACCTCCAATTATATGTTCGAGACATTGAAGCCGGGAATTCCGATGTCGGACGTAGACCGGATGATACGGAAGTATAATTTTGAACAGCTAAGGGAAGCGGGAGTGTGCAAGGATTACGAAGAGATCGGTACTTATATGTGGCACGGCGGCGCCCATCATATTGGGCTGGACGTACACGACGTGGTGGATGTAAAAGACCGCCTCACCGAACCGGGGATGGTGTTCTGCGTCGACGTGGGAATCTACCATGAGGAATGGGGAATCGGGTTCCGGCTGGAGGATAACTGCCTGATTACAGCGGATGGATGCGAGAATCTGTCGGGAGCGATTCCGCGGACGGTGGAAGAGATCGAAGGCGTGATGGGGAGGTAAAAGATTTTATGGTTCTTTACCATGCAAGTAAAGCAGTGGTTGAATTTCCAGAAATACGAAAAACAAGGTATACAAAAGATTTCTCGTGGGGATTTTATTGTACGAATAATTTGGAACAGGCAGTACGCTGGGCGAACCGTGGGGAAGGGGATCCCGTTATTAATTACTATTCGTATAGAACAGTCCCGGGATTATCCATTTTAAAATTTGAGGAAATGACGGACGAGTGGCTTGATTTTATCGCGAGGTGCAGAAGTGGGGAAACGCATTCATATGATATTGTCGAGGGGCCGATGGCAAACGATACGGTATGGAATTATGTGAATGATTTTTTGGCGGGGAGGATAAGCCGGAAGCAATTCTGGGTGTTAGCCGAAGTTAAGTATCCTACCCATCAGATCAGTTTTCACACGTTATCCTCATTGAACTGTTTAACCTTTGATGGGAGTGATATTATTTATGACAAAGAAAGAGCAAAATGATTTTTTTTATGTATGTTCATTAATTGAATATATTGCCCGCCAAACGAAAAACAGACGTGGAGATATCGTAAAAGTTTTAGGTAAAGACGGTATAAAAAAGCAACTGCATGACGCGGAAGTAAGCCATTGCCTTTCATTTGAACAAGTGAGTGATGAGATAATAGAACAATATAAAATTCAAAATGGAGATTTTGACACGATCACGGGATGTAAATATACAATCCCGAGTTTCATGGATATTGGGAAATTATATAGTCTTATGATAGAAGACTGTGCGCAGCCGGGTGAAGAGATTGACGAGTTGATGAAGATTTTTTCTTCTTTTATCAGTGACAAAATATCTGAATTTCAAACAGATATTTATTATCAGAATCCAAGCTACCTGGAATGTTCTTATAAGGCGGGATATCTGTTAGATTGAATGAAAGAAAACGGTATAGCCTCTGCAAAAGACTATACCGTTTTTCTGAGCCTTTAATCTGTCAAGCGCTTTTCAAAATTCCCGTCCACATGGCAGCCCTCTGTGAAGATCATAAAGGCTTTCGGGTCAACGCTTTTTACAATACGTTTGATCTGGTTGACTTCGTATTTTGAAACCACGGTGGTTAGAATGTAGGAAGTTTCATTCGTATACGCGCCGGCTCCGTCCCAGATGGTGACTCCGCGTCCGGTCTGTTCCATGATGGCATCGGCAACGCCGTATTTCTTTGTAAAGATCGTTGTGGTGACGTTGATATTCTGAATATGTACGCGGTCACATGCCATAGAATATGCCACGCCGTATATCAGAGAGTAAATGACGATCTCGATATCAAAAAGAATCAGACAGACGCCGTACACGAAAAAGTTAATCAAAAGTCCGACCTTGCCCACACTGAAACCAGGAAAGCGTTTTGTCATGTAAATTCCCAGGATATCCTGTCCGCCGCCTGAGCTCCCGCCTCGAAGAATCAGACCGGAGCCTGCTCCGGCAATAATACCGCCGATGATACAGGCCGTCAGATAATCGTCCACTATAGGAGTCATGGGCACGGGAATCAAGGTTTGCGCTAGCGTCTGGACAATGATGACAACGACTGAGCGGAAAAAGAATGCTTTTCCCATCTTGGACCATGCCAGATAGATCAAGGGTAGATTGACGAGCAGATAAATGATACCAGTGATGTCGGTCTGTCCAAGCGACAGATGGAATATATTCACGACCAAAGTACGGATGAGCTGGGCAATTCCCATGAACCCGCCGTTATACAGGGAAAGCGGAAGGATTAGGACATTCAGCCCAAAAGCGAACATGACTGCCCCGAAACAGGCGATCCCAAGAGAAGATAACTGGTGCCTCTGCTGTTCGGTAAATGGTAACTTAGATGACATAGTATGTGTTCCTCCTTAATAGAAAACGATTGATGTCATCATATCATACTTTATTGGGAAAAAACAGAGGAAGAATGAATAATAGCTACAAAATTATGGCGCGATATGTCTAAATCGAAGGAGGTGTGATATACTTTATGAAAATGCATTGCCTGATAGGCGATTCGTGTTTTTAGCAGCAAGAGAAAATACAATGTAACGAAGAGGAGAGAATGAACATGAAATTAGGATTTATCGGATGCGGCAACATGGCGGGCGCGATGATGGGCGGAATCATCAAGAATGAGATATTTAAACCAGATGAAATCATCGGAGCGGATATATCTGTGCCCGGCAGGGAGAGTGTCAAGAAAAAATATGGGATCCATGTGACGGACAGCAATAAAGAGGTTGTTGAAAATGCGGAGGTTGTTGTATTTTCCATCAAACCGCAGTACTACCAGGAAGTCATCGAGGAAGTACGGAATTTGGTAAAGCCGGGGCAGATCATGCTTACCATCGCACCTGGGAAGACACTGGAATGGCTGGGAAAAGAGTTCGGAAAAGATGTGAAGATCGTCCGTACGATGCCGAATACCCCGGCAATGGCAGGAGAAGGAATGACAGCGGTATGCCCGAATGAGAATGTTACAAGAGAAGAACTGGAATATATCTGCCGTATATTGGAAAGTTTTGGAAAAGCAGAGATCATAAATGAAAATCTGATGGACGTTGTGGTAGGGGTGAGTGGAAGTTCGCCGGCCTATGTATTTATGTTCATTGAATCCATGGCGGACGCTGCGGTAGCGGGCGGAATGCCGAGGAAACAAGCGTATCACTTTGCCGCCCAAGCTGTGCTTGGGAGCGCGAAGATGGTTCTGGAGACGGGGAAACACCCGGGAGAACTGAAGGATATGGTATGCTCGCCCGGCGGCACGACGATCGAGGCTGTCCGTGTGCTGGAACAAAAAGGGCTGCGAAGCGCGGTGTTTGAAGCAGTAGGGGCATGTGTAAACGCTGCCAGGACGATCTAATATCTGTCTATAGATGCAAATCTATGCAAATCCAGCGAAGATGGAGGGCTGCCAGACATTGAAAAAGGAACTTTCTTATTTTACAATCAATGATGAATTTGGCGGAAACCAGGATTGGTTCACGAATGTTGTGATGCATATCGGCGGCTGCGCCGCGGCTACGGCCTGCGACAGCTGCATCTATTTTGCAAGACAGTTCAAAATGGAGAAACTGTATCCTTTTGACGCCTGGAATTTGACAAAATTGGAGTATGTCGCCTTCAGCCAGAAGATGAAACCATATTTGCGGCCGCGGATACATGGCGTGAATAAGCTTTGGATGTTCACAGAGGGATTCGGGAAGTATCTGCACGACGTCGGCGTGCCATTTCTGAAAATGGAAGAATTTTCAGGAGAGCGTTCTTTTGAGGAGGCAAGGGAATTTATCCGGGAGAAGATAGACCAGGATATCCCTGTTCCGTATCTGATGTTGAACCATAAGAACAGGAAAGAATTTGAAGACTTTATCTGGCACTGGTTTTTGGCGGTAGGCTATGAAGAGCAGGAGTCGGCAGCAGACGGACGTTTCCTCATCCGTACAGCGACCTATGGGGAGGAAACATGGCTTGACCTGGAGAAGCTGTGGGATACGAAAGAGGGGCAAAGGGGCGGTCTGATCGGCTATAAGATCGCATGATTAGTTCTTCATAAAGTTTCTGAGCAGACATGTCACGAACCCCACGACACAGAAGGGGAACAGCATAGGATACAAGGAGCCAAAGGAAGAAAGCCCTCCTTTTACCCCTTCCAGGAGAAGAAGTTCTTCCGGAAGAAAATGGTCGGCCACACTGGCAAAATACGATCCTACATAGACTACGATAAAAAAGGTCAGACCCCGTCCTGTGCCGGCGGAAAGCCCGCTTAAGGCAAAAAGGAAGGAACTAAGCTCCCATAAGAGCAAGATCCCGCCGACGACCAGATAGGAGGCCAGAATCGGATTGCCTTCTGAAAGAGAGCTGATCTCCCCGAAAGCGCTGTGTCCGTTCCAGAAGGATACGATGGTGATCAGCGTGATGACAGCGGCACAGACCGCAGGTGCGGGCCGGAGAATAAAACAGGTCAGATTTTCCACCATAAGAGTGGAGGCGCGTACCGGTCCTTCGAGTGGTGCGGCAAGCTCCTCGCCGGAAGGTTGTTTCCTGTGGGAGAGGTTCTGCGGGCGGGCATCTGCGCTTTGCCGGACTTGCTGGCTTTGCCGGCGTTTCCGGCTGTTCTGCTCATTCCGGGGAGAATGGGCAGAACGATACGAGTAAGAGGCAGCATCTTTCATATGACGGCGACCATTTGATTCCCTGTCATCTTCTTCATGATATGTATACTCTTCATAAGGAGTATTTTTATATATGTTATTTTCATATAGATCAATGTCAGGATCTTCGTCTTCAAGCTCCAGCGATATCATCGGAAGATCATCCGTATAAGTTACTTCAAAGTCATCACCAAAATGTTCGGTATATCCTCTTGCTATCCGTTTCTTTTTTGCCATAACTGCCCTCCCTGTAAAACCGTTTTATTTTTTCCTCTGCATGGCAGGTCTTGCACCTGCCATAAAGGTAGATATGAAAGCTTGCTTTCATACTTAGTTGTCCCAGCCCTTACATACGTCCACCCAGGATGTGAAGCCGGAGTATTTCTCCAATTCCGCGATGGTTAATTCAATGGCGCTGTTGCTGCTGCCGCATGCGGGGAAAACCGTTTCAAACCGTTTCAGGGAATTGTCCAGATAAATATCCACATCCTCGTTGACCGCAAACGGGCATACACCGCCCACCGCATGGCCGACCAGCGTTTCCGCTTGATCGGGCGTGAGCATTTTCGCCTTTGTACCGAATTGCGCTTTATATTTGGGATTGTCAATTTTCGCATCGCCGGCTGTGACAATCAGGATGGCATGGCTATCTACCATGAATGAGAGTGTCTTTGCAATCCGGCAGGGTTCACAGTGGAGCGCCTGAGCTGCCAGCTCCACGGTAGCGCTGGACACTTCAAATTCCTGCACCCTGTCCGCCATGCCGTGTTGATAGAAATATGTTTTCACTTTTTCAATAGACATAATGAAACCTCCTAAGCATGATCCTGTTCAAGCTCTTTCAGTCTTTTATTGATCCTTTTTGCTTCATTTCGGTGAAAGAGATAGAAGCAGAACCAGATTATCATAAAAATACCACATGAGGATAAAAACTGCAAGACAGTAAAGAGGATCTGATCCGGATAAAATGGGATCCAGCCTAAGTAAATTCCCATAGGATAGAATACGCCCATTCCAATGCAAAAATGTATCATGATCTTCAAAAATCCGGAGAGCCGGTCAAATTGATAGACGATCGATGTGCCGCCGCAGGCGATGCCCACGATCATTGCGCCGATCGACTGCTTTGCAAAATCCTTGAATATTGGGATCAGGAAGTCATCTCCCTTCCCGAGAAAGAAAGACAGGCACATAATCACGAAAAAAGTACAACCAAAAGAAATACCGTAAAAAATATACTTTATTACTAATTTAACAGTATGTTTCATTATAATCCCAACCTTTCTTTAAAACTTTTCCGAAAACTCCTGGAAATATAATCTGTGACACCATTTTTCATTACTAATTCCATTGTTCCATTGAAGCTTGCCTGTGCATGATGGATCTGGTTGATGTTAACGATCGCTGATTTTGAAATGCGTACAAAATGAATATCAAGCATGTTTTCCAGTTCATATAAAGGCTTATCTAATGTATATCTGTTTTTAAGCTTATCATAGCAGACAATTTCCCTGCCTTCAGTACGCACAAGTGATATGTCTTCCGGTTTGATGAAATAAGTTTTTCTGTCTTTTGCCGCAGTTAAGGTCAGGGAACCTGTGTTTTCCTTTTCTAAGATAGAAATAATCTCCACAATCTTCCCGGTCATTTTGTTTATATGGAGAACAGCATAGGGTTCCTTGTAATCCGAACTGATTCTGCACTCGACTTTCATGGATGAACCATCCCTTTCTCTGTATTGTTCATTGCTTTCGCTCCCAAGTATACCACATCAGTCCGGGAAATGCGTGCATTTCAAACACGGAATCCGACCGCTTATACGGCATAGAGTGCCTCCTCTGCAAAATCTATTGTCTGTGTTCAAAATGTATCATAAAATAATGGCATGATGCCAGGGTCAAAAGCCATAAACCATAGGGTGCTTGCACACAAGTAGTTTTATGGCTTAATGACCCGCCCCGATATGAGGATAAAAGTGGGGCGAAAGCTCCACGATATCCGAATATTGGGCTGGATTGTGAGAGCACATCGTGCGGAACAATCCAGATAGCGACTTTTGACCCCAACATCATGGCATCTTTTAACCTCAACATCATAGCATCATAAACATAAATGTGTCAGTACGCTAGGAGGGAGTATTATGTCACAGGAAATTGTGCAGGTAGAAAATCTGAACCTGGCATATAAGAATTTGCAGGCGGTCCAGAATGTTTCGTTCTCCGTGAGAACTGGTGAAATTGTAGCTGTGATCGGACAGAACGGCTCGGGAAAGACTTCTACGGTAGAATGCATAGAAGGATTGCGCAGGCCGGACAGCGGTATGATCCGGGTTTTTGGAAAAGATCCCTGGCTTTGCCGAGGTGAAGTATATAAGGAAATGGGCGTCCAGCTGCAGGAGGCGGAATATCCTATGCGGATCAGAGTGGAGGAACTATGTAGGTTATTTGCCGATTTTTATGAAAGACCGGCGGATTGGAATTTATTACTGACACAGATGGGACTTGATGAAAAAAGAAAACGTCCGATTCATAAACTGTCCGGCGGGGAGAAACAGAGATTATCCATCCTTCTTGCTCTTATAGGACGTCCGAAACTTTTGATTTTGGATGAATTAACCACAGGTCTTGACCCGGAAGTGAGGCGGAATATGTGGATTAGCCTGGAAAATATAAGAAAAGGCGGCGTAGCGGTCATCATAGTCTCCCACTATATGGACGAGGTAGAAACTCTTGCGAACAAGATCCTTTATCTGGAAAAAGGAAAGCAGCAATTCTTTGGCACAAAACAGGGATTTCGGGACTATGTAAAGAGCCGGGTCACACCGGATGAATGGGAAGAAAATCTTTCATTGGAAAAACTTTACTTAATGATCGCGCCGAAAACGGCGGGACTTACGATGGAGGGGATATTATGAAAGGGTTTGCGGCTATATGTAAAATGGAATTACGATTATTTACACGAGATTTTTTCAGTTTCTTCTTTGCACTGGTATTTCCAGTGTTAATGCTCCTTCTATTTGGTGGTATCTATGGAAATATTCCGATCTATGAGGGGGCTGATGTGAGAATGATGGACGTCTCTGTGCCGGCCTACTCCGTCATGGTAATCGGAGTCACAGGCCTAATGTCCTTGCCCCTCACAATGTCGGGTTATAAAGAGAGAAAGATCTATAAAAGATTTGACGCCTCCCCGGTGGGAAAGAAGAGCGTTATGTTAGCGCAAGTACTCGCCAATCTTATCATGACGCTGGCAGGGATCGCGTCCTTATTGATCGCGGGAAAGCTTCTATACCATATACAGGTTAAAGGAGATTTTCTATCCATCTGTGTAAGTATGCTGTTTTCCATAGCTGCTATGTTTTCCATGGGATTTCTTTTTACAGCTGTGGGGCGTGATCTGAAGAGCGCGACTTTGCTCTGTTATCTTTTTTATTTTATTATGTTGTTCCTGTCCGGCGCAACGATGCCGGATATACTGTTTCCCGATACAATAAAAAGGATATCCGCTCTTTTGCCAATGAGCTATGCGGTTGATCTCATGCAGGGAGTTTTTGCGGGAGAGGGACTTATCCTTTATGGGAAAGAATTACTTATCCTGGGAGCGGTGACAGCGCTGTGTGCTTTTGCTGGGGCTGTTTTATATAAAAAGAAAGACTGGACGTAAACAGCATGTTTTTCGTTCGGGCGAAACGGATGGAAGATAAATATTTGCAGAAAAAATCAGCTAACCATAAAGAAAAGTATTTACGAATCCACAATGTTCCGATAAAATAGAACCAGTAAATATAGAATTTATGGAGGATAAAATAATATGGCAAATCCAGTAGTAACATTTGAGATGGAAAATGGAGATGTGATCAAGGCAGAACTTTACCCGGAAATCGCACCGAATACGGTGAATAATTTTGTTTCTTTGGTAAAGAAAGGCTTCTATGACGGCCTGATCTTCCACCGCGTCATAAGCGGGTTCATGATCCAGGGCGGATGTCCGGACGGAAGTGGAGCGGGAGGCCCAGGATATTCCATCAAAGGAGAATTTAAGCAGAATGGATTTAAAAATGAGCTGAAACATGAACCAGGTGTGCTTTCTATGGCGCGTACAATGGCTCCGGATTCAGCAGGCTCACAGTTCTTTATCATGCATAAGACTTCCCCGCATTTGGACGGCGCATATGCAGCGTTCGGCCAGGTAACGGAAGGGATGGAAACGGTAAACAAGATCGCAGAGTGCCAGACAGACTATAGCGACAGGCCGCTTGAGGAGCAGAAGATGAAGAAAGTAACGGTAGAGACGTTCGGAGAAGAATATCCAGAGCCGGAGAAATGTTAAAAAAGTGTCCGTCAAAAAAGGATAAAGAGATTACCCCGCAAAAGGCAGAGAAACAGCCTTGTGCGGGGTGCTTTTATATTCTTGTACCGCGCACCACTTCGATACATCAGCGCTGTATCTTTTTAGAAAAAACTCTTGAAAGGCAGGCGGGAATAAAGTATAATAGCCACATTATCCGCTGCAATATATAAACATTCAAAAATTTCGATTATCACGGCAGTTCGCCGAATGATTCCAATGCTTGAAACGCTTTCATTTTTCTGGGGAGGGATGCCTATGCCTGCTATTTTACTCTTTTAAGGGGTGGCAAAACATGATACACTAAAGGTAACAGTTGAGAAAGGAACAAATGAAGAAAAGCAATAATGAAATCACATACCATAACAAAGATGTTCTCTCAAAAGTCTTAGCAGAGAATTTCAAAGAAAAATCTTTGAAGGTCTATGGGATTAACGTCCCTAAGATCAAGCAGATTTTGCCGACCAATCTTCCTGCAGTTCAGGTGAACGAAATGCGGCTTGACAACCTGTTCTTGCTGGAGGATGGTTCAGTCGCAGTCATCGATTATGAAAGCGACGTTAAGTGGGAGAACCACCTGAAATACCTGAATTACATTGTACGTATTTTAGAGAGATATAAGAAGGAAAAGGCGCCGAAACGGATTCGTATGATCGTCATATACACGGCGGATGTAGAAGATACTCCGGAGGAATTCTCGGCAGGCTGCCTCACTCTGAAGATGGAGCAGGCATTCCTTAGTCGGATGGATGCAGAAAGTGTGTCGGAGCGGATCAAAAGAAAATTAGAGGAAAAAGAACCGCTATCGGACGATGAGATGATGCAGATGATCGTCCTGCCGCTGGCATATAAGGGCAAAGAACGAAAGAAAGAAGCAGTAAAAGAGACGGTAGAGCTGGCAAAACGGATTGAGGGAAGTGAAGAGAAAACATTTGTGCTGTCCGGAATCTTGGTATTCGCGGATAAGATCATTGATGCCGGGACGGCAGAATATATAAAGGAGGTCATACGTATGACACAGGTCGCGGAATTGTTGTTAGAGGAAGGAAGACGTGAGGGAAGACGTGAAGGTAGACAGGAAGGAGTGCAGGAGAGCGCACTAAGACTGCTCCGAAAAGGTCTTTCTGCTTTGAAAGTGGCAGAACTACTGGATCTCACAGAAAAAGAAGTTCTGAATATAAAAGATGGGATATTGCGGGAAGAACATTGAACGGTTGAAAAAACAATTCGTCTGGGGAGAAATGCTCTATATGGCAGGTTGAAATGAGGTGAGCGGTTTTGCGGTGTACTTTGATGCATAAAAAGATTACCGTGGTGGAATTAGAGATTGATGAAACTACTGGTTCATTCATTGGGACTGAGTTTGTCGGATCAGTACTGGATCTGCCCCAAGGATTCCAAACTTGTGTGGGATGATATTAATTTCTTTAGAAATTCCTTTTCAGAGGATATTGGGGATATTCTGTTTGGGGCGGATAAAAAAGCAAATATATTGGATTTTAGTTCTCCAGATAATACCACGGACGGTAATTAAAAAAACGTTGGAAAATTATTGACGGAAAGCACTGTTTGGCAAATAAGGTAAACAAGGCGAATAAAAATATCCCCTGAGAAAGATTGGTTTCCCAGGGGACTTTTTTATCATATAGAAAACTTCGTTCCTTATAATACCTTCGACAGGAAATCTTTTAATCTTGGATTTCTTGGATTCCCAAAGAATTCTTCCGGTGTATTTTCTTCCATGATGATTCCTTCGTCGATGAAGAGCACCCGGCTTGCGACCTCCCGTGCAAATCCCATCTCGTGCGTTACAACGACCATCGTCATTCCGTCCGCCGCCAATTCTTTCATGACGTCCAGTACTTCGCCGACCATTTCCGGGTCCAGGGCCGAGGTCGGCTCATCGAAAAGCATGACCTTCGGGCTCATGGCAAGGGAACGAACGATCGCGATACGCTGCCTTTGCCCGCCGGAGAGCTGCGAAGGGTATGCGCCTGCTTTTTCGGTCAGATTGACACGGTTTAAGAGACCAAGGGCGGTCTCATTTGCCTCCTCTTTATTCATCAGCCCCAGCTTTGTAGGGGCTAGGGTGATGTTCTCCAGGATCGTAAGATTGTTAAAAAGGTTAAAATTCTGGAATACCATCCCCATATGTTCCCGGACTTTATTGATGTTGGTCTTAGGGTCTGTGATCTTTTGGCCGTCGAACCAGATCTCGCCGCTGGTAGGCGTCTCCAAAAGGTTCAGGCAGCGGAGAAACGTACTTTTGCCGGAGCCGGAGGGACCGATGATGACGATTTTTTCTCCTTTTTCCACATGATAATCAATGCCTTTCAAAACCTCGGTTTTTCCGAATGATTTGTGTAGGTTTTTAACGGTGATCACCTTTTCTGAGCCTCCTCTCCAGCATTTCGATCAACTTGCTCAATATTTTAATGATGACAAAATAAATGACGGCGGCACCAATAAGCGGCATGAACGCTTCAAATGTCCTTGATGAGACTTGGCTTGCTGTCCTTGTCAGATCCGACAGGCTGACGTATCCTACAATAGCCGTTTCTTTTAACAGAACGATAAATTCGTTTCCGATCGGCGGAAGGACATTTTTTATCGCCTGGGGAAGAATGATGTAGCGCATGGTCTGTCCCTTCGATAAACCAAGGGAACGCCCGGCCTCCATCTGCCCGTGATCCACTGCCAGAATACCGGCACGCATGATCTCGGCCACATAGGCCCCGCTGTTGATACCGAACGTCAAAACAGCAATCAAAATACCGTTCTTACTGTCCTTCATGACGATGAACCACATAATCAAAAGCTGCAGTACCGATGGTGTACCGCGGATGATGTCTATATAAGCCTGGGCTATGTATGAAAGGATGGGGCGCTTTCCATTTTTTCTGGTAGACAGTTTCATCAGTGCTGTAATGATACCGATGATAACGCCCAGGATCGCGGCAAAGAACGCGACTTCTAAGGTGACTCCAAGACCGCTCAGATAGAGTTTGTAACGATCGCCTTCTATGAAGGCAGTCTGGAATTTATATGAGATATCTGCAAACCATTCATTCATAAAGCTTCTCCATTTGGACTTTTCTAATTTTCGATATATTCATTCACCAGTTCATCAAAGGTTCCGTCGGACTTCAGTTCTGCTAGAGCGTCGTTTACCGCGTTCAGGAGCTTCTCGTCGCCTTTGGGGATTGCGATAGCATAGTCTTCCGGTTCAAAACTAAAGTCAAGAGCTTTGATTTTGTCGCTGAATTTACCCTCGAATACCAGGGCCGGGTTCTTATCAACGATGACTGCGTCAACCCTTCCATTGATTAAATCATTTACCGCGTCAACAGCCTTGTTGTACTGCGCCGCAGTCGCTCCCTCAAAGTCCTCCACCATAAAATCACCGGTCGTTCCAAGCTGTACGCCGATGTTCTTGCCGTTAAGATCAGACGCTTCTTTGATATCGGAATCCAAAGGCACGATCACATACTGTACTGCCTGATAATAGGAATCTGAGAAATCGACCGCGTTTTTACGCTCGTCAGTCACAGTCATGCCTGCGATCGCAACGTCGATCTTGTTGCCGATGGAAGCCACCAGGGACTCAAATTCCATATTTTCTACTTCTACGTCCACACCAAGTTTTTCGCCGATTGCTTTAATGAGTGCGATGTCGAAGCCGTCCGGCTCGCCGTCATCCCCCACATACTCAAAAGGAGGAAACTCCGCGTTCGTGCCAACGGTCAGTACGCCGTCTGCCAGAACGTCCTCTGCGGAATCGTCTTTTGCATCTTCTTTGGAAGTATCTTCTGTCTTTTCCTCTTTCTTGTCCGAATCCGCCGATTCGTTTGATCCGCATCCTGCGAACACGACTGTCATCGCTAAAATAAGTAATACAGCTATTTTCTTCATTTTCATAAACCTCTTTTCCTCACTACTGTTTTTCTTTGCTTTTTAGATACTGTCTTAGTGTAGCACAATTATTTTCACAGCACAATGCATATTTATTAATTTTTTTTAACTATACAGTTGCGATTCACAGCAGTCTTAGTAAGGAAATAGATGCGCTAAACCATACAGGTGGAATGGACGTCAAGTGAAAAAATATGTGCATAATATGCAAAGACGCCTGGGGCGCTTTCCCGCTGCTTACGCATCCAACTTTGCTCATAATCGGGTTCTCCTTTTATCGTCTTATAATAAATATATATTTATTTTTGTTATATATATTGACAATTAATATTATATAATATATATTATACGTATAAAAAACATAAAGGAGGTTGAGGCAATGTTGTTTCCGATCAATGCGCCGATGTTTGACCTTTTGGTCCTGGCGGTCGTGGAAAAGCAGGAGACTTATGGATATCAGATCAGCCAGATCGTGAAGCCGGTCGCGGGCACGAAGGATTCTGCACTGTATCCGGTCTTAAAGAGGCTTCAGGAACAAGAGTTCCTTACAGTATACGATCAGCCGTTCCAAGGAAGGAACAGGAGATATTATAGAATTACGGAAAAGGGTAAGGCACAGTATGAAGTGCTGAGCAGCGAATGGAACTCTTATAAAGCAGCAGTCGACGATATTTTGGAAGGAGGGGCGGACGATGAATAGAGAAGAGTATATGAAGTGTCTGAGACATAGGCTCAGAAGGCTGCCGAAGGAGGATTTTAATAAGGCGATCGCTTATTTTGAGGAATATTTTGAGGATGCAGGCCCGGAAGCGGAACAGCAGGCAGTGGCGGACTTGGGATCGCCGGAAGCGGCGGCGGATTCCATCATACGGGATCTTGCAGTCCGTAATTCTACGGAACCGGAGCAGCAGAATATAAAGAAAGGATTTTCCAATATCTGGGTAGGCATCCTTGCGGTATGCGCCCTTCCCATCGGGCTTCCGCTGGCTCTTTGCGCCGGGGCGCTCCTTTTTGCGGCAATCATGGTTGTGCTGTCTCTGCTTTTCGGCCTTTTCGTGACGGCTTTTGCACTGGCAGCCACATCCATACCGTGCGTAGTGGTCGGCGTTGTATTTCTATTCACGAGTCCGGCAAACGGTCTGGCGACTATAGGGATGGGACTCATTGGAGGAGCGGTCGGGCTCTGGCTTCTTAAGGGGAGCGAGGAACTGAGTAGAAATTTCCTGAATAGGATGACGCGCCTGTTTGGGCGGATTGCAAAGGGAGGGAAATAAGATGACGTTAAAACAGAAAATATGGAGACTGTCCTTTGTATTTGCAGGACTGGGAGCGATACTGCTTTTTATAGGAAAGATGATGGGAGGCTATGCCGGCTTCTACGTCGATGGGCGTGGGCTTCATTCGATAGGAGAGAATAGAGAGGAATCGATATGTAAGGACGAAAAGAAGCTAGAGGAATTTGAACGTATCGAGATCGAGGCAGAGTATGCCGATGTAAGGATCATCCCCTCCGATCATTTTGGGGTGGAGTATTGTATGACGGGGAATCGAAAAAAGCTGGTCTGCGAAGTGTCGGACGGGAAATTTACGTTCCGGGAGGAGCAGGCCATACAGTTGATTGGATTTGAGTTTCATTTTGGGTTCTTTGTCGGCACGGAAGAATATTATGTGAACGTGTACGTTCCCAGGGAAACGGTCCTTTCCTCTGTAGATATTGTGACAGAAGACGGAAATATAGAGCTTGGAAATCTAAAAGTGGATTCTCTCACTATGAAAAATGAATACGGCGATGTGGAAATGGAGGGATTTCAGGGCAAAGCCTTAAAGGCAGTCCTGGAAAGCGGAAATCTGACGGCACATCATGTGAAAGCGAAAGATATTGAGATCAAAGATGAATACGGGGACGTGTATTTGGCCTTGGAGGATATGGCAGATGAATACAGCCTTGACCTAGAAACAGAATACGGCAGAATTAGGGCTCCTGGATACGGGATGACCTCCGACGGCGACTCCATGATGTATCAAACAAAGGAGGGGGATAGGACGATCAAGATCTCCTGTGAAGACGGGAATATTGAGGTTGTAGAGGAGTAATCAAACAGAAAAAAGACCTGAAAGATGCGTACAATCCTGCATCAATCGGGTCTTTTTCTATTCAGTCCATTTTGAAGGACGGACCAAAACTTAAGCGACACAGACATTGACAGCCTGCTGTCCGCGGTTGCCTTCAGTAATGTCAAATGTGACCTGCTGTCCCTCTTCAAGAGTCTTATAGCCATCGCCGGAAATGCCGGAAAAATGTACGAAAACATCTTCGCCGGTTTCTTCATTCGTGATGAAGCCATATCCCTTCTGTGCATTAAACCATTTTACAGTACCTTTGTTCATGAAATAATCCCTCCTGAGATAAAATGTTATATTCTGGTCGAGAAAAAAATCACATATTTTTGTAAGTCATCAGCAAGATAAAATGATTTACAAAAATATGTGAAATCTAAATCTTTCCAAAATACACAATAAAATTATAGCATAAATGTTCCGGTCTGTCAAACTATTTAGAAGACAAAATGAAAAAAATTAAGCTTATTCGGACAGAATAGAATTTTTTTACTGTCAGAGCAGCAGAAATAAAGAAATTTAAAGACCGGTAACAAGTTCTACCAGAAAAACACTGGCACAGGAAAGCAAGGAAACAATAATCAGGCTTTTTCGCATATACGCAAGGAGCAAGGCGACGGCAAACCCGACAGATGCAGACCAGGGATTGGCGGTGGCCCCAAGGATCGCTGGGAACGTCATGACGGACAAGGTCACGTAGGGGACATAATACAGAAAAGAACGGATATACGTGTTCTTAATCTCTTTTCGTATCAAAGTCAGCGGCAGGAGGCGGATCAGGTAGGTGATTCCCGCCATAACAAGAATATAGATGTAAATATTTCGATTCATGAATGTTCCTCCTATTGTTGTCCATGCTCTGTGGAAACATCCGGCACTTCTTCGGATACCGGGAATAGCCAGGCGGCGCCTCCGGCGACCAGAAGTGTCAGGATAATGATGCGGAAGCCGGAAGAAATCCGGGAGAGTACAGGCATCACAGTAAAGATAAGACTCAGGAACATGGAGATGATTACCAGATACCGAAGGATATGGTCGTCGCGGGCGGGCGGTATGATGATCGCGATGAACATCCCGTAGAGCGCGACGCTTAGGGCGCTGATGACGCGGGCGGGAAGAATGCTTCCCGATACGATGCCAAGGAAGGTTCCCAGGACCCAGCCTGGAGCAGCGACACTAATGACGCCATAGGTATAGAAAGGACTGAGCTTTCCCGTCGTTCCCACGGATACACCGAATATTTCATCCGTAACCCCGTATGCGACAAAAAAGCGGTGGAAAAAGGGAAAACGTGTATCGAGTTTCTGGGAGAGTGCACAGGACATCAGGCAGTAACGAAGATTGATGACAAGCTGTGTCACTGCCATCTCCCAGTAGGAAGCCGCCGATGTGATAAGGGACAGCCCAGCGAATTGTCCTGCGCTGGTTAAGTTAGAGGCGGAGATGAGGACCGCCTCCCATACAGAGATCCCCGCATTTTTCGACATGATGCCGAAAGTAAAAGAAACAGCAATATAACCCAGGCAGATCGGGATCCCATCCCGGATTCCCGCAGCAAATAAATGACGTTGATTCATTGAAAAATCTCCTCTTAGGTATTCGTGATATGTTTCTCAGGTCGTGTAAACCGCGAGAGTACCGTTCGCCGCATTGTGATATAGCAGGCAAGACCTCCGATAAAGTTGGAGACCGGCTCCGCAAGGAAGATTCCCATAATGCCAAGACCTCCGATATGGGGAAGGAGGAGGGTCAGCGGCGCTACGATGATGACTTTGCGGAACAGGGAAAAGAAAACAGCCTGCCGGGATTTGTTGAGTGATTTGAACACACATTGTCCCGTATACTGGAAAGCCATCATAAAAAATCCGAAAAAGTATATATGTAGACATGGAACCGTCTTTGCAAGAAGGACAGGGTCCTGGTTGAAGACGCGTATAAAAAACTCCGGAAACGCGGAGATGAGCCCCCAGATCCCAAGCGTGTATCCAAAGCACGTCAAAGTCATAAAACGGATCGCCCGTTTCATCAGATCGATCTGTCCCGCACCGTAATTGTAACTGATGACAGGGGAAGCGCCGTCCGAGAGAGCCATGACCGGAGTCTGGGCGACTTCGCGGACAGAGTTAACGACAGTCATCACACTGATATAGAGATCACCTCCGAAGGTCTGGAGCGTAGAGTTACAGACGATCTGTACCAGGCCATTGGTAAAGCTCATGACAAAGGTAGAAATCCCCAGCTTTGTGATCCCCCAGATACATGCAGGATCCGGGGAAAATCCGCCAAATCGCAGCTTTAGTTCCGCACGTCCCTTCGTCAGAAAATGTAGAACCCATATTGCGGAGCAGAGCTGGGAAATAATGGTCGCGATCGCGGCTCCGCGGACGCCCAGGCCGCAGGCAAAGATCAGGATGGGATCCAGAATGATATTGATTACCGCGCCTAGGATCACGGTCTTCATCCCAATTCGAGCAAATCCCTGGCTGTTGATATATGGATTCATCCCCAGAGAGAGCATAACGAAAACCGTCCCCAGCAGATAAATGTTCATGTAGCCGGATGCATAAGGGTATGTAGTGTCGCTTGCCCCGAAAAGATACAGAAGGGGCCTGTGGAATAAAATGCCCAATACTGTGAGGACAATTCCAGTACACACCAGCATAAAGCAGGCGTTATTCATGATTG
This sequence comes from Coprococcus sp., assembly GCA_022793995.1. GTDB lineage: Bacteria > Bacillota > Clostridia > Lachnospirales > Lachnospiraceae > Allocoprococcus. The sequence goes on from JAAWDY010000060.1 coordinate 93,497, forward strand.
TCTGCGCGCCTGCCAAATCCTGCCTTCCCCGCGCGATCGAGCATAGAGGCGCTCCGCCTTGCCCGAACAGATTAGCAAAGGCAGTCACCATCGTGATGACGGGAAAGCACAAACCAAGCCCGGCGAGGGCGACGGCGCCTTCCCCGGGAAGCTTTCCTATATAAATACGGTCGATGATATTGTAGAGCAGATTAAGGACCTGTGCCGCCAGCATGGGAGATGCCACAGCAAGGATACTGCGGCGGACATCCATGCCGCTGAAATCAACCTGACGTGTATTCATTGTAAGTACCTCGCTTAGTGTTCCTATTGTACAATATATCTATGAGAAAAACAATATTTGATATACGAATATTGGGCTGGATTGTGGGGGCGCATCGTGATTGATATACGCGATCAGGATTGATATAACGATTCCAAGAATCAATAATTAGGAAATTATAAAAAGAAACAAGAAGGACTGGAAATATACATCGTATTCAGTTATATTAAGAATATAGGAGCACAAAACGAGGAGCAATCTGCCTACATTGAGATGAAAATGAGATTGCAGAGCGACAGATGGAAAAGGAGAGTCAAGAATGGAAATGTTATGTATTGAGAAGGAGCTGCAGAATAACTCGTATCCTGGGAGAGGGATTATCCTTGGCAGGACCGCGGACGGGAAGAAGGCTGTAGCGGCATATTTTATCATGGGGAGAAGCGAGAACAGCAGGAACCGTATCTTTGTGGAGGACGGAGAAGGAATCCGTACCCAGGCGTTCGACGAGTCAAAACTGACGGATCCAAGCCTTATTATCTATGCGCCGGTTCGTGTACTTGGCAATAAGACGATTGTGACGAACGGCGATCAGACGGACACGATCTATGAAGGAATGGATCATCAGATGACCTTTGAGCAGACCTTAAGGAGCCGGGAGTTTGAACCAGACGCACCGAATTATACGCCGCGGATTTCCGGGATTATGCATATTGAGAACGGGAACTATAATTATGCGATGTCCATTTTAAAGAGTAATAACGGCTCTCCGGACGGTTGCTGCCGTTATACTTTTGCTTACCAGAACCCATCGGCAGGCGAGGGACATTTTATACATACGTACCGTTGTGACGGGAATCCGCTCCCCAGCTTTGAAGGAGAGCCGAAAAGGATCGCCGTGCCGGATAGTCTGGATGATTTTACCGAGATTCTCTGGAACAGCTTGAATGAAGATAACAAAGTGTCCTTATTCGTCAGATATATTGACATCGCCACAGGAAAATACGAGACAAGGATTGTAAATAAGAATCAGTAAAACGAAATCATAACAAACAGGAGGAACAGACAAGATGAATGAATTAGAGTTAAAATATGGATGCAACCCGAACCAGAAGCCGTCCCGTATCTATATGAAGGATGGGAGCGATCTTCCGATTACGGTGTTGAACGGTCGTCCAGGTTACATCAATTTTCTGGACGCATTGAATGGATGGCAGTTGGTGTCCGAGCTGAAAAAGGCAACTGGCCTTCCGGCGGCTACATCCTTTAAGCATGTATCCCCCGCGGGAGCGGCCGTAGGGCTTCCGCTTGATGCGACGCTTGCGAAGATCTACTGGGTAGATGATCTAGGCGAGCTGTCCCCGCTTGCCTGCGCTTACGCACGGGCGAGAGGTGCGGACAGGATGTCTTCCTTTGGCGATTTTATCTCATTGTCCGACGTTTGCGATGTGGATACAGCAAGAATCATTAAAAGAGAAGTATCCGACGGAATTATTGCTCCGGGCTATGAGCCGGAGGCCCTGGAGATTCTGAAACAGAAAAAGAGAGGGACGTATAACATTATCCAGATCGACCCGGACTATGTTCCGGCCCCGGCCGAGTACAAGGATGTCTTCGGGATCACGTTTGAGCAGGGAAGAAATGAGCTGAAGATCGACGACGCATTTTTCGCCAATGTTGTGACCGAGAATAAAGACATACCTGAATCCGCGAAGATCGACCTCGCTGTTTCGATGATTACACTGAAGTATACACAGTCCAATTCTGTGTGTTATGTAAAAGGCGGCCAGGCGATCGGAATCGGCGCAGGGCAGCAGTCTAGGATTCATTGTACACGCCTGGCAGGACAGAAAGCGGATAATTGGTGGCTGCGCCAGTGTCCGAAAGTACTGGGGCTGAAATTTAAAGACGATATCAAACGTGCGGACAGGGATAATTCGATCGACCTCTATATAGGGGAAGATTATATGGACGTACTTGCGGATGGGATCTGGGAAACGATTTTCGAGGAAAAGCCGGAAGTATTCACGCGGGAAGAAAAACGTGCATGGCTTGATAAGCTGACGGACGTGGCTCTGGGATCAGATGCGTTCTTCCCCTTTGGGGATAACATCGACCGGGCGCACAGAAGCGGCGTAAAATATGTCGCGCAGCCGGGAGGTTCTGTCAGGGACGACGTTGTGATAGAAGAGTGCAACAAATATGGCATGGCGATGGCGTTTACCGGGCTGCGCCTGTTCCATCACTAATCGCAGTTTCAACCGCACAAGTGGAATTTTTATCAAAAATAATAAATAAATTTAGGAACCAGTACTTTACACGGCAGGGTACTGGTTCTTATTTTGAACAAAATCGCCTAATCGGCGATCGTTTCATAAAGTATCCCTCATGCGGTGGCATTCGGGACTCGTGAATGGAATCGCCTAATCGGCGATCGTTTCATAAAGTATCCCTCATGCGGTGGCATTCGGGACTCGTGAACGAAATCGCCTAATCGGCGATCGTTTCATAAAGTAAAAAAATAGTCTGGACTTCACAGGAAGAAAGAGTTAAAATAAACTCGATTTTGATATGGCGAATTAGAAACTGGAGGGAAATTCGATGTATTTGCTGTATTTTTTGCTGTGGGTGATATTTAACGGCGCGTTCACCCTAGAAATCTGTCTATTCGGTCTGTTGATCTCAGCTGCAGTCTTCGCGTTCACATGCAAGTTTATGGATTATAGTTTAGAGAAGGAAAAGCGGAATATGAGGAAAATATTCCGGTTTCTTCGTTATATCTGGGTTTTGGTGGTCGAAATCGTAAAAGCGAATTTTACAGTCATCCACATGATTATCTCAGAGAGGGAGGAGATCGAGCCTGCTCTTGTCGCATTTCAGTCCAACATGAAGACTCCGGCGGGCAGGGCGTTTCTTGCCAATGCGATCACGCTGACACCGGGGACGATCACGGTAATGCTGGAAGAATCGGACTACCTGGTGCACTGTCTGGATGAAAGTCTGGCGGCGGGGATGGATGATTCTGTTTTTGTTGAACTCCTCTCAGATCTGGAGCAGGAGAAAGAGCGGAAACGGGAAAAGGAACAAAGCCAAGAACAGAAGCAGGAACAAATACAGGAGCAGAAGCAGGAACAAAGTCAGGAGCAAGATGAAGGAGGAGAGCAAGATGGGAAAAGGGATACCGGCGCTGGAGACAGCATATAATATACTTTTTTTCGGGGCGCTCATTTTTCTGGCGCTCATGGTAGTGCTCTGTCTGATACGGGCCATCATAGGGCCGCGCGTCACAGACCGTATTGTTTCTGTGAATATGATGGGGACGATGGTGATGGTGATGATTGCAATCCTTGCTTTGATGCTGGAGGAGGGATATCTGGTTGATATCTGTCTGATCTATGCGATGATTAGCTTCTTGGCGGTGATCGTACTTACCAAGGTATATATGGGTGTTTATTTAGAGAAAAAGGAAGAGGAGGGGAAGAAAAATGGCGGCATTTGAGTGGATCCGTTTTGCTGTGGGAGCAATGCTCCTTCTGTGCGGGCTTGCGATCTTTGTGATCGAGATGGTTGGCGTCTTCCGTTTCAGGTATGTGTTGAACCGAATGCACGCGGCGGCGATGGGGGATACATTAGGAATCGGTTCTTCTCTTTTGGGATTAATCCTGATGAGCGGATTTAACTTCACTTCCCTGAAGCTCTTTTTTGTGATTGTGTTCCTCTGGTTCTCGTCGCCGGTTTCATCACACCTGATCGCCAGATTGGAAGTGACGACGGACGAGGAGAGGAAAAAACATTATCGCATCTTGCGCATGGATGAGATCCGGGATAAAGCGCCCGGTGACGGGAAACGGAAGGAAACATTGAAAGAAGAATCGAAAGAAAAATCCAAAGAAGATAAGGGGGCGTGATCTACGATGCAGATATTTTTCTGTATTTTGCTGGGATTTCTGGTGGTCTGCGCGATATCGGCGAGCCTTTCCAAGAATCTGTTAAATTCCATACTGATTTTTATGTCTTATAGTCTGATCATGTCGATTATCTGGATCCTTCTTGAATCACCCGACCTTGCGATCACAGAAGCCGCGGTAGGAGCCGGGGTAACAACCGTGCTCTTTTTTGTGACCTTAAAGAAGATCCATGCAATCATTCGGACAGAGAAAGCGGAAGGGGAGAAGACGGATGAGTAGAAGACTTTCAGACGAAGAATATCAGAAGACTTTATCTTTCCGGCTCAGGCAGTGGCTTGACGGGACAAAGGATCCGTTCCTTGACGTGGTGGAGATGAAGCCGCAGGAGATCGTGATCGAAGACAAGGCCGGCCAGGAGCGGAGAAGGAAGGAGAGAAGCCAGGTCTATGAGCAGGTCTACGACCTTAAGAATAACCGGGAAATGAAATGGTTCCAGAGGATATACCGTGTCCTGAGCGTGCTCTTTTGCATTTTCCTTGTAGTGATGCTCCTTTTTGCGGTCTCAGGCCTTCCGACATTTGGCGACCCGGCGAATCCGGCAAACAACGAGGTGTCAGAACGTTATATTGAGAAAGGACTACAAGAGACGGGAGCTGTCAATATCGTGACCGGCATGATCTTGGATTACCGTGCCTTTGATACGCTGGGAGAATCCCATGTCCTGTTCATCGCTACATGTACGGTTTTGATTCTTCTTCGGACAGACAAAAAATATGGAAAAGATACGATTGAATACAAGGAAGCGAATGACAGGACGCACGAGCCGAAAAACGATGTCATCCTACAGACAGTTGCAAAGATTTTAGTTCCCCCGATCATCATTTTCGGAATCTACGTGATCTTGGGAGGGCATTTAGGACCGGGAGGTGGTTTCTCAGGCGGCGCAGTCATTGGCGCGGGGCTGATCCTTTATGTAAATGCGTTCGGGTTTGCGAAAACGGAGCGGTTTTTCACAGCCAAGACCTATAAGATCATGAGTTTTTCCGCCCTGGCATGCTACAGTCTTGCCAAGAGCTATTCTTTCTATACCGGTGCAAACCATATCGAGAGCGTGATCCCGCTTGGAACGCCGGGGGCGATTTTGAGCAGCGGGCTGATCCTCATCCTGAATATCTGTGTCGGGATTGTGGTCGCAGGGACGATGTATACGTTCTATGTTATGTTCCGGAAAGGGGGCTACTAGGATGAATCTTACCAATCTAATCAATAATTATGCGGAAGCAGTGGCGATGATCTTGTTCGGGATTGGATTTTCCAACCTGCTCTTGCAGAAAAACCTGATAAAAAAGATCATCGGGCTGAACATCATGGATACGGCGATGTACCTTTTCCTTGCTCTTAAGGGCTTTGTCTCAGGAAGAAAGGCGCCGATTGTCGTGGACGGGGTACAGGAAGTGGAAGCGTATATCAACCCAATCCCCAGCGGACTTGTGCTTACCGGAATCGTAGTATCCGTATCCGTATCCGCTTTGATGCTCTCTTTGACGATCCGGTTGTATCGCAGATACCACACGCTGGATTTAGATGAGATTACCACACGGATGAAAAAGGAGGGATTGTGATGGAGTTTGTGCAGAATCTTCCTTTTATATCCATTATCCTCTCTTTGTTCTCAGGACCACTTTCTTCTGTCCTGGACGGAAAAAAGGCGAAATGGGTCAACATTGCGGTCATTTCCATTATTAGTGTCATGTCCGCGGCTGTGCTTGCCTACGTTGTCGGGACAGGGCGTTCGTTCGTTTATAGGATGGGACATTTTCCCGCACCTTGGGGCAATGAGATCAGGGTGGGCATCCTGGAAGCACTTATGGCAGTATTTTTCTGCGTAATCATGCTGCTGTGCATGGTCGGCGGTGTGCGTGAACGGGAGCAGCAGATCGAGGAAACGAAGCAGAACCTTTACTATGTGATGGTGAACCTTCTGCTTAGTTCCTTGCTCGCTTTGATCTATACGAACGACTTATTTACAGCCTATGTGTTCGTGGAGATCAATACGATCTCTGCCTGCGGGCTGATTATGATACGGCAGAACGGCAGAACGATCGAGGCGGCAACGAGATATATGATTATGAGCCTTCTAGGTTCCGGCCTTTTGCTCCTTGGTATCTGTTTTCTTTATGATCTGACAGGACAGCTTTTGATGAGCAATATCCAGGAGGCTGTACGGGCGCTTGACGCTTCGGGCCAGTACCATATCCCGCTTTTGGTATCCGTGGTGCTGATGTCAGTCGGGCTTGCGATCAAGAGCGCCTTATACCCTTTCCACGCATGGCTTCCGGACGCATATGGATATTCGACGTTGTCTTCCGCGGCGATCTTGTCGTCCCTGGTCTCCAAGGGATATATTTTTCTTCTGATTAAGATTTTCTACCGGGTGATCGGATTCGGGATCGTAAGAGAAAGCAAGGTCATCCATATATTATTTGTGTTCGGCATTATCGGTATGATTATGGGGTCTTTAAGCGCCATCAAAGAGAAAAATATCCGCAGGATGATCGCGTATTCTTCAGTAGCTCAGATCGGATATATTTATATGGGGTTCGGGCTTGGCACGCTGCTCGGTGTGATTGCCAGTATTTACCATATCTTGTCGCATGCGGCGACGAAATCGCTCCTTTTTGTAGCGGCGTCGGGACTTACGGATTCCGCGGGGGACAGTACGGATTTTTTAGATCTGACCGGCGCAGGCTATCGAAATAAACTGGCAGGAGTCGCATTTACGGTAGGTTCTTTGTCTATGGTTGGATTTCCTATTTTTTCTGGCTTCATCTCCAAGTTGCTCTTTGCGCAGGCGGCGGTGGGGCATGAGATCAAAATGCTTCCGACCTTGATCGCGCTGGCGATCAGTACGGTGCTGAACGCGCTCTATTTTATGAGGACTGTCATCCGGATCTACACCCCGGAGCGCAGACTCGGCAATGAAAAGCAAAGAGCTGTCCCCTTGCGGGAGCAGCCCGCGAAATCAACGGCGCTGATCTGCTTTATTGTCCTGAATATTTTTCTGGGTCTTAGTTCTGAGCCGGTCATTCAAATGATCCGCACCGGACTTGGTATGTTTATGTAATAAGGAGGGCAAATCATGAATGGATGGATCTTAATTCCCATATTTTTTCCCATAGTTGCGGGAATCTTCCTGCTTTTGTCCTCATTTCTTCAGCATCTCAGAGAGGTGAAGCGGCATAAGACGAGCAGGACAGCGGTTGCGGCGGAAAGCGAAGAACTGCGGAACATTCATATATTGACGGCTGCGGTGCTTATTATCTCGGCGGCCGCGGTGCTTTGGGCCGTATGGACGGGAGAGAAAGAGGCGACCCTCATCTACCTTATGAAAGGAATTTCACTGTATTTCAAGGTCGATGCGGCGGGCAGGCTCTTTGTGACAATCGCAAGCCTTATCTGGGTAGCCATATGCGCGTATTCCTTTGTATATATGAAGCATGAAGGGGAGGAGAGACGTTTCTTCGGCTTTTATCTCGTGGTTTACGGTGTGCTTACAGCGTTGGGGCTTTCGGGAAATCTGGTGACGTTTTATCTGTTTTATGAACTTCTGACTCTGGCTTCCATGCCGTTGGTGCTTCATAATGGCACGCGGGAATCGATCATGGCGTCATTGAAGTATTTGTTCTACTCCATGTGCGGCGCGTATATGGGGCTGTTCGGCATTTATTTTCTATTCCGATACTGCGGCACGCTGACATTTACGGCAGGCGGGAGCCTGGATATGGCCCTTGCACAGGATAACAAGGGAATCATACTGATCGCGGTATTTAGCATGATCGTCGGGTTCGGTGCAAAGGCCGGAATGTTTCCCCTGCATGCATGGCTTCCGACGGCGCATCCAGCGGCGCCTTCTCCGGCATCCGCGGCGCTTTCCGGTGTCATTGTGAAGGCGGGCGTTCTGGCGATGCTCCGTATGGTATATTATGTGGTGGGACCGGATTTCATTCGGGGAACCTGGGTACAGACCGCATGGATGATTCTGTCGCTCCTTACCGTGTTTATGGGTTCTATGCTGGCGTATAGGGAGCCTGTTTTCAAGAAGAGGCTGGCGTATTCGACCGTGAGCCAGATTTCCTATATTCTGTTCGGGCTGTCGCTTTTGACGCCGCAGGCCCTCACAGGGGCGCTTCTCCATACCGTGTTCCATGCTATTGTCAAGACAGGACTGTTCCTCACAGCAGGGATATTGATTACGCAGTGCAACAAGACGCGGGTGGAGGATTATGTGGGAATCGGAAAGAGAATGCCGTGGACGCTCGGGTGCTATACCCTGTTGTCCCTGGCGCTGATCGGAATACCGCCCGCCAGCGGCTTTATCAGTAAATGGTATCTGGCGCAGGGGGCGTTGGACGCCGAGGTTGGGATTTTTCGCTGGCTTGGTCCCGCGGTGCTTCTTATAAGCGCGCTTTTGACAGCAGGGTATCTGCTTCCCGTTGTCATGAAAGGATTCTTCCCAGGCAAAGAATTTGACGCAGATACAGATAAACTGTCCTTGGAGCCGTCCATGTGGATGCTGGCTCCTCTTGCGGTATGCGCGGTATTGGCCGTGATTTTGGGAATCTTTCCCAGTCCATTGATTCAGTACGCGGAGCATATCGCTTCGGCAGTTCTGTAGGAGAGGAGGGGTAAAATGAATGCAATCATTATGATAATCGTGGTACTATTTCCTATGGTATCAGGCGTACTGGTTCCCATACTTCCTTTCCGGAGCAGGAGACAGATGATGATCTATATCGAGGGGATGACGCTTCTTACGTCCATCCTTGTGATCTCCATGTTAGTGAACCAGCCGACAAACTCCCTGATCTTATTTCGTTTTACAGGAGACTTGAGCGTCAGCTTCCGTCTGGATGGGCTGGGTGCAGTCTTTGCAGGGATGGTTGCGGTGCTGTGGCCGCTCGCGGTATTATATTCCTTTGAATATATGGAGCAGGAAAACAAAGAAAAATATTTTTTTGCCTTCTATATTATAGCGTACGGTGTGACACTTGGCGTCGCTTTGGCGGAAGATATTTTGACGATGTATTTCTTCTTTGAAATGCTCAGTCTCGTGACCCTTCCACTCATCATGTATACCCTTACCGGCGAGGCAGTTCAGGCGAGCCGAACGTATTTCTATTATATGGTAGGCGGCGCGGCGTTCGCATTTATTGGGATGATATTTATACTGAGCTACGGGACTACGTCCGTTTTTGTGCCGGGCGGAGTACTGGACGTGGCGAAGGTGGGAGATAAGACGAATCTGCTTCTGGTGATCTATGTACTGTGTTTTTGTGGTTTCAGTGTGAAGACGGCTATGTGGCCGATGTCTTCCTGGCTTCCCAAGGCAGGTGTGGCGCCGACTCCGGTGACAGCCCTTCTTCACGCAGTGGCTGTGGTAAAGACCGGGGCGTTTACGGTGATGCGGATCACCTATTATAGCTTCGGGACAGAATTGATTCGGGGCACTTGGGCGCAGAGCCTTCTTATGGCGCTCATTATTATCACAATCGTATATGGGTGCAGCCGGGCGCTCAAAGAGACGCATTTCAAACGCCGTCTGGCCTGGTCCACGGTGAGCAATCTGTCATATATCCTCTTCGGTGTGGTGTTGATGTCTCCGCTTGGGTTTGTCGGGGCGCTCTCCCATATGGTGTTTCATGCGGTCATGAAGATCTGCTCCTTCTTCTGTGCAGGCGCGGTGATCAAAAAGACGGGAAGAACCTATATCTACGAGTTGGACGGCCTGGGACGGAAAATGCCGAAAGTGTTCCTTGCATTTACCCTGTCCTCGCTTGCGCTGATGGGCGTGCCGGGACTGTGCGGTTTTATCAGCAAATGGAATCTGGCGAAGGCTGCTGTCTCGAGCGGAAATCCGCTCTCTTATGTCGGAGTGGCGGCGCTTCTGGTATCCGCACTTCTCACGGCGATCTATATGCTGACGATTTCGGTCCGGGCATTTTTCCCGGGGAGGGATTTTGACTATGAGACAATTCGGGATGTGGAAGATCCAGGATGGAGGATGATCGTGCCGCTGGTTGTTTTTGCGGCAGGCATGTTCTTCTTTGGGCTTCATCCGCAGCCTATTTTAAAAGTATTTGAGAACATCGGCGCTGTGATGCCGTAGAAAGGGGTGAGAGGATGAAAAGTAAAAATGAGATGTACCGCGATTACGCAGTGATCGGCGCCGCTGTTTTTATATTTGCGGTCATGGCGATCGGTTCTCTTGCTTCTCTGGGAGAAGCGGCGGGCGCAGAGAGATCGGATGTTTTCCGGATTCCCGGGATCTGCGGGTTTGGTCTGTCGTTTACTTTGGACGGATTTCGGATTATTTACGGAAATATTGCGGCCTTTATGTGGATGATGGCGACGATTTTCTCGCCTGAGTATCTAAAAGGGCACGGGCGCCAGAACCGATACTATGTGTTTCTGCTGGCAACACTACTGGCAACCCTGGGCGTGTTCCTGTCGGCAGATCTGTTCACTACCTTTATTTTCTTTGAGATCATGTCCTTTACCTCCTATGTATGGGTCGTGCAGGAAGAGGACAAAGCCGCCATCCGGGCGTCGGAAACCTATCTGGCGGTCGCGGTGATCGGCGGACTTGTCATGCTGATGGGGATCTTTTTGGTCTGGCATGAGCTGGGAACCATTGAGATCGCAGCGCTGGCGTCCGCAGCGTCGAAGTGTAAGAATCCGGGCGTACGGTATGCGGCAGGCATCTGCCTGTTTATTGGATTCGGAGCAAAAGCAGGAGCATTCCCTCTGCATATCTGGCTTCCGAAAGCGTATCCGGTGGCTCCGGCTCCGGAGTCCGCGCTTCTTTCCGGTATTCTGACAAAGACGGGAATTTTCGGGATCCTGATTGTAAGCAGTGGGTTATTTCCGCAAGACGCCTTATGGGGAAGGGTGGTCCTTTTGGGAGGTATTTTGACTATGTTTGGAGGCGCGATCCTTGCCGTCTTTTCCGTGAACCTGAAACGGACTTTGGCATGTTCTTCCATGTCGCAGATCGGATTCATCCTGGTAGGCGTGGGGATGCAGAGTCTTCTGGGCTCGCTTGAGCCGCAAAGCATGCATGGCGCAAAGAACGCGCTCGTTTCCCTTGCGGCGCATGGGACGCTTCTCCATATGGTGAACCATTCCCTTATCAAACTGGTACTCTTTACGGCGGCGGGCGTGGTTTTTATGAATACCCACGCGCTGAATTTGAATGAAATCCGGGGATTCGGGAGGAAAAAGCCGCTCCTTAAGGCAGTCTTCCTGGCGGGAGCGCTTGCGATTGCAGGAGTGCCACTTTTTGGAGGTTATATCAGCAAAACCCTCCTCCATGAAAGTATCGTCTCGTTTGGCGGCGGAGGCATAATGACCGCGGTAGAGTGGATATTCCTCTTAAGCGGTGGCCTGACGGCGGCATATATGACAAAATTATTCGTGGCGGTTTTTGTGGAAACGAATGAAGACGAAAAACGGCAGGAAGAGTTTGACGGCATGACCGATTATATGGATAAAAGAACCACCTTCGCCCTGGCAGGAAGCGCGGCCGTCCTTGTGGTATGGGGTCTGTTCCCGCATGGGATTATGGAGCGGGCGGCAAGATTTGCCCAAGGCTTCTTGCATCTTACCGGGAATGGAGAAGAAGTTTCCTATTTAAAGACACTTTCCGGAGCAATGATCTCTCTGGGAATCGGTTTACTTGTATATGCACTGATCCAGAAGGTTCTGACAAAGAAGAAAGAGAACGGGGTGTTGAAATATGTGGACCGGTGGCCGAAATGGCTGGATATCGAAGAAATGCTGTACCGTCCCGTCTTTCTGAAAATCCTTCCGACAATGTTTGGGGTCTTAAGCCGGATTCTGGACAGCTTCGTGGACAGTACAGTAGTACTCCTTAGAAAAAGCGTTTATGCCGAAAGCCCGATTCCGCATCCAAGAAAAGAAGGCAATGCGTTGACAGCGGCGATAGGACATCTGATGAACGGATGGCAGAGAGCGGCGAACCATCTCTGGAAACGCAAAAATCCGTCCCAAAAAGACTATGTACACGCGGCGGCGATCTTGAACGAAAAGTTCAAAGAAAGCAATATGATTATTCAGCGGAGCCTGTCGTTCGGACTCTTATTGGTCTGTATCGGACTTTGCATGACGCTGGTGTATATTATATTTTGGTAGAGACTCCTAAATAAAATCCAAACTTTTCCAGTCGAGATTGGTAGTGGATGGAAAAGTTTGGATTTTTAGCCATTTATTCTGCCATAACAGTTAACCGATCAGGACCTCCTTTCCCCGAAAGGCAAATCCATATTTACGTATCCGTTCTTTTTCGATTCCCTTTGCGGTCAGAACAGCTTCATACTTCTTATCCTCAATCTGCTGTAAAGCGGCCCTTACTGGAGCTGGTATTTGCCCAGTATGTGTCAAACTCTTCTGTATCCAGGTAATTAATAATAGACCAGGGATTGTATATATCTGTACATTTTCCAAATGTAAAACCATCATACCATCTCTTTACTTCTTGCATTCGATCAGACATCTCGAACTCATCCAACGCTGTAAAGACTTCTTTTTCCGTAAACCCAAAAGTATTTGCATACTTATCAGAGGTTGTGGTGACAACTTCTAAGTTATTCAAGTCTGAAAAGATTGATTCTTTCCCACGGGACGCCTGCGGTGTACTGACTCTCGTAATACCTGTCATGACCGCCCGTTCAAGATAAGGGTTTGTCTTAAAGGTAGAGTTGAATAGACTACGGATAAACCCTGTTATTTCATTCCAATATCCATTCACATACGCTTCCTGCATAGGAGTGTCGTACTCATCTAACAGGATAATGACCCTTTTTCCATAATACCGAGACAGGAAATCCGCCATCTTGTGGATCGCCCATGTTGCTGTCGCTTCCTCCATATTTCGGTTGACGCTTTGAAAATAGGTTTTCTCATTTTCTGTCAGTAAGTCCCCGTCAAGAAGGAATATATTCCGATTATACAGATCCTCTAAGATCTGGTTAATGGATTGCTTTGTTCCTTTATAATTCATGGCTTTCACATTGGCAAAGCTTAAAAATATGACCGGATAAGTTCCCTGCAGATTTCTGTACGTTTCATCCTCCCAGACGGCAAGCCCCTCGAATAACGATCCCCTGTCGGCATACTCCACCGAGAAGAATTTCTCCAGCATACTTATGGAAAACGAGTATAATATACCAGTAGATGATAGAATAAGAGAGAATGTGAGCACTATGTGTAATCTGAGTCAGGGAATATTGGAAAGAGGAGAAGCCATCGGCAGGAGCAGAGGAGAAGCCCAAATTATATTTAATATGTATGAAAAAGGCTATACAATCGAACAGATAGCAGAGGTGGCAGAAAAAAGTGTTGAAGAGGTCGAAACCGTCATTGCCCAAAAGAAGTTTGTATTGACATAGTTGTCCCGGTAAAAATCAAGTGAATGAAAATAGCTGTCAATCTCGTCAAAAGAGAACCGGACAGCTATTTTTATGTGTATAATTCAGAATGAGAAATTTTGAGTCTCTAAGTTTCTGCTATATCTGTATTTTTTCTGAAAATTCTTTTTGCATTCATCTCAAGCTTCCCCAAGGATACCCCCTAAAGGTTTTTGTAACAAATAGTAGACTTTATGATACAGCTGTATAGAATACGTTTTCCAACGCAATTCCAGAGGTTTTTATAATTAATAC
>JAAWDY010000006.1 GCA_022793995.1 Coprococcus sp.
CATATCTGGGGATTATAAAAGCAAAGGACTTGCAAGGAGAAAGCAAAGGAAGTATAGTATAAAAAGACGTTGAACTGATATATCTGATACACATCTGGCAGTTTCTGCCACTATAATTCCTACAGTAAATTTACGCCGCCTGAACTGTCAAATTCTATTGACGATTCTATCAAAAATGTTAAAATAATACTATGATGCCAGTCAAAAACCATAAACCACATCGTGCGGAACAATCCAGATGGCATCTTTTGTCCCCACCACCATACTATATTTTTCAAAAAATTATTGGAGAGGTGTACACAATGAAACTATCAAATGACAACGTCTGTTTTAATTTTTCTAAAACAAATGCGCCCATACTTCGCACTGCCGCTCCCGCCTCCGTCACAATCCAGACCTTAGACTGTTTCTCGAATCAGTTAAGGCGGGAAGAGGAAGAGCTGCAATCTCTGGACTGGGACAGGATAAACCCTGCGACAGGCCCTATTTACGTAGAAGGCGCAATGCCCGGGGATACGCTGAAAGTGACTATCCAAGAGATCAATCTGGACTCCCTTGGCACGGTCTGCTGCTGTAAAGGGGACGGGGTTCTCGGCCACATGCTGGAAGGGGATTACCTTCATGTTGTGAACATTACAGATAATCATGCGGATTTCCTGGGGAAATACAAACTTCCGCTGCGCAAGATGATCGGCGTCATTGGCGTCGCCCCAGAAGAGGGAGCCGTCAATAACGGAACCCCCGGCAGGCACGGCGGCAATATGGATACCACGATGATTACAGAAGGGGCTGTCCTTTACCTGCCCGTCTTTGTGGAAGGCGCTTTGTTCGGCTTAGGCGACGTCCACTCCGTCATGGGCGACGGAGAGATCGGCGTATCCGGCCTGGAAACTCCCGCGGAGGTCAAAGTAAAACTGGAAGTAATCAAAGGAAAGGCGCCAGAATATCCCATCCTCGAAAATGAAGACAGCTTCGCAGTGATCGTCTCCAAAGAAACCGTCGATGAAGCCATCAATTACGCCACGGAACTGATGTGCCTGTTCCTGGAAGAAAGAAGCAGCCTCTCCCGGCCCGATATCATAATGCTGATGAGCCTGGCCGGAAACGTGCAGATTTCACAGGTCGTAGATCCCGAAAAGACGGCAAGGTTTGTTTTCCCAAAGAAATATATGGATAAAAAAGAATTTTAAAATCTCGTCACAACCTTTTGAAAATATTCCTTGCCACTTTGTTCGCCTTCTTCTAACATACTTTTGGTATGTATCTACATTATCATACCTTTGGTATATTTATCAAGACATTAGTACCAAAAGAAAACGCCATCTCTTACGAGATAGCGTTTTCTATAAATATTTGAATATGACGACGCGTATGGATATGCGTCATATTCAAGTATCATCTGACGCAAACTCTATGCCAGTTCACTCACCAATTTCTTCAGCGCCTCAACCGCTTCGTCTGGAAGCTTATCATAACCACCCTTTTCCGTAGCAAACGCTTCCACTTCATTTACACGGTCCTGCATACGTGCTTTTAGCTGTGTCTTGTATTCTACGTCGTCAAGGTTCGGGATAAATCCTTCCCAATCCATGATCTCGATATCGGAGAACGGCCCCCACTGCTTGAACTCTGCTCTCTTTTCCACGATGGCTTCCAAGATTCCAAGCGTATCGCCCGGTTTTACCTTCTTGCCCATGAAATCGCCTGTATTTACGATATAGCAGTCCACGTTCTTCTCTTCTACCAGCTTCTTAAACTTCTCATAATCATTTACCAGCGGGTAGGTGCGGAACGGATTCGCATAAGGTACTACGACCAGCTTGTTCGGGTCAACGCCCGGTGCAAGACGTTCTGCTGAGGAACGTTTTGTTGCCAGGGTAGCTCCCATAACGGACGCAAGGGCTGCTCCTTTCAGTTTCACTACCGGCGGGATAGTCGGGTCTTTCATAATCCAGAAGATCGCGTTAACAGGAGCATCGATCTTATCAACACGGTTCGGCGACCATAATTTGGACTTGATCGCACGTCCATTGCCGTTCCTGATATCTTCTGTCACGAGCTGAACTTTTCCGTCCTCATCCAGAGTCGCGGAGCAGTTCTGAGCTGTCAGAAGATACTGGTTGTCCGGGCATCCTGTCGGATAATCCGCTGTCTTATCAAAATATGTCGGCTCAATGGCAATTGACGCACAAGTATCCGTATTGATGATGAACGCATCATCATGCAGCACTTTGATCTCATATTTACCACCGTGCTTTGCATGGGTAAGCGTTGATTTTCCTGATCCGGAAAGTCCATATACGGAAGCAACGAACTTGGAGCCGTCCGGAAGAAGATATTCCTTCTGTCCGCCATGGCAGGAAGCATAACCATTCCGGTTTGCGATCGCCCATACCATCGTAAGTGTTCCCTTCTTGTGCTCGCCGAAGTATCTCATACCAAGGATACATGCGCAGTTCGTCTCTGTATTAAAGTAGCAGAGCGTCTTCTTCGCCGGATCGCTCAGACAGTCGAAGCTGACGCCTGGAGCCTCCACCGGTACCCACTGCGGATCAGAGAAGATGTAAATATCCGCTTCTTTTCCGTCGCCGACCGGTTTAGAATTTTTATACATCTTTACATATTCATCCGACATATACTGGAAGTTCAGCATCCAGTTATACATGATATTCTCTTCGCCTTCCGGGATCAGCAGATGGCACTTTACCATAAATTCAGGATCCAGTCCTGCATATACAGTAGCATGATACATCGTTTTCCAGCGTGAGGAATAAACCGCATCCATCGCTACCTTATCAAGTGCTTCACAATCCACTCCCGGTTCCCCCGCGATACGGCGAGCCGTAGCATAGCGTCCTGTGATCGCACCGTCATTAAACAACAGTACTTTCGCATCTTTGTCAAGACCAAATTCTTCTCCTCTATATACTGGCATATCAGTTACAATCGTTCCAGGAGAATTTTTTGCTAACTCATACGCTTCTTTCAGTGTTTCAATCTTTACTACGTTATTTCCGTAGAAAGCGCCCTCAATGATTGAACGGGTCTTTGAAAAACCAGGTTTGCCTTGTCCGATTTCGCTGATCGGATAATATGCTTTTGTTGACATGGCTAATTTCCTCCTTAAATTCAAAATTTGTGTTCATTATCTCATTTTTAGGAAAAAAAGTCAATATGATCGTTAAATTCTTCACCAACTTCTTCGCATGCCTGATATGGATTGGGAAGCATCCTCTTACATACAAGCATGATGAGTCTATCTCCCAATCCACATCGTCTGTGAATCATAACGTCCGGTTATCACAGGAGTGAAAAATGTCTGGGCAGCAGCTCGCCGAGTGTTAAGATCTCGACCTGTCCTTCCTCATTTTTACAAATGACCTTAAAATCATTGCTGCAGAACTCCGCCATCACCTGCCGGCATACTCCGCAGGGATAACAAGGTCCCGGCGCCTCCCCTTGATTCCCACCGGCAACCGCAAGCGCTCGGAACTTTCTTTTTCCCTGTGCCACAGCCGCGAAAATCGCCGTGCGCTCCGCACAATTCGACGGACTGAAAGACCCGCTTTCCACATTGCAGCCAAGTACGACGGTTCCATCTTCGCATAGCAGAGCCGCGCCTACCGCAAAGTTCGAGTATGGGCAGTAAGACCGCTTCCTTGCCTTCACAGCCTCTTCCATCAACTTCATTTCTTCCGCACCAGCCAGCATCTCTTTGCCTCCCTTCTTATCTCTTCTACTTTCCAACCTTAACTGACACCAAGGATTTCCTTTACCGTCTCCTTCATCTTCTGTATGCCGCATTCCCTCGTATGAAGAATCGGTGCATTTCGGATCTGTTCGACCGCCTTGGGGATCTCCATTCTAGAAAGCTCCCTCAGCTTGTCGATCCGCTTAAATTCATCTGCTTCCATTCCTTCGGGATCAATGGCTTCCATCACGCTCCCCGCAAATTTGTAGGGGCTTGCTGTGGACGCGATGATCGTCTTTCTTGTATCGCCGGTCTTTCTGAAATACTCCCCATAGACCGATGAAGCCACTGCCGTATGTGGGTCAAGCACATATCCCGTGTTTGCATACATCTCATGAATCGTCTGCTTCACCTGGTCTTCGGACGCATATCCTGCCGCAAAATCCGCAAGGCCCTCCTTCATCTGATCCGTGATCTCATAGGCTCCTTTTGTCCGAAGCTCTTCCATCATCCTCCGGTCTTCCGTATCATCCTCCCCGGTCAACAGATAGATCAGCCTCTCCAGGTTACTGGAGATCAGGATATCCATGGACGGAGAAGTGGTAAGGACAAAATCCCGGTTCCTGTCATAAGTACCTGTCTGGAAAAAGTCATAAAGGACTTTATTCTCATTCGAGGCACAGATCAGCTTTTCAATCGGAACCCCCATTTTTTTCGCATAATAGGCTGCCAGGATATTGCCAAAGTTCCCAGTAGGCACTGTCACATTGATCGGTTCACCCTGTGCGATCTCCCCATTCTTGAGCAATTTCGCATACGCGTAGACATAGTAGACGATCTGCGGCACGAGCCGCCCTATATTGATCGAATTTGCCGAAGAAAATTGATATCCAAAGGCGTCAAGCTCTTTTGCCAATTCCTTATCTTCAAACATCGCTTTCACGCCACTCTGCGCATTGTCAAAATTGCCGTGAATCGCGACTACAGAAGTGTTTTCCCCTTTCTGGGTCACCATCTGCAGCTCCTGGAAGCGGCTGACTCCAGCTTTCGGGTAAAAGACGATGATCTTCGTCCCTTTTACATCGGCAAAACCAGCTAATGCCGCTTTACCGGTATCTCCGGATGTGGCGGTCAGAATCACGATCTGATTCTTCACCTGATTCTTTCTGGCCGCGGTCGTCAAAAGATGCGGAAGTATCGATAGCGCCATGTCTTTAAATGCGATCGTAGCACCGTGATACAGCTCCAGATAATACGCGCCGCCCTCTTTCACGAGCGGAGCGATCTCTTCTGTATCAAACTTACCGTCATATGCCTTCTCAATACAGCTTTTCAGTTCTTCTTCCGTAAAGTCTGTAAGAAATTCTTTCATCACCGCAAAAGCCGTCTCCTGATAGCTCTTGTCCTTCAGTTCATCCATGGAGACAGAGAGCCGGGGGATCTCAGTAGGTACAAATAATCCCCCGTCCTCTGCAAGCCCCTTCAGGATCGCGTAAGACGCTGTGACTGTCTTTCCTGAATTTCTCGTACTTTTATAAAGTAAACTCATAATTCTTAAGCCCTCTTATTGTTTGTATAGTTCACCAGTCCGCCTGAGGCGATCAACTTCTGCATAAATTCCGGGAACGGCTGTCCCTGGAACTCGGTGCCACGGGTCCGATTGTAGATCTTCCCGGAATCAAAGTCGACTTCCACCTGATCTCCTTCTTCAATCCCTTTTGCCGCCTCCGAGCACTCGATAATCGGAAGCCCGATATTGATCGCATTGCGGTAGAAAATCCTTGCAAATGTCTCTGCGATCACACAGCTGACTCCCGCCGTTTTCAGGCAGAGCGGCGCATGCTCTCTGGAAGACCCGCAGCCAAAATTCTTATTTGCCACAATCAAATCGCCCGGCTTAACCCTCTGTGTGAACGTGGGATCAATATCCACCATTGCATGGCTTGCCAGTTCTTTTGCATCAAAAGAGTTCAGATATCTTGCAGGGATAATCACATCCGTATCCACATTATCTCCATATTTAAATACATGTCCCATCGCTTTCATTATTTGTCACCTACTTTCTCAGGATTCGCAATACAGCCCGCGATCGCGCTTGCTGCCGCCACTTCAGGAGACGCCAGATAAATCAGTGAATCCACATGGCCCATTCTGCCGACAAAATTGCGGTTCGTCGTGGAGACACACTTTTCTCCTGCCGCCATCACGCCCATATGTCCTCCCATACAAGGACCACAACTCGGCGTATTAACCGCACATCCTGCGTCGATAAAGATATCTACAAGTCCTTCCTTAATACATTGTTTATAGATATTCTGTGTCGCGGGAACGACCATGACGCGCACATCCGGGTGGACCGTATGTCCTTTCAGGATAGCCGCCGCCTTTCTCATATCGGAAATCCTGCCGTTCGTGCATGACCCAATAACCACCTGGTCGATCTTGATCGGTTCCATGGCCTCGATCTCATCGATTGTCTTTGCATTGCCAGGAAGATGCGGGAAAGCAACCGTCGGCCTCACCGATGCCAGGTCGATCTCCACCACTTCGTCGTACTCGGCGTCCTCATCCGCTTCGTAAATTTTATATTCTTTGACGGAATACTCCTTCATATAAGATACAGCCTGTTCATCCACCGGGAATATCCCGTTTTTCGCCCCTGCCTCGATCGCCATGTTCGCCATGGTGAAACGGTCGTCCATCGTCAGGCTGGCGATACCGTCCCCGGTAAATTCCATTGATTTGTAAAGTGCCCCGTCCACTCCGATCTTTCCGATAATATGTAGGATCACGTCCTTGCCGGTCACATAGGGCCCCGGCTTTCCTGTAAGCACAAACTTCATTGCAAACGGAACCTTGAACCATAATTCCCCAGTTGCCATCCCGGTTGCGATGTCCGTGGTTCCTACCCCTGTAGAAAACGCCCCTAACGCCCCGTATGTACAAGTATGGGAGTCAGCCCCTATAATGCACTCTCCGGCAACGACAACGCCCGCCTCCGGGAGGATTGCGTGCTCCACGCCGGATTTGCCCTGTTCAAAATACCACTTTAATCCCTGTTCTTTCGAGAACTCGCGGATTGCTTTGGAATTTTCTGCTGATTTGATGTCTTTATTCGGGGTAAAATGATCTGGTACGAGGACTACCTTTTCTTTGTCATATACCTTTTTTGCCATCTGCTCAAAGATCGGCAGCGCCATCGGCCCTGTGATATCGTTTGCCATCACAATGTCCAGCTTCGCTTCGATCAGCTGTCCTGCCACAACGGAGTCAAGCCCTGCATGGGCAGCAAGAATCTTCTGCGTCATTGTCATTCCCATGATAAATTCCTCCTAATGTTTGTTTTCCCTCCGGTGCGCCCGACGGCTCTGCGAACGTGCGCCCGACAGTATTTTCATCATAGCATATGTCACGATCATTGCGCAAGAAAGAAACGCACATAGGATAAGAACTATCAAGTTTGTGGTATCTCCGGTCTGGACAGACGCGGCTTTCTTCTGCGGGGTCTCCTTTTTCACAAAAGAAACCGTCTGGTCTTTATTCGAGAGGTCTTCGTGGACGACCACCTCTTTTTCCCCGAGATACAGCCGCTCAAAGACGACTGTCGATTTTCCGCCAAGCTTTGATGCGTCCAGCCTAAAAGGAATTTCAACCGTCCCGTCTTTCTCTTTGGGCGTAAATACAAGGGACGACCTCACCGGTTCCTCTTTGTCCATAATCGACTCTCCGGTCTCCACATCCATCAGTGCGCCCTGCAGGGTATATTCCTCCCCCACAGTCAGATTACTGTAATACACTGTGTCTATGAGTGTGACCTCTTCTTCGGGCTGCGCTTGTTTTGTCCCGCTTTCTCCGTCCCTTGCCTGCGTCGCGATCTCCGGCTGTTCCGGTTCTTCCGGCTCCTCTGGTTCTTCTGGCTCTTCTGGTTCCTCGGGTTCTTCCGGCTCCTCGGGAATCTGGGGCGCGTCGTCTGTCAAAGTACCGAGTTTTACCAGATATCTGTCTCTTGAGATTTTGACCTCGAATGCTGGGATCAAGATGTGTTCTGCATTATTTTCACACGGCAGCTCCTCCACCAGATAGGTATCATAAAGAAGCGCTCCTTCGCTGTCATCAGGCTGAGCTTCTCCGAACCATATCCCATCGTCATATGTCTTTCCTTCATTGGTATTCTGTGTGTGCGGATTAAAGGAAGACGCCGTCGATGCGTATCCGTTTGGGTCTGTGAGCAGGATATGGCTCTCTCCTGTTGTAGTGGATGTGATCTGGAAAGGAATTTCCGACAGCCTCTCATGTGTCCCGTCCGCAATCTTCACCAGTTCAAAATCTCCCCGCTTCACCTCTTCCGGCACCTTGATCTCCTGGTAGATGTTCAGCACAGCAGAGGTGTTCCCCGTTTCATCGCCTATACATTGTACATATGTCTGTTTCTGCAGACGGTAGCCTTCCGGCGCTTTTGTTTCCTGGATCGTCACTGTCCCAAGAGGAAGCACGGACTCCCCATTGATCTGAAAAAGCGCGTCACCACCGACTTGATATTCCTTCTGGAACCGAATCCTGCCCTCTTCATCTGTGGCAAATACCCATATCCTGGACGGAATCCCCCCTTTCTTTGAAGGGTCTTCCGTGGAAAGTGTGTCATAATATCTCACCGTAAATTCTGCTCCCGCAAGGGACGCGCCGCCCTGTGCCTGGTTCTTTTTCAGCCCGGCATCCTGCTTTTCCAGAAGAAGGCCAACCGGGTTGTATCTGGGAGCCTCCCTGCAGGTATAGACCGCAGTTCCCCCCGCAGTCACGGTCACATTTCCCGCGGCGGTATCTTGCACATAGCCCCGAGGCGCCTTTGTCTCCCTGATCTCATAGTTCCCTTCTTCAAGCCCTGACGCCTTTCCGTAACCGTTTACATCTGTCTTTATCACCGCCACAGCCTGCGTCGTCCCTTTCCGGTAGAGCGTATACTCTGCCCCTGCAAGAGAGTAGCATTTGTTCTTATCCGTAAGTTCCGGGCTTTGCGACGACTTTTTCACTTCCACATCCCCGGTATGGGTGATCTTAAAGAGATAGACCGTAGAAGGGCTCTTTGGCGTCAGCTCAGAAATCTGGTTCATTCTCTCCGGTTTTGCTGCCGAGTGCCAGAATCGGTTACTCGTGCTCTTATCTCCCCAGAAGAATCCGATATGACAGTCCGCCCCTTCCGTCTCCCAGGAAATCGGCTCAAAGTATATAATATCCCCTTTTTGTGCCATTCCTCCCTGGAGCAATTCGCTGATCGTATCATAATGGTAATATTCTACCGAATTTTCGGTAAGCCAGTGATACCAGTTGCTTGCATTGATCTTCCCCCCTTGATACCCACGGGATGCGATCCCGGAAAGGTCCGCTCCGCATTTTTCCAGAACGAACGCCACGAACCCTGTACAGTTCATTCCCCCGTTTCCACCATTTGCTCCATTCGGACGCATACAATTTTCCGGGGTAAGGGGACTGCTGTCGTAAGGCGTTCCGAGATAATATCCGTCGTTTTCGTGCGCCTTAAGTTCAGCCAGGATTGTCCCCGCTTTCACGCCGAGCCGTTCGTCCAGCTTTACGATTCTGCTTCTTGTACTTGTGATATCTGCCGATCTTACACTTGTGACCGTCTGGCACGAAAATACCAGACAAAGAGCGACCACAGCCGCAATGATGACTTTGAGACATCTTTTTGAATTGCTTTTCATAGGGTATTCTCCTTCCTGTCGTAAAGACATGGAAAAGAAAATACAATAGACGAGTACAGTTATCATAAAATAGACGTCGATAAATGTCAATTGTTTAAATCTTATGTTTTTCTTATCTTTTTTCTTTCGGTTTACCCGTTTACAGTTTCCATCTTACCCTTTATAATGTATGATATCAGTGCCAACCGAAACGGATCGTAGACCGTGGAAGAGCGAAGCACGAAACAATCCGTGGATATCATTTTCCACTACAATCATTTATAGAAATGAAGGTATGACCGAGATGAATGAATTTTACTTCTTTTGTTTATTTTTTTTTGTATATAGTTTTCTGGGATGGTATTCCGAGGTTGCTTTTGCCGCGTGGAAAGAGCACTGCTTTATCAACCGGGGATTCCTGAACGGACCGATCTGCCCCATTTACGGGGTCGGTGTGAGTACCGTCGTCTGGCTGCTCAGTCCCTATAAGAAGAATCTTCTTCTTCTCTACATAACAAGCATCCTGCTCGTGACTACTCTGGAATGGCTGACTGGTTTTGTGATGGAAAAGATATTCCACAATAAATGGTGGGATTACTCCGACCTGCCGCTTAACCTGAACGGATACGTATGCCTTCCGTTCTCTTTGATGTGGGGCGTTGCCTGCGTTTTGATCGTGGATTTTATCCATCCGGCATTTCAGGTGATACTGGCGTATATCCCATTTCCTCTTGGGGTCGTGCTGCTCGTTCTCTTTGGCATTACCATGTTCATCGATCTGTTCGTGACAGCCTCCGGTATCCTGAAATTTAACAAAAATCTGGAAAAGATGCAGGAAATTGCGGACGAGCTACGCCAGATTTCCGATCAGCTTGGTGAAAACATTTATTCCAGCACGATCCTCGCCATGGAAAAGCCTGCCGAGATCAAAGTCAGCATCGCTGAAAAACAGGACGGACTGACTGAAGTTTTTTCCAATGTTTCCGATGAAGCCAAAGAGCGAATCGCTGTACTGATTTCTCACTACAAAGAAAGTGTTGGAAATATTACCGGTATCCAGAAACGCATCATTCGCGCTTTCCCACGGATGCAGAGTCTTGCCCACAAGGAGGTTTTGAACGATCTGCGCAAAAAATTAAGGGAGCTTGACAGCTCCCTCCGCAAAGACTAGTGTTTTCTTTTGATTTTTTTGAGATAGGGTATTTCGATCGGGTCGATGGGATCAATGGGCTGCTCCGCCTGAATCTTATTCTTCCGGCTGTGCATCCTTAAAAGCGCCCCGCCCCGGTTATAGAACCAGAAAGAATATACTAACAGTTTATTCGCCTTACCGATCTTGTCTTTGGTTGTTTTTGTGTAGCACTGGCCCTCTGCAAGGATCGGTTCCTTATTGCGGATCTGCATAATCAGATCCAGCTCTGTCTTAATCGGATTGGGGAATTCAGTGTACGCAAGCCCCGCGCAGTCCGGTTTGTGCGCGTCACTTCCGCCGATCCCGGCTTTGCCGTACTTTTCAGCCAGAAGCCTTGCACCGGCATTCGACGCCGATGATTCGCAGGCGTTGAATGTCTCTATAAAATCAAATTTCCCTAAAAGTTCCGGCGATTTCTGCCAAAGCTTGGTATTCGTAAAACTCATGTACTTCTCCCCGCAGGGATGTGCGGGTCCGCAGATACCGCCGTGATAATGTACAAAATCAATGAGCAGAGAAAGGGGAAGCCCCCTCAGCTCCAACAATTTCATCTTGACTCCCTGAGGCATGATAATCAGGATATGCCCTGCGTCGCGGGTATCATACTCCACGCCTTTCAGAACCACAAAATCTTGATGTTCTTTTCCTTTTATGAAGCGCTTCCAATAGCGGTATCCGTTATATGTGTCGTGGTCCGTAACCAGCATACCGTCAATCCCTTTTTCTTTCAGCCTCGTAATGTACTCTTCGATCGGAACCTTGCTGTCTATCGACCCTTCTTTCACATGACAATGCATATCTATCTTCATCTTATCGTCTCCAAACTTTATTCCTCTTCCTCCTCGTCATCGTCAAGGCCGAAGAGGGTCCTCGCCTGTTCGATCTCTGCTTCCATGGAAATCTCACCCTTCACTTCACTGGAGTACGCCGCCTGTTTTCTTCCGATCTCTCTCGACTTCATCATAAACTGCAGCGCCATGCCTGCGATCACCAATACTGCATAGATTGCCCAGGACACATATAGATTATTCAATCCAAGAAGGAGAATGACGCCATTCCCCGCGCCAAACCCACCGATAAACGCAGTCGAGATAATCACCAGAGGTTCCAGCCAGATCATAGCGGCCACTGCCGCCAAAAGCCCCAGGACGCCGCAGACTGCCAGCCAGATCCAGTCCTGCGGGTTCAGATTTATGACACCCGCCGCCACTGTAAAAATACTTAGGAAACAAACCCAGAATGCGCCGAACTTTTTGAAAATCCCTCCCAGAATCCCTAGAAGCAGCGCACATACGCCTGCGATTATCAAAGCGATCTTTATATCCTGCCCGAGAAGACGCCCAGCTATACCCCCCGCTGTGCCTCCCAGAAGCAGACCGTAAAGTACGTTCCACACCCGGATCAGCTTCAGCCCGAACAGACACATCAGAAAAGAAAGCACAGCCGATGCGATCACAGCTCCCCTTATGACCGCCGCCAGGTTCCCCGTAATAAAGACGGCTGTCGGACCATCCATACCTTCCGTCAAATATTTTATCAGAATGTCCATTATTTCCATCGAACTTCCCCCTATTCTGATTCTTCCTCCCCTGTTTCCGGCATCTTGATCGCAACGCCTTGTTTTTGGAAATCGATCTTCTTCATCACACCATCATGAACCTTGATATCCAGAGCCTCTTTCCACTCTGTACAAAGGCTGCTGTATTTCTCCTGCCTGCGCTGTGAGACAATAGATTCTTTCTCTTTATCTGTGGCATCCCGGTCGAGAAGGCTCGTCAGCTTCGCCACATAGCATGCGGACGTATCTTCGATGATCTCCGTCACTTCGCCCTCCTTCAGCCCGTCGGCCGCCTTAATCAGCTCCGCGGACGGAGACGTCGTCTCTGCGTCAAACGTCACGGTGGAAGCTGTATATCCCTTTTCCTCCGCATAGGCGGTAAAATCTTCCGCATCCAAGGCACCTTCCCGGAACTCTTTGACCGTTTCCATCAATTCCTCTTTCTCCTCCCCGGTCATAACCGCGGACTGACCGTCTTCGTCGGTCTTATTGTAAGAAAAACTGACGTACTGCATACTCTTCTGCGCTGCTTCTGTATCGGAAACATTGGTATCCACATCCGCAGTCATAGCGTCAAACATCTTACTCTGTATCGTCACAAGCTCCAGTACCCTCTTCACTGTGTCCGGATCGCCTGAAACCACTTCCTTATTCTCTGAGGAATTTCCTTCACTAAAAGCATCCGCCGCCTCTTCGATTGCCGCTTTCTCTTCGTCGGTCAGAGCCACCTTATACTCCGCAGCATGCGTTTCCAGTATATACATATTCTCTAGATCATTCAGGATCGACTCTTTCATGCTCGCTTCATAAGTCTTTCCATCCGACACCTCGCCGGCCCACATCTCGTCTCCCATGAAACTCGCATAGTAAGTCTCATACTGCGCCTGCTGCATCCTCGCATAAAAATTCACAACATTTGCAGTGATCTTCGTATCCTGGAACTCAGCGACCGTCTCGCTTCCATCCAGTCCTCCACAGCCTGCCAATGAACCTGCTGCAAGTACAGCCGTCATGACAAGCACAGCTAATTTTCTCTTCATCTGAAATATTTCCTCCTTACTCGTATACTGCTATAGTATAAACTTTTTTCGTGTCTCTGGCAATCATTTTCACAAAAAATGCAAATTCTTTGTAACTATTCACAGCCGCGGAAAATCAGAAGACGGATCACTGTTCCGCCAGCAAACGGATATCCCCGACAACCTGCCTTATATTTTCCAGGAGCTCTTCATCCTTCTCTCTTTTCCCTTTCCTCCGTTTTCGGTATAAAAAATATGGATTGGTATCTGCCTTGAATGTCAACGCCCCTTTGTACCGGTCAAGAATGCCCGGGATTCCTGCCGCATTGATCCTCGCCTTCTCATACATGGTAAAGCGGAACTCTTCCTTTTTCTGTTCAACCGATATCATATAAGCGCTGTGCGCCAGCGCTTTTAACTGGGCGATCGAAAGAAGCTGCTGTACTTTCTTCGGCGGCTCACCGAACCTGTCGATCAGCTCTTCCAGCATGTCGTCCCTCTCCTCATCTGTCTCGATGGCCGCGATCCGTTTATAAATATCCAGCTTCTGAAATTCATTCGGAATATAGCCTGCTGGAATATAGGCGTCAATATTCAGATCCACCGTGGTCGTATACACATCCGCCGGCATCTCGCCTTTCAAATATTTGACCGCCTCATTCAGCATCTTACAATAAAGATCATAGCCCACAGCCTCCATGTGGCCGTGTTGCGCTTCACCCAAAAGATTGCCCGCGCCTCGTATCTCTAAGTCCCTCATGGCGATCTTTACGCCGGAACCTAAGTCCGTGAATTCCCGGATCGCCGACAGCCTTTTCTCCGCCACTTCCTTTAACAGTCTGTCTCTGCGGTACAAAAGAAATGCGTACGCCATCCGGTTTGAGCGCCCAACCCGTCCGCGGAGTTGGTAAAGCTGCGCGAGACCCATTTTATCCGAATCGTGGATAATAATCGTGTTCACATTGGAAATATCAAGTCCTGTCTCAATGATCGTGGTTGAGACCAGCACATCGATATCCCCATTTATGAAATCGTACATAATCCTCTCAAGCTGATGCTCCCGCATCTGTCCGTGCGCGTATCCCACAGCTGCCCCGGGAACAAGCTTCTGGATCCGATCTGCTATTTCCGCGATATCCTGCACCCGGTTATAGACATAGTAGACCTGCCCCTGGCGCATAAGCTCCCTCTCGATCGCCTCTCTTACCATCTCCTCGCTGTACTCCATCACATACGTCTGGATCGGCATCCTGTCCATGGGCGCCTCTTCGAGCACACTCATGTCCCGGATCCCGATCAAACTCATGTGCAGTGTCCTGGGAATCGGCGTCGCTGTCAATGTCAAAACATCGACGTTTTCTTTTAATTTCTTAATCTTCTCCTTATGCTGTACCCCAAAGCGCTGCTCCTCATCGATCACCAAAAGCCCCAGATCCTTGAACTGTACGTCTTTGCTGAGCACCCGGTGCGTCCCGATCACGATATCTACCTGTCCTTTTTTCAAATCGTCGATCGTCTGTTTTTGCTGGGCAGGCGTACGGAAGCGGCAAAGAAGCTCCACCCGTACGGGGAAATCCTTCATCCTCTGGACAAATGTATTATAATGCTGCTGCGCCAAAATCGTAGTCGGCACCAGATAAACCACCTGCTTATTCTCCTGCACCGCCTTAAACGCTGTCCGGATCGCGATCTCTGTTTTCCCAAATCCTACGTCGCCGCAGATCAAGCGGTCCATGATCTTCGGACTTTCCATATCCCTTTTTACCGCCTCGATGGCAAGGAGCTGGTCCTCCGTCTCTTCAAACGGAAACATCTCTTCAAATTCCTTCTGCCAGACCGTGTCTTTCTCGTAAATATATCCTGTCTTCTCCTGTCTGGCTGCATAAAGCTCCACCAAATCCTTTGCAATCTCCTGCACCGCACCCTTCACGCGGGTTTTGGTGCGACTCCACTCTTGGCCTCCCAGCCGGTTCAGTTTCGGCTTTTTTGCATCCGCGCTGGCATATTTCTGGATCAAATCCAGCTGTGTGGCGAGAATATACAAATTCCCTCCGTCCGCATAAGAAATCTTCATATAATCTTTGGTGACTTTGTCTACCTCGATCTTCTCAATCCCCCTGTAAATTCCTAGGCCGTGGTTCTCATGGACCACATAATCGCCTGGATGAAGATCAGAAAAATCCTGTATTTTCTGTCCCTCATAGGACTTACGCCGTTTCTTCTTTTTTACCTTTCCGAAAATGTCCGTCTCGGAGATCACCATGAATTTGATCATGGGGTACTCATACCCTGATTCGACATGCCCATAACAGACCATGATCTCCCCTGGACTTACCTCGCGCTCTGGATCCTCGCTATAGAAACTGCTGAGATCATAATCCCTGAGATCTTCGGCAAGCCTCTTTGCCCGGGTCCTGGATCCGGAAATCAGGACCGTACGATATCCATTACGCTTCAATCGCTTCAAATCCTTTGTCAGCATGTCGAAGCTGCTATTATAAGGACTTACCCCTGCGGCGTTTATATGCCAGGTATGGTTCACCACAAACGGCCTGCATTTGTTTTCCAGGGCGCAAAGCCCCACAGACGAAAAACGATTTAGCTTCTGTACTGCTTCTTCTGTCGTATAAAAACGCGGCTCAGGCCTTTCTTCCTCGATTCCTTCTCCAGACGCCGCCCGGTTTTCCCTTGCACGGATGGTTTCTGCCTCGATCTCACGTCCCTTTTCAATCAGTCTGGCCGGCTCGTCCAGAAACACCAAAGTTTCTTTTTCGTCAAAATAGTCGAGAAAAGAAACCCGCGTCTCCTCCTCCGGGAATTCATCCGCTGGATAGATCGTGATTTCTTCCAGATTTTCTATTGAGCGCTGGCTTTCCACGTCAAATGTCCGGATCGAATCCACTTCATCTCCCCAGAACTCGATACGGATCGGCACTTCTTCTGTCAGGGGGTACACATCCAGGCTCCCGCCCCGCACTGCAAACTGTCCCGGACCCTCTACCTGAATTTCCCGCTCATATCCCAAAATAGAAACTCTCCGTTTCAGTTCCTCGAAATCCAGAACCTCTCCGTTCTTTATCGTCAAGATTCTCTGCTTCATCCTATCCAAAGGAATCACAGAATCCATAAAGCCGTCGATCGTGGTAATGACTGTAACACCGTCTTTTGCCGGTTCAAGTAGCATCTGCAGAGCCTCCATACGCTGCTTTATCAAAAGCTTGCCGCGAATGTCAGCCTGATAGAACAAAAGATCCTTTGCCGGATAATAACAGACATTTTCCTTAAGTGGCCGGTATTCCTCAAACAGACTTTTCGCCTTTTCTTCATCAGAAAGTACGATGACTGTACTAGGGCAGCCATCGCCGAGTGCATAGACCATATGTGTTTTCTGTGACGCCACACAGCCGGACAGCAATACCATTCCCGGCTGATCCATACATGCTCTTTGGATCTCCTCATATCCTGCAAGTTCATGCAGCGGGGCAGTAAACGCTTTCATTCTCCTCGCCTCTTATTCTTTCTTTTTCTTGTTATGCTCGTTCATCGCTTTGTCGATTTCTCCACATATAATCCCGGCGGTTGCCTCCGATGCCTCCACGTATCCTTCTTCCATAAGCTCCCTCTCGCCTTTGGAAAATTTCCCTAGTACATAGTCGGCAAGGTCATATCCCCTAGGTTTTTCTCCCACCCCGATCTTGATCCGTGCAAATACGTCCGTCCCTAGATGGGCGATAATATTTTTCATTCCATTATGTCCGCCTGCGCTGCCCTTTTTCCGTATCCGGATTTGTCCCACGTCCAGGCTGACGTCGTCATAAATCACAAGCAGCTCATTTTCAGGGTCGATCTTATAAAAATCCACAAGGCTTCTTATGCTTTCACCGCTCAAGTTCATATAGGTCTGGGGCTTTGCAAGGATCACCTTATGCCCCTCTATAACGCCTTTTCCGATATATGCCCTGTGTTTCTTTGTATCCACAGCTATATTATATTTCTCAGACAGCAGATCTATCACATCAAACCCCACATTATGGCGCGTCCCTTGATATTGCCTGTCCGGATTGCCAAGTCCCGCTATAATGAACATCTTTTCCTCCTCCCTTTTGTTGTTTACATCGTAAAGTAATAATCCCCCTGCTGTCCTCATATATTATGATAAACAGCGTTATGCTGTATCAGGAGGTTCCCATGAGTTCTCAAACAAAAATCATTGTCCTTCACATGAAGGAGATCATTTACACAGTTGTATTTGCCGTTCTCGGTCTTTTGGTCATATTCCTGCTTTTCTTTATGTTTTCTTCCGGCAAGGAAAAAAATGCAGGCACTCAGAAAAAATATACCCCCGGCATCTATACATCCACCGTTACTCTTAATAACACGAATCTTGAAGTTGAGGTCGCTGTGGACGAAACCGCGATCAACTCCATCCGCATCAGCAATCTGGATGAAGCGGTCACCACCATGTATCCTCTGATACAGCCTACTGTCGAAACGCTTGCGGAACAGATCTGCAGCTCGCAGTCGCTCGACAATGTAAAGCTTCCTGAGGATAACCCCTACACATCCCAGATCCTCCTCAATGCCATAGATGAAGCGCTCAAAAAAGCCGTAGTTTCCTGACTACGGCTTTTTGCATGCCACGGTATTATCCTTCCACGATTAGATACTGGCCTCCAGGAAGTGGGAATACCTCGGACGCCTCTTCTAGTTCCTCGTCGCTCATGCCTTCCACGTCTGCCCCATTCTCTTCAAAATACGCTCTTACTTCCTTAAGAGAACCGACGACAGCCGCCATACAGTCCTCCAGGAAAGCCTCCGCTTCTTCCAGGGTCTCTGCCACAGGTTCATCGAAAAGCTGAGACTGTCTCTTCAAAAAGATCCGCAGGCACTCTTCATCATACTCATTCATAACTGCAAAACCCCCTTTGTCTGATTATGTTACTATCAACTGCAAAAGCTCCTCCATGTGGTCTATGGTAACATCCGCTCCGTTCTGCTCCAAA
This sequence comes from Coprococcus sp., assembly GCA_022793995.1. Classification (GTDB taxonomy): domain Bacteria; phylum Bacillota; class Clostridia; order Lachnospirales; family Lachnospiraceae; genus Allocoprococcus. The sequence continues at coordinate 18,160 of JAAWDY010000006.1, forward strand.
AGCTCCCTGCTGCGAAATCCCCAATTCGCCCCCACGGTAAACACTCCTGCCGCCTTTCCCGTCTTCATATCTACCTCTGAATCACCGATATAGATACATTCCCCGGGCTTCACTTTAAACTTACACAGGATATCCCGAACTGCCGTCGGATCCGGCTTTCTCGGAAAGTCTTCGCATTGCCCCTGAATTCTATCAAATATTTCCTTCCCCAAAAACGTCTCGACTACGTCTATTGTCTGCGGGTGGGGTTTATTCGACAATACTGCAAGACGGATACCGCGGAATTTTAATGCTTCAAGCGTCTTGCAAACGCCCTCGTATGGTTTAACATGATAATTACAATTTTCTTTAAATATCCTTCCGTATATCCGCATTCCTTCTTCAATCCGCACCAGAGATTCGTCGCCGGACACCCGAAGAGAACGCTCGATGAGGCATCTCGCCCCATCCCCCACAAAACTGCGGCACTGCTCCCTCGTGATGCTCCCAAGCCCCATCTCTTTCAGCGTGGCATTTACGGAAAACGTCAGTGAATCCAGTGTATCTGTCAAGGTTCCGTCAAGGTCAAAAATGCATGCTTTCTTCATTGCCTTCCTCCTGTCCTGACATTATCATAGTATGAACCCCTGGAAATTTCAACACTTAATTTTCCTTTATCTATCGTCCCGGTCCCATTTATCCGCAAGATTCTGGATCTGCCCTTCAAATTTAGCCAAATCTTTATTTGCCAGCCCTTCATTCTTAAGAACCACTTCCATAAGTCTCTTAGCCGCGGCAATAACTCTGGCAAACGCTGCGTTCGCTCTCTGGCGTGCAGGTTTGACAGCCTGTTTCCGAATCTTTATTCCTTCGGTGATAATCTCTCCGGTAGCAAGGTCCACGCATCCTCCTGAATAAGGAGCAAAGGCCGGAATTCCGAAACGTTCCGTGATCGTCTGGGCAAAAGAATCCGTCACCGTATCTTCCCCGTGTACGACGAATATCTGGGAAGGCTTTTTCATGAATCCGTCCAGCCAGTTCAAAAGTCCATCCATATCCGCGTGTCCGCTGATCCCGGCAAGCGCCTCAATCCGTGCGTTGACTTCCACTTCTTCACCGAACAGTTTCACGCTGTTCGTACCTTCTATCAATTTTCTTCCCAAAGTTCCGACCGCCTGATATCCTACAAAGAGGATCGTACTCTCCCGGCGCCACAGATTATGCTTCAGATGATGCCGGATACGTCCCGCCTCGCACATACCGGAAGCGGACAAGATAACCTTCGGCCTCTCGTCAAAGTTAATCTGCACAGATTCCTGGCTGGTGATCGTCGTTTTCAGTCCGCGGAAGACGAGCGGGTTGATTCCGTGCTGTATCAGTGCCATCGCTTCCTCATCAAAGCAGGAAAGCGTATTTTTCCGGAATACGCTGGTCGCGTCAATCGCAAGCGGACTATCCACATAAACCTCAAAATCTGGGTATTCGGGAAGCAGGTTCTGCGCTTTGATCTCCCTGAAGAAATAAAGCAGCTCTTGGGTACGCCCCACGGCAAATGAAGGAATGACGACATTGCCGCCCTTTGCAAAAGTCTCCCTGAGAACTCTTGTAAGTTCCCCTACATAATCCGGTTTCTCCTTGGAATGAAGGCGGTCGCCGTAGGTGGACTCGATCACCACATAATCCGCTTCCGCGACCGTCTGGGGATCCTTCAATATCGGCTGCCCGGTATTTCCCACATCCCCGGAGAACACGATTTTCTTCTCAACGCCGTCTTCCGTTATCCACACCTCAATACAGGCTGAACCCAGAAGATGCCCGATATCCGTAAAACGTAATTCTATCCCCTCGCAGAGACGGATCCTCTGGGCGTAGACCATGGGGGCAAGAAGGGAAATCGCGTTCATGGCGTCTTCCATATTATAAAGGGGTTCATACATAGCCGCTCCAGAACGGCGGGCCTTTCTATTATGCCACTCAGCCTCGGCCTCCTGGATGTGCGCACTGTCACGAAGCATAATGCTGCACAGATCTGAGGTCGCAAATGTCGAGATAATCTCGCCCTGGAAGCCATTTTTTGCAAGCAGCGGAAGCATACCAGAATGGTCGATATGGGCGTGGGTCAAAAGCACATAATCGATATCCGAAGGTTTGACCGGCAACTCCTGGTTCTCATACAGATCGGGTCCCTGCTCCATCCCGCAGTCAACGAGGATGTTCTTCCCGCATGCCTCCAGAAAATGGCAGCTTCCGGTAACTTCGTGGGCCGCACCGATAAAAGTAAGTTTCATACGCTCAACCTCTTTTCTTAATATTGTAATATAAACCCCATCGCCTATTCGGCGATGCGTTTCATAAGGTATCCCTCATGTACTTCATTCGGGACTCGTTAACCCCATCGCCTATTCGGCGATGCGTTTCATAAGGTATAAATTGATTATACTATATTTTGGGCAAAAACAACATATGTCAAGGTCTAATATTTTTTATATTTTTCAGACGTCCGTATAAATAAAATCCAATTTGAGAAAAATTTACTATGAAAGCTCCGGAGGGTAGCTTTCATGTTTAGGTAATGTGCTGGCAGGCACATGCCGATTTAGATAAAGAGTAGGAGGGTTCTTCAAATGGCATTGAACAAAGTGGAAATCTGCGGGGTAAATACAGCAAAGCTTCCACTCCTTAATGATAAGGAAAAGGAAGCTTTGTTCACGCGCATCAAAAACGGGGACACACAGGCAAAGGAAGAATATATTAAAGGTAATCTCAGGCTGGTCCTAAGTGTGATCAAACGTTTTGGGAGCACCAACGAAAATCCAGACGACCTCTTCCAGATTGGATGTATCGGCCTGATTAAGGCGATCAATAATTTTAATCCGGAATTGGAGGTAAAGTTCTCCACTTATGCTGTTCCGATGATTATCGGTGAGATCCGAAGATACATGAGGGACAATAACTCGATCCGTGTGAGCCGTTCCCTCCGCGATACCGCATACAAGGCGATCTATGCAAAGGAAAAATATGTAAAACAACATATGAAGGAACCGACTGTACAGGAAATCGCGGAAGAAATCGGAATCTCAAAAGAGGATATCGTATATGCCCTGGATGCGATCCAGAATCCAGTGAGCTTAAACGAACCTGTCTATAATGATAGCGGGGACGCCTTGTATGTAATGGATCAGATCAGCGACAAGAAAAACAAGGAGGAGAAATGGGTGGAAGACCTGTCCTTACAGGCAGCAATGGACCATCTGGGAGAACGGGAACGGTACATCATTCAGTTACGGTTTTTTGAGGGGAAAACACAGATGGAGGTGGCGAAAGAGATCGATATATCACAGGCGCAGGTGAGCCGCCTCGAAAAAAATGCCCTGAGGATCATGAGACAGTATCTTCGGGCGGAATAAGTTCCAATGGAGACGATTAAACCGCTCCGGACATGGACAGGTGTGGTCTGTGTGTAGACCACACCTATTCCATTCACATATCTTATTCAGAATACTTAATTATCTTTTATTTATTTTTCTGCCAGCATGACCTTACAACGCTTTTTATAACATGCAATTCCATATTTCAGGATCTTCTCTACCCCGTCGTCTTCAAGGTCATCTTCATACTTTGTATATTCGATCTGTTTTAACGCCTCCTTGCATGCCCCGTCCAGATTCCCGTCATGGGCATATTTCTCTTCTATGATATTAGCCATATACCCGGTTTCCGGTTATGCATGTATATATGGATTAGCATCTCCCATTTCCCAGTTGGAAGTATTCCCCCACCGGGTTTTCACTCCTAAGATTCCAAGCAGAACACCATGATAAAAGCTTTCTTTCATATCTGTTCTTACGGCCGTATCCCGGATGCTGATGGTCTTCCTTAAATATTCTGTGAAAATCTTTTCTACATTTTCCACGTCCTCATTCTGCAAGGCATCACAAAAACGGTTCAGCATGTCCCCGTCTTCCCGGACATTCTCCTTAAAGAACTCCATAATCTGCGTCAC
>JAAWDY010000061.1 GCA_022793995.1 Coprococcus sp.
ATACTTTATGAAACACATCGCCGAATAGGTGATTGGATTCACGAGTCCCGAGTGCTGCTGCACGAGGGATACTTTATGAAACACATCGCCGAATAGGTGATTGGATTCACGAGTCCCGAGTGCTGCTGCACGAGGGATACCTTGTAAACGGCCGAATGGCCATAATGGGATGCCCGAAAGGGTATACGAAAAGAAACGTCCAAAAGGAGATCATCAGATGACCCGCGAAGAATTATACCAGACCATCTACACCCATGACACGATTTACATACCTCCCCACGAGGAAGGCAGCGCTCCCCTTGAGCTTGCTCTTGGATGCAGTTGGCATAAATGCACTTTCTGCGATTTTGCCAAGGATACTTTCTGCATCCACCCGCTGGAAAAAATTGAATATAATATAAAGACCCTGGCTCAGCTCCAGCCGGATAACGACAGGCTTTTTCTTCTGGGTGAAAACGCGTTTGTCATGAGCTGCGAAAAGCTTTGCCAGATCATAGATTTAAAAGAAAAATACATGCCGAATGTGAAAACATTCGCTATGTACTCCCGTATTGATGATATCCTGAACAAGTCTGACGCTGATCTTACTTTGCTTAAGAGCCGGGGACTTCGTGCGCTTCATATCGGCGTTGAAAGCGGGAGTGATTCCATCCTGGCCGAGCGGCAGAAAGGCGTGAATTCTATGCAAATCGTAAAGGCCCTCCACCGACTGGATGCTGCCGGGATCGACTACTACCTTACCATCATCCCAGGACTTGGAGGTCGGACTTTCTCCCGCCTCCACGCTCTGGAGACCGCTGCCCTCCTCAATCGAGTACACCCTAAAAATATCTGGTGCCTGAAACTGAAGCTCTGGGAAGACACCCAGCTCTACCAAGATGCAAAACGCGGCCGGTTCGACATGATGACCAACGAAGAAATGCTCCTTGAGGAAAGGCTTCTGCTGGAAAACTTAACCGTCAAAGACTGCCTGTTCGAGGACACGACCGTACTGGATACGTATACGATCCGCGGGATGCTGCCCAGGCAGAAACAAGAGCTTCTAAATGCGATCGATTATCTATATCATTTAAATCGGCATGGAAACTGACCGGTTAAAAAAGGTGTTCCTGCCTCCTCTGGATGAGGAAGGCGGAACACCTTGTCTGTCTATATTCAATTTTCATCTATCCTTTATCTCAGAACAAGCTCTGCTGTTCATACTCTACAGTCCGCTGCAATAAAGTTGGCGTCTGACGCAATATCTCTTCCATTCTGTCGCCGTCAAACCACTGTTCCAACTGATTTTCCTCCAAAATCAATGGCATACGGTCATGTACCTTTATCATGGAACCATTTGCCTCTGTAGTCAGAATGACGAATCTGCTCTCATTTTCAAACCGGTCGTAAAATCCCGCCATATACATAAGAGGCGAGTCGAATCTAGTAAATGTACTTTTTTCTTTTTCTCTGTTCCACTCGTAAAACCCGCGCGCTGGAATCACGATCCGGTGATACCGGATTCCCTGACGGAACATGGGTCTGTCAAGAACCGACTCCGACCTGGCGTTGATGATAACACCTTTGCCCTGCGGGGCCGGATAACCCCACTTCTGTATACTAAGCCCTAAGCCATTTGCCGTATTTTCTATAACAGGCGCCCTATTTGTCGGATACACATCCCTGCCCTGGCACTCTTCCCTCATTTTCCGGTCAATTTCGTGTATAACCTTTTCCAATTCGTCTTCCATGTCCCGGTCAACATAGTATCTTCCGCACATTCCTGATTATCCCTTCAAATTATTATCCATTTCCCTTTTCGGTTAGAACCGTTCCTTTCAATAATCCCTTTTTCCGCATTTTTTTGATATAATATTTCAATGTATTTTGATTCAAATGTAGCTTTTCTGCCATTTGTTTTTGGGAAATACATGGTTCCTGTTCTATGAGTTTAATTATTCTCTCAACCAGATCGTTTTTATTTAATCCGAGAGACTGAATAGTTGACTGATTGGTCGATTGGGTGGGAAACTGGGGGGGCGATTGGGTGGCAGATTCTTCCTTGTTTCCTTCAGTCAGCGGTACAATAATTCTAAAGACATCTCCCTCAATAAACTGAGGAGCCCTGCCAAAGTAAAATTTACTATATTTAAACAAATTCCATCAAGAGTCCATAACTATCCACCAAATTTGTCTGCACGATTTCTTTTTCCTTCATATCGTAAGATTTGGGGGATAAGTAAGCTGTTGGCTCCTCCCCTATCCCTTCAAACCTCTTGACTGCCTTTCCATATCCTCCACGACAATATCATAGATTTCTCCCAAAGAAGCACAGTATTCCAATACCTTCCACGGCTCGTTTGTGTGGAAATGAATCTTTATCAATTCTTCGTCTCCGACCGCTAACAGGCAGTCCCCGCTAAAATGCTCCGTAAAATATTCACTTATCATGTCTTCATCGAGGTCTTCACCCTCAATCAATAATTGCGTATCATATCGAAATTCCAGCATACTTTCCTCCAGTTCCATCGCCGAACGGCGATTTCAAATCAGGTATCCCGAGTGTCTACGAGGGGATTCCTCTAGTCCCATCTGTTAACCTTTATTCTTTGAAAATATCATCTCATACGGCTCATCGCCCAGTTTGAAACCGCCTATCGCCTCATACCCTATCTTAAAATAGAAATGTTGTGCCAACTCGTCTGCCCGGGTTGAAGTCATCAACATTTTATGTCCACGGCGGCTCATTTCATTTTCCCAAAATGTAACAATCTGCCTTCCAACGCCCCTCCCTCTGTATTCTTCTAAAACATACAGCATATTCATAAACGGAATACTGTCCCAAAATAGATTGTATCTTAACCATCCCCTAAATCGACCGTGGTCTTCTGCAATATAAATGAAGTTTCTCAATATACTATTTTCTATTTCTTCTTTAGAAATATGCCGGTCATACCGGACAAGTATTCCTATATCTTTACTTTCTGCAAATCTGATATTCATATCCTGCTTCCCTCCCAAGACATTACATTTAAAGCAGTTCCATGACCTTTACTACATCTCCATAACTGGACTTTTGCATTAAGTCGTTTATCCCGTCAAGGATTTCTTCTTTTGAATAGTTATTCTTTTGCAGGAAGTCTTCCTCCTTTTCAGACAGATATTGATAAAACAAAGCAGCGGCCGCGATCTCATTTTCGCTGCCGTAATCTATATTTTCCAGCATCAAGTTTTCCGCTTCATTGATATCCCCGTTATCTATCATCGCCAATAATTCATCCAGCTTTTTCCCGGAAACCTCATACGCATTTTTCGCCTCCTCTTCAAGAGAAACATATTTCTTCCCGAACATAAGCGAAAATAATACACGAACCATTTCCTTTATGATTCTCATAATATAATCTTTTTCGTCTTGAAAGTTCATGGATATTCCTCCATTTTCAAATGTAAGAAAATATTTGCTGCCTGTGCGATGGACAGCCGTGAATCACATTTTCAACCGCACAGGTAGAAATATTGTCTGTTGCGCAATCAAAAAGCCGCGCCTTATATTTTTATGTCAGCCTTATGTCTTCAGCTTCTGTGACAATTCCCCAGTGCCAAAACTCTTTCCGAAGCCCGTCATGTTCCGTAAATTTCCTTAATATCAGTCGTTCTGTTTCCAGTTGCGGTGTATTCATACATACCATACTATCTCCCCTATCATCGACAAGGTCATTTCAATTTCATGTATAAAAGAGGATAGGGATTGCCCTGCTCGTCATGTTCTGTCCGTTTGTAAACATGAAACCCCATATGCTCATAAAACCCTCTCGCAAGCGGGTTCTGTTCGTTGACTGCCAGTTCATTGACTGAATAATTTTCAATCCCATACTGAAGTAGCTTTCTCCCCAGCCCCTTTTCCCGTTCTTCAGGCGCAATAAAAAGCATTTCAAGTTTTTGCTCTTCGATCCCCATAAACGCAACAGGGCATTCGCCTTCTCTTTTGGCTATTAGCAAATGCGCAATCCCATTCAATGCCTGCGGGATGTATTTTTTGATTTCTTCCACTTCATTCTCTGATAAGAACAGATGCGTTGCCTTTACGGATTTTTCCCATACAATGATTAACTGTTCTATCAGCAACGGTGTTATCTCCGCAACTTCTATAATTTTCATTTGTTCCTCCGTAAATTCCAGCATGACTTTCAGTTTTTCCATTGTACCATAATTCCGCGAGCGTGGAAATAGCGAGTTTTCGGGGCTGATTTCCTTGAAAATTTTTGATTCCATACACATCCTTAATATATGGCGCCTGGATAGCGAAAACGAATACAGATATATCCTTCAGAACCTTTTTAGATCAATAAGGCTCTTTATCCCCAAAATCCATTTTTGCTTGGATTCAGCGCAATACCACTGATACAACATCCAAAAGTAATGGAAAATCTTTCATACTATTTATTAAAAAGACAGCGTAAAAAGCCTCCCGCCTTTCACACTGTCTTTTCCCTTTATTCCTATTTTTTATTTCTCCGCCTTCGCAGCCCTGATCTGTTTTGTCAGCTCCGGCACGATCTTATTTAAGTCGCCCACCACGCCGTAATCCGCGATGTCGAAGATTGGCGCCGTCTCATCCTTATTGATCGCGATAATGAGGTCGGACTCTTCCATGCCGGCCGCATGCTGAATTGCGCCGGAAATACCGATCGCAAAGTATACCTGCGGGCGGACGGTCTTTCCTGTCTGGCCTACCTGGAGGTCTTTCGGCTTCCATCCGCTATCCACAACAGCACGCGAACAGCTTACTTCGCCGCCCAGCTCTTTCGCAAGTTCTTCAAGAATCGCGAAATTCTCAGGAGATCCGACTCCGCGGCCGCCGGATACTAGGATCTTAGCGTCCATGATATCGACTGTTTCGGAAACTGCTTTCACAACGTCCAGAATCTCCACGTATTTGTGGTCCGGTGTAAAGCCAGGATTAAACTCTTCTACCACTGCTTTTGCTCCCTCGATCTTATCGATCTTCTGCATAACGCCTGGGCGGACCGTTGCCATCTGCGGGCGGTTATCCGGACACGCGATCGTAGCGATGGTATTTCCGCCAAATGCCGGACGGGTCATGAGAAGCTGGTTGTGTTTCTGTTCTTTTCCCTCTATTGGTGCAAGCGGGAAATCACCGATCTCAAGCTGTGTACAGTCTGCGGTAAGCCCGGTCGCTACCCGCGCGGATACCCGGGGTCCCAGGTCTCGGCCGATCGCCGTTGCGCCGACCAGCATGATTTCCGGTTTGTATTTGTTGATGGCGGAAGCAAGTGCATGTGCATATGGCTCTGTCCGGTAGTTTTTCAGCTCCGGATCGTCGATCACGATGACTTTATCCGCACCGTATGCCGCCAGGTCGTCCGCCAGTCCTTTTACATCGCATCCGATCAGGACCGCTGCTACTTCTGCTTTCAGATCTGCCGCAAGGTCTTTTGCTTTTCCGAGCAGTTCAAACGCGATTCCACTTAATTTGTTGTCAACCTGCTCCGCAAAGACATATACGCCTTTATATTCTTCTAAATTCATCTCATTCACCACTTTTCTTTCTTCATTAAATGATATGTTTTTCTTTCAATTTGCCCATGAGGTAAGCAACCGACTCTTCTGGATCCAGGGTAACCGTCTCTCCAGCTCCCTTCCTTACTTTATCGGACGCTTTTGCGATCTTGGTTGGAGATCCCGCAAGACCGATGTTGGCGTCGTCGAGATCCTTAAGGTCTGCTCTTCCCCATGTCGTAATCTCTGCTTCACATGCGTCAAAGATTCCGCCCGGCGTCATATAACGTGGTTCATTCAGCTCAGAAAGAGCGGTGATAAGACATGGCATCTTGGCCTTAAGCACGTGATATCTGTCTTCAAACTGACGCTGTACGATCACATTTTCCCCTTCGATCTTGATATCCTGCGCATAGGAAATAACAGGGATATCCAGATGTTCGGAAATCTGCGGCCCTACCTGGGCGGTATCGCCGTCAATCGCTTGGCGTCCTGTGATGATTAGGTCATATTCCAGATTACGGATCGCCGCAGCGATGGTGCTGGATGTCGCCCATGTGTCCGCTCCTCCCAGTACCCGGTCTGTGATAAGGACCGCCTTATCTGCTCCCATGGCAAGCGCTTCGCGGAGCACATCCGATGCTTTGGGAAGTCCCATGGTAACCACCGTTACCTCAGCGCCATATTCATCCTTCAGGCGGAGCGCTGCTTCCAGCCCTGCCTTGTCGTCTGGATTCATGATTGCGAGCATTGCCGCTCTGTTAAGTGTGCCGTCCGGGTTAAACTGAACCCCGCCGTTCGTGTCCGGCACCTGTTTTATACAAACAACTATCTTCACGATTTGTCCCTCCTATTTCAATAAATTTCCAGAAATAACCATACGCTGGACTTCTGCCGTTCCCTCGTAGATCTCTGTGATCTTGGCGTCACGCATCATCCGTTCGATGTCATACTCACGGATATAACCGTAACCGCCGTGCAGCTGAACTGCCTTAGTCGTCACTTCCATAGCGACCTCCGCCGCATAAAGCTTCGCCTGCGCCGCCTCAAAGCTGTAGACCTTCTGTGTCGCCTTCGCCATAGCTGCCTTATAGACCAGCATCTTTGCAGCTTCTACCTTTGTCGCCATATCTGCCAGCTGGAACTGTGTATTCTGGAACTGTGAAATAGAGCGTCCGAACTGTTTTCTTTCTTTTGTATACGCGATCGTTCTCTCAAGCGCGCCCTCCGCAATACCGAGTGCCTGTGCCGCAATACCAATCCGTCCACCGTCCAGGGTATGCATTGCGATACCGAATCCCTTGCCCTTTGCGCCAAGGATATTTTCCTTCGGGATACGGCAGTCCGTGAAGATCAGCTCATAGGTGGAAGAACCCCGGATACCCATCTTTTTCTCCTTGGTTCCGAAACTGAATCCCGGTGTATCCTTCTCCACGATGAACGCGGAAATCTCTTTCTGCTTTCTTCCACGCTTTTCGATGATTCCTGTCACGCCGATCACAATGTAGACGTCAGCCTCTTTACCGTTGGTGATAAAGCACTTGGAGCCGTTCAATACCCACTCGTCTCCGTCCAGCACCGCTTTCGTCTGCTGTCCCTGCGCGTCGGTTCCCGCGCCCGGCTCCGTCAGGGCGAACGCGCCCAGCTTCCTTCCTGTCGCGAGGTCTGGAATATATTTCTTCTTCTGCTCCGGCGTCCCGTATGTAAGGATCGGGTCAATGCACAGGGATGTGTGCGCGGACACGATAACCGCGGTCGTCCCGCAAACTTTCGCCAGTTCCTCTACACACATGATATAGGTAAGAGGATCGCAGCCCTGTCCCTCATATTCCTTCGGTACTGGGATTCCGAGGAAGCCATATTTTGCCATTTTTTCTACTGTAGCCCGGGGAAATACCTCTGTCTCATCTACTTCCTGGGCGAGCGGCTTTACTTCATTTTCAGCGAATTCCCTGAAAAGCTCTCTTGCCATTTCATGCTTTTTGTCTAATATGAAATCCATTTAATCTTCCTCCATTCATATAACTATATCGCATCAACCGGAGTCTTCGTGCGGTCTGCATTGTATACATAGAATCCCTTTCCGCTCTTAACACCGAGATTGCCGCCGCGAACCATCTTACGGATAAGCGGGCATGCACGATATTTGCTGTCGCCTGTCTCTGCATAAAGTACATCCATAATAGCAAGGCAGATATCCAGTCCAACAAAATCTCCCAGTTCCAGAGGGCCCATCGGATGATTTGCGCCGAGCTTCATCGCCGCGTCGATCCCTGCGATACCAGACACGCCTTCCATCTTGATGAAAGCCGCCTCGTTGATCATGGGGATCAGGATACGGTTTACAACGAAACCTGCCGCTTCGTTTACCTGTACTGGAGTCTTTCCGATCTTCTCTGCAATCTCTTTAATGGAAGCAACTGTCTCAGCCGGTGTATTTACGCCTGCGATCACCTCAACCAGTTTCATGCGGTCCGCCGGATTAAAGAAGTGCATGCCGATCATTGGACGTGTAAGTCCGTTTCCGATCTCGGTGATGGAAAGGCTGGACGTATTGGATGCGAAGATGCATTCCGGTTTCACGATCTTGTCAAGCTCTCCAAATGTCGTCTTCTTGACTTCCATGTCCTCGAAAGCTGCCTCAACGATCAGGTCGCAGTCCGCGCAGAGGTCTTCTTTCAGTCCCGGAGTGATCTTTGCAAGGATAGCGTCTACGGCTTCCTGCGTCATCTTGCCTTTTTGTACCAGTCTGTCGTAACCTTTAGCGATCTTAGCCTTTCCGCCGTCAGCCCACTCCTGTTTGATATCGCAGAGGGCGACTTCATATCCTTCAACCTGGGCAAATGCTTTTGCGATGCCCTGTCCCATTGTTCCTGCGCCAATAATTCCTACTTTCATTGAAATTACCTCCATTTGTTTTATGTTCGTCTGGTCTCGTATGTCAAACTGTATTGTTCAATTAACAATTCTTAAACGGAACAACCTTTAACTTCTTTTCTTTGTCTTTCTCCAGGAAGTTGCCCATGCCTGCCTTCTGATCTTCTGTCTCAAAGCAGTCTCCGAACAGTTTCTCTTCGATCACGATCGCATCATCCATGTTTACTTCCAGTCCGTCGTTGATTGCTTTCTTGCAGTTTCTTACTGCAATCGGAGCATTCATTGCGATTCCTGAAGCCATCTTCTTCGCTGCGTTCATCAGCTCTTCCTGCGGATATACAGCGTTCACAAGACCAATCCGAAGCGCCTCGTCTGCCTTGATATTCCTTGCCGTATAGATCATCTGTTTTGCCATGCCGGGTCCGACAAGCCTTGCAAGACGCTGGGTTCCGCCGAATCCCGGTGTAATCCCAAGCCCTACTTCCGGCTGGCCGAATACCGCGTTCTCAGAGCAAATGCGGATATCGCAGCTCATGGAAATCTCGCACCCTCCGCCGAGCGCAAAGCCGTTGACCGCCGCGATCACAGGAAGTGGAAATGTCTCCAGCTTACGGAATACGTCGTTTCCCTTTTTGCCGAAGGCTTCCGCCTCCGCCTTCGTCAGTGTGCTCATCTCGCCGATGTCTGCGCCTGCCACGAAGGATTTCTCGCCCGCGCCTGTAAGAATCAGGCATCTGACCGTATTGACGTCCACGTTGTCGAGCGCTTCGTCCAGGTCGTTCAGTACCGCGCTGTTCAGTGCGTTCAGCGCCTTCGGACGGTTGATCGTAAGGATTCCAACCTGTCCTTCTACTTCATATGTCACAAATTCCATCGTTTTCTCCTTTTCCTTGCGTTCTAATAATTATCTTTCCACGATCGTTGCGCAGCCCATTCCGCCGCCGATACACAATGTAGCAAGACCTTTCTTTGCGTCTCTCTTCTGCATCTCATGAAGGAGGGTAACAAGGATACGGCATCCTGAAGCCCCTACCGGATGTCCCAGAGCGATCGCGCCGCCGTTTACATTTACTTTGTCCATATCAAACTTCAGGTCGTGCGCAACTGCAAGTGACTGTGCCGCGAACGCTTCATTTGCCTCGATGAGGTCCATATCTGCAACAGAAAGTCCTGTCTTTGCCATGACCTTATTGGTGGCTACAACCGGGCCTACGCCCATGATGGACGGATCAACGCCGCCGAGCGCGCCTGCTACCCATGTCGCCATCGGCGTCACGCCGAGCTCTTTCGCCTTTTCTTCGCTCATCACTACGATCGCCGCCGCGCCATCGTTGATTGAAGATGCGTTTCCTGCCGTTACGATACCGTCTTTCTTGAATGCCGGACGAAGTCTTGCAATTCCTTCTGCCGTTGTTCCCGGACGCGGTCCTTCGTCAGTATCAAATACGACGGTTTCTTTTTTCTTCTTGATTTCTACTGGTACGATCTCATCCTTGAACTTGCCGGCCTCGATCGCTTGGCATGCCTTCTGCTGGCTTGCCGCTGCGAACTCGTCGAGCTGCTCTCTTGTCAGTTTCCACTGCTCTGCTACATTCTCTGCTGTAATTCCCATGTGATAATCATTGAACGCATCCCAGAGAGCGTCGTTTACCATGGTGTCAACCATCGGTGCATTTCCCATTCTATATCCATAACGAGCATTCTTTAATGCATATGGAGCCATTGACATATTTTCCATACCGCCAGCCACGACGATATCTGCATCGCCTGCCTGAATCATCTGTGCGGCCATGTTCACACAGTTCAGTCCAGAACCACAAACTACATTGACAGTAACTGCCGGAGTTTCTACAGGAAGCCCTGCCTTAATAGAAGCCTGACGCGCAACATTCTGTCCCAGACCTGCCTGGATTACACACCCCATGTAAACATGATCCACCTGCTCTGGCGCTACATTCGCTCTTTTCAGCGCTTCTTTGATTACGATAGAACCAAGTTCCGGCGCCGGGGTAGTGCTTAAAGAACCTCCCATACTTCCGATTGCTGTACGGCATGCGCCTGCTAACACGATTTTCTTTGACATCTTCTTTTCCTCCTTGTCATGTCTTTGTTGGTAAGTGTCATATGCTAATGCTTAAAACTTCCCCACAGGAACATCCTATGAAACTCATCTTCTACAGGATGTCTCTTTTATAAATATACTCCCGGGAAAATAAATTGTCAAATATTTATCAATCTATTTTTTGGAAAAAGTTCATTTTTGTCGATTGTTACAAACAAACCGGAACTTTTTCACTTTTCTTCGTGCTTTTTGCCATCAGATTGACCGGAAGCAAGGCGGTAACCCTGTTTCCGGTCAATCTATATATGAGTAATAACGAAATGTATGAAAACATCATTTTTACAATCAGCTCATCAGCTCATCGCTCTGACATCATCCCCCACAATCAATTTGCATTCTGTAGCGTTCTGGATCTCTTCCAAAGAATATTCCGGGTTATACTCTGATAATAATAACCCTTCCGGAGTCACTTCCATCACTCCCATCTCCGTGATAATCATATCTACAACGCCTTTTGCGGTAAGCGGCAGCGTACAGCTTTTCATAATTTTCTGTTTCCCACGGTTCGTATGCTCCATCGCTACGATTACCTTTTTTGCACCCACCACAAGATCCATGGCGCCTCCCATACCGGGCACCTTTTTTCCCGGAATGATCCAATTCGCCAGATTTCCTTTTTCATCTACCTGGAGCGCGCCCAATACCGTTGCGTCGACATGTCCGCCCCTGATAATGGCAAATGACATAGAACTGTCAAAAAAAGCCCCTCCTGCATTAATCGATGCCGGAGTTCCACCCGCATTCACTATGTCTTTATCCTCTCTGCCTTCCTCCGGTCTTTCTCCTAATCCCACATATCCGTTTTCAGACTGAAGGATAATGTTGACTCCTGGTTCCAGGTAATTACTCACCATCGTTGGGAGTCCAATCCCAAGATTTACAATATCGCCGTCTTTCAGTTCTCTCGCTACCCGGGCGGCAATAAACTCTTTTTTATTTTCCATGCTCATAATCCTCCTGCTTAAATACCTGCTAATCTATGTTCACAAGATAATCCACGAAAATTCCCGGCGTATGGATGAAATCCGGATCCATCTCCCCAATCTTCACGATATTACGCACTTCTGCGATCACTACATCAGCGGCCGTCGCCATCTGTTCACAGAAATTCCGGGTGGAACCATGATACTGCAGGTTCCCTGCTTCATCAGCTTTCGACGCTTCAATGATGGCTACGTCTGCTTTCAGCGGATACTCCAACAGGTACTCTTTGCCTTCTACAGTAATCGTCTCTTTGCCTTCTGCCACGATCGTACCCACTCCGGTAGGGGTCAGAAATCCTCCGATTCCCGCCCCGCCGCACCGGATCTGTTCGATCAGCGTTCCCTGGGGAACCAAAATGACGTCGCACTCTTTTGTGTTCATCTGATTACCGGTTTCCGGGTTCAATCCGATATGTGACGCATAGATTCTTTTAAACTGTTTTGCCACTACCATTTTCCCGATCCCGTAATCCATAAACGCGGTATCATTGCATATCAGCGTCAGAGCCTTTACTTTGGACTCAACGAGTTTATCGATAATCTGGTGCGGGGAACCGCATCCCATGAATCCGCCGACCATGACCGTCATTCCATCCTTGATCTGTTTTACAGCTTCATCTATTGATATTTGTTTTGACATATCTTCATCTCTCCTTGTGCAAAGTTCCTATTTACATACGATCAAACCATCCAGCGCCAGAATTCTTTTCCCTTTGAGCGCCAAAGGATTGACGTCAATCTCACTAACATATTCCTGAAGTTCCGTAAGACTGTGTGCAAAACGATAGATGACATCCACCAATACATCCAGATCTACCGGCTCGCTTCCCCTGTATCCACACAAAAGCTTATATATTTTAAGCAATTTTAATTTCTCTATTATTTCCTTCTTTGTGCAGTCAGGAAGCACGATCATCTTATCCCGCAGAAGTTCGGTGAAAATACCGCCCGCCCCTACGACTGCCATCGGCCCGAAATTCGGATCTGTTTTCATTCCAAGTATCAGTTCCATATCATAGGACTCCATCGGAACCGCGATACATTCTTTTCCCAGCCGTGCGCTCATCTTTGCGTATTCGTCAGAAAGCTGCGTCTCGTCTGCAATATTCAGCGCCACGCCTCCTACGTCGGACTTATGTAAAATCCCTTCCACCGCTGTCTTTAATACCAAAGGATAACGGAACTGATTCTTATTCTTTTCGATATCTGCCTGCTCCGTAATCTTCACAATTTCAGGAACCGGAACTCCGACTTCAGCAAGTACTTTCAGAGAATCCTGCTCTAAGAGCGCCCCTCCCTTTTTCAGAAGTGATTTTGCTTCTTCGGACAATACCTTCTTTGCTTCCTTATCTGAGACATAGTTAAAATCACGGTAATCCAGATATTTCTTAATCGCCTTCATTCCATCCAACGCTCCAACCAAAAGCGGAGCGTTCATAGAATTAATGATTTCTGTCAGTTCGTTTCTTCTCTGCCCGCCGAGGTTCGTCATCATCGCCACCGGCTTATCAGACTGCTCCATTCCGATACGGAGAGAATCCATAAGGCCCTTTGAAAGGAAATAATCATCCCGCAAGTCCTGGTCGATCACGCCAAGCGCCACATTTTCATCAGAAAGCATACAGCCTAAGGAGTCGCCGAATAATTTTTCAAATTCAATTCCGGTTCCCCATGCGTCAAGCGGATTGGCGGCATGTTGTCCTGGATCCTGGATTTCTTCCAGGCGTTCCATAACTTCTGAGGAGAGCGCCGGGAATTTCAGTCCGATGTCCTCCGCGTAATCTGCGATCAGATTCCGTTCTCCGCCGGATTCGGCAATCAAAGCAAGTCCTCCCTTTTTCGGCGGATTCGGCCAATAGCTGAATAAAAGCAATAGATTCACGAACTCTTCAAAGGTATCTGCCCTTATAACGCCATAATGGTCGAAAATGGCCTGAATTGCATCGTCGTCCCCGGCAAGACCTCCTGTATGGCTGCGGGCGAATTCCGCTCCTAGTTCTGTACGGCCGACCTTCATAATTACTACCGGAATACGTTTCTTAGCGGCAAGCTCGAATGCCTCGCAGAGCTTTTCCGGATTCCGGCTGGATTCCATGTAAACTGCCAGTACTTTTGTCGTTTCCATGTTCAGGGCATAGATCAGATACTCCTCCATATTGGTCACCTGCCCTGTACCGGTTGCCAGGAGGAAATTAAATTTGAGCTGCGGTTCATTATGTGCAAGACAGAAGAACGCGGAGCCTGACTGCGATACCATGGCTACATTTCCCTTCATACCTTCGTCCGGCCCGTTGAATCCGCAGACCCGTAGGTCGATATCATTGTTATAATAGCCCATGGAATTATGTCCCAGAAGAGGGATTCCATTCTCATTGCACATCCGGATCAGACGATCCTCCAGCTTATCCGCGGGATCTTCGCCATCCAGCACACAGTCCGCAAAGATCGTGAACGACTTTGCTCCATTCTCGATCGCAATCTTGGCCTGTTCTTCAATCCTTTTCGCCGCCATACAAAATACTACTGTATCGACCGGGTGTCCAATGGACTGAAGGTCTGGATAGCATTTGATTCCGCAGATTTCCGAATATTTGGGATTGATCGGGTACACCTCCCCTTGGTAGCCGCCCCTTTTGATCATATCAATCATAATATATCCTAATGTGCCTTCTCTGTTGCTCGCTCCCAGGAGCGCAACACTTTCAGGCGCAAGTAAATATTTCAAATCATTCATCTTTATCTACTCCTTTTCCGCCTTTGTACGGCAGCTTACAAAACGAAGCCGCCGTAACTAGTTATATTGATTAACAGCTCTCCTACGTATTAACTATAGGAATTTTTCTCTATTCATTTAAATGGCCGCCGCGACTCCCATGATGGTCGGCAGTGTCAAAAATGCTAAAATTGCGACTATGATCCAGATCAGACTATAAAACGCCATAAATCCCCATACATCTTTTAATTTCAGCTTCACCATCGCGATAGCTGGGATCATATAAAGTGGATTGATGAGATTCGTACACTCGTCGCCATGGCAGAACGCGGTTATCATAGTAGGAATATTCGCACCCAGCTTTTCAGCGGCATCTACGAGAAACGGTCCCTGTACCAGCCATTGACCGCCTTGGGACGGGATAAACACATTCACGATTCCTGCCGACAGGAATGCTACCGGCGGGAATGTCTGTAGGTTACAGAGACTTACCAGAGTGTTAGAGATCACGGTCGTAAGTCCTGAAGATTCCATGATTCCCATGATTCCACCGTAAAGCGGGAACTGAATCATAACGCCCACTACAGAAGAAATCGACTCTTCCATCGCCGCCATAAACCGGATAGGCGTCACATAGAGAAACATATTCATTACTAGGAAACAGAAAATTACAAAATTCAGGCTCAGTGAATCAATAAATCCATTTTTTGCGATGATCATTACAATCACCAAAAGTCCGGCAAGCCCTAGAAGAGGCATCAGGAATTTTGTGTGGTTCATCCGGTCTGCCAGACACAGTTTTTCTTCCAGCTTATCTGTGAGCGGAGTCTCAGCTTCTTCTACATCCGCCTCTCCATTATATGTGATGATTTCTTCTTTCGGAGGTTTGATCAGCAATGTTATAATGGTAATCGCTACTGCGACACATCCGAACACCACGAAAGCAAGGGGGCTGAAACAGGTCTGTCCTGCCGAGAATGAACCGATTCTATCTACCATAAAGTGATCCGGAGACGCTAATAATGCGTATGCTGATTCTGATGGGCAAATAGTCTGGCTCAAAGGCATCGTCGCATAACCGACTGCGATCATTAGCGGAAAATGAATTTCTTTATTGCTTCTACAGACCTCTTTTGCGAAGATCGGAACCAGGATCAGGCAGAACGCCCAGTTGATCAGACCGGAAACAAACCCGCAATAATGCACAGGATTCCAGAAACCCTCGATTTTGGAATCTTTGCAATTTTCCCTAAAACCTTCCTGATCTGTGGCGCCTGTGCCGCAGCTGATGTAAAAAGTACCAAAAGGCTCATCTGGCACGCAAACGAAAGCTGTCCCCACATAGAATCATACCATCCGTTGATCATCGTGATCGGATTGGACCCCGGCACGAATAATCCAATAATGTAGATCACCACTGTAAGTCCCAGACAAAATACGATTGCATCCGGGATCAATTTTTCTGCCGACACCTGAAATTTTTTACTTATTTTCCAAAGCATTTCCTCACCTCTTTTTCCTCTCCGCGGGCCGCCATATCCGCGGCCGCCCGCTTACATTCCCTACATAAAAAACTCTTTACTTGTCTTTAACTGGCGAATCAATCTCTCATTATAATCCTGTTTAATCTTATCGATATCTTTGCCGGTATAGTCGTAATACCCTTTTCCCGTCTTGATTCCCAGCTCGCCCTTCTTCATCTTTTCTTCCAGAAGCTTGTTGGGCTTTGTAGAATTATCCATATCCGGGAGAAGAGCGGCGGCTTCTGTATACCATATATCCGCTCCGCCGAAATCGACGATTTCCAACGGACCTGCCAAAGGATAGCGGAATCCGGGACCGTATTTTAATGCATTGTCCAAATCCTCCGGCTCTGCCGCGCCAAGCTCAATGAGTGAAAACACCTCGCGCATCACCGCTTCCTGCAGACGGTTTGCCAAAAGTCCGGCTACATCCTTTCTCACATAAGCCGGTTTCTTCCCAAGCGCAATATACATCTCATGAATTTCGTCCAGAACTTCCTTATCATTGTTCCCGTAATCTGAAAGCTCTACTAATGGAACAATATGCGCAGGATTGAACCAGTGGTTGATTGCAAACCGGCGTTTCCTCTCCGGTGTAAGCACGGCTGCCATATCTTCCAGCTTCAGGCTGGACGTATTGCTTGCAAAAATCGTATGCGCCGGACACCAGGAGTCTAACTGACGGAGCGTGTCCTGCTTTAACTGCAGGTTTTCTGGTATTGCTTCGATCACATAATCTCTGTCTTCTGTCGCCGCGCGCAGATTGGTATACGTAGTGATATTCCCAAGCGTCTGATCCGCTTCTTCCTGCGTCAGATATTCCAGTTTCACCATTACGCCGAGCTCCAGTTTTATATTATTCATTGCAGCTTCCAATACCTGATCGTTGATATCATACATATTGACCGGATATCCGCCCATCGCAAAGCTTTCCGCAATGCAATGCCCCATCGTACCGCTTCCTAATACTGCTACTTTTTGTTTCATGACTTCTCCTTTCAAAACTCCCTTTTCTCTGCTGGCCTTTTATGCCAGACCCAGAATCTTACGCGCCTCTTCCACGGTTGCAACGCCGCGGTCCAATTCATTCGCCATACGGACGCCCCGCGCGACCAGTTCAGAATTTGACTTCGCAAGCTTCCCCTTCGTATAGTAGATATTATCCTCAAAT
This sequence comes from Coprococcus sp., assembly GCA_022793995.1. GTDB lineage: Bacteria > Bacillota > Clostridia > Lachnospirales > Lachnospiraceae > Allocoprococcus. The sequence goes on from JAAWDY010000061.1 coordinate 16,889, forward strand.
CCGATCCGCACATGCCCGCCGAGAGCCAACGTCGCGGCCATAATTGGCAGGTGGAAACGTCCGATTCCAAATGCCGACCAAGTCGAATCCTCTGGAATCATACGGGTCAGGAAAATCAGATTCTCAATGGATGCGGGAATTCCTCCGGGAGCGCCCATCACAAACTGATAATGGATCGGGCTTTTCAGAACGCCCGTTTTCTTGTAAAACAAGGAATTATATACCATACCCGTATCGAAGATCTCGATCTCCGGTTTGATGTTATGCTCCTGCATCGTATATCCCAGCTTTTCCAAAAATGCCGGATGGTTGATAAACAGAGTCTCGTTCATCCAGTTCATAGAACCGCAGTCAAAGGATGCCATTTCCGGCTTTAATTCCCTTAAGTGCGCCAGACGGATCTCATCTTCTGCGGTCACATCCCCGGATGTCGTCAGATTCAAGATAATGTCGCATTTTTCACGGATCAGATGCACGGTCTCAATAAATTTCTCCGTCGACATACTCGGATTCTCATCCTCGTCGCGCATATGTAAATGTGCAACCGCCGCTCCCGCCTGATATGCCTCGAATACATCCTCCGCGATCTCGCGCGGCGTGGTAGGAACTGCTGGATTATCCGATTTTTTCGGTCCCTCTCCTGTCGGCGCTACTGTAATAATTGCTTTTTCCATGTTCATTTCCTCCTTTTGTTTTTCTGTTTTGATATTGATATCATATCATACTTGTTCATTTTTTGCAATATGTTCATTTTTTATTTTCTGTTCGTTCGTTATTGTGCATTCTTTTATTAGTGCCATAAATTCTACAAGCAGATAAAGCCACGGTTTCCCATTGCAAGATTCTTGACATACGGTTTTCATATTGGTAAAATTAGAAACGGTTTCCAAGTAAAAAGGAGGGACTCCCATGGCAGATAAGAACATAAAAAAAGAGCGCGTCATACGTTATTTCGTAGAAGCGGCTTTAGATATTATGGAAACAGAAGGAATCGGGGCCGTCACAGCCCGGAAGGTAGCGGATAAGGCTGGATATACTGTCTCCAGTCTTTATAATCATTTCGACAATTTGGATTATCTCTTATTTTTTGCTTCCATACATTATTTAAAGGATTATGCGCTTGCCCTTCCAAAATACATAGAAGGCATCGAGAATCCAATCATTGCTTATATAAAAATCTGTGAATGTTTCAATACCTATGCTTTTCGCAAGCCGGAAGCATATCATATGGTATTTTTCAGCGGATTCAGCTCCAAATATAACGATGCGGTCAGGCTGTTCTACCAGGTCTTTCCGGAGGAACTCCCTTCCGAGGATTTCCGTTTCCTCCCGGTGCTGCTCCACAATGATATCCACGCAAGGGATTATCAATTTCTGCTGGAAGCCGCTCGGCAAGGATATCTGAGCGAAAATGACGTCGCCGACATTTCTTCCCTCGGAACCATGCTGTTCAAAGGGACGCTGGAAAGAGTCATCAATTATCCCAATCAATTTACCCCGGAGGAAGCGTCCCGGAAGGCCACCGTCTATCTGGCGCACATATTGATCGGATATAATATCCCTGAGGATCTTCTCAGAGAGTTCTTATGATGCAGGGGCAAAAGCCAAGAATTAAGTGGAGCGCTTGCGTAGCACAGGCAAAGGCGGTATACTTTCATCTTTAACACTTGCAAAAGTATAAAGAGACACTATCCCTTGATTTTACTGGGAGTGCGTCTCTTTAATTGTGATTATGGACGTTGTATTGAAAGACTATTTTGGAATTTTTTGATCTTTTTATTCAGTTCTTTAGGTTGATAGTATTTTTATCCAGGCCAAGCCCCCAAACTACATTTAGGGTTGTCAAGCGCTTTCCAATAACCTATAACTCATTGGGAATAAAGTTGGGAATATTTTATACATTTATCAAAAAAATATTCTAAAAGCATATCAAAATCTCCCTGCATAGCCAACTGTACACATTACTTCCACCCAGTTAAGCCACCCAGTTAAGCAGTGATTTCTCATTGCAAAAATCTTGACATACGGTTTTTAAATTGATAGAATACATACGGTATTTGATAATTTCTTAACATTCACATTCAGGAGGCAGGTTATGAATTACGCAGAGATATATGCACAAAAACTGACGACGGCCGAAGAAGCCGTAAAGGTGATAAAGACTGGCGACTGGGTAGACTACGGATGGTGTACCGGCCATCCGGTAAAACTCGACCACGCTCTCGCCGAAAGGATGCCAGGTCTTGAAGATATCAAAGTTCGCGGCGGTATCGCGCTTTGGCGTCCCGAGATATTTGACGTAGAAAACGCAAAAGAACATTTCTGCTGGAATTCCTGGCATATGTCCGGCATTGAAAGAAAAGCGATAAACGAGGGAATCGCGTATTACGCGCCCATCCGTTACTCAGAGCTTCCCAGATACTACCGGGAAAATGTGGAGCGCGTCGACGTCGCCATGTTCCAGGTATCTCCCATGGATGAACACGGGTATTTCAATTTTGGTCCAAATGCTTCCCACATGGCAGATATGTGCAGCCGTGCAGAAGTAATTATTGTAGAAGTGAATCAGAACATGCCCCGTTGCCTCGGCGGATTCAGTGAAGGAATCCATATTTCCAAGGTAGACCATATCGTGGAGGGTGACAATCCCCCTATCGGCTCCATGGCTGCGGGCGGCGCCAGTGAGATCGACGAAGCCGTGGCAAAATTGATCGTAGAGGAGATTCCAAACGGGGCCTGCCTCCAGCTCGGGATCGGCGGAATGCCGAACGCGGTCGGTTCCCTGATCGCCCAGTCCGATCTTAAGGACCTGGGAGTCCACACAGAAATGTACGTGGACGCTTTTGTCGACATTTCCAGGGCGGGCAAGATCACCGGCGCGCGGAAAAATATTGATAAGGGACGGCAAGTATATGCCTTTGCCGCGGGAACACAGAAGCTTTATGATTTCCTGAATGATAACCCTGCGTGTATGGCCGCACCGGTAGATTATACCAATGATATCCGTTCCATCTCTGCACTGGATCAGTTCATGTCCATCAATAATGCGGTGGATATCGATCTGTTCGGGCAGGTCAATGCGGAAAGCGCCGGAACCAAGCATATCAGCGGCGCGGGTGGACAGCTTGATTTCGTCCTGGGCGCTTACCTTTCCAAGGGAGGAAAGAGCTTTATCTGCTGCTCGTCTACCTTTAAGACCAGGGACGGACAGCTGAAATCCCGTATCCTTCCGACCTTAAATCCAGGTTCCATCGTGACCGACACCCGTGCGAACACACATTATGTGGTGACAGAGTATGGGAAAGTGAACGTAAAAGGCCTGTCCACCTGGCAGAAGGCGGAGGCGCTCATTTCCGTCGCGCACCCGGATTTCCGTGACGAGCTCATCGCTGAGGCGGAAAAGCTCCATATCTGGAGAAGAAGTAATAAGAGATAGAAATGAACACCCCATTCAAAACACCCCGGAACTTATCTCTTGTTCCGGGGTTCTTTAATCCACTTTTATCAGATATAACTGATAAAAGTGTTATTTTTTGTTGATTTTTATTTGCAACTTGCATATACTATAATCAGAAATTCGTAGAAAGGGGATATCTTTAATGATTAAACGAGAAGCCTATATGAGCCGCATCCGGCCGTTCATCGGCGGGGAACTAATCAAAGTAATGACCGGAATCCGCCGCAGCGGAAAATCGGTCATGCTGGAGCTTGTCAAGGAAGAGCTGTTGGAAGCCGGCGTCAGTCCGTCACAGTTCATTTCCATTAATTTTGAGGATATGAGGGTCTCCTCTCTGCATACCGCAGCGGCTTTACACGACGAAATCCTAAAGAGGGCCGCTGATATAAAGGGCAAAGTATATCTCTTTTTTGACGAAATCCAGGAAGTGACCGACTGGGAAAGGTGTGTCAATTCCCTTCGCGTTGTGCTGGACTGCGACATCTACATCACTGGCTCGAACGCAAGGCTGCTGTCTGGTGAATTGGCGACCTACCTCGGCGGACGCTATGTGGAATTTGTCATTTACCCGTTTTCCTTTGCGGAGTTTTTGGAATTATATCATACGGTCGAACCCGATGCCCCTATGCAAACATGTTTCCAGAAGTATCTTCTTTTTGGTGGGATGCCGTATCTGTCCAACCTCCGTTATGAGGAGGAACCTTCCAGACAATACCTTTCCGATCTCTTCAATTCCGTTCAGCTGAAAGATATTGTAAAGCGAAATAAAGTCCGGGATATTGATCTTTTGGAACGGATTATCGCCTATGTAACTGCAAATGCAGGAACGACTTTTTCTGCGTCGTCCCTGGCAAAATTTTTCAAAAACGAACAACGTATCGTTGCTCCTGAAACGATCCTGAACTATCTTAAATATTGTTGCGACGCTTACCTGTTCTATCAGGTGAAACGGCAGAATGTGCAGGGAAAGCAGATCCTTGCATCTAACGAGAAATATTATATTGCCGATCACGGTATCCGCGAAGCAGTCTTTGGCGGCAATTTGCAGGATATCAATCTCATTCTTGAAAACATCATCTATATGGAACTGCTTCGCCGGGGCTATTCTGTCACGGTCGGCAAGATGGGCGACAGAGAGATTGATTTTGTGTGCGGCAGGAGGGGTGAGAAGCTCTATGTGCAGGTAACCTACCTTCTCGCCTCAGAGGATACTATACGCCGTGAATTCGGTATCTATGACAGTATCCGGGATAATTTCCCCAAATACGTTGTTTCTCTGGATGAATTTGACATGAGCAGAAATGGAATCAAGCACCGGAACATTCGGGATTTTCTTCTGGAAAAGGAGTGGAATTAAGCGTCCATTCCTCCATCATCGCCTCCTGGTAGGCCGCACGTCCTTCCTTTTCCATGGCAGCACGCAATTCCTTCAGTTCAGGAAGGCAAACCTTTTCCAGTTTTTTTATCCTCATTTCGCTCAATCTGACGTCTGATAAATACGTATTATACCAATCGGCGCGGTAATTCCACAGCCGGATCCGGTCTTTGTACCGTTCTTTCAGGCGTTGTGCGATCAAGAGTCCTTCCGGGTCAAAATCTCCCCAATAATAAAACATGTGTGCTTCTTTCAAAAGATCCAGCAGAATCAATGCGGCAAGCCTTGGCTGGCCGTTCACACAAACTGCTGCACAGCGCGCATCTTTCTTGATTAGGTTTGAAAATACCGCCGGATTTTCGAGCAGGTAAATCGTTTTGCAGCCCGAGCCGGCGCGTCCAAGCTTCCCGACCGTCCTCAGAGTCAGACGGACGGGTTCTTGTTCCATGAAAAATCCCTCTATCCCTTCATGCAGCGTTCCATCCTGCTTCCATGCACGGATTCCATATACGAGTATGTCGTTGGACAGGTCGTCTTTTAAAACGCCTGCCCGGTAGAAGAGCTGGTTCTTCCTTTCTGCTTCCGATAACTCCGCATCTTTTTCTTCCTGGAAATACGCGGACAACATGGATAGGAGCAGCCTTTCCGCCCACGTCCCCGCGTCAAAATAATGCGGATCTCCCGTCGTCTTTGCCGCAAATACCGCTAAAAGCTCGGTTTCGCCTCCGGTAAGTCCGGGAAGCTGTTCTGCCGCTGATACGACATATGTTACGGTTTCCCGTAATTTCGCTGGGTCGTCCCGGTACAGCCTAAGGAGCATTTCGTAGCCCGGCCCATGCTCTTTGACCGCCGCTTTCATCCACTCCTTTGCCCATGTATCTTTGCATTCTTTCCACAGGCTTTCAAAGAACTCCTCCCTTTTTTCGATCTCTTTTTGTCTTTCTTCTTTCTTTGCCGTCATCGTACTTCCGAAGTACATTGTAAGCAGCTCTTCCAGGGAAATCCCGGAAAACCTGCTCCCTGCCAGGCATTTTTCAAACGCTTCCACGGACACTGTGACCGTCTTATTGTCTGCAAAATCTTTCTGTAAAAATCCGCCCAGATGGAGCTTATCCTCCCTGCTAAGGCCGGTCAAAACGACCTTACCGCCCATGTGCCCCAGGCTTTCATATTTATTTCTCATTTTTTGAAACAATTTCCGGTAGATGGGCCGTTCCCGGAAGTACGCCAGGCATTCCTCCTGTTTTTTCTGCATATTGTCCTTTCGCATCCCTCTACTCCCTTTCTCCTGAGGCCATGATCTTCATTTTCCCATTCCATATATAATGGATCACGGACACGAATTTGGCATTTTCCGGACGAATCAGCTGATAGATCGCAAGTCCCGGGACAGTGTCGTAATCGCCCCACAGGATTTGGGAATTAATCATAAAATTGAACTCAAATTCTACCATGAGTCGGAACATATCCCGGATATTTGTCTCATCTACACCCGCGAACGCCTCGTCGAGCGAGATCAGCTTCGGGGCATCGTACCTCGCGCCCGCATATTTAGCCGCGACTGCTGAGAAGAGCGGGACGTACATTGCCATCGCTTTTTCTCCGCCGCTGAAGGTGAAGAAAACGCGGTCCGTCAGTTCTTTTTTCTTCTCGCCTGTTTTCTGGCATTCCAGCTTGAACTCGAACCATTTCCGATAGTCCAGCACCTCGCGCATTGTGGCGTGGAACGACTGCACGGAACCGATATCGCCTGTGATCTTCCTCGCCTCCTCGATCTTGGACCGGAAATGCCTGGACAGACTATCCACTTCTTCCTCCCGCATGATCTCCACATCTTTCTGCAGAAGCTCCACAAGCTCCTTTGTATCTAACTGCTCTTCCTTCTGGGCAGATTTATTTTTCCATCTCAGGCTGAGTTTTAACCCGCTGGATGTCTGCATGGACTCCATCAGCATGTTCATCTTCTCGACCCACCGCTTGCTTGCCTGGATCTTTCCGCGGATTTTCTTGCTGATGGTATTTGCCAGGATATCTTCAAACAATTCACGGTCGCGGTCACTGAGAATCCGGCCAAGAGCCTGTGCGTCTTCACTCATCTTTTCAATCAGTTCCTTGAATTTTACCGGGGTTCCCCGGTATTTTGCCGAGATATCGATTCGTTTTACGCTTACATCCAGAACGCTGTTTTCCTCGTCCAGATCTTCAAACAATGTCTGCAGTGTGATCTGATAATCCAATAAATATCCCCGGTTGCTATGGTAGGATTCCTGGAGGCTTCCGAACAGGTCGCTTTGTTTTTTACTTCCGAATTTTCCGACAAAGAAGTCGCAGACCTTTTTTGCCTGGTCCTCCATGTCGTCGTTTACAACATATCCTCGCTCTGTATACCCGAGCCGATACTCCGCCGCGAAGACGCGCTCATACTTTTCTTTTTTCACCAGAAGATTGGACTGTCTTTTTTCATTCTCCCTGCTCTTTTCCTGCAGAATTTCCGCCTCTTTGCGCAGCGACTCCTGCTTTCCCACACAGTTCTCCCGTTCCCCCGGAAGCTTCCCAAGCCGCATGACGCAATAGTCCAGACGTTCCTTGATCTCTTCATAATCTGTCAACGCCAGCTGTTCTTTTACGGATGCCAGAAGTCCTTCCAGCTCCCGCACTTTCCGGGCGATCCGGCTCAGTTCATAGCGGATCTCGTCCAGATCGGCCTTTACTTCTTCCAGATATTCCTTCTGGCTTTCTGCATACCGGCGTCCATTTTGAAAGTTCCCGTGTGCAACTTGAAGCTGTGTCAAAAGTTCTTTATAGCGATGCAGGGATGTGAATGCCTGTGTAAATGTATCCAGTCTTGGAGGAAGATAGCATTTCCCGCAGATTTCCCTTACCTTGATGCGCACCGCGTCCAGCGCCGCCCGCTCTTTCTCCGCCAGTTCTTGCTGCTCCCACAGCTTTTTATTCTTCTGCTCCAGCGCATATTCTCTATCGGCCAGCGCTTTTGCGGCAGTCTTCAGATCATCTTCCTTGGGAAAATGCTCCCACTCTGCGCGTGCCTGCTCTGTCCTTCCCTTATTTTCTTCCAGACGTTTCTTTAACCCGTTTACCGTGTTTTCAAGCCGCGCGCAGGCCTCTTTCAGCTCTTCTATTTTCTCCATCCGGAACTTTTCTCTTGCCCGTACACCGATGAACCGCGCCTGATATTCCTTGGTAATGGTTCCTTCCAGAACGCCGATCCGGTAATTTCCGTCCTCGTCAATCCACGAGCCGCTCCCGCGCTCCTCACTTTCTTCTCCGTATCCGATGGCTGAGAGAATATTAGAAATCGTATGGTAGAAAAGGATATCATTTTCTCCGTTGTCCACTTCCAGGACTTCTTGTAAATTCTGTCCGACGTGCCGCACGTCGCTGAAAATGTAGCGGTCGCATACTCCCGCATCCAGGGCATACACCTGTTCCCTGTATTCCTCCGGGACGATCAACGCGTCCAGCGCGCCCATTTCAAGCAGCGCCTCCTCCAGGCGGTTCATCCTTTCCTCAGAAAGCGCGTGATCGAACTCAATGGTCTTATAAAACTGTAAAAACGGGATTCCCCTCTCTTTCAACAGCTCCCGGTTCTTCTTCACGCTGTCCGGCTGCTCCGGCTCAGGCTCTTTCTTATTCTCCCACTCTTCCAGTTCGTCTTTTGCTTCCCGAAGCTTCTCTTCTTCTTGGTTTAAGTCATACGTCAAAAGGAGCCTTTCTTCGGAAAGGGCATGCTCTATCTCATATAACTTGGGTTTCGTCAGTTCCCTGATCTCCGAATAATCGCTCCCAAGCTCGTATTCTTCTATTTTTCTGGAAATCGCCTGCAAGGTTTCTGCCGGCAGATGAATCTCCTGGTTCTGCCTTTCCCAGAGATACACCTGTTCCGTCAATTCCGACTTTGTCTCATGCATGAGATTTTCATATTGCTGCACTTCTTTTTCCGCATGGTTCTGCTCCCTGCGGCACGTATCCAGCTCCGCGAGGCAGCGGTCGTACTTTTCCTGAAAAGTCTGTTCTTCCTGCAGCGCCTCTTTTGCGCTTTCCACCTTCTTGGTATACGCATTCAAAAGTTGATGGTGCGAAGAAAAATTGTAATCCTTCTCTTGTTCTTTTAAAAGATCGTTTTTAAGGAACGCGAATTCGTCGAACGGGATCTCGCCCAGTTCTGCCTCCATCTCTTCCAGCTCTGTCTCGATCTCACCCCAGATTTCCTCTGCTTTTTCTTCCTCTTTCTTAATCCGCTGCCTGGTGTCCAGTTCCTTGTCTTTCTTTTCCTGCTCCTGCCGCTCTTTGGCGTTTTGCTCCTTTTGCTTTTCCTCAAGCTCCGCTTTAAGGCGGCCTTCCCGTTCTTTTAGCTGCGCCGCGTCGCTTTTGTCAAGGGAGGCCTTTTCTTCTTTTAATACCGTCTCTTCCTGCTTTAATTCTTCGTAATGTGCTTCTTCCTTTTGAAGCTTTTCATTTTGCTCTAAGAGAGCGTTTAAAACATTCTTCCCCTCCCGCCTGCAGGTCTCATATGCCCGCAGGGCGTCTGTAAATAAAAGCGCCTTGTCGTAGAGCACGATCTGGTTGTATTGGTCGTACACTTTCTCGATCTGGCGCGCTGCCCGGATGCTGTCGCTTAAGGTATCCAGGTTTGTTTTCAGATTGTCCATATTTTCAATGGCTTCCGACATAGGACGCAGGTCGTCCTCGGAGAGGGTCTGGAGGGAACTGCTTAAAATCTCATTGATGACCGTGGGTTTGAAATCCTTGGACAGCTTGGGCGTACGCAGCTGGATCAAAAGATCTAGAAACTCTTTGTATTCTTCCGGCGTCTCGAACCCGAAAAGAAGACGGTTGACGCACTGGGCGTACTCTCCCTGTGTCTCCAGCACTTTCCCGCCATCCCCGATCCGGTATTTCAGTTCTCCTTTTGAACAGGTGATCTTATTCTTGACGTCCTTATATAGGAACAGGTCCCTCCCCACCCGCCTGCCGTCCGTAATGCAGAAATACCAGGATTCCAGTTTCTTATTCCTGCGCGCCCTCAGTCCGATCCCAAGGGTTACGTATTCCTCGTTTTCCTGCCGCTTTAGCTCCATGTACAGGTAACCCGTCCGTTCCTCTCGTTCGTCGTCTTCTTCCAGGAGGTAATTCTCTATTTTTCTCGCCCGGGAGCCGAATGGATCCAGCCGCTCGGGGCGCATATTCCCGTCAAGAAGCAGCGGGATAAAGCTCTGCATGGTTACAGATTTCCCCGAACCGTTTGCACCACGGAGCAACATGCGCCCGTCCACAAACTCAAATTCTTCTTCATCATAATACCAGAAATCGATCAGCCCAACCTTATTGATCTGCCATTTACTGTTCATCTCTTCCTCCGTTTTTCAGGAAATCATCCGGATATTTCCCCAGTATTTTTCCCGCCACAGGCTTTATTTTCACCTCGTCGTACGCTTCCTCTATGAGCGCCAGTTCTTGCATATACGCGGATACTTCCCGGTAGAATTCCGCGAACGTCATTTCCCGATAGGTCTTATTGAGGCCATGCCCGAACCGCTCCTTACATTCATCCACCATCCCGCGGAACGCCTCTTTCGGAATCCGGATCTGCTCATCCAAAGGAACCTGGATTCGTCCGGCGCTTACCTTCTCCTGGATAACCTGAAAGACCAAAAGCACGATATCGGAGAGTGTATTTTCCTCAGGAAAACATCTCCCAAGCCTGCATCCTTCGCCAAGAACAAGATAGGCGCTGCTTTTGTGTACTTGAAGCTCACAGTCGAATAATTCCGTAAGTTCACTTTGTATCATATTCCGGTAGTTTCTCACATAGGCAAAATCCTCTTCCGTGTCCGCGCTCTTGTACATTCCCATGGACATCAGAAGCTTCCGGTATACCCTCTGTCTCCTCACAATGCCGCGGTCTTCATTTACATCAATCCACTCCTCCCTCTCAAAATCCTTTGGAGTGGTATATCCCATAATATCCTGTGTAAAATTCTTCATAAAATAACGTGAAGCACCGGTATTTTCATACAAAACTTCACTCGCATCATCTCTTGCAAAGCCTTCTTCGCTTCCGTCGTCTACATTCAGGATGCCGCAGGATACGCAGTATTTCATCACCTTAATCATATGCCTCCTGTACCGGTACACAGTCCAATCGATCTGCTCCTGATCATACTGGCTCTGGACATATTCGGTCAGTTCCGATAAGACAAACTGCTCCTGAGCCTCTTTGTCTTCCAGAAACATCAGCACAATGCAGAAGAACATATACTCGATGGGTTCTCGAAATTCGAGAATTCCCATCCAGTTTTCCGGGATCGCAGGCATTTTCTCCACTTTAATCATATACGGATTTACGAGAACCTGATATCCCATCTTTTCCATGAGAAATTTCTTCTCTTCGCCTGACGCAAGCGCTTCTTTCATCTGGTAATACGCTTCCCGGTCCCTGGACTTTAGGATCCATCGGCTGCTAAGCAAGGTTTCCAACGTTCTCATACTACTCTCCTTCTTCAAACACGATCGTGTAAGCAGGCATCTGAAAGGTCCCGTCCGTACATTCCAGCGTACAGTATCCTTTTACCTCATCTTTCTCAATATGGTAAATCCGGCCGTCCTCGGTTTTGGCCCGATGGTTTTTCCTCTCCAGCGCTTTGGAAAGCCACAGAAGGAACATGTCCCGTACATGCGGTTCGATTACCGGAAGCTCTGCAAATTCCAGCCTCCCGTCCCGGATATAGCTGCCCAAAAGCTCCCGTTCTTCTGAAAGTTTCCGTATCATGGCAAGCCGCGTCTCTTCTTTCTCCCTGGAACGGTCGATTATGCTGCTCCTTTTCGCCTTCTCCTTATAGGTACGTACCCTTGGGGAAATTGTCACGACATGTGGGTTTTCATCGTATACCCCGCTGTTGATACTGTCGGTCTCCCTGCGGAGTTCTCCTTTTATATGCAGCGGCTTTTCTATGCCGAACACCACAGCCGACAGACGGTGTGCCTCGTTGATATCCTTACATTTTCCAAACATCTGCGCCAGTTTTTTATATTCCTCCCGCCTGTTCGAGCCTTGATTGCTCATCTCGCTGATTCGTGTCGCGTATCTTGTGATCTTCCGAATAATCTCGTTTGTCGTGTCAAATACCTTCCCGGCCTCGGATTCCATCCCTGCCCTTCCGGAAAACCATTCGGAAATGCTCTCCCATCGCCCTTTCATCTTATCGTAGATCATCTGTTCATCCACTTCCACGTCGATCCTTGGAATCGAAAGCTCGTAGACCGTCACTTTTTGGAGTACGTTCTTCACCACCTCCGGCTCTATACCTCGAATTTGCTGCTCGATCACAGCCACATTCGCCTGCAGGCTCTTCACGAAAGAACGGAGGTACTCGATGAGCCTGTCCTTGAACACCAGGAACTCCTTCGTCTTCATCATTTCTTCCGCTTTCACACTGTTTAGTTCCCTCATATAATCCTGGTAATTCTGATTCAGCCGGATAAAATCATTATTCAGGTCGTTCCACCAGCCGTACAACCGCTCGTCCTCCTTAAGCGACATTTCTTTTATCTTTCCCATATTGATCCGCAGCCTCTCAAGCAGGGTCGGCTCCAGTGAGGACCCTTCGATAAATAGATTCTCGATGCGGATCACCATTCTCTCGATCTCGACAGCCGTCTCAGTCAGCTGATAGCGGAACTTTTTATTCTTGAATTCCTCGATCGTAGCCGCTTTTCTCGCGTCCTGGATCGTGGATAAGTCTCCCCATGCCGCGAGCGCCGCCAAATCCTGCTGGCACTGTTCCATCGTATATTCCGCAAAATAGGGATCTTCTTTTAATTCCTCAAAAACCTCTTCCTGGTACATCCAGTATTTTAGCTTCTCATATTTCAAATAAAAAAGCCGGATAATGGGGCGGTATCTGTCCGTGTTCTCCACATTCAGATACTTAGCCTCCAGTATCGGCTTTTTCATTTTTTCGTGAATCTTCATCTGATTATGCTCCCTTATCGGTTCCGGCAGCCTTCCCTTAAGGGGGCGTGTCGGAATAGGTTTACGGGAACATTTTATCATACCTCCAGGAATGTTTCCATCAGAATTAAAGATCTGAGCGAAAAATTTCCACTATCTATAAATGTAATCTCCATCTTGATAACGCGGCGGGATTACAGGAATCTGCAGATAAGAATCATATGTACCGCCTGTATGAATCACATGCAGTCCTTTATTGTTTGTCTCCCAGCTCAATGGTTCAAACCAGTCGTCCCTGATATAACGTCCTGCAATCTGAACACAGATTTTTTGTCCCTTATGCCAAATTCTGCTGTGTGGATTGATTTCGATATCAACCGGGACGATTTCTCCCTCTTTCAGTTTCTGGATTTCATCATGTGGCTGAATTGGCTGGAAATCTGTGGACGCCTTCTCATCTAATTTCCTGTGGGAAACTCTCATTTTCCCCCAAGCGCCTGGATGACAGTTCTCGTCTAATATATAAACTGCTAATTCTTCACCCTTGGTATCTAACTTTTTGACGTTGATAAACAAATTTTCTATTTTGTATTACGCGGATTTCGCATCCTCCTCTGCAAATTCTTTCTCTCGTCTTTGTACAAAACTGCCGTCTTTAACCGTGTTAAATCCTATAAATCCTACTGCCATTGCAATAACCAGTCCGATATAAGATGCATTATAGCCGCCGAAGTGATTCGCCAGTGTTGCCATGAATGCTGATGCAAATGCTCCTATGATCTGGATAATAGGCTGAATTAATCCATATGCCCGTTTAAAATTATAACGTCCCCAATAGGTTACACAAAGAGAGGCTGAAAAATTCGCTGCTCCTCCGACTATACTTCCTATTAAAAATAACCCTACATAAAGTAATAATCCCGGAGCCCAAATCAACAGGAAACAACCCACAATCCCCATGATATATACTTTATGAAACACATCGCCGAATAGGCGATTAGGTTCACGAGTCCCGAGTGCTGTTGCACGAGGGATGTAATTTGAATCGCCCTGCGTGTTCCTAACAAATTATCCACATAGCCCATCAGATAGCTTCCTACCATAGCGCAGATCGCGGTTGCCAGCATAAGATTAACCGCTTTTTCTAATTCATAACCCCTGCCCATGAACGCCAGGATCATCTGCACCATTACGCCTCCCGCATAAAGAAGTTGTGTTCCCCTAGACAAAGCAATGATCCAAACCTCCTTTGTCTGCAAAATACGCTTCGTGGTCCACGAACTTTTGGCGTCCATTTCCAATGCTTTTTTGTTTTCTTCAATCGCGCGTTCCATTGTCATACTTCTGTCGTTATCCGGATTGAACTGTGACAAATAAAATCAATACTACTAACGCGATTGCCGCCATGACTACATAAGGAATAAACATAAGACGTATCCCAAAATTATTAAATCCCCATGTCAATATTTTTGTAGTAATTCCCGCCGCAAGAGGGATCCCCATGGTTACGATGCCCATGACAAGACCCTTTTTACGCGGAAACCAGTTAGAAACAATAACCGGATTCAAGTTATAACACCAGTTACTTCCGAACATAGTAACCGCCACAATACAGACACATGTCAATGGAAGCGACTCGCTAAGTCCTACAATAACCAGAAATATGATATACGCCGCAGACCAGATAATAGCCAGCTTTCTTGGCGATCTTTTGGTTACCAGAATCCCACAAAGAAATGCTCCGATTACAGTAAATAGCCCGCCTACTGTTACCATATTAAGAATAAATACCTGATTCCATCCGTAGGCAGCCTCCCAATATACTACCGCCATCTGCCAGGTGCTTCCGAGCGCTGTTGGTATAAAGAATACCAAAGCGCTGAATAAACAAAATAGCCATCCTTTTGCGCCAAAATTCATACTATTCGGATTATAGCCCATTTTTTTATCACTCATCTTTTTCTCCTTTTGCTAACTCTCCTCAAATCCCCTCCAAGCAGGGATTCCCGTATACTCTTTTACTTCCTCTTCTCCGTTTAAAACGCGGGTGACACCGGCAATCATCGCCTCCATTTCAAACTCTCCCGGATATGCAAAAACCGGTGCGCTCCATTCACAGTCATCTTTTATTTTTCCACCAATTCCTCATTATGGACGATTCCACCGCTCAGGAGAATCCCGTCGACTTTTCCTTTTAGGACGCACGCCATTGAACCGATATATTTTCCAATCTGATAAATCATCGCGTTCCAAATACGTTCCGCTTCTTTATCACCCACCTGGGCCCTCTTCACAATTTCGATCGTATCAGAGGTTCCTAAGTGACTGACAAAGCCCCCGTCTTCATACATAGATTCAATACCTCTTTTCGGGACTGTCCGGAAACGTTTTG
This sequence comes from Coprococcus sp., assembly GCA_022793995.1. GTDB lineage: Bacteria > Bacillota > Clostridia > Lachnospirales > Lachnospiraceae > Allocoprococcus. The sequence continues at coordinate 32,085 of JAAWDY010000061.1, forward strand.
TAAAGGACTTTTTAATCAAGTTCACAGAAAATTTACATATCAGGGCAAAAAATAAGGCCTGGAACCTGTTTTTAGATTCCCGGCCTACGGTTTTGTTTTATGCTGTCCGCTCTGCTTTCAATTTTTTTACTTCGTCAAGAGGAAGTCCTGCATATTCCGCAATTTTTTCA
>JAAWDY010000062.1 GCA_022793995.1 Coprococcus sp.
GCCCGTGGGTAGGGACCAGCGGCGGCCTAGAGCGGCACAGCGAAACAGCGCGAGGCGAAAGCCCGTGGGTAGGGACCAGCGGCGGCCTAGAGCGGCACAGCGAAACAGTGCGAGGCGAAAGCCCGTGAACGAGGGACAATATGAAAACGCAGATATACAAAATAGATCGAAATCGAATAGACATGGATATCATCGAACAGGCCGGCGAGATATTGAAAAACGGCGGCCTAGTTGCATTTCCGACAGAGACAGTCTATGGGCTGGGGGCGAATGCGTTAGATGAAAGGGCGGCGGAGAAGACATATGCCGCCAAAGGGCGTCCGTCGGATAACCCGTTGATCGTGCATATCGCGAGGCTTGAAGAGCTGGACGGGATTGCCGCCGATATTCCGATTGCGGCAAAGACGCTGGCGGATAATTTCTGGCCGGGTCCGCTTACGATGATTTTCCGTAAAAGTGAAAAGGTTCCATACAAAACGACCGGCGGGCTTGATACGGTCGCTGTCAGAATGCCGGAGGATGAGATCGCCAGAGAACTGATCCTGGCAGGCGGCGGCTATATCTCGGCGCCGAGCGCCAATGCGTCGGGAAGGCCAAGTCCTACGGCTGCAAAACATGTGGAGACAGATTTGGACGGTAAGATTGACATGATCCTGGACGGCGGCAGTGTGGATATTGGAGTGGAGTCAACGATCTTGGATATGACTGTGGTTCCTCCCATGATCCTGCGCCCCGGGGCAGTGACTCGGGAAATGCTGGAGCTGGTGCTTCCGGAGGTGGCGGTGGACGAGACCCTTCTTACGGACGACAGCGCTTGTCCACCGAAAGCGCCGGGAATGAAGTATCGGCATTATGCGCCGAAGGCAGAACTGATTATCGTGGAGGGCAGGCCAGGGGAAGCGGTAAAGGCCATCCGGCAGATCGCATATGAGCAAAGGCGTCTTGGATATCAGATCGGCATCATTGCTACGAGTGAAACGATTGATCTATATACCACAGGAATCATAAAGAATATTGGCCCGAGAGAGAATGAAAAAGCAGTGGCGCGGAGTCTTTACAAGATCCTTAGGGAATTTGACGAAGAAGATGTCCAGTACATTTACAGCGAGGCGTTTCCCCAGTCAGGGATTGGGACCGCGCTTATGAACCGTTTGGGGAAGGCGGCAGGACACCATATTATCCGGGCGGAGGATATTACCTGCCTTCAGAAATACAGGCAGATTGTGTTTGTCAGCAACAGCGACAACTGCCGGGCGCCTATTGCGGCGGCGCTTATGAGGAAACAGCCTCTTCTCCAGGAGTATCGGATTGTTTCACGCGGGATAGTGGTTTTGTTTCCTGAGCCGTTAAATCCACGGGCGGAGGAACTGATGAAGAGACATAATATCGCGTGGGACGGCTATGAAACGATCGCATTTCCAGAGGGACTTTCCGGGGAGGACACGCTTGTGCTTACGATGCAGGAATCACAGAAGAGTAAGATACAGAGCGATTTTCCGGAGTTTACCGATGTCTGTACATTGCCGGAGTATGTAGGAGGAGGGGAGGAGATTCCCTCGGTTTACGGGCAGACGGAAGAGCAGTATGAGCATATGTATGAGTTGCTTTTGTCCTATGTGACACGGGTCGCGCAGCGGCTAAATGAAGAGGCAAAAAACCCAAATCAGCTTTAACGGATGGAATGATTTTACAGGAGGAAGAAATCAATGGGTGGGAAAAGGCAGGATTATATTACCTGGGACGAGTATTTTATGGGGGTTGCGCTGCTGTCGGGGAAAAGATCCAAGGACCCGAATACGCAGGTGGGATGTTGCATTGTGAGCGCGGATAATAAGATTTTATCCATGGGATATAACGGGCTGCCGAGAGGCTGCCCGGACGATGAATTTCCCTGGGACAGGGAAGGGGAGCCGCTTGAGACAAAGTATGTGTACACCGTACACAGTGAATTGAACGCGATCTTGAATTATGGAGGCGGGAGCCTTGCAGGCGCTAAGCTGTATGTATCGCTGTTTCCCTGCAATGAGTGTGCGAAGGCGATCATCCAGTGCGGAATCAAGGAAGTGATTTATGACAGCGACAAATATGCGGATACCCATTCGGTAAAAGCGTCAAGGCTGATGTTTGGGAGGGCCGGCGTTGCGTGCCGCAGGTATAAGCGGTCGGGGAGGGAGATCGTGATCGGGGTTTAGCGAAGTCTGCATCAGGCTATATCCATGTGGCATTTTTTGACCTTCACAACATATAATAGTATAAAGGTTAGTCCGCACTCGGAAAGGATATCGGTCAGATGGATAAAAAAAGGCCTCCGTTTTTGGTTAATTTTGTTGTACGCGCTATTGTTGGCATGGGAATCATATTTTTTGTAAATCAATTTCTTGACTACAGGAATATTCCTGTTTCTGTAGGTCTTAATATTATTTCATTTTTAACGACAGGCACGCTGGGGGTTCCGGGAGTGTGCCTGCTTTATGGTGTTATGTTTTATCAGCTTATGTAAGTGTTACCCAAAACTAAATTTTTTGCTGAAAATCTATAGACAGAAAATTTTTTTGATACTATAATACATTCTACAAGAAAGATGTTGTGAGAGTTATCAATCAAGAACATATTTACAGTGCTTGTATCCTGCAGGCTTCTGTATCATTAGGGATGTCAGACATCCTTCATTGCCAATTCGGCAGATGATTCAAAAAAGTAGTAAGGCGTTATATTTCAAGGCGTTTTAAGACGTCGGAAAGGAGTAGGAATAGGGTATTAATAGTAACGGCGAAATATTGATTTGTGACCCGGAAGATGCGTATGCAAAAAGGCTCGCGGAGCTTTTGCTCATGAGAAAGGAGATTTCCGCAGGGGTCAGGATTTGTTCTTCTCCTACAATGGTGGACAAACTGATAGAGGCAGGTCAGATTCAGGTTTTGTTGGTCAGTGAGGACATCCCGTACGAGGAGCGCAGGCAGATTCGGGTTAAGAAACAGATCGTTTTAACCAGGCAGCATTGTACGGACCTGGGAACAGAAGAACAAGAACTTAGAAAATATCAGCCGGCGGACCGCCTGGCGGCAGGAATCCTACAGGTATGCCAGGACGACCCTCTTCCGACATCGTATATAAAAGGAAGGACGGGAAGAAAGGGAAGGATTCTGGGGGTATATTCCCCGATCCACCGTATTGGGAGGACGACCCTGGCGCTAAAGCTGGGCAGGATGTTTGCGCAGTGGGAGAATGTACTGTATCTGAATCTGGAAGCGTATGCAGGGATCGGAGGATATTTTCAAGACAAAGGTGAGCAGGATTTGTCCCATCTTTTGTACTATGCAAGGCAGGACAACAGTGATATCAGTGTGCGGATATCCACGATCGTCCGGCAGATGGGAAGCCTGGATTATGTCCCGCCTATGAAAGTATGGACGGATCTTAAGACTGTTGAAGCCAAGGAATGGGAGCTCTTTTTTAAACGCTTGGCTAGGCAGAGTGTCTACGAGACGATCATCCTCGATATCGGGGATGTGGTATCTGATCTTTTTGCAGTTCTAAAGCTGTGCGATTGGATATTGTTCCCTTATACAGGGGATGTGTATGCGAAGGCGAAGATGGCGCAGTACCAGTATATGCTCAAAGTCCTTCGGTTGCAGAAGCTGGATGTGCGTACCATTTATATTAACATGGATAAGCCCGCCAGACAGGCGGCGCGGGACGCGGCGGACGAACTAAGGAAGCGGACCGGAAAGGGGAGAAGACATGCTGAGGGCGGAACAGCTTCATGAGCAGGTATTATCCCGCATGGATATGTCGCAGGAGGCGTCAGATGAAGAACTCTTGGAACTGATCCACCAGGTATTGGAAGATTATTCCCGGAAGGAATTTATACCGCTCCAGGAGAAGGCTGAGCTGGGAAAAGAGCTGTTCAATGCATTCCGGAAACTGGATATTCTGCAGGAATTGATTGAGGACGAGACGATAACCGAGATCATGATTAACGGGACGCAGAATATTTTTATTGAACGCGGAGGAAGGATTCTGTGTTCGGATAAGAAGTTTATTTCCCGGGGAAGGCTGGAAGATGTGGTGCAGCAGATTGTAGCAGACTGCAATCGAATCGTTAATGAGGCGTCTCCGATCGTGGACGCAAGGCTGAGAGACGGTTCCAGAGTGAACGTCGTCCTTCCGCCGGCAGCGATTAACGGACCGATCGTTACGATCCGGAAGTTCCCATCCAGAAGGATTACTATGAAGCAGCTTTTACGGCTGGAGGCGATCAGCCGGGAGGCCGCGGATTTTCTGATCCGGTTGGTAAGGGCGGGGTATAACATTTTTATAAGCGGTGGAACTGGCTCCGGGAAGACCACGTTCCTGAATGTGCTGTCGGATTATATCCCGAAAGAGCAAAGGGTGATTACGATTGAGGACAATGCGGAGCTGCAGATTAGCGAGCTGCCGAATCTGGTGCGCCTGGAAGCGCGGAACGCCAATGTCGAGGGAAGCGGAGAGATCAGTATCCGGGATTTGATCCGTACGGCTCTTCGTATGAGGCCGGACCGGATCATCGTCGGGGAGGTCAGAGGGCGGGAGGCCGTGGATATGCTTCAGGCGTTCAATACAGGGCATGACGGCTCTATGAGTACAGGACATGCTAACAGTCCCAGGGATATGCTGAGCAGGCTGGAGACAATGGTGCTGATGGGAATGGAGATCCCTCTCCCTGCCGTACAGCGGCAGATCGCGGCAGGCGTGGATATTCTGGTACATCTTGGACGTCTTAGGGACAAGAGCAGAAAAGTGTTGGAGATTATGGAGGTACTTGGTTGTGAGAAAGATGAGATTAAGCTGCAGCCGTTATTTACCTTTCACGAAAAGGGAACGGAAGGCGGAAAAGTCAAAGGGGAGTGGGTGAAGTGCACGCCTCTTGCAAGGACAGAAAAGCTTGTGGCTTCGGGGTATTAGCAAAAAGGAGTACGCTGCGGCCGCGGCGAAAAGCGTGATGATAACGGCGGCGATCGCATTCCTGTTCTATCGGAGTCTATGGGCCGTCGCAGTGATTTCGCCGCTTGGAGTCCTGTATTTCCGCCGGTGCGTGGAAAGCGCGGTCAGAAAAAAGCAGCAGGAATTTGGGAGGCAGTTTCAGGACGCGTTACAGTCATTGGCGGCACAACTGAATATAGGATATTCGATGGAGAATGCTGTGAAGGAAGTACAACGCGACTTGCAGACCATGTACAGAAAGGACTGCGTGATCGTGAAGGAATTTACTTATATGGTGAGACAGATGAACGTGAATGTGACAGCGGAACAGTCATGGCGGGAGTTTGCAGCCCGGCTTAAGCTTGCGGAAGTGGACGGGTTTGTGACGGTCTTTATTCTGGCAAAGCGCAGCGGCGGAGACAGTATCGCTATCATCAAGAATGCCGTCCGGCAGATGGGTGATAAGGCGGATGTAAAGCGGGAAATAGAGACGGTGATCGCGGCAAAGAAACTGGAATTCCAGGTAATGGCAGGAATACCTTTTGGAATCATCGCCTATATGCATGTAAGTTTCCCTGAGTTTATGGACGCCCTTTATGGGAACCTTGTGGGGGTCTGTTTTATGAGCGGGTGTCTTGCGATGTACTTGGGGGCATGGAAACTTGGCAGTAGGATTGTGGAGATTGAGGTGTGATCTATGTTGATTTGTGCGGGAATGTACCTGGCGCTTGCTGCGGCTGCCTGGCTTATAAGAAGGAAAAAGCTCTCCCTCCATCCGCATGAGGAGCTTGTCAGAAAGATTTTTTTGCTCCTGTTTCTGGTTACGACGACCGCCGTTATAGTGGAAGCGGCTGGAAGGATGGATAGCAAAAAGAGTGGAAGTCTCCGCCTTGAGCGGTCCGATTACGGAGGTTCCCGAAAGGAAGAACAGGTTGAGATGCAGATCGAAGGGGAGGATACAGAGGATGTTGCAATCCAGGTTTTCCCGAGGATCTACGGTACGGAGGAAGTAGAAAAACTTAAGAAACAGGCGATGACTGATCTAGAGAAAGTGATCCTGGGGGATAACGAATCCGCGGACTACGTAGAGAAGGATCTATATCTTCCAGACAAGCTGGAGGGATATCCGTTTTCCATTTTGTGGGAGCTTGGCCGATATGACGTTGTGGATATGACTGGACGGTTGAATCAAGAAGCAATCATGGAGGAGGATCCGAATGGAGAAGGGATACTGGTATTAGTGACTGGAATCTTGCGCTATGAAGGCATAGAGTCGGCCTTTCAAACGACAGTGAGAGTATTTGCAGGGGAGAAAGAAGAAGAGGGGATTCGAGGAAAAGTGCTGCGTATGGTGAGCGCTTTGGAAGAGGAGTCCCGGGAAGATAGGTTTATCGAACTTCCGGTGTCCGTGGACGGAAAGAGCGTCCGATGGAGACGGAGCCAGGCGGGAAAAGCCATGCCGATCCTGCTCCTTGGAATGATAGGGAGCGTTCTTCTAATCTGCCTGGAGAAAGAGAAAAAAAGCAGGGAGAGGAAGGACAGAAACGAACAGATGCTTCTGGATTATCCGGAGATCATCAGTCAGTTCACAATGCTGATGGGGGCAGGAATGACATCGAAAAACGTGTGGAAGAAGATTGCCGTAGATTATCAAGAGAAAAAGAAAGAAACGGGACGTGAAAGGGCGGCATATGAGGAGATTTTGGCAGTGTATGTAGAATTGAAGAGCGGCGTTCCTGAGGCAGAGTGCTACGAGCGGTTTGCAAGAAGGTGCGGGCTTGTACCTTACATGAAGCTGGGAGTTTTATTGGCCCAGAACTTGAAAAAGGGAACAAAAGGGATTTCAGAGATGCTGCAGATGGAAGCGGTACAGGCGATGGAGGAACGGAAAAGCCGTGCCAAACGTTTGGGAGAGGAGGCAGGTACAAAGCTGCTGGCGCCTATGCTCCTGATGCTTATCATTGTTCTGACGATCGTGGTCGTGCCGGCGTTTCTTTCAATTCAGTTGTAGCGGGAGGTGAGAGGATGAAAAAGTTAAAACGTATGGGAGAAACAGGGTGGATACGTATTAAGTATGCCCTGCAGAATGAAGAGGGGATTTCAGTCATTGAACTGATCTTGGTATTGGTTGTGATTATTGGTTTGGTTATTATTTTTAAGTCGCAGCTAACCAGTTTGGTGGAATCCATTTTTGAAAAGATAACGAGCGAGAGTTCGGGAATCTAAAGTAACTTATAGGAGCGATAGAATATTTTATTTCAGAAATGTGAGTGTACAGAGATGAAAAAAATGGTAAGCGGAGAGCTGACAGCGTTTCTCAGTCTTATATTCCTACTTCTTCTCGCCTTGGTGGGAGCCGCCCTGGAGAGCGCGTCCATTCAGGTGTTGAAGAATGAAAAAAGAGCGGATGCCGGAAGGGCGACAGAATCCGTGTTTGCGGAATATCAGAAGGAACTTTTGGAGAAATACGAGGTGTTTGCACTGGAGGGAACATACGAATCCGGAACCATGTCGGAAGATGCTGTTTTAAACCGACTGTCCTTTTATGGGGCAGAAAACATGCAGATCACGACAGAGGCGGTTAGGTATCTGACAGATGAGAATGGACGTCCATTCTATCATCAGGCAGTAGAGTATGAGAAGGAGAAGACAGGCGCGGCCGCGCTGGGCGATCTTACGGGAAATATTCCGTTGTGGCAAGACCAGGAACAACAGACGGAAGAATACGGAAAAGAGAATACAGAGACGAGTGTAGAGCTGGAACAGATGCTTCAGGACGAAGAACAGGGTCTTTTGCAGGAGGATAATCCTCTGGAGACGGTTTCCCAGGTGCGCGCAGGCGGACTGCTTAATATCGTTTTGCCGGAGGGATTCAAGCTTTCACAGAAAACCACAGAACTCTCTGATACTGTATCGCACCGGAACTTAAGAAAAGGGTATGGAAGCCTTAAGGCGCCGGAGGACAGCGGTGCGGACGCCATTTTTTTCAATCTGTATCTCGCAGATTCATTTGGAAATGCTGTGGACCAAAAAGAAGATACTGCTTTTGCGTATGAAATGGAGTATCTGCTTTCAGGAAGGTCAAGCGATGCAGAAAACTTGGAGGAAAGTGTAAATAAGATCTGTATGATCCGGTGTGCGGCAAATTATGCATATCTTTTGACGGATACAACAAAACAGGCGGAGGCGGAAGTTTTAGCGGGAACGCTTTGCACGCTGCTCGCGGTACCCGGGATTACTACCGTAGTAAAGCATGCGCTCCTTTTAGCTTGGGCGTACGGCGAGGCGGTCGTGGATGTTAGGACGCTGCTTGACGGCAAGAAGGTCCCTCTGGCAAAGACTGCCCAGACGTGGCAGATTTCTCTGACAGGTCTGATGAATCTAAAGGATGCTGCGTCGGTGCAGGAAGGAGCGGGAGCGGAGACGGGATTCTCATATGGACAGTATCTTCAGGCGCTTCTGCTGATGAAAGGAAAAGAAGAGTTGTCTATGAGGGCGTTGGACCTTGTAGAACAGAACATGAAGACCGTATATGGACAGACGTATTTTCAAGCAGATTACTGTCTAACGGGAGCCAGGTTCCATATGACCTGCCCTTTGAGACGGGAAGTGCGATACGAATTTACAACAGTTTATCAATACCATTAGAAACAACAGAGGCAGCCCAAAGGAGGTGGATACAGATGCCTTTTCCAACCCTTATTTTTTTGAATCACAAAATCACAAACATTACAAACACAATAAAACTTGGCAGAAAGGAGGGCGGGGTCGATCTCACACATAAAAAACTTTCTTGTAATATGGAAAAGGCATCTGCATCTGCCTCCAAGAAGAAACTAAGCAAGAGGAAAAAGAGAGCCAGTATCACGGTAGAAGCCGTATTTTGCATTCAGCTGTTCTTTTATGCGGCGGTCTGTCTGATCTGGATGCTGGAAATAAGGGCTGTGCAGTCCGCGGTGAAGTGTGGGATGCAGCAGGCAGGAAAAGAGGCGGCGGAAAAGCTTTTTGAAATACCGATTATCGTTCCGGCAGAGCTGGAAGCAGATATCGTGAATTCAATTGGAGTGGATCGACTCGATAGAAGTACGGTTTCCGGGGGCAGCAGTGGGATTGACTGTAATGGCTCCTATATAAATCCGGTGAGTAAAATCATAGAACTGAAAGTGAAATATAAGGTGCGCCTTCCGTTTCCGGTTTTTGCCGTGCCTCCCATAGAATGTCAGGAGTCCATGCGTATCAAGGCTTGGACAGGGTATGAGAAGCAGGGATTTTCAGGTGGAAGCGACAGGACGATCGTCTATGTTACCGATACAGGAGTGGTATATCATAGAGATTATCATTGTACGTATCTGGAGCCGTCTTTGCGCATGGTTTCCGGGGAGAGTCTAGAGGCGCTTAGAAGCGCCGACGGAAGCAGATACCAAGCCTGTGAACGCTGTATGAGGGGAATGCAGGGGGGAGGAAGCGTTTATATTACGACTTACGGAGACCGTTATCACAGTACGCTTTCCTGCAGCAGTCTAAAGAGACGGATATATGCGGTGCCAATCGCGGATGTAAAGGGGAAGGGGGCTTGTTCTAAGTGCGGGAGATAGCAAAAGCGGTTCTGCTGGTATATCTGATGATCGGAGCAGTAGCGGATATCCGAATCAAGAAGGTTCCGGTTGGTTATCTGGCGATAGGAACCTGCGGAGCAATCCTCTGCCTGGCGGCAGGAAGGCTCAGTGTGTATCTATGGGCGCCAGGGATACTAACAGGGGGTATGTTCCTTCTTTTTTCCAAATGTTCAAAAGAGAGCATAGGATATGGGGATAGTTGGATGATATTAAATCTGGGGATATTGCTGGGGATTTGGGAACTTCTGGCAGTACTTGGCGCAGCGTTCTTGAGTTCCGCTGTAGCGGCGGGAATCGGGACAATGTCTGGAAAGTGGAATCGGAAGACAAGGATTCCATTTTATCCATTTCTTACACTGGGATATCTGGGGGTGATGTTATGGTGAGAAGAAAGCAGTGTCAGGCAAGCACAGTTGTAGAGATGGCATATCTTATGCCGGTGGTTCTCCTGGTATGGATGCTGGTGATCTTTATATTGTTTTATTATCATGATAAAAATATCCTTTCTGGCGCGGCGTACGAGACCGCGGTAGTGGGAAGCGAATTGATCCATGAGGAAGGGGAATTAAAGGAGGACAGAACCGCCCGTTATTTCCAGGAAAGGATCGATGGAAAGATGTTGTTCTTTGGAAGCACATTTTCGGAGATCAGTGCAGACGAAGAAAGCATCCATGTTAGATGCTGGGCGTCTTCTAAAGGTCTACGGCTGACAGTAGAGAAGAGTGCGGCGGTAACAGAACCAGAGCGGAAAATACGAAAAAAAAGAGCGATTTTGGATTGGGCAAAGGAAGTGGTGCAATGAAAGTAGAATATGAACGGAGCGTCCACCATACATGGATGATCGTGGAAACCGACGGCGTCTATGAAGAGGATTATCAGATGCGGATGCTAAAGGAAAACGCGGTGCCGGGACTTTTGGAGGTACAAGGACAGGGAAAAGACGAGAAAAGTAGATATCGGTATGAAGTTGGTGGAAAAACTTCTCTTAAGCTTTTAAAAAAGAAGGAAAAGCTGGGGTATAAGATGATAGAGATCTTTATGAGGCAGTTCATACAGGTATTATACGAGGTGAATAATTATCTTCTGGACGTCAACTGCCTGAGTCTTGACGCGGCCCACATCTTCTGGCAGGACGGCCGATTTTATTTCTGCTACTGTCCGGGACTGAAAAGCAATATATGGGAGAGCTTTCATATTCTGACGGAATACTTTGTCCGGGAAGCTGATTATGAAGATAAAGAGGGGATCTATCTGGCATATGAACTTCATAAGGCATCCATGGAAGAGAACTATGATATTGAACGAGCGTTGGAAATGATTTTAGAAAGGAAAGAGATGGAATTAAAAAGGATGGAACCAGAACAAAAGGAAAAAGCATATGAATTAGAGGAGGATATGATCTTAGACGATTGGGCGGGAGAGCAGGAGATCAAAGGGAACGCCGTGCGGGAGCGTTCCGGTGTGTGGGAATATGTAAGCCGCAAAATCCATAAGCGAAAGCAGGAAATATGGGAGGAGTGGGAGCAGGAAGACGAATAAAATCAGCAAATGTTGGGGATTTCGCCATGTGATATTCCATAAATTGCCAATAAAGCTCTTGTAAATGATAAGACCATTTTCTATAATAGTAAGAGATACAAAAGAACACCCGGTCAAACTATTTGACCGGTAGAATAATAGTGAAACAAGTGCCTTTGCCAGGATTGGATTCTACAGTGATAGCGCCGTGATGAGCCTGGATCGTGCGCTGCGCTATGGCAAGTCCAAGACCTGTACCGCCGGATTTATAGGTGACAAAGGTATCGAAGATATCTTCCAGATGTTCCGCAGGAATACCACAGCCATTATCAGAGATAAGGACTTTCACTTCGTTACCTGAGAAAGAGGCGTCCAGACGGATCGTACCTTCCGAGGCGACAGCGTCTTTGGCGTTCTGCAAAAGATTCAAAAAGACTTCCTGCAGCTTCACTTTATCAGCAGTGATCTCAGGAAGATCCTGGGTGATCCGGGAGGTAAATTCAACGCCCGTATCTACGCAGGATGCGGCGAAGGAGAGACAGATATGGCTGAAAAAGTCATGGGAGGAGAAGGTCGTTTTGCGGAGATGACTGCCGTTATTATAGACGGAAAGCTCCTGAAGGAGTTCAACTAAAAATTCAGTATCTTCGCGCATCTCACCCCAGTGCCGGAATTCATGAACTTCCGGATGCTGCTTCTCGATCAACTGAAGAGAACTGTAGATCAAGGCAAGCGGATTACGAAGCTCGTGGCTGATCTTGCTGACAGCATATTGATTGGAGTCCAGAAGCTTCTGAATCAGGGCTTTGTTTTCCGGTTTTTCGGCCATAAGTTGTTCTAATTGTTCGTGTTCATTTGTAGAGAATATCATAGTTATACCACCTTTCATGAGGATAGTTTATCATTGGTAATATGAATATTCAAATATAATTTTAAGAAAGAAGGGTTTTATGTATGCAGGACAATAATTGTATATTTTGTAAGATCGCAAATGGAGAGATCCCATCGGCTACGCTGTATGAGGACGATGAGTTCAGAGTGATCCTGGATCTTGGGCCGGCAACAAAGGGACATGCCTTGATCCTGCCCAAGAATCACTATGCAGACTTGTATGAGATTGACGAAGGGACAGCGGCAAAGGCGTTCGTGTTGGCTAAGAAAATGGTGGCGAGGCTGACGGATATCCTTGGCTGTGACGGGTACAATGTGGTGCAGAATAATAAGGAAGCCGCGGGACAGACGGTTTTCCATTTCCATATGCATCTGATCCCGCGCTATAAGGATGACAAATGTGGTTTTGGATGGAAGATGGGGAAACTTTCGGATAAAGACAAGGAAGAAATCCTTGCGAAACTGAAAGGTTAGATAATTGACGTACAAAAGAGGAAAGAGTAGAACTGAGGGAAAACAAAGTGGATACTCATGAAAAGGATATAAACGGCTTTCTACAAGTATACGACACATATAAAACAGATGTTTTCAAGACCGCCATGCGATACTCTAACCATAATTACCATGTAGCAGAAGAAATCACGCAGGAAGTATTCCTGAAACTATATAACCATTTCGAGGTCTATGAAGAGGAATATCTCCAGGCCTGGCTGTTGATGACCGCGAAAAACGCAGCAATAAATCATGTGATGAAATCAAGACGGGAAATTCCGGATGAAGATATCGAACAAAAGTCAGATCTTCATTTCATGGATAAGAGTGCGGAGGAAATTGTTATAGAGCGGATTGAGACAGAAGAGGTCGTCGGATATGGGCGGACCATTCTTGACGAACTGTACCAGAAGAATGAACGCTGGTATGATGCGGTAACAATGGTAGACTGTCTGGACAGAAAACCACAGGAGGTCGCAGAGGAACTTGGGATCAGTGCAGATGTTTTATATAGCATTCTGTACAGGGCAAGAAAGTGGGTCAGAAAACATTATGATCCGGATCTGGATATGGAATAAGGAAAAATAAAAAGCAGGCGTCGATTAGTATACCGGCAGAAAATTTACTAAAGGTGAATGTGTCGGTACACTAAGGACACCTGTTGGAAAAATATGCTCTTTTTAGTAAAATAATTTTTAGTAAAAATTATTTCTTTTGGGCAGCGCTTTCAATCAGGCTGACAATAGTTTCGATTGAATTTTGCTGAGAAGAATGCTTCATAGCTCGGGAAAACGTATCCCGCGACTCATAGAGTTTGTGGATGGAGGAGAGCAGGAGCTCATCGGAAAGCGCCTCCTCTTCCAGCACCATGCTGAAGCCTTGCTGCTCAAAGGAACGGGCATTCAAAATTTGGTCTCCGCGGCTTGCGTTGGCGGACAGTGGAATCAAAAGATTTGGTTTATGGAGGGCGAGCAGTTCACAGATCGCGTTCGCCCCTGCACGGGAGATCACAATGTCACTGAGGGCGAATAGATCTTTCAGCTCGTCCTGGATATACTCAAACTGTGCATAGCCTTCCAGATCCTTAAGGGAAGCGTCAAGTTTATTTCGTCCGCAGAGGTGGATGACTTGAAATTCCTTTAGGATTTCAGGGAGGATATTGCGAACAGCGCGGTTTACGGCAGCGGCGCCCAAACTACCGCCCACGACCAGGATAACAGGCCTTTTATCCTGAAAACCGCAGAAGGTACGGGCCTTTTGGGGCTCTCCACTTAGGAGTTCCTGGCGGATGGGTGAGCCGGTAAGGACAGCCTTTTTGTCCGGAAGCGCTTTTAAGGTTTCCGGGAAGTTACAGCAGACCTTATCAGCGGAAGGAATGGAGATTTTATTCGCCAGGCCGGGGGTCATGTCGGATTCATGGATGATGACCGGTACGTGATTCCTTTTTCCGGCAAAGACGACAGGAACGCTGACAAATCCACCTTTAGAGAAAATAACGTCGGGTTTGAGCTTCCTGATTAGAGCATTGGCTTCGCCAAAGCCTTTCAGAACGCGAAATGGATCGGTGAAATTCTTAACGCTGAAATAACGGCGCAGCTTGCCGGAAGAAATCCCATAATAAGGAATTCGGTGTGTTACGATCAAATCTTTTTCCATGCCATTGTAAGAACCGATATAATAAATATCATACTGGAGTTCCTTTAGACGAGGAATTAATGCAATGTTAGGTGTAACATGCCCGGCAGTGCCGCCTCCAGTTAGGATAATACGTTTCATAATGCTGTCCTCCCCATCATTAATATTATGTCATATATCATATTAAACAGAACGGGGAAAAAGGTCAAGGAAAAGGAAAAAGAATTCAAAAGAATGAGGCTGATTGGATGGAAAAAGAAAAAAAATTAGAACAGATGTTAAAAACAGAGTTGATGGCGGAGTCAAAACGGATTCTGGAAGAGGTGGCATCTGACGATTCCTTGCGTGACGTCTCGATACCAGAAGAGATGGAGGATGCTTTGGAAAAGGGAATCCGGGAATTTGAGGAAGCACGTGCTTCCTATGAGCGGCTGTCTGAGGAAGATAAGGAGGCGCTGCGGCTGGGAAGGGAACTGCTGGCACAGGGGAGGGATACCGCAGATACAGACGTGCCGGAAGAACATGCAGGAAATGTTTTCGGCAGAAAGATCACGGGATTCCGCAAAAGGAGCAGGAAGGCGTGCGCGCTCGTTGTCATTGCCGCGACCTTGGTGCTGGCAATGGGAATGACAAGTATTGGAGGAGCGCCGTTTCTTATGAAAATCAGACAACAGTTGGTTGGCGATAGAGAAATGACAAAAGTAAATACCGAAAGGGAAGGGGAGGATGCAAGAAAAATTGAGGCTCGAGAGGAAGAGACCGCATATCAGGATATAAAGGAAAAATTTGGAGTCACGCCAGTGAGGTTTCAGTATCGACCGGATGAGACGATTTTTTTAGAATATGGAATTGACGAGGAGTTAAAGAGAGGATATTTGTTATATCAGTGTGGAGACGAGATTATTGAGTATCAGATTGTTTTAAGTTACATGGATGCCTCTCATAGTTATGACATAGAGGAGCAAATTATAGACGAGTATGATATAAAGGTAGAGGGGCAGACGATTCATATTAAAGAGCGCTTAATAGAGGGTGAAAAAGAGTCTTATGTAGCAGAGTTTGAATATAAAAAAGCATTTTATACCATTAATTCCATGCTCGAAAAGTCGGAATTTGAAAAAATTTTAAAAAATTTGTATTTTTTTTAGAAAAACGCGTCAGATTTTGACCGCTCAACTGTTTATATAGTAGAGAGGTTAGAGAAGGAGACAAGAACATGAGAAAAACATTATCAATTTTACTAACATTGTGTCTGTTCTGTGGATTATTGATTGGAGTAAGTAACCGTGTGCTGGCAGCGGAAGAGCCGGAATGTATTGATGGTTCATATCTGACAGACGATGAATCTTCTGAAGTCACAGTCGGTCCTTTGACAAGAGGCGTTTACTTGAAAAGTGGTTCCTCTTCGATTGTCAAACAGGGAACCGGAAAAATTGCTGCGGGAGGAAATACGATTGGGCAGACAGTCGTATCGAAGATTTCTGTTGGAGTTATAGTAGAGAGACTAGTGAATGGAAGATGGCAGGCCTATACCAGCTGGACAGCCACCAAGTATGACTCCGCTGTGGTAAGTACCAGCAAGGTGCTCACTGTACCTACCGGATATTATTACAGGACATGCTGTAATCATTACGCAAATTCGGATAGCAGTGGTTCCTATACAGACGGTATTTATATCTAACCGTATTTTAACTTAGTACTATACTGTGGAATCCACGTTTCGCAGTGTAGCTATACAATCCCCAAAGAGAGCTTCTTTTCACCGCTTCACACATATATTGTCGGGCGCCAAAAAAAATATTTGATGGCCTTACATTGAGAACCAACCCGGCGGTATGTGTTGTGGAGCTGTGAGAAGAAGCTCTCTTACTTTTGCTTTCTATGCGTCTGCTTTTCGGGTTTATTCCCGAAGCTGCTTTAAGGCTTGGGCGAGCTGATCTGGGCAGGACGTTGATTTATAACCGCAGCGGATCCCGTCAAGACGGGAAATCGCCTCGTCGATATCCATCCCTTCGATGAGGCGGGATATTCCTTGCAGATTACCATTGCAGCCGCCGATAAAATATACATTATGAATATGTCCGGTCTCGTCAACATCAACGTGAATCTTTTGAGAGCAGACACCGTGTGGTTTATAATCCATACGACAAAACCTCCTTGTGATATAAAATGTAGTTTTACAGTAGATTCCAAATGGCGTCTATTTACATTTCCATGCCCACATGCGCATTCGTCGTCTCTCCAAGACTCCCGTCCCGCTCCTTGCGGAGCTGAGACTGCTTATGTGGGCATAGTTCCTGCTTCGCAGGTCTGATCTAGACTTGCAGTCAGCCTCTTACATGCAAGCATGACGAGCCTGCCTGCAAATCCCTATCGGCTGTAAATAGTAACTTCCAAATGCATATTATAACAAAAGAGGGAAGAAAATGCTAGTTATTCTGTAAAGATTCTGATATACTTGATACGATTCACAGCCGATATGGATTTGCGGATTTGTCTCAAGGACGTGGTCCGCATAGTGGAATGTGTAAGGATCAAAGTCGAATTTGACATGAAAGAAAGAGGGCGATCAGGATGATAGGAATTATAGGTGCAATGGAGGATGAAGTCGAAGGACTGAAGGCAGAGATGGAAATGGAAGAGACGCTTTCAATGGCGTCCATGACGTTTGTGAAAGGAAGGCTTTGCGGGAAAGACGTTGTTGTGGTGCGAAGCGGGATTGGGAAGGTCAACGCGGCAGTCTGCGCACAGATATTGGCGGATAAGTTCAGTGTGAATATGCTCATCAATACAGGGATTGCTGGTTCACTGGACGCGGATATTGATATTGGAGATATCGTGATTTCAACGGATGCAGTCCAACATGACGTGGATGCAACCGTGTTTGGCGATCCGGTCGGCCAGATTCCGCAGATGGATACCTTTTCTTTTCCGGCAGATAAGCGGCTTGTGGAGGCGGCAGTGCAGGCGAACGAGGAGGCGAACCCGGAGATTCACACCTTTACCGGGAGAGTGGTGAGTGGGGATCAGTTTGTCGCGGACCAGAAGGTGAAAGAGCGGCTGGTCCGGGAATTCGGCGGAAAGTGCACGGAGATGGAAGGCGCGGCGATCGCGCAGGTGGCGTACCTGAATCAAATTTCGTATGTCATCATTCGTGCAATTTCGGACAAAGCTGACAACAGTTCAAGCATGGATTACCCTGCCTTTGAAAAGCAGGCAATCATCCATAGTGTAAGGCTTGTCCAAAGTCTGCTTATGAAAATATAGGAGAAAGAACGACAGGATTCGGACAGTTCTGCAAAGTGGCTGTCGGAATTTGAAGAACGATTAGGGAGTCCAATTTTTCAAATTTACGTTATAATGAGCGCAAAGCGTATCTTGTGACGTGAATTCAGAAAAGGAGGACTCTTTTTATGTTAGAGGCAATCGTGGCACAGCAAGTGTTTTTTTACTTTGTCGGCGCGGCCGTCGCAATCGGGATTGCGGCAAAGGTTATCGCTGGCATTTCGCTGAAACGTCTGGTAAGGGCGTCAAGTAACATGAGCAAGAGCAACCATGGATTGATGCGGCTTGTAAAAGCTAAATTCGAGCACGCGTGCATGGTAAGTGATAAAGTCCAGAATGTGCAGGCATTCGTGGAAAAGTATGTGTATGAGCACAGAGTATTTGGTATTCGTCTCCATTCGTGGCGGCAGATGGAGAAAACATCGATCTGGCTGTGCGCATTTTTCAGCGCGGCGGGCGCGGCGCTTGCGTATTATGTGGAAGGCGTTGGGCAGGAGCTATACCAATATGGGATTTTAGGAGGCTCTGGCGTCGTCATTCTATTTTTACTAAATCTGGTATCGGATGAGAAATATCAGTTGAACGTGATAAAGGTGTATATGGTGGATTTCCTAGAAAATACATACGCCCATCGATATGCGAAAAACAACCAGAGGGAGATTCAGGTTACAGTACAACGAACGCCGGACGAGGAAGGACAAGCCTTGGAAGAAGCTTTGGAGGAGGTGAGGCAGGAGAAGTCCAAGCGGGAAATTGTAAGACGAGAGAGAAAACTGGAAGAGCAGGCCAAACAAGAAGAGCCAAGGAAGGACAAGCCGGATCGAGATACGCTGCCTCAAATAGAACCGCCGGGGCGTGAGATCAACGAACCAATCCAGGACCCAGGACTGACACCGCCACTGGATCCGGACCCAGCTGTAATCCCGATTCCTATAGAAGAGCCGGCTCCGCTGCTGAATCAGAGCGTACAGGCGGCATCCAGCCCCTTTGTGCAGGCATCAGGGAATTGGAGTAAACAAAGCGATCAGGGAAATCAAGCGACGCAGGAAAGGAAGGGATATAAGGACGAGGCAGAAGAGCAGCAAGAGTCGGATTCCCGGAGGGAAGCAAGAATCCGGGAGATTCTGGAGGAATTTCTTGCATAGGGAAGCGGGCTGTCAGAAAAGTATATCGATCGGTATCAAGCAGAAGGCATCGGAAGAATAAGAGCTTCCGGTGCCTTTGGGCGCATTGGGAAGCCATAGCGTATAATTGCAATGATAAATGAAGTATGATAATATGGTATCAAGGTTAAGGGGGTACGACTATTATGTTTGTATAAATAGGGGGCGGCAAAATACCTTTTTGATTCAACATATAATATAAAATCATTTTGGACGTGGAGGGATATTCGCGATGGGGGAAGAGGAACCGATCAAAAAGGCGATCAATGAATGTATCGAACAAGGGGTACTTTCAGATTATTTGGAGCGGAAAGGCAGTGAGGTGGTAAATATGTTAGTTGCGTAGTATAGCTATGAGGAAGATATTCAGGTGAAACAGCAGGAAGCGATGCTTCTCGGTGAGCAGAGAGGTCTTGAAAAGGGGATGCAGAAAGGAACGCAGAGGGGAATACTTCTGTCAGGGAGGATTTTCCAGGCTGCAAAAGGGAATCCGGCTCTTACGGACGTACAGATCGCGGAAGAAGTGGGATGTACGGTGGAAGAAGTTGAAAACGTGCGTAAAATGTTTGATCTATAGAAGGCGGGGCAGAGAAGATGAAGAGGTTGTACGACAGACTAGAAGAATATTCCCAGCAGGATTATTATGGGTTCCATATGCCGGGACATAAGCGGAATGAAACATTTATGGGGATATCGCTTTCTTACGGGATTGATATCACGGAAATCGAAGGATTTGACGATCTGCATCACGCGGGAGGAATCCTGAAAGAAGCGCAGGAGCGGGCAGCGCATGTGTTTGACGCGAAAGAGACTCATTTCCTTATCAATGGAAGCACAGTGGGGATTTTAAGCGCCATTTTGGGGTGCACGGAAAAGGGGGATAAGATACTGATTGCGCGTCATTGCCATAAATCGGTGTATCATGCAATATATCTGAATGAACTGGTCCCCAGATATCTCTATCCGCAGTTTGATCCGGATTTCCATATGAATGGCGAAATTTTGCAAAGGGATGTGGAGCGTGCGCTTGAGGCGGAGCCGGATATCCAGGCTGTTGTCATTGTATCGCCGAGTTTCGACGGTGTCGTCTCCGATGTCAGGGGCATTGCAA
Organism: Coprococcus sp.; assembly: GCA_022793995.1. Classification (GTDB taxonomy): domain Bacteria; phylum Bacillota; class Clostridia; order Lachnospirales; family Lachnospiraceae; genus Allocoprococcus. The sequence goes on from JAAWDY010000062.1 coordinate 19,674, forward strand.
ATACGGTGCACAGTTATGGGATTCCTTTGATCGTGGATGAAGCGCACGGGGCGCATCTGGGTTTCCACGAGTATTTTCCAGAGCGGGCGAACCGTCTGGGGGCGGACGTAGTCATTAACAGTCTTCACAAAACGCTTCCCTCCCTAACGCAGACGGCGCTTCTGCACTGGAACGGAGGATTTGCCGATGGGGAGCGCATCAGGAAGTATCTGGATATGCTTCAGAGCAGCAGTCCGTCGTATCTTTTTATGGCGAGTCTGGATGCCTGTGTCGACCTTCTGGAAAAGAGGAGCACGGAGGTGTTCGAGCCTTACGTTGTGCGACTGGGAAATCTCAGGGAAGAGCTGGGGAAACTACGGCATTTGCATCTTGTGCGGACAGACCATTATGATCCGTCGAAGATCGTGATATCTACGGCAAAAACGGATTTGACAAGCAAGGAATTATATGAGACATTATTACGGGATTATCATCTGCAGATGGAGATGGCTGCGGGGACTTATGTAGTTGCTATGACCGCCATTGCCGATACGGAGGAAGGTTTTAGAAGGCTTACTAAGGCGCTTGCGGAGATCGACGGCAGGCTCAGGGATGTAGAAAAGGAGGCGCCGCCCGGAGGAGGGGAACTGCCCCGGCAGGAGCAGGCGGTCACGCCATACGAGGCCGGCAGGTGTGAGAAAGAGAAGATAGAGGAAATCAGATGGCAGGAAAGCGAAGGAAGGGTGGCGCTGGAGTATGCGTACCTTTATCCGCCGGGAAGCCCGGTGATCGTCCCAGGAGAGAGGATATCCTTGGAGGCGGTTGGACTCCTTCGCTTTTATGAGGAACAGGGCTTCCGGATTGAGGGAATGAGTAGGGCAGGCTTTATCAAGGCGGCGAAGCGCTAGTATACAAAAAGCGAGGAGAGAATGGGTAAAATATTCTATTTGATGGGAAAGAGCGCTTCTGGAAAGGATTCTATTTATAAAGGGCTAAAGGAAAGGCTTCCAGAATTAAAGACGGTGACACTCTATACGACACGGCCGAACAGGGGCGGCGAGCGTGAGGGAGAAGTATATTATTTTGTAAATGAAGAATGCCTGGAGAATTTTCAGCGCGAGGGCAAGGTCATTGAGATGCGTGCCTATGATACGGTATGCGGGGTTTGGAAGTACTTTACGGTGGACGACGGGCAGTTCGATCAGGAACAGGCGGACTATCTTATGATCGGGACGTTAGAATCTTACGAGAAAATGCAGAAATATTTTGGCAGGGAGAGATTAATTCCGCTTTACATTGAAGTGGAGGACGGCGAGAGACTTCAGAGGGCTCTGGTTCGGGAAAGAAGCCAGATGGCGCCTCGGTACGCAGAAATGTGCCGGCGTTTTCTTGCGGATACGATTGATTTTTCGGAGGAGAACCTGCTGCGGCTGGGAATTGAGGAGAGGTTTGAGAACGTGACGTATGAAGAAACCTTAAGAAAAATTTCAGAAATAATTCGGCGTGAGAGGAAGAATTTGGTCTAGGTATTCGTGTGGTTTTATGATATACTTATCAGAAGAAGTAGAACCAAAGGACAAGACGGGCAGCGGAAATGCCACGGGCATACCTGGATGCTTTACAGCACGATGTGTCCAAAGGACAGGACGATAGGAGGAAATATGTCGGGGTTTAAAGATGTCGTAGGACATAATGACATGATTCGATATATAAAGAATACGGTAGAGCAGGATCAGGTTTCCCATGCTTACATTCTGAATGGAGAGCGAGGCTCGGGAAAGAAACTGCTGGCGAATCTGTTTGCGCAGGCGCTCCAGTGCGAGGCCAAGGAGGAGAGGCCGTGCTACGAATGCCGTTCCTGCAAGCAGGCGCTTGGAGGCAACCATCCAGACATTATCCGGGTGACGCATGAGAAGCCGGGGTCGATTAGTGTTGATGAGATCCGTGCGCAGGTTGTAGGGGATGTTCAGATCAAGCCGTACAGTGGGAAATATAAGATCTATATTATCCCGGATGCGGATTTGATGACAGTACAGGCACAGAATGCGCTTTTGAAGACGATTGAGGAACCGCCTTCTTATGCGGTCATATTTTTGCTTGCGGTGAACGCGGAGAGCCTGCTTCCGACGATCTGTTCGCGGTGCGTTATGCTTAAGCTTCGGAATGTCAAGGACAAACTGGTGAAGCGGTATCTGATGCAGGTGCTTCATGTGCCGGAGTATAAGGCAGATGTGTGTACTGCGTTTGCTCAGGGGAATATCGGGCGTGCGACGAAGCTGGCGAATTCGGAGCATTTTAATGAGATCAAGGATGAGGCGGTCGGTCTGCTCCGGGAGATCGACACCATGGAGCTTGATGCCCTTGTGGAAGCGGTGAAGCGAGTCTCTCCTTATAAGATTGAGATCGAGGACTATTTGGATGTCCTTATGATTTGGTTCAGGGATGTGCTTCTCTACAAGGCGACAAAGAACCTGGAACGGGTGATTTTCAGTGAGGAGATTGGTTATATCAAAGATCGCGCTATGAAGAGTTCATATGAGGGGATTGAGACGATCATAACAGGGATTGAGAAGGCGAAAGCGCGGCTGAAGGCGAATGTTAATTTTGAGCTGGTGATGGAACTCCTGCTGTTGACGATAAAGGAGAATTAGGATATGACAAAGGTGATAGGGGTCCGGTTCAGGACCGCGGGGAAGATCTATTATTTTTCCCCGGGAAAGATGAATATTAAAAAGGGCGACCAGGTCATTGTCGAGACGGCGCGGGGCGTGGAGTTTGGCAATGTGGTGATGGGAACGAAGGAAGTCCAGGACGAGGAGATCACGCAGCCGCTTAAGGCAGTGATCCGGCTGGCGACAGCCGAGGACCGCAGGACGGAGGAGAAGAACCGGAAGAAGGAGAAGGAGGCCTTTGATATTTGTCTAGAGAAAATCCGTAAGCATGGGCTTGAGATGAAGCTTATCGAGGCGGAGTATACATTTGACAATAATAAGGTATTGTTCTATTTTACCGCGGACGGAAGGATTGATTTTAGGGAGCTGGTAAAAGATCTGGCTTCCGTGTTCCGCACACGGATCGAGCTGCGGCAGATCGGCGTCCGTGATGAGACGAAGATACGGGGAGGCGTCGGCATCTGCGGGCGGGAGCTTTGCTGCCATACGTATTTGTCAGAGTTCGCTCCGGTGTCGATTAAGATGGCGAAAGAACAGAATTTGTCCTTGAATCCGTCGAAGATATCCGGCGTGTGCGGAAGGCTGATGTGCTGTTTGACGAATGAGGAGGAGACATACGAGGAATTGAACAGCCGCCTGCCCGCGGTGGGCGATATGGTGACGACCAGCGAGGGTCTGCGGGGCGAGGTGCATTCCTTAAGCGTTCTTCGGCAGCAGGTAAAGGTTATCGTGAACCTGGAAAATGACGAGAAAGAGATCCGGGAGTATAAAGTGAGCGATCTGAAGTTCAAGCTCAGACGCCGGAAGAATGAGGTCAGGCTGTCGAAGCAGGAGATGAAGGAGCTGGCGGCTCTGGAAAAGAACGAAGGAGAGTCAAAGCTGGATGACAATTAATCTGAAGCCGGGAGAGCGGCTGGATGACTTGCAGATAAAGAATTATGAAATTATACAGCACCCGGGGCGTTTTTGCTTTGGGATGGACGCAGTGCTGCTGAGCGCGTTTGCGAAGATAAGGCCGGGAGAATGTGTTCTGGACCTGGGAACAGGGACAGGGATTCTCCCGATTCTTTTCGCGGCAAAAACGGAAGGGAAGCATTTTACAGGGCTGGAGATCCAGGAGGAAAGCGCCGATATGGCAAGGCGGAGCGTCCTTTATAATCATATGGAGGACAGGGTTAAGATCGTGACCGGGGACATAAGAGAGGCGTCCGGGCTGTTCGGCGGTTCATCTTTTGATGTGGTGAGTACGAATCCGCCGTACATGATCGGCGGCCATGGTTTGGCAAATCCCGGGGATGCGAAGGCGATCGCGAGACATGAGGTGCTGTGTACGCTGGAGGATGTGTTACGGGAGGGCGCGAAGACTCTGCGTCCTGGGGGACGGTTCTATATGGTGCATCGTCCGTTTCGGCTGGCGGAGATTCTGGCAGGAATGGGCAGGGTGGGATTGGAGCCGAAACGTATGCGTTTGGTGTATCCATATGTGGACAAGGAGCCGAATATGGTTCTTTTGGAAGGAATCCGAGGGGCGAAGCCACGGGTGCGGGTGGAACCGCCGCTGATCGTATATGAGAGCGAGGGGAAATACAGCCGGGAAGTATTGGAACACTATGGAATGGCTGGAACCGGAAACCCATCAATGTGAGTCGGAGTAAGGAGAAAGAGATGTCAGGAATTTTATATTTGTGCGCGACCCCGATCGGGAATCTGGAGGATATGACGTTTCGGGCGGTGCGGATTTTGAAAGAGGTGGATTTGATCGCAGCGGAGGATACCCGGAACAGCCTCCGTCTGCTGAATCATTTTGAGATTCGGACGCCTATGACGAGTTACCATGAGTACAACAAGATAGATAAGGGACATAAGCTGGTGGCGCGCCTTGCGGCAGGGGAAAACGTTGCTCTGATTACAGACGCCGGGACGCCGGGCATCTCTGATCCGGGGGAAGAGTTGGTAAAAATGTGTTATGAAGCCGGGGTTACGGTCACATCCGTGCCGGGGGCCGCGGCATGTATTTCAGCGCTTACAATTTCCGGGCTTTCTACCAGGCGTTTTGCTTTTGAGGCGTTTCTCCCAGCGGATAAGAAGGAGAGACAGGCCGTGCTTGGGGAGCTTCGGGAAGAAACGCGGACGATGGTGGTGTACGAGGCGCCGCATCATTTGCTGAGGACGCTTGAGGAACTGCGGGATACGTTGGGGGAGGACAGGCGCGTCGCAGTGTGCCGGGAACTTACGAAAAAGCATGAGACGCGGTTCGCCGCGACATTTGCCGAAGCGGTATCCTATTATCGTGAGAGGGCGCCGCGGGGAGAATGCGTGCTGGTGATCGAGGGGAAAAGCCGCAGGGAGATTTTGCAAGAGGAACAGGACAAGTGGGGGCGGATGAGCATCCTTGAACATATGGAATATTATCTGGAACAAGGAATCGAGCGCAAAGAGGCTATGAAACAGGTGGCAAAAGACCGGGGGATTGGGAAACGGGAGGTGTACCGGGAGCTGCTGGAAGCGGAAGAGGCGGTGGAATAATAGTAACTGTTTCGTCACTTTGTACACTATCCAAAAAAATCTTTGTTCAAACCGAATATAGACCGGGCAGAATTTTTTTACTATACTATGTAACAGAAAGAGAAAGAACCGCGGCGGCGCCGCTAATGGAAATTAGGAGGAAAAAGCAATGGCAAGTTTATCTTTGAAGCATATTAACAAGACGTATCCGAACGGATTTGAAGCAGTTAAGGACTTTAACCTGGAAATCCAGGATCAGGAATTTATCATTTTCGTAGGACCTTCAGGATGTGGTAAGTCTACAACTCTTCGTATGGTTGCAGGACTGGAAGACATCACAAGTGGTGAACTGAGAATTGGCGACAGGCTTGTGAACGACGTAGAGCCGAAGGACAGAGATATCGCGATGGTATTCCAGAACTACGCTCTGTATCCGCATATGACTGTTTATGATAATATGGCGTTTGGTCTGAAGCTGAGGAAGGTTCCGAAGGATGAGATCGACAAGATGGTTCGCGAAGCAGCGAAGATCCTTGACCTTGAGAGCCTGCTTGACCGTAAGCCGAAAGCGCTTTCCGGTGGACAGAGACAGCGTGTTGCTATGGGACGTGCGATCGTTCGTAACCCGAAGGTATTCCTGATGGATGAGCCGCTTTCCAACTTGGATGCAAAGCTCCGTGGACAGATGCGTATTGAGATTTCCAAACTGCATCAGAGATTAGGCACGACCATTATCTATGTAACACACGACCAGACAGAGGCTATGACCCTTGGTACAAGAATCGTTGTTATGAACGCTGGTATCGTTCAGCAGGTAGATACGCCGCAGGTACTTTACGATACACCGTGCAACTTGTTTGTGGCTGGATTCATCGGATCACCGCAGATGAACTTTGTAGATGCAACCTGCAAGGTGAAAGGCAACAAGGCTTACCTCCAGGCAGGACCGGCAGAGATCGAGCTTACGGACGCAAAGAGCAAGAAGCTGATTGACGGCAAGTACGACGGCAAGACGGTTGTCCTTGGAATCCGTCCGGAAGACGTACATGACGAGCCTGATTTTATCGCAAAATCCCCGAACACTCTGATCGAAGCAACGATCCGTGTATACGAGATGCTTGGTGCGGAAGTTTACCTTCACTTTGACTATGAAGGCTCAACAATGACAGCAAGGGTTGACCCAAGAACAAAAGCAAGAACAGGCGATACGGTTAAGTTTGCTCTTGACGCTGAGAAGATTCATGTATTTGATAAAGAGACAGAACTGACGATTACGAACTAATTCTTAACTAATCCTTGATTGTAATATAATGGTAGAAATGACCGCCATACTAATGTATAATTGGTATGGCGGTTTCTTTTTTTGTAAATACTTTAGAAGCGGGAGGAGGTCAAACGGATATGGACTGGAGCCGTGTGACGCTTAAAAAGATAAGAGGATTGATCGTATTTACGATCGCAATTTTGGTAGGACTTTGGAGAATCGATATTGTGCTCGGGGCAATCGGATTTGTGTGGGAGATTCTGCTTCCATTTGCTGTGGGCGGCGCTATCGCGTTTGTTATAAATGTCCCCATGTGTTTTTTGGAGAAAAAATTGTTCGGTGAGGACAAGGAAAAACGTGGTCGGGTGATAAAAAAACTGGCAAGGCCAATCAGCCTGATTCTGACGGTAGCATTAGTGATCGGCGTCGTAGTGCTGGTTATGTTTGTGTTGGTACCGCAGCTCGCAGAAACGGTCATGAGCCTGGGCAAGAATATCGCGGCGTTTCTCCCGGAATTTCGTAGTTGGGTGGAAGAACTCACGAATGAGAACGTAGAAGTAATGAAGTGGGTGGACAAGATCGAGTTCGATCCGGACGCGATTCTTCAGTGGGGTATCAGCGCTTTCGGGGTGGGCGCCGGAAATATGGTGAGCACTACAGTGGCGGCGGTAGGTGGCATTATCAGCAGTGTCACGACCTTTTTTATCGCGTTTTCTTTTGCGTGTTATATTCTGGTTCAGAAGGAAAAGCTCCATGTCCAGGTAAGGAAAGTGATCTATGCATTTATACCCCGTCGGAAGGCAGAGGTAATATTGGAAATCTGTTCCCTCACTTATAAGACGTTTGCAAGTTTTCTGGCAGGGCAGTGCGTGGAGGCTGTGATCCTAGGAAGTATGTTCGTTGTGTCCATGACGGTTCTCAAGATGCCGTATGCGCTGCTTGTGGGTATCATTATCGCGTTTACGGCGCTGGTGCCTGTATTTGGTGGATTCATCGGGAGCAGCCTGGGGTTTGTGTTGATTTTTATAGTGAGTCCGAAGCAGGCATTGCTTTTCGTCGGTCTGTTCCTTCTTCTCCAGGAAATAGAAGGGAACCTGATCTATCCACGGGTGGTCGGAAACTCTGTGGGGCTTCCGTCTATCTGGGTTCTGGCAGCAGTCAGTATCGGGGGCAATATGATGGGAATTGTGGGAATGCTGGTTTTTATTCCTATTGCGTCGGTGGCGTACGCCTTGTTCCGCGAGGTAGTTTACCTGGAACTGAAAAAGAATAAGATCAGGAGGGTGACAATAGATTCCATAGAGGAGTATACGCCGCAGGAGGTGGAACAGATGCAGAAGGCATATGAGGCGGAGCATCCGGAGAATGGGGCAGAGGAGCTGAGCCGGAGCGGGGAAATGATTGAATGATTGAAATGAGGAAAGGGGTCTCCTACATGGATTTTAAGATTGGCGTCGGCAAGTCGGATTTTGCTGATTTGCGGAATTCGGGTAATTATTATGTGGATAAGACGGAAATCATACATGAACTTGTCCATGATACGGACAATAAGGTTACGCTGTTCACCAGGCCGCGAAGGTTCGGTAAGACTTTGATTATGAGCATGATGGAGAACTTTTTTAATATAAAGAAGAACAGCAGGGAGATTTTCGAGAGCCTGGATATTACGGAGCATCATGAATTCTGTGATAAATGGATGAATCAATATCCTGTGTTGTTTGTATCATTTAAAGATATTGAGGCGTTGACATTTGAAGGTGCATACAAAATGCTTAAAACAAGGGCGGCGGATCTATGTAAGGAACTGGAGTACCTGATGGAAGACAGCGCCGTCAATGCAGCCGATGCAGAAATTTTCCGGCGTCTTATGTATAAAACGGCTGATGAGGATGAAATCAAGAATTTCTTGAAAACGATCATGCGCATGATGTACTCGGTCTATGGCAGGGAAGTGATCCTTCTCATTGATGAATATGATGTTCCGCTTGCAAAGGCAAATGAAAAAGATACCGAGGAGAAGAATTTTTATCCCGCAATGCTGGATGTGATCCGGGGAATCATGGGGACGGCGTTAAAGGATAATGAATATCTTAAGTTTGCTGTTATTACAGGATGTCTTCGGCTTGCAAAGGAGAGCATTTTTACCGGCACGAACAATTTTGCCTCTTATTCTGTCCTGGACGAGGATTTTTCAGGGTATTTTGGCTTTTCGGATGATGAAGTTGCAGAACTTTTGTCTGTTGCCGGCTGTCAGGATCAATTTGATATCATAAAGGAATGGTATGACGGGTATGGATTTGGAAATCATTTTGTATATTGTCCCTGGGATGTCATGAATCATATGTCGGCATTAAAGAAGAAGAAAAATGCAAGACCTAAGAATTACTGGAAGAATACCAGTCATAATGGATTATTGCTGACATTTGTAAAGAGAACAGACTTTAAGGTGAAAAACAAGTTTGAAACTCTTATGAACGGCGGCACGATTGTTCAGACAATTTCAGACGAGTTAACCTACGATACGCTTCATTCTTCAGAAGATAATCTTTGGAGTGTGCTGCTGATGACAGGATATCTTACGAAAGCGGACGCGGATGAAGAAGGCGAAACAGTGAGTCTGAAGATACCGAATAGAGAGATCGCCTCTATTTTTGAGGATACTGTGGTAGCATACTTTAAGAGCACGATAGACAACAGTACACAGAAGTCCATGATGGAAGCATTTTGGAATCGTGATGAGGAGGCGGCGGGAAGAGCGATATCAGACCTTTTGTGGAAGACTATAAGCTATAATGATTATCATGAAGACTATTACCACGCTTTTTTGGCCGGGGCATTCGTGGGACTGGGGTATGAGGTGGAATCGAATAAAGAAAAGGGGCTTGGCAGGCCGGATATTTTACTGAAGGACGATGATCATCGCAGGGTGATTATCATTGAGGCTAAAAAGTCTGCTCATGAATCGCACATGAATGCGGATTGTGACGAGGCGGTCGATCAGATTATTACAAGAAAATATGCTATGGGACTCTATGGTTATGAGCAGATCCTCTGCTATGGAGTCGCCTTTTTCCAGAAGCAGGCAAAAGTCAAGGGGATGAGTATCCCCCCGGCTTTTGCCGATGTTTAACCTGATTAGTCAGTGCAGTCCTAGTAGAAGTCCTGCCGCGTGGACGACAAGAGCGGCCGCGTATGCGATCATACATTGTCCGACCACGACGCCGGCGGCCCATTTTCCGCCCAGTTCACGCTTGACCGACGCAACCGCGGCGATGCAGGGAGTGTAGAGCAGACAGAAGATAAGCAGGCTGGCTGCTCCTAGGGGCGTGACGGCTTCGACAAGAGCCGTTGTGGTCCCGAACAGCACGGACAGTGTGGAAACGACGCTTTCTTTTGCAAGAAATCCGGTGATGAGAGCTGTTGAGATCCGCCAGTCGCCAAGTCCTAAGGGAGTCAGGATGGGGGCGATAAAACCGGAGATCAGAGCCAGGATGCTGGAATGGGAATCTTCCACCATATTAAGCCGGAAATCAAAGGTCTGCAGGAACCAGATTATAATCGTCGCAATGAAAATGACGGTGAAGGCACGCTGCAGGAAGTCTTTTGCTTTATCCCAGAGAAGGAGGCTAACGTTTTTCAATCCCGGCAGCCGGTAGTTTGGAAGTTCCAGGACAAAGGGGGTGGCCTCGCCCTTAAATAAGGTTCCCTTGGTAATGAGCGCGCCGAAAATGCCGAGAATGATACCCAGCAGATATAGCCCGATCATGACAAGAGCACCCTGTTTGGGGAAGAATACTGCGGTAAAAAAGGCGTAGATCGGGAGCTTTGCCGAACAGCTCATAAACGGCGTCAGAAGGATCGTCATTTTTCTGTCGCGCTCTGAGGGAAGCGTCCTGGTTGCCATGACTCCCGGAACCGTGCAGCCGAAGCCGATCAGCATCGGTACGATACTTCTGCCGGACAGACCGATTTTCCGCAGGAGTTTGTCCATCACAAAAGCGACCCTCGCGATATACCCGCTGTCTTCCATGAGTGACAAGAAGAAAAACAGGGTCACGATGATCGGCAGAAAGCTCAGTACGCTGCCGACGCCGTTGAAAATCCCATCGATTACCAGCAAGTGGAGCGCGCTGTTTACGTGGGCAGCGGTAAGGGCAGAGTCTACAAATCCGGAAAGCCAGGTAATACCTGTCTCAAGAAGACCCTGGAGCCATGCGCCGACGACGTTGAAGGTTAGCCAGAATACCAGGCCCATGATGCCGATGAACGCGGGGATCGCCGTATATTTACCTGTCAGGATCCGGTCGATTTTGGCGCTTCTTAAGTGTTCTTTGCTTTCGCGCGGTTTTACTACTGTATTTTCACATAAATCCTGGATAAAAGAGAAACGCATGTCTGCAATGGCGGCGGCCCGGTCAAGACAGCCTTCCTTTTCCATCTGGCAGATAATATGCTCCAACATTTCTTTTTCATTTTCATCCAGGTCAAGACTTTCAAGAATACGTGCGTCGCCTTCCGCCAGCTTGCTTGCGGCAAAACGAACGGGAATGCCTGCCTTGGCGGCATGGTCCTCGATCAGGTGCATAATAGCGTGCAGGCATCTATGGACGGCTCCGCCGTGCTGATCGCCGCTGCAGAAATCGACGCGTCCCGGGCTTTCCTGGTATTTCGCCACATGGAGGGCATGCCCGACCAGTTCGTCGATGCCTTCATTTTTAGCCGCGGAAATGGGGACGACCGGAATACCCAGCATTTCTTCCATCTTATTGATGCGGATGGAGCCGCCGTTTCCACGGACTTCGTCCATCATGTTGAGCGCGAGAACCATGGGAATATCCAGTTCCATGAGCTGCATAGTGAGATAGAGATTCCGTTCAATGTTGGAGGCGTCTACAATATTAATGATGCCTTTGGGACCCTCGTCCAGGACAAAATTCCTTGTCACCAATTCTTCGCTGGAATAAGGCGACATGGAGTAGATTCCGGGAAGATCTGTAATTAACGTGTTCCGGTGGCCTTTGATTATGCCATCTTTTCGGTCTACCGTTACGCCGGGGAAGTTGCCCACATGCTGATTTGAGCCAGTAAGCTGGTTGAACAGCGTTGTCTTGCCGCAGTTCTGGTTGCCCGCAAGGGCAAAGGTGAGGGTAACGCTATCCGGGAGCGGGTGTTCCGTGGATTTCTCGTGGAACTTTCCGCCTTCGCCAAGACCCGGGTGAGGGATGTGCGGGGCGGGCTCAGAGTTGCCGGAAAGTTTAGGGGAATACTCCCTCACGTCCTTGATTCCGATTTTCCCGGCGTCCGCGATCCGTAAAGTCAGGTCATATCCATGTATCATAAATTCCATTGGATCCCCAAGAGGGGCATATTTTACCAGCACGATATCAGAACCGGGGATTAACCCCATGTCCAGGAAATGCTGGCGCAGGGCGCCCTCGCCACCGACAGTGGTGATCGTCGCCTGCTTTCCGATTGGAAGTTCGTTCAGTGTCATATGTATCAAACTCCTTTCCTATTAAATCTCATCGCCGAATAGGCGATTCGATTCAGGTATCCCGAATGCAGAGCATGAGGGATTTCCCCAAATAAACCTCATCGCCAAATAGGTGATTTGGCGGAGGTATTCCGAAGATAGTATAGACTAACTAGATGGCTCTGTCAAGTACGGAAGAGGAGAGAAAAATACATTGACGCGATATCTATATATACCATATAATGTAAAGGAACAAAGATGAAAGAGAGGACCGCACATAGTGAGACAGTTTTTTGGAATGAGCCAGCAGGGAAATTTAACCGAAGCGGTTCGAGGATTGAGCAGGCCCCAATTTATTATGCTGTTTTCTAACGCTGATCAGTTTGAGAAACATGTAGATGAGTTGGAGAAGCTTTATCCCGAAGTGCCCAGTATCGGTTGCATCGGCATGAGCTACGACACCAGAGTAGTTGAGAAAGGAGTCAGCGTCGTCGCATTCTATGATGGCGTAACTGCAACGGCGAACGTATTAGAAGAAGTATCCGTTATGCCTGTAAAATATATTGAGCGTCTGCAGGAAGATGTAAAGCGTGTAAACGGGTCGCAGAACGATACGATCTGTATTGATTTATGTTCCGGGAACGACGCGTGCGTGCTTACCACGATTTATTCTGTATTAAAAGGGAAAAATATTTCTCTGGTGGGAGGAACAGGCGATGCGGGCAAAGTGTCCGCGAACGGGAAGATTTACGAAAATGCAGTGGCCTATGGCATAGTAAAGAACCAAAATGGAAAGGTAAAAGCATATAAAGAGAACATTTACCGCCAGATGGAAAATTATCATTTTATCGCGTCGCGGACAGATAAGGCGAATTATGTGATCGGAGCTTTGAACGGATATCCGGCGAGGCAGGTTTATCAGGATATTTTACATATTACAGAACAGGAAATCACAACGCAGACATTTAAGAATCCTTTTGGGAAGGTCAATGGGGATGATATTTGTATTGTTTCGATCAAAGAGGTGAAGGGAGACGCCTTGACGTGTTTCCGGCAGGTCAATGATTCGGACGTCCTGGTCCTTTTAGAGTTGGGCGATTATAGGGCCACGGTGAAGAATACGATTCACCAGATACAGCAGGATTTCTCTCATGTTTCGGCAGTGTTTTCTATAAACTGTCTGTTCAGGTATCTTCTGTTCACTCAGAACCATTATATGCAGGAATATCTAAGCGATATGAGCCGGCTAGGAGCACATGCAGGTTTCGTCGGATACGGCGAGCACTATAATAATCGGTTCGTCAACCAGTCCATGACCTGTGTGGTATTTGAGTAAAGGGGGAGTCGTAATGTTTTGGAATAGAAAGAAACAAGGTGTAAAGGGAATGCCTGAGAATACGAACGACCTGTATCCGGTACTGCATGTAATGGAAACTTTGAAAGATTATCATACAGAGCTTGTACAGAAGGAAGTGGATTCCCTTAGTGAATTGAGCAATATTGGAAAGTCTTTTGGGAAAATATTGACAGAGGCAGAAAGTTTCCAGGGAAAGCTTCAGGAGTTTGATCTGAATTTTTCAAGTATCGAACAGGTATCCGGTGAGTTTTCGGCTGTCAAGGAAAGCATTTCCCAGTCGGTTGAACATGCCCAGAACGGGGTTGAAGATCTTAAGAACAGTTCCATGCAGGTGGAAGCACATTTTGGCGAGATGGAGAATACATTTGCCAATCTGCAGCAGGCGGTGGAAAAGATCAAGAAGTGTACCAGCAGTATTGTTTCAATTGCCGAGCAGACGAATTTGCTCGCTCTGAATGCTTCCATCGAAGCCGCCAGGGCCGGAGAGCAGGGAAAAGGATTTGCAGTAGTGGCGGTAGAAGTGAAGAAGCTTGCGGATGAGATCAAAAACTTGACCGGTGAGGTAGATTCCGGTATCCGGGATGTGGAGGATGGAACAGACCGGCTAAACGGCAGTATCGCGGCGTCCCAGGAGGCATTGGGAAGAAGCCTGGCGAAGGTAAATGAAACTTACGATATGTTTGACGATATCACGCATTCAGCCGAGGGCGCGGAGACAGTGCATACGGAGATTTCCAGGGTGATCGGTGAGTCGAAGACAGCCCTGCAGTTATTGTGCGGTTTCTTTGAACAATTGCGCAATGGATATCAGGAGGTCGTGAAACATATCAACAGGGCGCGCAAGCTGGGAACGACCAAGAGCGCTATGTTTGAAGATATCGACAATATGATGGGGCAGATTCCGCCGATCATAAAGGAACATACGTCGAAAAACAGTTGACCGCATAGAGGCGGCAGTTCCTTCATATATTAAGTCAATGGGACTTAGATAAGGAAGTGTCGAAATATGTTAAACTATCTATGGGCGGGAATGATTATTGTAGGAGTGATCTTTGCAGCGTTTACTGGGAAGATGCCGGAGGTCACCAACGCGGCGCTGGATTCCTCCAAGGAGGCGGTGACATTATGCATCACGATGATGGGGGTCATGGCGCTTTGGGTGGGAATCATGGAGATCGCAAAAGCGGCGGGGATGATGGAATCGGCAGCCCGAAGGCTCGGACCGTTCATCCGTTTCCTGTTTCCAGATTTGCCTAAGAATCATCCGGCAAGAGAGCATATTGCGGCGAATATTATCGCGAATGTATTAGGTCTCGGCTGGGCGGCGACTCCTGCGGGATTAAAAGCAATGGAGGAGTTGGGGAAGCTGGAGGAAGACAGGAGGAAAGGGAGGATGCCTGGCCCGGTGAGGGCGAGAGGGATTGCCAGCAATGAGATGTGCACGTTTTTGATACTGAATATCTCGTCGCTGCAGTTGATACCGGTCAATGTGATTGCCTACCGGAGCCAGTATGGGAGCGTGAACCCGGCGGCGATCGTGGGAGCGGGTATTGCCGCGACGGCAGTGAGTACAGTGGCGGCGGTGGTGTATTGTAAGATGATGAATGGGAAGCGGAGGATATAGCATCTTCCGCTTTTGTAGTATTCAAGAAGAGAAGAAAAGAGTTTTGAAAGTATATTGAGAGGAACTATTTTTGGGGGTATACTAAGTAAAGAATATAGTTTGAGTAAGAAGGAGTCTGGACTATGGAAATGACTGGTAATAAATTTAACTTAGAAGATTTATATATTGGAATGAAGATTCAAGACAAAGGACAGCTAAGTGACATATATGATACGTGGATTATGCTTGTAAAAAGCAGCGATTCGGATATATATACGATAAGGTTCATAGGTAAGGAAACTAATGCAGAATCAGATAAACTGTTTACACAAGACAATGTGGTATGTCCGGTATACAATGACAGTATGGAACTAGAGGGAGATATATACTATGAGGAATAAATATATCCTGCTTGAAATGAATCAGAGGCATGAAATAAGGGCTGATGTTAATATGACGATAAAAAACATGGGACTTACAGAAATAGAGAATATGAATGTCAAAATAGATACGGGATGTCCTTATACGTCTATTCCAATTTTAAAATTTGGTATATCAAATGCTAAAGCACAGCAAGTGAAACAAAGGGATTGTGCTGATAATAAAATTAAGAAAAGAAATTTCGTTTGGTGTTAATGACTCAAAAGAAAAGCGGGAGTCAGACAAAGAAAAATTTAAGGCTGGAAGGTATATGGAATTAAAATCCATAACATTTCAACATAGAGATTTTGAAATTGATTTTGGAGGAGTTTGTATTAATAAGGATTATGTGAAAGTCAGCTATGATAGAACAGGTAATATTCTTATAGGAATGGATATTCTGTCCAAAATGGATATACATATAGGGAAAAGTAAGATTCTTGGGAAAACTGCTTTTATTGCATGCCCATATGAAAGTATGAATCAGGAGTATCATGAGGCTCTAAGCCATCATTTTGATATATAATAATTCGAGGTTTTTGTAAGAAGTAAAAGAAATTTTTAGTCCTGCCTTGACATAAGCGAATGTATTAGGCCTCGGCTGGGCGGCGACTTTTGCGGGATTAAAAGCAATGGAGGAGTTGGGGAAGCTGGAGGAAGACAGGAGGAAAGCTTGGTAATAAGTGTAATAGAAAGATTGTGAGGTACTGTGGTTAATATGAACAGATTTTCTGAGAGAGACTGGAAATTATTTCGGCGTAAAATTGTTGATTGGCAAGAAGCATACATGGACAAACTGAATAAAGAATATATTGAAATCCTTAGCGGAGAAGGAAATCCATCAGATAAGTTTTGGGAACTTGAGAAACGAATTAAGGAGGACAAAAAAGATTGCGGTGTTCAGTGTGAAATGAGTAGATCGAATCAGTTTTATATTATGATGTCACTATTGGACGAAGGTGCAATCACGATGGATGATCTGAATGATTTTAGTGATGATTTGAAAGATACGATAAGACATTTTGCAAAAAGATAAAAAATGCATCATAGATCAAGCCGGCCGTGCCGATCAATGATATCAGCCGGAGAAAGAAAGTAATAACTGCTATATTTTATTAGGGGGAAAGGGATGTCGCCGAGCGGATGCTATATGAGAATTGGAACATCAACACAGCCTATGTCCACTGCTTTAATAGATGAACTCTATGCAAAGAGGATTCATACAACACTGCGAAATATAGCTTCACCAAGACAAGATCTTACCTTTGCACAGCTTAAAATATATTATCAGGAACGGGGGGGAGTTAAATAGTCGGTTTGCAAATAGCCTTGAACTGTATACACCTGATGGAAAGTATAATTACATTGCATATCTTTTGGCTGATGAAAATGGCGTATCTATTAAGGTTGCAAAATATGCCGGACTGGATAAAGTGGATTTGATAGAAAATGAAGAATATGGGTATTGTTCATTAATTAAAGCTACGAATGCTGTCCTGGAAAAAATGAAAATTGAAAATGTAACAAAAGCAAAGGTGACTAGTACGCAACGGGTAGAAAAAAATCTGGTAGAGCCCGTTCCACTGAGGGAAGCGCTGATCAATGTCGTTGTGCATAACGATTTTTCGCGGGAAATCCCTCCGGTATTTGAAATTTTTTGTGATAGGATGGAGTTTACATCTTACGGTGGTTTGATCCAGGGGCAAAGCATGGAAGACTTTTTTAGCTGCAGCAGTATGCCTAGAAACAGGGAATTGATGCGGGTGTTTAAGAATGTCGGCTTAGTTGAACAGCTTGGTTCAGGGATGAGTCGTATTTTAAATGCTTACGATAAAACAATTTTTGACATATCTGAGCATTTTATAAAGGTAGTTTTCCCATTTTCATGGGTGGAACAACGGAAAAATGTGATGATACAAGAACCAAATGGCGATGATAATGGCGATGATATGAAAGTTGTCTTATTATTGAAAGAAAATCCTGGTATCACAGCTAAGAAGATCAGCGAGGAACTGGGGTTTAGTACCAGGAAGATCAGCCGTATTATAAAGAAACTTCGAGAGTCGGGAAAAATTATCCGTATTGGATCCGATAGAAAAGGGTATTGGAAAATCAATGGGCAGGAGGAAGCGGAGAATGGCAAAACGTACGAAAGGTAAGTGCAAATATTGTGGGAAGGAATACACATTCAGCTATATGAACAAGCATTTGCCGTTTTGTGAAGAACGTATGAAAAAATGGGCGGAAGAGACGGCGACGCTTAAGGATGTGGATCAGTTCTTGAGGGATATATGGTTAGAATGCTGCGGGCATTTGAGCGCATTTGAAATAGAGGGTATCAGCTATGATGTTGCGCCGCAAGATGATTTTTTCTGGGGTCCGCCCTCAAAAAGCATGAACTATAAATTGAAGACTGTGCTGGAAAAGGGAATGACGTTCGGCTATGAATGTGATTTTGGCTCTACGACGGAACTTATGATAACGGTTGTAAACTATAGGGTCAGGGCCGCCAGGAAAGAAAAAATCATAATCCTCT
Organism: Coprococcus sp.; assembly: GCA_022793995.1. Taxonomy (GTDB): domain Bacteria; phylum Bacillota; class Clostridia; order Lachnospirales; family Lachnospiraceae; genus Allocoprococcus. The sequence goes on from JAAWDY010000062.1 coordinate 37,483, forward strand.
CAAGAAATATCCGATTGGTTTGTTGCGGATGTGGAGAGGACGAAGTGACTATGCCGCGGCGTTTTGCGTTAAACTAAAGAGAGGAATAAGAGCCATGAACAATGCTGTGATCTTCTGGAACAATGCGGGAAGTAAACGGAGCAGCCAGCCCATCCTGGTCCTAACAGGGAGGGAAGTTTTATTGAGAAAAATCAAAATTATCTATTTACCAAATGAAAAATGTTTGGTACACTATGTTTAACTAGGCAAGTAATGTTGTTATAGAATAAAAAGTAATGGGGGTCAAGCTTATGGGCGAGTTTACGAAGAGATTTAAACGCGGCATGGCGCTGGCGTTGACGTTGGTTTTGATCGGCGGAAGCGGGAGCCGGGCGCTACTTACGGCGCAGGCCGAAGAGCCGGAGCAAGAGCAGAATGCCGGGCAGGAACAGCCGGATGTGGATGCAGGAGAGAATGGAGATTCTGCCAAGAAGCCGGAAGATGGAGGGCAGGATCAGTCTAACATGCTTACGGGCAAACTTGAGATAGTCGTTGTGGACGAGGAACTGCCGGATAACGACGAGCTGCTGGAGGGATATTTCGGCCAACTGCTGTTTGGCGGCGACGGCAGTTCGTTTTATGGAAATCTTGGCGGCGATACGCTGAAGGGAGATAATAAGGCGGTTTATGATACGCTGAAAGCGGAGATTGCCAAGATCGCAAGCGGGGAGAGGGCTTCCACAGAAGTGGCAATCGACAAAACCTATACCTGGACGGCGGCCGAGCTGGGAGTTACGGCAAGCACTGATGAGGAGGGGTTAAAAAGACTGATCGGAGCAAAATTTGGGCAGGTGTTGGAGAGAAGGAGCATTCTGTCCTATTTGTTGATGGACTGCCCGTATGAGATGTATTGGTATGATAAGACGGAGGGAATGGATACCTTTTATGGCTATAGCTATAACCCTACGTCCCGGTCTGTCACTGTGTCAAATATTAGAATGCAATTTGCTGTTGCAGATGAATATGCAGGGGCGACGGCAAATACGGTGAACACATCCAAGACCGCAATCCCGAAGCAAGCGGCGGCAACCGCAAAGGGTATTGTGGCGAAGCATGCGGGTAAGTCGGATTATGAGAAACTTGTGGCGTATCGGGAAGAAATTTGTAATTTGGTATCCTACTATGATGATGCGACAAAACCGGGCTATCCGTATGGTGATCCGTGGCAGATGATCTGGGTATTCGACGGGGATCCCGGAACGAATGTTGTCTGCGAGGGATATGCAAAGGCGTTCCAGTATTTATGCGATCTTTCAACCTTCACAGGAGATACGGTCTGCTATACTGTCACTGGTGTAATGTCCGGCGGAACAGGAGCCGGGGCCCATATGTGGAACATTGTTACCATTGGCGGAGACAATTATATTGTCGATGTCACCAACTGCGACGAGGGTTCAAGCGGCAGTGACGAATTGTTCCTTGCAGGAGCAAGTGGAAGTGTAGCAAATGGATATACAGTTCCAGAGGCAGGAAATATCAAATACACCTATGATGATGGTAGTACAGCCGGTACGGTGAGCCAGGTTGCCTTATTTGGCGAGAAGGTTCTCACGATCGCGTCAGAGAAATATAAGGAAAAACTTGTCATCTCGACAAAGCCTACGGCGTCAGTCACCTATGGCGATGCTGTAAATAATGCAGATCTTAAAGGCGGTAAAGCCACAGTTGGGGGCACGGAAGTGCCGGGAACATTCTCATGGGCAAGCGATGTGAAGTCCTATGGGGATGCTGGGACGAAGACGTTAAAGGCGGTATTTACACCGAATGATACCACACAATACGAGCCGATTGAGAATATCGAAGTATCCGTTACCGTCGCGCCGAAGACGATCACGCCGGTTCTTGAGATCACAGGAACTTATACCTATACGGGACAGGCGATTACTCCGACCTTCACGGTAAAGAATGAAGGTGTTGCATTATCCGAATCCGATTACACGGAGGAATTCAGCGATAATGTGAACGCGGGCGTAGGGAGTGTGACGATCCGTGCGATCGAAGGCGGAAATTATACCTGGGAGAAGGTGACGGGGACATTTACGATCAATAAGGCTGTGTACTCAGGGACCAAGACGACAGAGTTTTCTGAGCATTACGGCAATACCATAGGGAGAGATCTTTCAGCGCTTCTGCCAGAAGGATATGAGATTGGAAATGTCACTGTATCGGAAAATCCAGACGGAATTTTTGAAGGAGAGCCTACGGTGGAAGGGGCGGTTCTTTCTGGTAAGCTTGTGGCTGACGAAAGCAAAGTAGGAAGCTCGGCTAAGATTACGATATCGGTTACTGAAACCACCAATTATGAAGGGTTTACGATAACAATTACCGTAAAGGTGACGGACAAAGCGGCGCAAGCGGACTTTGGATTTAGTACGGCTGAATGGAACAAGACTTATGGCGACGATGATTTCCAGGCGGCAGCCAGCGGGGCCGTAGCTGGAAGCAAGGTGACATATGCAAGCAGCGAGCCAGCGGTAGCCACAGTGGATCAGACAGGCAAGGTTCATATCCTGAAGCCGGGAACCACAGTCATTACAGCAACGGCTTCCGAGACGAGTACGCATCATGATGCGGAAGCGACATGTAAGATCACGGTAGGCGCCAAAGCCCTGACATGGGATGTGAGCGGCTTATCAGCGGTGGATAAAGAGGGCACGGTTACAGACAACAAGGCAAGCCTGTACGGCGGGCTGAAAGTGGCGGGTATCCTCAAGGCTGACGCTGACGCGGGGGAAGCTGTGTTTACTTGTCCGGCTGAAAACCTGGAAGGTGTTTATGCCGGGACAACCGCCGGCGAGCAGAAAGTTACGTTATCTTGGGCCCAAGGTAAAGAGAAACCGGTTCTGACAGGCGCAAAAGCGTCTTATTACACGATGCCGGCGAATCTTCCGCAGATCACAGGCAGGATTAACAAGGTGGAGACGAATCTTCCGGTTCCGCCGGAATCTTCTGATGCGATGCAGTATAAGCTGGAGGCTGAGACTGGAATTTCCCGGGTGCCGGAGGCTTTGAAAGCGCTGACGGATAAGGATTTAAGTACACCGGCGAAGATTGAAGCGACAATGAGGGCAAGTGTGCTTAAGAAGGCCGGCGTTTCCTCTGAGAAGAACGCGGTGGTCTACGACGTGGTCCTGATGGTGAAGACGGATAACGGAGAGTGGAAGGAAGCGGACGAGAGTACATTCCCGAAGAATGGCCTGACGGTTACGCTGCCGTATCCGAGCGGAACAGGAAAAGATACGCAGGACTTCACTGTGTGCCATATGTTCACGCATAATATAAACGGAAAGACAGCCGGAATGGTAGAATATCCGGCGGTGACGAAAACGGACAGCGGCATTACGTTTAAGGTAAGCAGCTTGTCGCCGATGTCTGTCGCCTGGAAAGATCTGCAGAAGGCTTCCGGCGCGGGAACGACATCCACGACTACGACAAACAAAGCGACGGCGGCAAATACAGGCGATACAAACAATATTTGGCTCTATTGGGTTCTGATGCTGGCAAGCGGCGGGACGATCGCAGGAGCGTACGTTGCCTGGAAGAGAAAATGCCGTGTATAAAGGATAAAGCTTTGTACAAAAGATAGGATATAGAAGATAGGATATAGAAGATAGGATATAAAAGTTAAGAAAAGGGGGATGGCAGCAAGAGCTGCGATCCCCCTCATTCATCACTTCATCACATTTTCATAAATAACGGCAGAACCATGGACGTTATTCTCCGTTCACGATCTGGTATACCCCGATCCTGGAAGAGTTCATCTCCGGCATGCCTACAAAGATGGCGCCGTATCCGTATCCGCCTTGCTGTAGTTCAATTCTAACGATCTTCAGAAACGCATGGATCATATCGTCCGTCCAGATCGTTAGGTAGGCTTCATATACCTCCCCGATCTGCAGCGCTTCTTTGCATGAAAAACCAATCCCTGTTTTTGACAGATCTGAAATGTCGATCGTTACCTCTCTGCCGCTGTCCCCGTCAAGCCTCTTCATAACAATCTTGGACGCTAATCCGGTTCTTCTATCAAGCCGTCTCTCTTCTTGCATCATGCTAAAACCTCACTTCCACCTGCAAAATTCATTCTCGTTGTTATTCCTTAGAGCATCCGAACCATCTGGAATAAGAATATTATAATCGCTTTAACAAGAGAAGTCAAACGCTTAATAGTCGTCAATGCAAACCGTTTCCCCCAAGACTTCCCGTACTGCGGCAAGCGTCATGTCGGGACGCGCCTGCACGCTCCATTTAACAAGAGTCATACACCGATTTTCGATTTCAATTCCGGTAATACCCGCCGGGTGAATACAGCTCCCGGTGTTGCAGTAAGGAGAGTCCTTTGCGCCCACCATGGGATGGTGCGTGTGTCCGGTGATGAGGATGATGTCATGCTCCTGCGCCCATTTTGTCAGAAGCTTTTCTGATTTTTTCTTTTTTGTATTATTTTTGGCCGCGCTGGTGGGATCCGGGATGCCAAGCGCTTCCAGGTGTTTCCACAGGTAGCGCACCAAAAAGCGAGAAAGCATCCAGAAGGTGCTGTTGAGCGGATCAGCCTGATGTCCGTGAAGAAGATAGATATCCTTCCGGTGGATCGTATCTGGGCGCGGATATCTTCCGCGGTATCTCGTATGTGAGGTGCCTTCGTCCCGCAAAATGATTCCCGGATAGAACGTAATTCCTGGAAATAGAGGCTGTTCGCATAATTCCGGTGTGCAGCGTCCGGTGTGGAAATGCTTTTTCACATACTCCGGGTTCTTTTTTACAATGTCGTGATTGCCATAAACGGCGTACATCCGTCCACTGTGATAGTAGCGCGACAGCATTTCAAAACTCTGCGGATGCATTTCCTTGATTTTCCGGATGGAACGATTTTCCCACAGTTCGTCGCCGTCGCCTAGCTCCAGGCAGGTGAAGCCATGCCTATAATAACATTCCAAGGCTGCCAGATAAAGAAATTCATTTTTTAGGAAATTGTCGTTTATGCGTCCGGTCCCGCGATGACAATCGCTCAGGAGAATATAACGGGAGCGGTCGTTTAAGGGAAGGACGAGGGCGTCCGTAAAGGCTGCGGAAATCCGTTCATAAGAGTCCATTTGAAGAGCCATCCTTTCCTAATTAGGTGCGAAAGAACCCTGTTTTCCTACGGCGATACTTCTGAGCTCGGTTCCTGCGGAATAGAAGAAGGCGCCGAAATGCAAAGGGGAGGAAGTAATACAGGTACAGGATTCGGTTTACCGTGCAGGAAAAGGGCTGGGCGATCCAGCGGTATAATCGACAAAATATCCGATTCTCCCATTGGGAGATACGGGCAAATGTTCTCTGCATGAGGCCGGGGACAGATCCATGCGGCCTGGAAAAACGGTAAGAGACTGTGAGAAGGCGGACGTGGAGATCGTAGGCGCGGTATCCTTTATCAAGGAGCGCCTGGATATAAGCGCTCATCATGGATTCATTTGGAAACGTGACGGACAGTTCCATGGACAGCTGTTTTGGACGGCTGTATTTACCCACGCAAAAGCCGGTCAGCCACCAGTGGGTCTGCGCTGTAGAAAATAAAAGAGTTTCCTCATCGTATAGCTCCATTGACACGGGAAGCATCAGCTTGTTAGGGACGCAGTGGAACTGCGCCTGGCCGCGTTCTTCGGGCGCTAGGATCCGATCGGCATAGTAAGTGCCGATTTCCGCCCCGGTATTGATGCCGTACTGGCCTTTCCAGAGTTCGATCATCCAGGTGCGCCCGTTGTAGTCAAAATATACAGGCTCACAGTCAATCACCATATTAAAATGTACGGCGCTTTTGTCAAAAAGAGACCGATAGCCAAAGGTACGCTGCCATGCATGAAGTTCGGTCGAAATGATATCCTGGGATGGATTGTAAATAAAACCAAAAGGAGCAAGCAGTTCATTGACAAGACACAGTTTTTGGTCGTCTGCCAGAGAGTAGACCTTGTGTATGGCACGCCGTTTCCGGTACTCAAAGAGTACAAGAAACAGAAGGAATATTGCGAATAAGATGATTGGTATCCGATACATAGTATTTTTATCCTTACAAGATTTATCTTATTATATGCCGACAAGAGAAATTGGGAACGCGCCTTGGCATCCGGCGGTAAAGTAGTCTGTATCCGCGTCCGGGTGAATACAATAATAGTAAAGCCGCATCTCGGAGGTTTCCGCATGAAATTTATATTATATGTGACAGATTTTATTGTGCCGCTTGTGATCTTTGGCATCGTCCTTTATGGGTTGAGCATGAAAGTAAAGGTGTATGATACATTCATCAAAGGTGCAAAAAGCGGATTTTTCACGGTGATTAAGATCATGCCTACACTGATCGGGCTTATGGTGGCGGTGGGAATTCTTCGGGCGTCCGGGTTTTTGGACGCGATCTCGCAACTTCTGGGGGGTGTGACGGAAGCTTTTGGATTCCCAGGAGAGTTGGTTCCGCTCACAGTTGTAAAAATGTTTTCCTCCTCAGCTGCAACCGGACTTCTCTTGGATCTATTCAAGGAGTTTGGGACGGATTCTCATGTGGGACTGATCGCCTCAATTTCCATGGCTTGTACGGAGACGATCTTCTATACCATGTCAGTGTATTTTATGACGGCAAAGGTAACAAAAACGAGATATACGCTGCCCGGTGCGCTGATCGCGACGTTTGCAGGACTGGCGGCAAGTGTGGTCCTGGCGGGGGCAATGTACTGAAAAACTGTGAATGGTAACAAGAAAAAATGTAAAAAAGGTTGACGAAACTGCAAAAAAGTGGATAATAGACTTTGTGAATTGATTAATGACAAGACATATAAGTTTACAGAAAGACAGATGTACAAAAGAGATCATACGAGAGAGGAAAGTGTGAAGAAGGATGAAAGAGTTTTTACAGAAAAAGAATATTATTTTTTCGGCAAAAAGGTATGGGATTGACGCGCTGGGCGCGATGGCGCAAGGGCTGTTCGCGTCGCTTTTGATCGGGACGATCATCAGCACGGTAGGAGAACAAAGTGGGCTTGATATCCTGGTGACGGTAGGAGGATATGCAAAGGGGGCGACAGGAGCGGCGATGGCTGTCTCCATCGGCTTTGCGCTTAAGTGCCCGCCGTTAGTGTTGTTTTCGCTTGCAGCAGTGGGAATGGCGGCAAACGAGCTTGGCGGTGCAGGTGGTCCTTTGGCTGTCCTGATCGTGACGATTTTTGCGGCGGAGATGGGCAAGCTAGTATCGAAGGAGACGAAGGTGGATATTATCGTGACACCTCTGGTTACGATCGGGACAGGCGTGCTTCTTGGACTTTGGTGGGCACCTGCCATTGGAACGGCGGCAAGCGCCGTGGGGACGGCGATCATGTGGGCGACGGAACTGCAGCCGTTCTTCATGGGAATCCTGGTGTCCGTTATTGTGGGGGTAGCGCTCACGCTTCCCATCAGCAGCGCCGCGATTTGTGCCGCGCTTTCCTTAACCGGGCTTGCGGGAGGCGCTGCGGTCGCGGGTTGCTGCGCGCAGATGGTTGGTTTTGCGGTGATGAGTTTCCGGGAAAATAAATGGGGCGGGCTGTTTGCACAGGGAATCGGGACATCCATGCTCCAGATGGGAAATATTGTCAAAAATCCGAAGATATGGATTCCGCCTACACTTGCATCCGCCGTCACGGGTCCTTTGGCGACCTGTGTTTTCCAGATGAAAATGAACGGCGCGGCCGTAGCCTCCGGTATGGGGACCTGCGGCCTGGTCGGGCAGATCGGTGTGTATACCGGGTGGCTGAACGACATTTCACAAGGGGCGAAGACGGCCATTACAGCCATGGACTGGGCGGGAATGCTGTTGATTTGTTTTGCTCTTCCGGCCCTCCTCTCCTGGGCGATCGCACTGCCCATGCGCAGGAAAGGATGGATCGGAGAGAACGACCTGAAGCTGGACCTGTAACCATCAGGCAGTTGTCGGATGGTTATCAGGCCGTCATCAGGCAGGGCCGTCATCAGGCAGGGCCGTCATCAGGCAGGGCCGTCATCAGGCAGGGGTGTCATCCCAGAAAAAGGCGGACGCTATTTTAGAAGAGTTTCGCGTACATTGCAGTAAACGATATCAAACGGCGCGGGGCCGACGTCAAGCACTGCGCGGTGAAATTCTATCTGTGAAAAATCAGACTTTAGCTCACCTGCGATTTCTTTTTTGAGCTGGAAGAATTTCAGGTATCCAAGATAATATTTCAAATAATTCCCTGGATCGCCTATAATGAGTTCATAAATATTTTTTATGGCGTTTACATCCGTGATACCGTACATTTTAAAGAAAGCAACCGTGTCAGTGAGGCTCCAGCCATCATAATGTATCCCCATATCCGCCAGGGCGTAAAGTCCTAATATGATGGAACTGTTTTTTTGAAGGAGGGTCGCCTCAGCCTTCGATAGCGGCGCCATATAGTAGGACATCATCTCTGCATAGGTCGCCCAGCCTTCGACATAGCCGCCAAAGTCCAGGATACTGCGGACTGGGTCGGCATTTTGGGAAGAAAAGTATACGGTCTGGTATAAGTGGCCCGGATAACCCTCGTGGGCGAGCGTTGTGTAGAGATTTAGTCCTTCCCGGGTCTGCCCCTGGTTGATGTAAATCACATTTTCCGAGGGATTATCAATGGCGGGAATCATGTAAAACGCGGGGCTTAGATACTCTTCCATGGCGGATGGGACATACTTAATACTTGTATTTACCGGTGGAATTTCCGGGAAAGCGCCAGAAATCTTGTTTTGCAGGTCACTCAGCATCGAGGAAGGAGCGGTTGTCTCCAGGATGGAGGATCCGGAAGGAGCGGAGGCGGTAGGATAGAGGATTTTTTCCATAGCAGTCAGATCCTCGCTGATCTGATCCCGCGTCATCTGCTGCAGCGTTGGGATGGGTTCCGAGATACCGGATTCTCTGCGGACAATGTATTCATAGTATTTGGTTCCATCCGGGAAAAAACAAAGCCCCTTTTCATTCGTCCCGGAGCCTTCCAGTTTTTTCAGTTCCTCGGCAAGTCTGGTATATGCGGGAAATATGGTTTCCTGTATCTGCTCCCGGTTTCTTTCCGTGTAACATACCCTTTCGCTCTCAGGAAGCTCTGTCAGGGCGGAAAGGCGTTCCTCAAATGTAGAGTATAAATAGTTGGAATCCCCCATTTCTACGAACGACAGGCATTCCTTTATAACGGACTGAAGCTGATAATCAGGCATGAAAAGCCCTTGTTCTGATTTTTTCTGTTCAAATGTAATTAGGGAATCAAAGTATTCCCCTGTTTTTCCCAGAAGTTGTAGATAGGTCTCCACGTCTTCGGTATTATGAAACGGATATTCGGATAAAAGGACCGGAAGCTGGGCGTGCGTTCCGGTGAGCGGACTTAATGGCTCCTGGTACATCAGATATCCCGCCCCGTCGGAAATGGTTTCCAAATAGGAGTCCAGAATATCATAGGTCAGCCGGTTTTCATCTGATAAGTCGGCAGACTCGAATTTGTGGAGGGCCGTCAGGTAGTTTTCTACGGATATGTATGCGGCGGCAGGATCCGTCGGGAAACTTCCATATGTAACCGGGGAATCCGTCAGACCGTACGCCGAAGGCTCCTGAAGCGTGTAATGAAGGCTGATCGTGCTTGCTGAGACCTCCTGGCAAAAGAGCTGGCCCGTAAAATCCCGGAACGCTTCGTCGTCGGATTGGGGGGCAGAGCAGCTGGTAAGTAAAAAGAAAAGAGAAAAAAGAAGTACATATTTCAGCTTGGAAAATGAAAGACGTTTCATGGAGAAGCTCCAAAAAAGATTTTGGTATAATTTATGACAGAAAAGGGAAAAAAAGAATCAGACATGTTTAGAGAGGATATGCCGTTTTGTACGGCACACCCTCCCGGTCTTTTAACCTTTAAGCGGTTAATAGCAGTGTGAGCCTCAACGCATAGATGGCTGGCTCAGGATGGATTTCACATGATCGACCTCTTCCTTGGTCGCCTTTGCAGCGGGAACATAATAATGCTTTTCACGCGCTACTTCATAAAGCTTTTCCTGGGACATTTCACATTGATTACGGAGCTGTTTCAGGCACTGCTTTAATTCCTTGTTTTCTGTCTGCGGGATCATTTCCCCAAACATTTTCAGTTCTCCGTTTACTCCTACAAGAGCGTCGCTTACCATTGTCTTTTCTTCCATGATCTTCACCTCCTATAAAAATTTCATAAGTTCCTGTTTGTTTTTCATTGCAGAGTTAGCCGCATCCTGAAAGAGCTGCTTGATCTGCGGATCCTGTGTCTGAGAGGCGTAATCGGTCATTTTACAATGCGTTGTGTCATAGCCCCCGATCAGGTGGCGAAGATTTTGCAAATCCAGAATAGAAATATCAGACATAATAAATTCCTCCTTTTTGTTACCCACATCTTTTCCACCTGTACGGTTGCGATTCACGGCAGCCTCAGGAAGAAAATGGATGCGTTATGCCTTACATATAAGCAGAATTTTTCTCCCTGAGGCTGCCGTGAATCGCAACCGTACAGGTGGCATCTTTTCAGGTTCGGAATTATTGTGTCCAAAAACTACGTTACTATTCGCGGCGGATATGAATTTGCAAGCATCCTCGTCATGCTTGCATGTAAGAAGATGCTTGCAAATTCATATCGAGCCTGCGAAGCAGGAACTCCATCCACATAAGCATTCTTAGCTCCGAAAGGAGCGGGAATGGAGCCTCGAAGAGGCGAGGAATGCGCATGAGGATGGAGAGCAGCGAATCGTAAGCAGTACGATACGGATTGAAATATTATTTATAAACCTCGTCATGCTTGCATGTAAAAAGATGCTTGCAAATTCATATCGTTTGGAGCAGTCCTTTTTCAATATCCTCAATATCCTTCGCAGAAAGCTCTGTAAAATATTCGGCGATTTCGTCCACCGATATTTTCCCATCCCTTAACATCTTTTCTGCAGCTTTCCATGCAGTCTCTTTTGATGCAGCTTTCTTTTCGCTTGCAACATGGGTGCGCATGATTTTTCCTTCATCAAACAAAGTCATCATAATAGATATAACCTCCTTTTCCCTGCTAACCAGAAATTCACGAAGCAAATCCCTGTCTTTGCAGATACGGATAGTTTCCGGTTTGCTTGCGCGCTCCCCTGTATATATCATATATATTTCCGGCTCAGGCACATGTACTTTCTTACTCCCATATAAGTCTGCGTCCTGCTCCTCGAAATAGTCATGATAAGTCTGCACCAAATACATAAGCCCACGTACAATGATATTCATTGTCCATAAAGACTGTTGCTCAACAAGAAACATGACTTTATCTCCAACTCTGAAACCTAAATCATTATAAATTCCATTCGTCAGTACATTTCTTATTGTAATATCCATAAGTGCATCTTCCGTAGTCTCCGTATCCTCCGGATGGAGCGCATGGTATAGCTGTATCAGATACTTCTTATCCTGAAAAAGCGTCGTGAATACGCTGTCTTTTACTCTATATTTTGCAAATGTTCCCTTTTTCTTCGCTAGTTTCTTTTGTGATTCTTCTAGTACTTCATCAGGCGTAATATCACCTCGTTCTGATTTTTACCGTTCATCCAACAGATTAGCTATGCCCTATCTGCTGTGGTTTTATTATATAGAGAAAGTCCTTATTGTTCAAGTTGTCAGCCAGAATTTATTTTACCGACTTAATAAATGCGAAAAACAACTCCCGCATGGCTTCGGATGAAGAGAACATCGCTTCCGGGTGCCACTGTACTCCGACGCCAAAGGGCAGCCCTTCGACCTCGATGGCTTCCACCGTTCCATCTTCGGCATATCCGCAGACACGTATGTTTTCCCCAGGCTGGTGGATGCTTTGGTGATGAAAACTATTGGTGTATACACTGTCGCCAAAGAGTTCGTACATAAAGCTGTCCTCTTCGATCTGCACCTTGTGGCAGATATCGCTTCGGTTCCGGGAAGTCTGCATATGCAAAAAGGCGGCTTCCGGCTGTAAGGATACGTCCTGGTAAATGGTCCCGCCGCAGGCGGCGTTCAGAAGCTGCATGCCCCGGCAGATTCCAAGGACTGGTTTTTTTCTTTTTATAATTTCTTCTGTAAAATGAATCTGGAACATGTCAAACGCCAGGTTTGTCGTTCCGATTTCCACAAGCGGCGCTTCGTCAAATACAAACGGAGTAAAGTCGCCGCCTCCGGGGAGCAGGAAAGCGTCGCAGACATCTAGATAGGGCTGGACGGCGGCGCGGTGGAATACCGCGGGGATTAAAAAGGGGATGCCTCCGCTTTGGCGAACAGCTTTTACATAATCATCTGTCACAAACTGGCGTTTTCCTGAAAAAGCACAGACGAGAATACCAATCAAGGGTTCCATCATTTTTCCTCCTGTTTTTCATTTGGGAACCTTGTCCCATACCAGTGTATGAGCAGGAGGAGGAGAATATGAATTCTCATGCAGCCGGCGCGATTGTTTTATTTTTTTTGGTAAAATGCCCTACCTATGCCAGTCCCCGCAAGGACGATAATAGAATAAACCGGGGCATAGATCCATGCGGACGGGTTATAGTGAATGAAAATTGTCGGAACAAACAGGAGCAGCGCGGCTGCTGAAAGTATAATATGAAAACCATTGCGCATCCCATAGATAACACCCGAAACAAGCGCGGCGGCCGGCATGATACACAGCATAAAAAGCATTGCTGTTCCGGTATCGTTTGCCAGAAACGGCAGAAGATAAAAGTCGATACCCAGGATCATTATATAGGGCGCGAATATGGTTAATTTCTTTTTCATTTTCAGTCCTCCAGTGTAAAAAGCTGTTCAACAGTTGTATTCAGGTGTCTCGCCAGCTTCATGGCAAGTTCAAGCGTAGGGTTATATTTATCATTTTCTATCGCAATAATGGTCTGCCTGGAAACGCCTAACGCCCTGGCAAGATCCTCCTGACGGTACCCCATTGACTTGCGGAGTTCTTTTGTCCTGTTTTTCATATGCGGACACCCATGAGAACGACTGCGGAGATAATAGTTGCTATTATACTGATAATAAGGCATATCAGGACTATTATTTTAACAAGCGGGCCTGTTTCAAATGAATCCGTATCATCTTTCACGGCATTGCGCGTCATGATAAGCTGGGAAAATGTCTGGATGATTACTGATGTTACCAATAAGAAACAGGGAAATGGATTCAATTGATTATGGTAAATGTAAACCTGGCAGCTTTCATACAAAGACCAGAAAAAAAGCGCGGCAGTCAAAAAGAAATAGGCGTTTCTCTGTGCTTTGAAAAGGATTGCTTTTTCCATTTCGTCAGGACTGTGAAATCCAAGTTTTTTCAAAAATTGTTTCATAGCGGGACTCTCTTTCTGTGTTCGACATATAAGTAAAGAAGTTTTTACATTTTCAGTATAGAATTGCGACGTACAAATGTCAAGAACTTTTAACATTTCAAAACGACTATTGTCTGACAGGCGTGAATCGGTTATAATGTATGCATATGATGCAGGAAAGGACGTGAATTTATGTTACGAGTAGGATTTTTGACAAGCGGCGGAGACTGCCAGGCTCTAAACGCCGCAATGCGAGGTGTGGTAAAGGGAATTTGTTCTAAACGCGACGATGTTGAGCTTTACGGATTCCAGGAAGGGTATAAGGGACTGATCTATTCTAATTTCAAGATGCTGACGTCGAGGGATTTTTCCGGAATTCTGACTGTAGGAGGAACGATCCTCGGAACATCCCGGCAGCCGTTCAAGCTGATGAGAGTCCCGGGAGCGGATGGAGTCGATAAGGTAGAGGCAATGAAGCACACCTATCATAAGCTGAACCTAGACTGTCTTGTAGTCCTTGGTGGGAACGGTACGCATAAGACGGCGAATATGCTGCGTGAGGAAGGGCTTCATGTCATCACGCTTCCGAAGACGATCGACAACGACCTTTGGGGAACGGATATGACGTTTGGCTTCCAGAGCGCAGTGGACATCGCGACGGATACGATCGATAAGATCCATACGACGGCGACTTCGCATAGCCGTGTGTTTATCATAGAGGTTATGGGCCATAAGGTGGGCTGGGTGACGCTTCATGCCGGGATCGCAGGCGGGGCGGACATTATCCTGCTTCCGGAGATTCCGTATGATTTAAAGGCGATCGTCAAGGCGATCAATGGACGTGCGGCCGCTGGCAAGAAGTTTACGATCATCGCTGTGGCGGAAGGCGCGATCAGCAAGGAGGATGCGGCGCTTTCCAAGAAGAAACTGAAAGAGAAGCAGGAAAAGCATAAATACCCGTCCGTAGCCTATGAACTGGCGGAGAAGATCCAGAGCAAGACGGACCAGGAAGTAAGGATCACGGTTCCCGGACATACGCAGAGAGGCGGAAGCCCTTGTCCGTACGACCGCGTACTTTCCACACGTCTGGGAGCGGCGGCCGCGGAGCTGATCCTGAAAGAGGATTATGGCTACATGGTCGCGATCAAGAACGGACAGATCAAGAAGGTTCCGCTCAGCGAGGTTGCGGGCAAGCTGAAATACGTTGACCCGAAGTCAGATATCATCAAAGAGGCAAGGCTTACAGGAATCAGTTTCGGAGACGAGTAAAGGAGTAGATTGACATGTCTTACACTGCCTTATACCGGAAATTCCGCCCCGCGGAGTTTGAGGATGTGAAGGGACAAGACCACATTATCACAACACTGAAAAACCAGATCAAGGCAGGAAGGATCGGGCATGCCTATCTGTTCTGCGGAACGCGGGGAACGGGAAAGACCACTGTGGCAAAGATATTTGCCAGGGCGGTCAACTGCGAAGCTCCACAGGATGGAAGCCCGTGCAAAGAGTGTGCGATGTGTAGGAGCATTTCTACAGGAGCTTCCATGAATGTGATCGAGATTGACGCGGCGTCCAATAACGGGGTGGATAATATCAGGGAGATCCGGGACGAGGTTTCCTACCGTCCTACGGCGGGACGATATAAAGTATATATTATCGACGAAGTGCATATGCTTTCCATCGGAGCATTCAACGCGCTTCTTAAGACGCTTGAAGAGCCGCCGGAATATGTGATCTTCATCCTGGCGACGACGGAGGCGCATAAGATACCGATCACCATTTTGTCCCGGTGCCAGCGGTATGATTTTAAACGGATCAGTATCGATACGATCGCGGCACGGCTTACCGAGCTAATGGCAAAAGAGCAGGTAGAGACGGAGGAAAAGGCGATCCGGTATATTGCCAAAGCGGCGGACGGTTCTATGCGCGACGCATTAAGTCTGCTGGATCAGTGTATCGCATTTTATCTGGGAGAGAAACTGACGTACGAGCATGTGCTGGAGGTGTTGGGGGCGGTGGATACAGATGTGTTCAGCCGCCTTCTTAGGGAAATCATCGCACAGGATGTGGAGAGGGTACTGGAAACAGCGGATGAGCTTGTGATGCAGGGGCGAGAGCTGTCGCAGCTTGCAGCGGATTTTACGTGGTATCTGAGGAACCTGCTCCTTGTCAAGACTTCGGATCGCATGGAGGAGGTGCTTGACGTCTCGGCTGAAAATCTTGTGCAGCTCAAGGAAGAGGCGCGGATGATCGAGCCGGAGGTTCTGCTACGGTATATCCGTATTTTTTCAGAACTAACGAATCAGCTCAAATATGCGGCGCAGAAGAGAGTGATCCTGGAGGTTGCGCTCATCAAGCTGTGCTGTCCTCAGATGGAAGCAAGAGACGACAGTGTGATCGACCGCATTCGCGCTTTGGAGAAACGAGTGGAAGAAGGAGTCAAGCCTATTTCCGGAGACGGCGAGATAAAAGCGCCGGGAGATAGAAGGAGCAAGAAGGAGGAGCCAAAACCCCAGCTTACCAAAGCGCTGGCTGAGGAGGTAAAACAGGCGGCTTCTAATTTTCGCGCGATCGCGGCGGAGGCTTCGGGGATGCTGCGGACCTATTTGAAGCAAGCAAGGCTCAGCGTGGGCGGCCAGGATCAGCTTCTGATCGTTCTTCCGGACGAGATGGCGGCAGCTGTGGTAGGGACAGAGGAGCGTAAGCAGGAGATAAAAGAACTGATCGAGAAGAAGCTTGGCAAATCGGTCGAGGTTGAGGTGCGCGCGGCGGAATCAGGCAGAAAGTTTGAAGATAGTTTTGTGGATATTGAGAAGCTGATTAATATGGAGATCACCATAGAAGACGAGTAAGTGTTGGCGAGAAAAAGGAGGATGTTTGCAGTGGCAAGAAGAGGTGGCTTTCCGGGAGGACAGATGCCCGGGAACATGGCAAATCTGATGAAACAGGCGCAGAAGATGCAGCGCCAGATGGAAGAGCAGGCAAAGGAGATGGAGACCAAGGAATTTACCGCGACAGCCGGCGGCGGCGCGGTAGAGGTGGTCGTCAATGGGAAGCGGGAGGTACAGAGGGTGAAGCTTCAGGAGGAAGTTGTGGATCCGGATGATATCGAGATGCTGGAGGATCTGATTACAGCCGCGGTTAACGAAGCTCTGCGGCAGGTGGATGAGGCAAGCTCGTCTGCCATGAGTAAGCTTACGGGCGGAATGCCGGGGATGTTCTAAGTATCTTCGGAGTATACCTGAATGTCCAAAGAGCAGGACGAGTAGGAGGAATCATGGATTATTACAGCAGTCAGATCAGTAAACTGATAGAGGAGTTGTCCAGACTGCCTGGGATTGGGGCAAAGTCAGCCGGAAGGCTGGCTTTTCATATGATAAATATGCCCAAAGAGCAGGTAGAACAGCTTGCGAATACAATGGTGGAGGCGCGCACGCAGGTGCGGTACTGCAGGGAATGTTGTACTTTGACGGATCAGGAGCTGTGTCCGATCTGCGCCAGCATGGAGCGCGACCACAAGACGATCATGGTGGTGGAAAATCCGCGTGATCTGGGAGCTTATGAGAAGACCGGGAAATATAACGGCGTCTACCATGTGCTTCACGGGGCGATCTCGCCGATGCTGGGCATCGGTCCGGGCGACATCCGGCTGAAGGAGCTGATGGAACGGCTCCAGAAGGATGTGGACGAAGTGATTGTTGCGACAAATTCGAGCCTGGAAGGCGAGACTACAGCAATGTATATCAGTAAGCTTATCAAGCCCACCGGGATCAAGGTAAGCCGTATTGCCAGCGGAGTGCCGGTGGGGGGCGATCTGGAGTATATAGATGAAGTGACGCTGCTCCGTGCCTTGGAGGGACGTACGGAGTTATAACGAAAAAGTCCAATTCTATTGACGGACAACGGATAAATAGGCTATAATTTGAGTGGTAACAGGAATCATATGGCGGCGGAGCAAAGGCATTTTGGCTCTGGCATCATTATGTATCAATGTCAAAATTTTAAGGAGGAAAAGGAAATGAGATTTTTCATTGACACAGCGAATGTTGACGACATCAGGAAAGCGAACGACATGGGTGTTATCTGTGGAGTGACAACGAATCCGTCTCTTATTGCAAAAGAGGGACGTGTATTTGAGGAGGTCATTGCGGAGATCACATCTATCGTGGACGGCCCGATCAGCGGAGAAGTAAAAGCGACGACTACGGATGCAGAAGGAATGATCGCGGAAGGAAAAGAGATCGCGAAGATCCATCCGAATATGGTGGTTAAGATTCCGATGACGGTAGAAGGACTGAAAGCCTGCAAAGCACTGACCGCAGAAGGAATCAAGACGAACGTGACCCTGGTGTTCACGGCGAACCAGGCACTGCTTGCGGCAAGGGCTGGCGCAACGTATGTGTCTCCGTTCCTGGGACGTCTGGATGACATTTCCGAGCATGGAGTGGATCTGATTCGGGATATTGTTGAAATTTTTTCAATGGCAGGCGATATTGATACACAGATCATTGCAGCAAGCGTGCGCAATACCATGCATGTGACTGACTGCGCGCTTGCAGGGGCAGACATTGCGACGGTTCCGTATAAAGTAATCGAGCAGATGACACACCATCCGCTGACAGATGCAGGTATTGAAAAATTCCAGGCTGACTACAGGGCAGTATTCGGCGAGTAGATTTTGGTAGGTAAATTCAGGAGGCAAATTTCATGAACAAGTCAGAACTTATGAAAACTGCAAATACGATCCGCAAAGACGCTGTGACGGCAGTCTATCATGCGAAATCCGGTCATCCGGGCGGATCTTTATCCGCAGCAGATATTTACACATATTTATTCTTTGAGGAAATGAACATTGACCCGGCAGACCCGAAGAAGGCGGATCGCGACCGTTTTGTTTTATCAAAAGGACATACGGCTCCGGGATATTATGCGACGCTTGCAAATAGAGGATTTTTCCCGGTGAAGGACTTAGAGACGTTGCGCCATACAGGTTCCTATCTGCAGGGACATCCGGATATGAAGCATATCCCAGGTGTTGATATGTCCAGTGGATCTTTGGGACAGGGAATCTCAGCGGCAGTCGGCATGGCGATTTCTGCGAAGCTGTCAAACGACAGTTACCGTGTTTACACTCTGCTTGGCGACGGTGAGATTCAGGAAGGGCAGGTATGGGAAGCGGCAATGCTTGCCGGATTCCAGAAATTGGACAACCTGGTGGTGATCGTTGACAATAATAATCTTCAGATCGACGGACCAATTGACGAGGTGAACTCTCCGTATCCGATCGATAAGAAGTTTGAGGCATTTAATTTCCATGTAATCAATATTGACGGACATAATTTTGACGAGATCGACGCAGCCTTCAAGGAGGCAAAGGAGACGAAAGGAATGCCGACGGCGATCATCGCGAAGACGGTAAAGGGCAAAGGCGTGTCCTTTATGGAGAACCAGGCGGGATGGCACGGGAAGGCTCCAAACGAAGAGCAGTACCAGATCGCGATGGCAGATTTAGAGAAAGTAGGTGAAGCATTATGTCAGAAGTAAAGAAAATCGCAACAAGAGATAGCTATGGTAATGCTTTGGCGGAGCTGGGTAATCTGCATGAAGATGTGGTAGTGCTGGACGCGGACCTTGCGGGAGCGACAAAGACCGGCGTATTCAAGAAAGCGCACCCGGAACGTTTTATTGATTGTGGGATTGCAGAGAGCAATATGATCGGCGTTGCAGCAGGAATCGCGACGACCGGGAAAGTTCCGTTCGCAAGCTCTTTTGCTATGTTCGCGGCAGGACGTGCTTTCGAGCAGGTGCGTAATTCTGTTGGATATCCGAAGAATAATGTCAAGATCGGTGCGACCCACGCGGGGATTTCAGTTGGAGAAGATGGAGCGACTCATCAGTGTAATGAAGATATTGCTTTGATGAGGACAATCCCGGGTATGGTGGTAATTAATCCATCAGACGATGTAGAAGCTAAGGCGGCCGTATTTGCAGCTTATGAACATCAGGGACCTGTATATCTCCGTTTCGGCAGGCTTGCGGTTCCGGTCATCAATGACAACCCAGAATATAAGTTTGAACTGGGGAAAGGGATTGTCCTGCGAGAAGGAAAAGACGTTGCCATCATAGCGACGGGACTAGAGGTCAGCGAGTCGCTTGCAGCGGCGGAAAAACTTGCGGCAGACGGAATCGAGGCGAAGGTCATCAATATCCATACCATTAAACCTCTGGATGAAGAACTTGTGATCGCGGCGGCGAAAGAAACAGGAAAAGTAGTCACTGTGGAAGAGCATTCCATTATTGGCGGACTGGGAAGCGCAGTGTGCGACGTGTTATCTGAGAAACAACCCACCAAAGTCCTGAAAATCGGTGTGATGGATACGTTTGGAGAATCTGGTCCTGCGAAGGAACTGATCCAGAAATATGGGTTGGACGCTGACAGCATCTATGAGAAAGTAAAAGCTTTCGTAAAATAAGTGTTGCAAAAAAACAAAAAAGTTTACTGGCACGAGAAATGTTAGAGTTTCTCGTGCTTTTTGACTGTATAGGAGTGCGATTGTCGATTAACCTCAAAAGAAATGGCCCATCCATCGAGATTCCTTATGATTTTCTGAATTTCATAAAAAGGATATTGAAATCCCGCAAAATTTGATATACTTACCTTATGAAATCCATCGCCGAATAGGCGATTAAAATCAAGGATCCCGAATGCATATGAGGGGAACCTTGTGAAACACATCGCCGAATAGGCGATTAGAATCAGGAATCCCGAATGCATATGAGGGGAACCTTGTGAAACACATCGCCGAATAGGCGATTAGAATCAGGAATCCCGAATGCA
>JAAWDY010000063.1 GCA_022793995.1 Coprococcus sp.
ATTAGAGCATATTCTTGGCAATACCTTCAAAGCAGTAGAAGATATCACAGACGTACATCAGATGACCAATGAACAACTCAAACAGATTATCCAGAAAATTGAAGTGGACAAAGAAGGCAATGTGGATATTTTCTTACGCTTGTTTGGAGATTTGGGACTGGAAGAAGCTGTATTGATCGAGAATACATCAAATACGACTGAGAATGAGCCAAATGCAATTGGGGATTCACCTAATACGAATGAAAATACAGCAAATAAGACTGAAAATATGCCCAATATGGTGGGAAACATGCCAAATAGAGTAGAAAGCAAAAGTGTTCTAAATAATAACAACCATACATAAAGATGTAACTGAACGTCTCCTCCAGATCAATCCGTCCCTGGCAGCCCAGGCCAGAAAGGTTCTTGATTTGAACAAATCAGAACGGCATATCCGCGGTGGACTTGCCACCAGGGAAAAGTACCTTCATCTGGAACAGAGATAAGAAAGCGGCAGGTATGCTGACATTATCAGGATGTCAGCATATTTCATGTCGCTTTTTCCGCCATGGTATGATATAGTTGTGAGGTATTGTAGGAACACTTGGCGAGGCATTTGTGGCAGCATCGATACAAAAGAAAAGAGGCGGTGTAATGAAGAAGTTTTTCATAATAATCCTGGCAGTATGTATGGTATTGTTAAATGGATGTGCAGGAAAGGATACAGAAGAGGTCGATCAAGAGATCGCGCATGAACCCGGAGCAAAGGAGCAGGCAGAAGAGGATGGGACGGATGGAGATGCTCCCAAAAAAGAGAAGCAAAAAGATCAGCAGGAGGAATTGGAGCCGGAAATCTTGAAATTTGTGGATGTTTTTGGCGAGGAGTACGAAGTGGAGATTCATCCGGAAATAGCAGAGAACCCATATGACCCGGCGTTATTCGTACATGAAGGGTACAAGCTTTCTTACACAGACGCAGAATATACGTCAAGGCTTGGGGTGGATGTATCCGCCCACCAAGGAGAGATCGACTGGGTGAAGGTCAAAAGTGACGGCTATGATTTTGCGTTTATCCGGATTGGCTTCCGGGGATACGGCGATGCGGGGACTTTGAATCTGGACAAAGAGTTTCAGAATAATGTAAAAAACGCCCAGGCAGCTGGGCTGGACGTGGGAGTCTATTTTTTTACCCAGGCAGTGAATGAGCAGGAGGCAAAAGAAGAGGCAGATTTTGTCCTGGAAAATCTGGCTGGGCAGAATCTCCAGCTTCCCGTTGTGTACGACCCGGAGCATATTCTGGACGATGAGGCCAGGACCGATGGGATTCCTGGAGAGCAGTTTACAAAGAATACAAAGGTCTTCTGCGAACAGATCAAGGAGGGCGGCTACGAAGCAATGATATACAGCAATATGCTTTGGGAAGCTTTTGAATTAGATTTGCAGACACTTTCAGATTATCCGGTGTGGTATGCGGATTATGAGGAAAAACCGCAGACCCCCTATCATTTTGTATTCTGGCAGTACACGAATGAAGGGGCGGCCGACGGAATTTCAGGGAATGTGGACTTAAATATACAGTTGATGCATCGGTAAGAGGTACGATTTTACGATGGAGTGAGGAAAATGACAGAACATATAAAATCAGGCAGGGAAGGATACCTGTTTGATAATAAGGCGTTGGCAGCGCTTATCATCCCGTTGGTGATAGAGCAGTTCTTGGCAGTGCTGGTGGGGATGGCGGACAGTATTATGATTGCAAGTGTCGGTGAGGCGGCGGTATCAGGGGTGTCGTTGGTCGACCAGCTGATGATTCTGCTTATCAATATATTCGCAGCGCTTGCAACCGGCGGGGCGGTAGTAGCGGGACAGTATCTTGGGCAAAACCGGAAAAAAGATGCTTGTAAGTCGGCGACACAGCTCGTATGGTTCATTACGATCAGCGCCATCGTCATTACAGCGGCGGTATACGTGGGAAAATATTGGATTTTACATGGCGTTTTTGGAAAAATAGAGAATGACGTTATGGGGCACGCCAATATTTACCTGCTGATCGTATCCGCCTCGATTCCTTTTATGGCAATGTATAATGGGGGAGCCGCAATTTTCAGAGCGATGGGGAATTCCCAGATGTCTATGAAAATTTCTATGATCATGAATGTAATCAACGTCTGTGGAAACGCATTTATGATTTACGGGCTTCGCCTTGGGACAGAAGGAGTTGCGATACCGACGTTGATATCAAGAATGGTGGCTGCGGTTATCATTATATTCCGTCTCTGTGACAAAAAACAAACGCTGCATATTGAAAGGACATGGCGTTATCGTTTCGACTGGCCGGAAGTGAAAAAGATTTTAAGTATCGGCATTCCGAACGGATTGGAAAACAGCATGTTCCAGTTGGGCAAAATTCTTGTATTGAGTTTAGTCTCTACGTTCGGTACGTATGCGATAGCGGCGAATGCGGTGTCAAATGTCGTTGCATCGTTCCATGTTCTTCCGGGAATGGCAATGTCGCTTGCGATTACGACGGTTATTTCGCGCTGCGTAGGCGCGGGAGACTATGAGCAGGTAAAACATTATACGAAGAAACTGTTGATACTGACTTATATGACAATTTTGGCAACGGTAGGGATGATCTATTTTATTCTTCCTCAAATCCTGGGTGCTTACCATTTATCGGCAAAGACGGCGGAAACAGCCTACCGGATTTTAGCATTCCATGGAGTCGGTGCGATTATGATCTGGCCGATCGCATTTAACCTGCCCTCGGTGTTTCGGGCGGCGGGGGACGCGAAAATGTGTATGCTTATCTCCATCTTGTCGATGTGGATATTCCGAATTGGTTTTAGCTATCTTCTGGGGCGCTATTTAAGAATGGGAGTGTTCGGCGTATGGGTTGCGATGGTGATCGATTGGTTTTTCCGTTGCATTTTCTTTGTCATTCGTTATTTTGGAGGGAAGTGGAAGCAGGGAGCAATCGTGTAGAAAAAGTAAAAATCGCATAAGGATTGTAAATATTTCTCTGTTACTTTATAATAAGAATCATTAAAATACCTATAGGCAGGAGAAATCGGAAGGAGGAACAAAGTGAAGAGAGAATTAGTCATTGTGCTGGATTTTGGCGGTCAGTATAACCAACTGGTGGCAAGACGTGTCCGCGAATGTAATGTGTATTGTGAAATTTATTCATACAGGACAGAGATTGAAAAGATTAAAAGCATGAATCCGAAAGGGATTATTTTAACCGGCGGACCAAATAGTTGTTATGGGGAGGATTCACCGACATATTCTAAGGAATTATTTGAACTTGGAATACCAGTTCTTGGGCTTTGTTATGGAGCGCAGCTTATGATGCATGTGCTTGGTGGGAAGGTTGAACGTGCAAAAGTCAGGGAGTATGGGAAAACGGAGGTAGTAATTGATAAGGCTCAGTCCAAAATATTTGAAAATGTTTCAAAAAAGACGGTGTGCTGGATGAGCCATTTTGATTATATCTCCCAGATTGCGCCTGGTTTTGAGATAACGGCGCATACTTCTGACTGTCCGGTAGCAGCAGCGGAAAATGCGGAAAATAGATTGTATGCGATTCAATTTCATCCGGAAGTACTGCATACGGCAGAGGGAACAAAAATGTTATCGAACTTTGTACTTGGCGTATGTGGCTGCATAGCAGATTGGAGGATGGATTCTTTTGTGGAGGAGTCGATCGCACAGATCCGTGAAAGGGTAGGCAGCGGCAAGGTGTTGTGTGCTCTGTCTGGAGGAGTGGATTCTTCAGTGGCGGCCGTCTTGCTTTCAAAGGCTGTAGGCAGCCAGCTCACTTGCGTATTTGTGGACCACGGTCTTCTAAGGAAGGATGAGAGCGACGAGGTGGAAGCTGTGTTCGGTCCTTTGGGTCCATACAAATTGAATTTTGTCCGGGTTAACGCGCAGCAGAGGTTCTATAATAAACTTGCAGGCGTCAAGGAACCGGAGGAAAAACGTAAGATTATCGGCGAAGAATTTATCCGGGTGTTCGAGGAGGAAGCAAAGAAAATAGGTGCTGTCGATTTCCTGGTACAGGGAACGATTTATCCGGATGTTGTGGAGAGTGGTCTGGGCGGGGAATCCGCAGTAATCAAGTCTCATCACAATGTAGGAGGACTGCCGGACTACGTTGACTTTAAAGAAATCATTGAGCCGCTTCGCGATCTGTTCAAGGACGAAGTGCGTAAGGCAGGGCTGGAGCTTGGGATTCCAGAGCATCTGGTCTTTAGACAGCCGTTCCCAGGACCGGGGCTGGGTATTCGGATTATCGGAGAGGTCACGGCGGATAAGGTGAAGATCGTCCAGGATGCGGATGCGATTTATAGAGAGGAGATTGCAAAAGCTGGGCTTGATAAGGAGATTAGCCAATATTTTGCTGCGTTGACGAATATGAGATCCGTGGGTGTCATGGGGGATGAGAGGACGTACGACTATGCTGTGGCGCTTCGCGGGGTGAAAACGGTTGATTTTATGACAGCTGAGGCGGCGGATATACCATATGAGGTGTTGAGTAGGGTGATGAGCCGGATTATCAATGAGGTGAAAGGGGTTAATCGGGTCATGTATGATTTGACGAGTAAACCGCCGGGGACGATTGAGTTCGAATAAACAAAAATGTTTAGTGAATCCAGCGTTTATGCGGGTTTGCGGGCTTTGGAAAGGTCTTTTGATAACAAATTGATAACAGTCGTTTGGGTGCGATTATTCTTTCTATCTAACGGTTTATAGGTGGGAGAAT
>JAAWDY010000064.1 GCA_022793995.1 Coprococcus sp.
CCAGCACGTCCATCCACTGCTTCGTGATCTTCCTGCGGGAAAAAGAGAGTCCGTCACGCTCTTTCTGCAGCTTTTTGATGGCAAGGTCTTTCTCCCGGAGAATCCCCTCGTAATCTGCACGCAACTTCTGATAGGCCTCCCCTGACCGGAAGCCCGCAAGCTCCCGGCGGGCGGCCTGTAGCTCATAAGATAATGAAGTTGTCTGAAAATATTCCCTGTCATTCATGCGCCCTGGCCTCCCTGCCTTTACTTCCCTTCTTCACGGAATGCTTCTGCAAACAGGGCTAGTGCCTTATTCTGCTCCTCGAACAGGAGTTCCTGGGTCTTTAGCTGTTCTTTGCACACATCCAACTGTTCCTCCAGGATCCGGATGTATCGGCTCTGTTCCTGGAGGAGTCTTGCTTCAGGATTTTCATGTTTCATTCCCTATCCCTCCATGGGTCTACTATAGCAGAAAATGGAGGAAAAAGCGAATGTGGATAACTATTTTTTTGAGTTCAGCATTTTGCACAATTATCAATTATGCTTTCCCCACCCCATGAAAAGTAACACCTGAACTGTTCAATACACAGAAAGGGCAGGGAAAATCCCTACCAGGTATCCACCTCTATAATAAAAACAAATTCTTTGTAGTATCACATACCAAACATCTTTAATATGTCTGCCACCTCATGTGCTTTACATCCTACCCTTTCCGCTATTTCTTCTATCGTAGAGTTTGGATTCGCTTTTGCCTCTCGAAAAATTCTTACTGTCAGGATTCTCCCTTCTTCTCTTCCTTTTTCTTTTCCCTCTTCAAACTTTACACGCTCTTACATTTCCATTGTCATATAGTCACGCCTCCATTTCCCATTTGCTTTTGCCTTCTTAACCGCTTCTTCCAGTTTATCTATAAATTCATCGCCTGTAATTTTAGTACCATTCACATAATCCAAAAATTTCCTCAGTTCTCCATGAACATCATCCATATTGCTGTCAGAGTTCAAAAAGAAGCCTCCCCTCCTTTTCTATTGATTCCAGCAATTCCTCCTGAACGCTCCCGTCCAGATCAATAATATCATATTCCAGAAGAGTCCCCGTCTCTTCGTCGACATCCAATGCAAACCGTGCGGTATCCCCGCCTTGAACTGCCAGATCAATATCACTGCACCGCTTATAATCTCCTCTGGCTCTTGAGCCAAATAGAATCACGCGTTCCACATCATATTTCTTTGCCAGTTCACGTATTTCCTCAATTACCACTGGTTTGATTCCTGTATCTGGCATAACGTCTCCCGTTTCTAAAATATTGTCTCGATTTCTATCTTTTTATTGTACCTCTCACGGCTTTATCTGTCATTTATTTTTTCCACAGCCTCGAAATTTTTCTAACTGTGCGGTTGCGATTCATGACAGGATTCAGTAAAAAACGGATGCGTTATGCTTGCATATAAGCAGATATTTTTTTACTGAGACTGCCTGAATCAGGCAACCCACCTCCAAATGAGCAAAACAGGAGCGGCGCTTTTGCCGCGGTTGACAGCTTGCTGGCAGGTTTTGCGAATTTTGTGTGGTGGGCTGCCGTGAATCGCAGTTCCAACCGCACAGTCGGAAATTTTTTCCTTTGATTTTTTCCCTTGATAAAACCTATTATAGGCATTATCATAAACCGAAAGAAGGAATTTCCTGGAAGGAAGAAGGAAGCAATCATGAGACAATCACAGATCACATATTGGTGCCACGAGATCATAAGGTCACAGGTGCCTGAAGGCGGATTCTATATCGATGCGACAATGGGAAAGGGAAAGGATACGCTGATGCTTTGTCGGCTTGCCGGGACATCCGGCAGTGTTCTGGCATTCGACATCCAGGAGAAGGCTCTCCTTCTCACAGACAGGCTGCTGGAAGAACAGGGTGTGAGAAGCCGCGCCCGGCTGGTCCTCGCAGGACACGAATCTATGGACCAGTATGCCCGCAAAGACTCAGCAGATGCCATCTGTTTCAACTTCGGCTATCTTCCCGGCGGCGACCATAGGATTGCCACATCCCCTGCCTCCAGCGTAGAAGCGATCCACAAAGGACTCGCCATTCTGAAACACGGCGGGATGATGAGCCTTTGTATTTACAGCGGAGGAGATACGGGATTCGAGGAGAAGGAGCGAATCCTCGCCTTTCTTAAGGGGCTCCCCACGCGGGAATATACGGTGATCATGAATGAATATTATAACCGTAAAAACTGCCCACCTATGCCGGTATTCGTGTTTAAGAAATAGACGCCGTATGCCTGCATTTTTCTTTCTCTATCTTCTCTATCTTTCTCCCAGCATAACCCTGCACTGCTTTTTATAACATGCGATTCCATATTTGAGGATATTTTCCACACCGTCATCTTCCAGGTCGTCCTCATATCCGGTATGCTCGATCTGCTTTAGCGCTTCCTGGCACGCCCCTGCCAGATCGCCGTCATGCGCATATTTTACTTCGATGATGATCCCCATATTCCCGGTGCCCGGTTCCACAAGGATATCCGCGTAACCTTCCCCCATTTCCCGGTTGGAAGTTACGCCCCATCGATTTTTCACTCCCAGGATTCCGATTAACACTCCATGGTAAAAGTTCTCCTTCATATCCTTTCTTACGGCTGTATCCCGGATGCTGATCGTCTTTCTCAAATACTCTGTAAATATCTCCTCCACATCCTCTGCATTGCCGCTTTTCAGCGCTTCGCAGAAACGGTTCAGCGTATCCCCATCTTCCCGGACGTTCTCCTTGAAAAATTCCATGATCTGCGTGATAAATATATCCCGGATCTCCTGATTGGGAATTGCCAGTTTCATCCACCTTCCCTCCGCCTTCCCCCGCTGGGTCAGATAGCCGGTGGTAAAGAGGAGGCTCCAGATATTGTCGATGGTCTGGTAAATCTCCGCATATGTGAGTTCCTGATGAATTTCCTTTATAATGATTTCGCCCGCCACCAGGCGTTCGATCTCGCGTTTGGTCGTGGCATTTGCCGATTCCTGAATAAACCGTTTCACCGCATCGTTGCTGCTGGTGTTGATCCAGTAGTTCTCCGGCTGCGCTTCCGGATTACTCCTGATCCTGTCGCAATGGTTCAGCACATCCCACGGGCAGTATACTTCCGCATTTCCAAACTGGTACCCGTCATACCATTTCTTTACCGCGTCATAATGATCCGCCATATCATAATACTCCAGAAGTTCTCTCACTTCTTCATCCGTAAAACCAAAATATTCATCAAAACGCTCATCCGCGATCGTCAATACCTTCAGATTATTAAGGCCTGTAAAGATGCTCTCCTTTGATATCCGAAGACAGCCGGTCAGTACCGCAAGTTTCAGGCTGTTGTTTGTCTTCAGCGCTTCTCCGAACAGACTGCGGATCAAGGAAATCATCCGGTCATAATACCCGTTCGCATGGGCCTTTACCAGCGGGACGTCATATTCGTCGATCAGCAAGATCACCTTTTTGTTATGATGCTTCTCCAGCATTTCCGACAATATTCTCAGACTGTCGCAGAACGTAGACTCGTCCATATTGCTGTCTAAAAGCTTCTGGTATTCCATTTTGTCGCTTTCGCTTAACGCATCGCTCTCCAAGAGATACTGCACCTTTGACGCCGCCCTCCTCACAGCGCGCGCCCCCATCCGGAACGCCATTTCAAAGCTAAGCGCATCGATCCCTTTCAAGGAAATAGATACAACCGGATATTTCCCCATATATTCCTCACAGAGCGCAGTCTCCTTTGAAATTGCCAGCCCGTCAAAAATGCTCTTATCCCCGTTCAGTGAGAAAAAATGTTCCAGCATGCTCATATTCAGCGATTTCCCAAATCTTCTGGGGCGGGTAAAAAGATTCACCGCTCCCCAGTTATGAAGTAATTCAGCAATAAACCCTGTTTTATCGACATAATAAAAATTATCAAAACGAAGTTTCTCAAAATCTTCAATCCCGATCGGAAGTTTCTTTTTTAGCATCTCCATTTCCTTCCACGCTCCTTCCAGCATTCTGCAGCATTCCGCAGCCGTCTCCTGACGCTTATACTTACGGGTATAACGCTTTCATGCACATTATAACAACTAAGCCTTGGCATTTCCATAAAAATCTTCCTGGGAATTCCCAGGCTGCCCCTATTCCCCCATGAGCAGTTCTTTCGGCGCGATCTTCCTGATCTTTAGTGACAGAAGACATGCCATCACAAAAGCCAGCAGGATCAGCCCCGCCCCTTCCGCCGCAATCAGGCCTGTCGGGACAGTAAAGGTGCATTTTACGATTCCAATACCGTTCAGGAAAAGTGCGGTCAGAGGATTGATGATCATGCTGCATACCGTGACGCCTACGACGGTCGAAAAGACGGCTGCGGGCATGAATGACAGCGCTGTCTGCAGAATCAACTGCCTGGTAGTAAAGCCAAGCGCTTTTAAGATCCCATACTCCCTCTTTTTATTTCCCAGCATGGTACGCACAAGCAGGTACAGTACAAATGTGATTACAATCACGCTGAGGATAAGGACCGCGATCACGATCATTGTCATGAGTGAAACGTAAACCGAACTCCCTCCTTCCACCGTTGCCTTGATATCGATCGCCGCATTAGCTTGATTCCCGAATTTCTTTTTCACTTCTGTATTGAAATCATCTATATCTGTGCCGTCCGTAAGGTTCAGATAATAGCTTACGTTCTGATTTGTTCCCATCCGCTCGTAGCCCTCCCTTGTGAACAGACAGTCCTTGCCGAGATTATTGCTGATCTGTGTAAACCCCGTGATAATGTATTTTTCTTCTTTTCCTTCCGAAGCCAGGGCTATTTCATCTCCGTTCCTTAAGCCTTGTTCTTTCGCATACTTGGCAGCAATGGCGGTTTCGTTCTCATACTTTGGAAATCTTCCTTCAATTATGACTTTCTGATTATTTACCTTTGAGAAATCATCGCAGATCGTTGCCACAAGTTCCACCCCTCCGACATGGCGCACTCCGGTGGAATTATAGAGATACGCCTTTTCCACACGCGGATCCTGGTCCATTTCCTGTATAAATTCTTCTTCCGCCTGTATTTCCACATTGATACAGCTGTCTGCCATCTCCCCGACGATCAGCTCAATAAATGGGGTTGTATCGGCAATGATATTTTCCACCATCAGCCCGGAAAATACCGCGACAAGGGAGAGTACGAGCATGGTAATACATACTGTCACATTATGTTTTTTCCCGGACAGCGTCGTCTTAAGAGCAAGGGCCAGATTAAGGGGCACTTTTGCTTTTTCCAGCGGAACATGGTTCTTCTTAAAGCTATGCGTCCGAACACCCTGGCGGAGCGCGGTGATCGGCTCGATCTTTTTGATCCTATAGGAATAGAGCCATACAACAAACGCGATCGTCCCGCCCAGGATGATAAGGGTAAGAAGAAACGGTACAGGCAGGAAATGGATCTCATACGGTATCCCTGTCTGTGAAATCATCATCGTATTGATTGCTGGAAACAAACCATAGGAAAGCCCTGCCCCGGCCATCGCAAAAATCAGGGAAAGCCCCGTAAACTGCAACATAAGTGATCCGATCAGTTGACTGCTGGTATAGCCGACCGCCTTGAGTGCCCCCAAATCTTTCATATTTTCCTGGATATAATTTACAATATTCGACGCCGTTACTACAAGGGCGATCAGGAGAATACAGAACGACATGGCGCTCATAATACCGGAGCACACCATCTGTGAAATGTAGCGTGAACTGGTAACAAGCGCATAGGAATTGCTTACAGACCGTACGCCCGGATAACGGGAAGAGACGGCGTCCTTCAGCATTGTCTCAAATTCCTCGCTCTTACCCTTATCTTTCAGCCGAATGGAACACAGAGTGGATACCGGCGCATATCCAGTCTCTTCCAGCTCCTTATATTTATCCTCTGTCAGAATCAACTCGCAAAGCATACAGTTATGGGAACCTGTCATGACGCTGTTAAAAAAGCCGCACACCGTATAGGACATTTTCTTGGTTCCGATGAAGATTTCGATCGTCTTTCCGACCGCAATGTCTTCCGATTTATATAGCATTGGCATGTAAATCCCGCTCGTAAATTCACTGTCCTCCACGATTTCCGCCCTTCCAACAGAAGCGGACAATGCGGTTTCCCTTTCCAGGATCGCGAACTCTGTATTTACTTCCCCGCCATTATATTGGAACAGCCCCACCATATGCATGGAAGGTTCCAGGGAAAAATCGTCCGTACGTTCATCATTCTCAACCGTTTTTTCAATGAATCCTTGCATTTCTTCGATGTTTCCGTCAACAGCAAGGGTTACATGACCTGCATGAAGCCTGTCATGGCTGCGGTCAAAATTCTGCCTGTAATCCATGGATAACATAAGCCACAAGTTTAAGGTCAAGGCCGCCAGAAAAATGAGCACGATAATCGCAGCCGCCTGCCCTTTTGCCTTGCGCAGGTTTGATCGTACCAGAAGAAAACAGTTTTTCATCCTACCACCCCATTTCCTTCAAAAACGCAGACAGTTTCTCATGTCTTTCCTTGTCGCCGCCAACATAGGTTCCCAGACTGCATTCCCCCAAGATCACGCCGTCCCGTAAGTACAGGATCCGGTTTCCCCGCCGTGCGGACCGTATATCGTGCGTTACCATGACGACACTCTGCCCCTGCCTGTTAAATTCGGTCAGCACATCGAGCACGTCAAGCCCAGTCTTTGAGTTCAGAGCTCCGGTAGGCTCATCCGCGAAAAGAATATCCGGACTGTTGATTAGCGCACGGATGATCCCTGCACGCTGGGCCTCCCCGCCGGATATCTGGGTAGGAAATTTCTTCTGTGTCTCTTCTGATATCCCCACTGCCTTAAACAACTCTTTTGCCTTTTGGAGGATTTCTTTTTTATCCTTGCCGGATAAAATCCCTGCCGCCAGGACGTTATCCATCACGGACATTCCATCAATCAGGTAGATTTGCTGAAAGACAAATCCGCAGTGCATACGCCGGAACACAGCCAGTTCATCCTGATTCATGCCGGATATCACCTTGTCGCCAAAGGCAATCGTGCCGAGCGTGGGCGTATCCATCCCGGAGAGCGCGTAAAGGAGCGTGGATTTGCCCGCTCCGCTCGCCCCCATGATCACGGTAAAATCACCTTCATAAAGCTCTAGGTCAATATTTTTCAGAACGTGCTGCATCGTCCCTCCGCTTGAAAAGGACTTGCTGAGATCCTTGGTCTTTAACAATATATTTTTCATATTAAGCCTCCTTTGCACGTTCCATTTTACGGGTTCAATCCTTAAGTGTCTTTAGCAAATCCTTAAAGAACCCTTAAATCCTGCCGCTCAAAGGAAGGATAATCTCCACCTTGAATCCGTTTTTTCCATTTTCAACCATAAGCTCTCCCTGCATTTCTTTCATAAAATAATCCGAGATATACAGTCCCAGTCCGGCGCCTTCGGCATCGTCCACATTGCTTCCTCTCTTAAATTTTTCTTTCAAAAGAGGGAGTTCCTCCTCGTCTGCGCCTCCTCCGTAATCTTCGATTGCAACACAAAGAAAGTCTTTCTCCCTATGTATTGTCACTTCCATTTCCGTGCCTGCGTATTTATAAGAATTGGTGAAGATATTATCGAACACCTGCTGCAGCCGGAGCCGATCCGCATAAATCATACATACTGGGATATCCGGAATCGCTGCCCGGTGCAGATAGTCAGAACCTTCAAGCATGCCTTTCAATTCCCCGCTTTCTATATCCTTCAGCGTTACTGAAAGCTGCTTTAGTTCCTCAAGCGTTGCTGTAAACAGATTGGTAATAAGAGTATTGATCTGATCCGCCTTGCGGATGATCTGTGAGTAATTATCTTTTATTTTCTCATTGTCGGTCAGGGCGGCTCCCACTTCAGAAGCGGCTTTGATACTCGCGACCGGCGTTTTAATATCATGGGAGAGTTTGGCGACAAGCTCCTTTTTACCCGCCTCGGCCTCAGCCTCCGCTTTTTTGGCCGCTCTTAGTTCAGAGCGCATGATATCAAAGCTTTCCGTAAACGCCCCGAAAATGTTCTGTCTGTCCATTTTGAGAGGAACGTCCAAATTCCCCCCTGCAATACGTTCTGCAAATCCTGTGAGTTTCTGAAATGGCTTTATGACTGTCTGATCCAGATACAGGGCATATCCGATGCAGATTAAAAACTGCACCAGCACAGCTGCCACCAGGACCATGATAATCCGCTTTTCCCGCAGACGGAAAACCTCTGCACTGTTGTTTTGGATCAAAAGCTTTCCAACAATCTGCCCTTGGTCCTCAAGATCGAGTATGGTATCCCTATGCGTAACCGCCTCATTGATGCTTTCACTTAAGTCCGATCTCGTTTTAAACAAGACTGTTCCATCCATGTCAAGCACAACATAGTCAAGACCCGCCATGTTTTGATGTCCAGTTTGATATTCGGTTTGATGTTCAGTTTGACGCTCATTTATCATGTCCCAGTCATCTTGCAGTGACTGCACGACCTCATTTATCAGAACGGTATCCTGCCGCTCTTCGTTATCCTGGAACGCAAAAAGGATAAGCGCGGCGAGTTCTATCAATAGCGTTCCCAAAAGGGCGGTCAAAAAAATCCGTTTCTTCATTGCCGCCTCCCTCTGAACCGATAGCCGTCTCCCCAGACAGTCAAGATATACTCTGGTCTTCCAGGATCTTTCTCGATCGCCTCCCGTATCTTGCGGATGTGTACATTGAGCGTCCCGTCTCCCGTAAATTTGTCCTCCCAGACTTTTTCAAACAATTCCTGTTTTGAGACTACTCGGTTTTCATTTTTTATAAGATAGGATAAGAGCTTAAATTCGAGGGAAGTCAGCCTGACCGGATTCCCCTCCACAAACGCCTGCTTCGCGTTAAAATCGACCGTCAGCCGCCCATCCGAGTATTCCGATTCTGTCCCCTCTCCCAGACGTCTTAACACTGCTTTTACCTTTGCCAAAAGGACTCCCAGCGAATAGGGTTTCTGTATATAGTCGTCGCCTCCGATATTCAAAGCAACGATCTGATCGTCGTCGCTTGTCCTGGCGGAAATGAATAAGATCGGAACCTTTGTTTTCTCGCGAAGCTCTTTGCACAACGCGAACCCGCTGCCATCCCCGAGATTGATGTCGAGCAGCAAAAGCTTTGCTGTATTTTCATCAAAAAATTTCCGGCAGTCCGAGGCATGGTAGCGGGCCGCCGTTTTAACACCAAACAGGTTAAAATACTCTGCCGTACTGTCCGCCAGAAGTTCTTCGTCGTCTATGATCAAACAATCATATTTCATTGCCCGTCTCCCTGCCCTTCGCCTGCGCCCTACGGTTTCTCCAGAATAAAACGACTGCTCCTGCCACAATGAGAATAGAAATCAACTGGGAGGTAGAAAGTCCCATAAGTCCTCCTCTGTCGTCCGCCCGTAAAAATTCAATCAAGAATCGCCCCACTCCGTAGAGAGCCATATATAAAGCCCCCACATTACCGGTACAGGTATTTTTCCTGTGAAACCAGAGCAAGATCCCCATAATCAGTAAATCGCCTGCTGAAGAAAAAAGCTGTGTCGGCAGGAGCTTTACCCCGGTCGGGGCCATACATCCCTCCGGAAATACTACTCCCAAAAAGGAGTCCGTCTCTCTCCCATAACAGCACCCGGCAAGGAAGCATCCGATTCTTCCCACCCCCTGCGCCAGGGCGATCGAAGGCGCCGCCAAATCAAAGTATTCTAGAAAGATCAGATGTTTGATACGACAGTAAAGAATCGCCGCCAAGACACCGGCAATGATACCACCATACACCACGAATCCCTCCGACCCCAAGACATTCCCAGGATGTTTGATAAATTCTTTCCATTCCACAATCACGTATAATAACTTCGCGCCCACAAATCCACTGGCTACGCCCCAGAGCGCAATATCCACCATCGCCTCCGGATCCAGTGAATACTTTTTCGCACGGTATGCCGCCATCATGACACAGAGAAGGATTCCGACTGCGATCATCAGTCCGTATCCATGTATTGTAATATTCCCTATTGAAATAATATCCATCTTCATCTATCTGTTTCCTTTCCTTATGAAACTCATCGCCGAATAGGCGATTCGATTCAGGGATCCCGAGCACACGCAAGGGGGCCGAGTATTCCCTCTCATCCTACACAATATCCACAAACCTGCCTCCAGCCGCCCCTGCCAGATCATCCGGAGATAATTCGATCTGGGAGCCGACCTTACCAGCGCTGACGAACATCTTCTCATACTGTTTTGCCGTTTCATGTATATAGGTCGGGAATTGTTTCTTCATCCCTATAGGCGAGCACCCACCATGCACATATCCGGTAAGCGGTAATAATTCTTTCTGTTTTATCATGCCGACCGCCTTCTCGCCGACTGCCTGAGCCGCTTTCTTCAGATCAAGCTCTTCCTTCACCGGAACTACAAAGACATAATATCTACCCGACTTCCCCTGAGTAACAAGGGTCTTGAATACCTGATCCGCATCCTCGCCAAGCAGTGCGGCGATCTCCTCCCCGCTCATCGTCGCGTCCGGCTTATAAGCATGGCTTATATAGGATATCTTCTTTCTATCCAGCACACGCATCACATTTGTTTTCTCATTATTCCTCATCTTAAAACTCCCGCGGTTTACAGACAATATCCTTGTTCTCTGCACGGGCTGCCCGGCTCCATCCTTTCCTCCATAGGGGACCTCCACCTCCCGGGTATCCAACTCTTCCAGGCTGTCCGGATCTATAACCTGCTCGCCGCTATAAATAAAATAATTGAAAATGTCGGCGAAAATATGGCTCTGCCCCATGTATTTTGTTGTAATGGTGTCTTTTACACCTAAAGCTTTTACCTCCTATCCTGTGCCGTATCACTTGTACATATTCTTTCCTACTGTAAATATCATACCATGGGTGTATCTCTTTTTCAATCGAGTTTCTCTGAAAACCGACGATTGCATTTTCTCTATCCTTATGATACAATCCATTTAGTAATACTAGGTATCTAAGGAGGGAACTGCTATGCTCGCGTTCATATTATGGGCTTTATTTGGATGTTTCTTTATTGTTTTGGGCATATACACCCACAATGCCAAGAAAGCGGTCGGTTTTTGGGCCAATGCCGAACTGTTTCCTGTGGAGAATATAAAAGCATATAACCGTGCTATGGAGAAATTATGGTATGTATATGGAACGATATTTATTCTTCTCGGTCTGCCGCTTTTAGACGGGCAGAATTCCCCTCTCATCTTCCTCTCCGTCGTCGGCGTCATGATCGAGACGATTGCCGTTATGGCGTTCTATACCCTGGTGATTAAGAAGAAGTACCGTAGAAAATAGATTGTGCTATATCTATCACAAAAGGCGTATGGAACGGTGAAATCACTGTCCTATACGCCTTCATTCCGACAAGTATGCTTTTCCTTTTAGTACATCAATTCTGTGATCTTCTCCTTCAATTCATCCACTTCCATCACTCCCACATTTTCAAACTTCTTTTCCCCGTCTTTATAGAAATGGATGGTCGGGACTCCAAAAATTCTGTTCTCCTTTCCCAGTTTCGAATAGTCGGTCGTATTTACTTTCACGATATTGATGAAAGGAAGCTCTGCGTCCAGCTCCTCCAGAATACGTGAGAACGCTTTGCACGGCACGCATGTTGTAGAGAAGAAATCCACGATCTCGAACCCTTCCTTGATCTGCTCTTTAAAACTTTCGTTATCTGCATACTGAATCGCCATTTATTTTCCCTCCTTGAAGAAATTCTCTGTCATATATTCTCTGACTTTTTTATAATAATAGCTTTCATAGGAAGAAGTGGATGTGTTCACCTCTATTTTCTCTTCCTTTGTCGTGCTTCCTGTATTCTGTCCCCGAATGCGCTTATACTGTCTTTGATTTTTCGGAATAGAGAAATGTGACAAAACAATTTCCTATATCAAAAAAAAGCCATCTGCTCTTCCTTTGGCGAATGGCTTTTCATGGTATAATTCTTAGGTATCTATTGATTCAAAGAAGGCGTCGATCTTTCTCTTGATCTCTTCCGGCTTTAAGTACTTAAGCAAATACCCCGACGGCTTCAGGGACATCACTTTTCTTACGCTTTCCGGGTCGCTTCTCCCGGTAAGGAAAATGACCGGAATATCCTCGAATTCCTTCATGGAGCGGAGCATCGCAAGCGTCTGCCTCCCGTCGCAAACCGGCATCTCATAATCCAGAAGAACCAGGCTCGGTCTGTCCAAAGTAATGGCTCGGATTGCCGCCACTCCTGAGTCAACCTGAGAGATCTCGTAATCTACTTCCAGTAATTCTTTCATTCCCTCCCGTATCGTCATGGAATCATCTACGACGAGTATCTTCGGCCTTGGATGCGTCTCTTCCTTCTCTTCTTCTTCCTTGCGCTTCATCAGGTATCTTTCCACCTCAGACATGGCGTTTTCATGTTCAATCGGGGTGGCAACACCGCTCTGAACCGCCTGGGAAGCAAAGACACAGTATGAAAAATATCCCGCGCCGCCTGTATTCAGCAGCAGACTGACCTGTGGCTTCTGCTTCTCAAATATCTTCTGGAACTGCTCGTAGGTCAAAAGATTTTCCTCTTTCAGTTCATATGGTTCTGCAGACGGCAAATGCTCCAGAAGCCGTCCTACAAACTGCTTTGCCGTATATCTGGCGGCATTAATCAGCATACTGTCCAGCTTATTCGTCTGAAGCCCCATAACCTTTCCGACTGTATTAATCAGGAGCGTCTCCTCAAACACAAGAATGATCTCCTGCTTTTTTTCTTCCTCTGCGGTACTATAAACCAGGCGGTAATATACCCCCTGCCCAAACTTCTCCCCTCCATAAGTGTCGCTGATTACCTGCGACTCCAGATGAAACATGTCAAACACCAGATGGATGATCGCTTCTTTCAATGCTTCTAATTCTTCACTGGGAAGAAGGTTCTCCCAAAGTTTTATCCCCTCTCCCTTAATCGCCTGGTCTTCCGTCAGCGTATGGCCGATCAGCCACCCGGCGCAGACACCCAGGAAGTGCTCCATAGCCCCGGCCGAATAATTGGTCGTCTCAAGCTCCTCTTCCAGTGCCGGGAGCGTACTCTCCCGAAATCCCTTATGCAGGCGCCGGTGCTGCTCATATCCATTATAGTTAATGGACTGCATATATGTCTCTTCATCTGCAAAATGCTTCACCGTATGTCCCTTAAAATATTTGACTCCCTCCTGACAAGCCCACTGGCTGTCCTTTTCTTCGTCTTGAAATGAAAAAAGTTTATTAATGATCTTAAAGAGACGCTTATGCTCCTTATCAATAATATCTACCCCTATATTATATTCCTCATTCCATACAAATTGGGTATCCATCTTGATCCTCCTTCACTTATAGCTCAAAAACCATTTCATTATTGCATTATTATACAGCATAACATACAATTTTCAATGAAATCTATACACATTATATCCTATTCTGCGTCAATCGTCAACGTTACGATTTTTCATATATTTGCTTTTCTCATCGCATTTCTTTTAAGAAATGCAACCAACCTAAAAAGCGGTATGCCTCTGTTGAGACATACCGCTTTTTGTGGTAACCACTATTCAATCATAACATACTGCTTTTCCTCAATCTGTTTCTTAGCATCCTTTTTCGGAATCTTAAGAGTCAGGATACCGTTCTCAAATTTCGCGTGGATCTCATCTTGTGTTACATTGTCTCCCACGTAGAAACTCCGGCTCATATTCCCCGCATACCTCTCTCTTCTTACATACTGTCCTTTCTCATCCTTCTGGTCGTTGCTGACCTCTTTTGCGGCATTGATGGTGAGATATCCATCCTTCAGTTCCGCGCTTACTTCTTCCTTCTTAAAGCCCGGTAACTCAATATCAACTTCATACTCCTGGCCGTCCTCTTTTACGTCGGTCCTCATAACATGTTCCCCGCGCTTTCCATAAAATGCTTTGTCCAGTTCCGGGAATGAAAAATCCATCCAATCGTTCCACAAATTCTCTCTAAAAATACTTGGCATCATCATAAGTCATATCTCCTTTCGCATCAGCGGTTGTTTGTTTTATTTGTTCTATACGTAATATAACACTTAGTATTAGCAGTGTCAAGGGACGAGTGCTAAAAATCTATGAAGATTTTGTGAACTCGTCCCATTTCTCATATAAACTATATTTAGTTATTCCCTTTAATTGATATTTTACTCCCCTTCGTAATGAAATTACTCCGCCTTTCTTCCCGCAATGACCGCTACAGTCCCGCCGGAGAATATAAGCAAAATTACCCACAAACCTACATTTGCAGGATCCCCTGTATTCGGGGACAAAGAACCTGACTCCGAAGTGTGATCCTTTCCGCTGGATGAACCTGATGAACCTGCTTTTTCCTTGACAGTAACCGTGATTTTCTTCGTTACAGACGCTCCCCCGCTGTCCGTTACCCCATAGGTAACATGGTAGGTTCCAGCTTTTTTCGTATCTACATCATTGGAAACAACCTCAATCCTCTCTGTGATATCGCCATCCTCCGCATCGGAAACCGTCACATCTTTCCTTGCGTCAAAGGTATCTCCCACTGTCAGCGTTTTATCCTCAGCATGGATCGCCGGTGCTGCATTCAATACACCGGCTTTAGGGTATACCGTCACGGTCACTTCAATATCCGAAACAGTATGAAAATTTTCAGAGTCTTTTGGCGTATAGACGACTTTGATTGTATGTTCCCCCGCCTCCTTTAACAGCGTGTCGGCAGGATCCTGCCATGCAAATCCATCCGGCAGAGCGATATCGGCCAATTTCTGCCCCTGCACTCCTGTAAGATTCTCAGGAGCAATATATGACGGTACTGCCTTTGAGATACGAAATTCTTTTTCAAACCTTGCAGTAGTCCCGGTAATTCCCACGACCACCTTGTAGTCTCCTACATTTACCGGCGCAAAATCCAGCTTCTTCCATGTTCCGTCCGTCAGTCTTTTATAATATATAAATGTCGGATCCGCCGTACTCCCCTCAATGTTGCAGTCTTCTTTTGTCAGAGCGACAGAATTTCCCGTATATTCCATGTCGAGCTCTTTATTGATCGTGATTCCCAGAAGATTCAGCGTTATATCTATTGTTTTTCGTGTGCCGTTCTTCATCGTGCCACAGTCATATGTATATCGTATCGGCGTTCCGAGCGTATATCCGCTGATGATATTTCCATTTTTCGACGCGCCGCTGGTAAGATTCATTTGGTCCGCGCTCATTCCCGGAAATTTCTCCGTAATGTCAAACTGGTCTCCCGTTATAAAAAGCTCCATCTCTGTCGTACTGGGACATGAGCAATCCCAGACATTGCTGTTAAAGTTAAAAAAAGCAAGCTTTGTTCCTCGGCAGTCTAAATATCCCAAAACATTGTTATTACTCAAGTCAAGCCCTGTAATCTTTGTATTCGTACACACTAATCGTTCCAGAGCTGTGTTATAGCTCACGTCTAATTCTTCCAGTTGTAAGTTTTCACATTCAAGCCGTTTCAATTTCGGATTGCCGCTTACATCAAGCTCTGTGATCCCTGTCAGAGCGCAGAGCAATCTTTGCATAGCGGTGTTTTGGCTCACATCCAGTTTTGTGATCTTCGTGACTTCACAATTTAAATATTCCAGAGATGTATTATTATGTAAGTCAAGCTCTGTAATGCCTGTACGGCGACAGTTCAGGTCTGTCAGAGATGTGAAATACTCGATTCCTGTTAAGTCTGTCAGGTTGGCGTTATTGGAAACCTCCATTACTGTTACCTTGTCGATTTCTTCCTGTGTCAGAACACCGTTTCCATCTTCATCAAGCGTTGCTACATAGTTTCTGAAAATCTCATCCGGGAAATTCTCCTCATTGACTGCCACGTCCGCCGCCCTTGATATGTCTTCTATTTCTCCATCCTGCGCATGGACGTTCGCCAAACGCATACCGGCTATGTCCATCGCCAGAACTACAGCCGCCGCTATTACCATCCATCTCTTTTTGCCCATTTCCTTTTCTGTCTCCTTTTGCACCATTTTCTCAATTACATGATGATGCCAGGGATTGTAGGAGCACATCGTGCATAACAATCCAGATGGCATCTGTCTTCTGTAGGCGGATATATCCCGACATCATTATATAAAATTTCACGTGAAAGATAAGGATTCTGGCAGGAACGTCAATTTTCTGGCAAGAACGTCAATCGAGTAGAGAAGGTGGCAAATTTTTATAAAGCCAGAGTAAATTTAGGGTTGACAAACCCAATCAAATATGATTTTGATATACTAAGATGTCTTATTCAGAAGAAGAAAGGGGCGTTATATTTGAATATCGCTTTAGTAGATGACGATCTGAAATGCCTGGATGAAATGGCAAGGCTCTGTCGCATTTTCGCTGCGCAGAATCGCTGCCAAATGGAGATTTCTACTTTCACCAGCGGTGAAGATTTTCTGAAAACTTTTGACACCGGCAATTTTTCTGTTGTCTTTATGGATATTTATATGGAAAAAATGAATGGCATTACTGCGTCGCTCAAGATGCGTACCCAGGATGACCGCTGCCTTCTTGTGTTTCTGACTTCCAGTACAGATTTCATGCCAGCGGCTTTTTCCTTACATGCATTCGAGTATATCACAAAGCCTTTTTCACCGCAGCGTATTGCAAGTGTTCTGAAGGATGCAATAAAAATTCTGCCAACATCTGCAAAATATATCGAACTTCCGAACGGTAGGAGCGCAGTCCCACTCCTTCTTAGCGATATTGCTTCCGTTGTGACGGACGCCCATTACCTCAATATCGGACTTGCGGACGGCACAGTTTTCCGCGCCCGTATGACAATTTCTGAATTTATGGAGCATGCCAAGAAAGACGCCCGTTTTATCCTTGTCAATAAAGGAATCCTCGTAAATGCGGATCATATCCTGGATTTTGAGGATAACTGCTGCATTCTGGAAAACAATGCGCGTTTTCCCATCCGTGTCCGCGACCGCCGGAAGATCATACAGACGGTACAGGATTATCATTTCGATCAGATACGCCGGCGCCAGGTCGAGTACAGCGGATGCTGCCTTGCGTATAATAAAGATAGGAGGACTGTTCATGAATATTTATAAATGGATGTCCGGGCTGCCTGAGCTGCTCGTCCTGATCCCTTCAGCTCTCTCCTGATATTTTCCGGCAAAAAACCAGATGAAATATACGGTGCGAAAGACTGCAGCCCTATGCCTTTAACGCTAGGCTCAATCCCGACTCCGGTGCTGCCTTCCTTTCCACCGATGCATCTCTTTTTAAGCTTACGTTTTCCTGCCTTCTGACAGTCGCTTTTGCGTATCCCGCCCGCAGAAAATTTGCATGGATGATCGATCATCTGGATTTCCCAAAAATATGGTATTCCACACTGATTCTTTCCTCGACCTTCCTTGTTTTTAATATACTGGCCGTCCCGATCTCCTACAGCACTCTCCATACCGGACGTCTTTCTTATCTTTTTCCGTTGCTGGAAGGCTGTGCGTTTCTTGTTCTGACAGCGATCTATCTACTATTCTATTGGAGCGCAAAAGTCATGCTGGAACAAACTCAATTGAAAGAACGTTCTCAGCTCCTCGAAATCCAGTCGCACCAGTACTACGCCCTGCAAGAACATATTCGTCAGACCGCAAGGCTCCGCCATGATTTCCGTCACTCCGTTCACCTGCTCGCTCTACTTGCGGAGCAAGGAGACCTTTCCAGTATCCGCACACATCTTACAGAATATGAAACTAGGCTCACAAAAAACGCTCCTGTAAACTATTGCAGGAACGCCGCTTTAAACGCTCTATTCAGCTATTACCATGAACTCGCTCTCTCCAAAGAGATTACTGTGGACTGGAACATAGCGCTTCCCGACCCGCTGATTTTCTCTGAGCTTGACTTAGCCGCTCTGTTCGGAAATCTGATGGAAAACGCTGTCGCCGGCTGTCTTAGTATTCCGGAAGAGTCCCGCTTTTTTAACCTGACTACCGAACTTCACCATGGCGGCAGACTGTATATTGTTTCTACCAACAGTTTTGACGGAAATGTCCTGAAAGTAAAGGACGGATACCGCTCCACCAAGCATAGCGGGAAAGGAATTGGTCTTGCCTCCATTACCGCTATCGCAGAAAAATATGATGGAACGGTCCGCGCTTCTAATAATGATAAAGAATTTTTTGTAGACGTGTTCTTGAAAATACGTCCATAACGCCTAGAAAAGGCATCTATGTCGTTTGTTCCCGGGACTACATACGCTTTAGTGCCAATAGACGGAATACCTGTTCCGCAGTATCCGCCATATTCGCTCTTGCTATCTCAGGTTCCATAGCACTCTTTAACGTCACGGCCTCACGCAGGATGGGGAAAAATGCATCGATTCCGTTTTGGTTGCACTCGGACGCATCTTTGGATACGCACCCCGCAAACGCAATCACTGGTTTCCCATACTTTTTTGCCAGCTGCGCGACGCCGATGGGTGCTTTCCCCATCGCTGTCTGTCCATCCAGCCGTCCTTCTCCAGTCACCACAATATCCGCGTCTTTGATATACTCTTCGAGCCTTGTCTCCTCCAGCACGATCTGAACCCCTGATTCCAGCACGGCATTCATAAAGGTAAGGAAGGCAAAACCAAGCCCGCCTGCTGCCCCGGTCCCCGCCTGATACGAGTCTGCCAACGGGTATGTCCGGCCCGCTGTCCTGGCGTACTGTTCCATCCACTCATCCATGTCCCGGACCATGGCAGACGAAGCGCCCTTTTGCGGTCCATAAACGGCGCTGCATCCCTGTTCGCCGCAGAGGACATTCGTCACATCGCACGCCACCCGGAATTCACACTCTGAAAGCTCAGGGATGACATGTCCCGTCCCGATAAAAT
Source organism: Coprococcus sp. (assembly GCA_022793995.1). Taxonomy (GTDB): domain Bacteria; phylum Bacillota; class Clostridia; order Lachnospirales; family Lachnospiraceae; genus Allocoprococcus. The sequence goes on from JAAWDY010000064.1 coordinate 18,877, forward strand.
CTAGGACTTTCAGCCCATGGGCTCCAAAAGGAATCTGCCTTCCTTCTTTATCCAGGAAATCAAATCCCAACGCCTGAAGCATCCCTGCTCCACCGTCGTTGGTGGCGCTCCCGCCAATTCCCACGATAAAGCGTCTGCAGCCCTTTTTTATCGCGTCCATTATCACTTCTCCCACTCCATACGTTGTTGTAAAGAGCGGGTTCCTCTTCTCCTTAGGAACCAGGGTAAGTCCTGCCGCCCCGGCCATCTCCAGGACTGCCGTTTGGGTAGCGCCGATGATCCCGTATGTACAATTTACCGGCGTCCCCAGAGGCCCGGTCACTGTAACGCTCTGAAAGATACCGTTCATTCCACGTATCAGTGCGTCCACGGTTCCCTCGCCGCCGTCCGCCAGTGGCCGAATGACAATCTCGCTTGCGGCATCTGCCCGGCGTATTCCTTTTGCGGCAGCTTCCCCAGCCTCCAAGGACGTCAGGCTTCCCTTTAAAGAATCGATCGCTATTACCGCTTTCATTTTATCCATTCCTATCTCATACCGTTCTTATTCTGTTCTATACAGTTACAAGCTCATACTGATCGGTTCCCAACCCGATCTTGACCGCATGGGCGATGCAGAGCTGCCACTCGGTGTCCGGGTGCACCATATGGAAATGGTCGCATTCCTCATGCCCGTCATGATCGTGCTTTTTCAAGTTATCGTCCAGCTCGCTGCCCTCAATCGGCGTCATCTTGTTACACAGATCCGCGCAGGCTTTATCTAAAGCGACCGGGTCAAAGGATGCCAGCATCCCCACGTTCGGGATGATCGGGATATCGTTCTCCGCATGGCAGTCACAGTTCGGCGATACGTCGCAGATCAATGATACATGGAAACAGGGACGGTCTTTACATACTGCAAGGCTGTACTCCGCCATCTTGTAATTCAGCATAGCGATCGAATCGCTAAAGTCCGCCTCAATCGCATCCTTTGGACAAACCGCAAGACATCTCCCACAACCCACGCACTTGTCATGATCGATCACAGCTTTCCCATCCTCAAAATACGGAGCGCCATGCGCGCATATCTTGCTGCATGCCCCACAGCCTACGCACAACTCCTTGTCCGCGCTCGGTTTCCCATCGCAGTGCTGCTCCATCTTGCCTGCCCGGGAACCACTTCCCATACCGATATTCTTAAGCGTCCCGCCAAAGCCCGTCATCTCATGTCCCTTAAAATGTGTCAAAGAGATAAACACATCCGCATCCATGATGGCGTGACCGATCTTCGCCTCTTTCACATATTCCCCATCGATCGGGACCAATGTCTCGTCCGTTCCCTTAAGCCCATCCCCGATAAGCACATGGCATCCGGTCTGATACGGGGAAAATCCATTGACGTACGCTGTTTCCAGATGATCCAGTGCATTCTTCCTGCTGCCTACATATAAGGTATTACAGTCCGTAAGGTAAGGCTTTCCGCCAAGTTCTTTTACATAGTCCGCCACTACCCGCGCGTAGTTCGGGCGAAGGAACGCCAGGTTCCCGTATTCCCCGAAATGAATCTTGATCGCCGCATACTTGTCCTGGAAATCAATCGTCTCGAATCCAGCCGTTTTCATGAGGCGGTGGAGCTTCTGAAGCAGGTTTTCGTTGGGCGTTGCTTTAAATGTTGTAAAAAATACTTTTGATTGTTCCATATATTTCTCCTTTCATATGACCTGTCATCCGACTCTATTATATAGAATGGAGCCGTGAAATTCAACGTGGAATTTTACAGCTCCATTCGTTCTATTCAAAGCTTTTCTATGACAATTCTATTCTCTATGCATCGAAAAGCGATCCATCTCATATCGGTCAAGATTCTCATGGATTCCCCGACCGTCCGCCTGTGCAATCAGGGCGTCCCTGTTCTTCTTGGCGGAAACAGCGTCCTTAAACGCGCTGGGTCCCCCCACACATCCACCCTCACATGCCATACCTTCTACAAAATCTTCCGGCAGTCTTGCCGCGCGCAGAAGGAGCAGCGCCTTCTTGCACTCTGCCGCGCCGTTTGCCCTGCAGACCTTCGGCTCGGCACCTGCGTCCGCCTCTTTCATGCTCTGAAGAACAGCCGCCGTCACGCCGCCGGAGTTTGCGAACCGCTTCCCGTAAGTCGACGCGATCTGCCCTTCATTGGGGCTTGGTTCAAGCTGGATATCTTTCGCCCGCATGATCGCCCGGATCTCGCTGTATGTAAGGACATAGTCCGCATTTCCAGGGATTTTCTGATCTACTACCTCAGATTTTTTCGCAATACAAGGACCAATGAATACCGTCACGGCCTCTGGATCCCTTGCTTTGATGAGACGGGATACCGCGCACATAGGTGATACTGTGGTAGACACGCAGTCCGCAAGCTGCGGGTAGTGGAGACGTACCATATTGACGAACGCGGGACAGCAGGAGGTAACCTTTTTCTTACCTTGTGCATATGCCTCGGTCCATTCCTCTGCCTCGTATGCTGCTGTCATGTCGCCGCCAAGCCCTACGTCGTAGAAATCCTCAAATCCAAGCTTCAGCATCGCATTCTTCCAGCTCGCCATGGTGATATCTTCCCCAAACTGTCCCTCAGTAGCCGGAGCTGCCATAGCATAGACCCGCTTTCCCGACTTTAACGCTTCGATCACATCCACGATAAAAGTCTTAGAGCCAATCGCACCGAACGGACAGCTATGGATACATTTCCCACAGCGGATGCATTTTTCTTTATCGATCACGGATATTCCGTACTCGTTATATGTAATTGCGTCCACCGGACAACTGAATTTGCAGGGACGCTTCAAATGTGCGATGGCGTTATACGGACAAGCCTGTGCGCATTTGCCGCACTCTTTGCACTTGGACGCGTCAATATGAGAACGATAATGACCGGGCGCAATAGCGCCGAACTTACAGGCATTGATACAGGCTTTTCCGATGCAGTTCTGGCAGTTTTCCGTCACCGTATAGCTGGAAATCGGACAGTCCTCGCAGGCTGAACTAATGACCTGGAGCACGTTTCCATCGTCCTCGGTTCCCGGAGCCTTCCCTTCCGCGAGCCTTACCCTCTGCCGGATGATCTCTCTTTCTTTATAGATACAGCATCTAAACTGCGGAGTCGGCCCCGGAATCAGCTTCATTGCAATATGATCCCGCTTCTCCTCCAACTCCCCGTCGAACGCCAGTTTTGCAACTTCATACAGGACCTCATGTTTAATCTTAATTACATTTCCATCAGCATACATCGTTTTATCCTCTCCCGTCCTAGATTGTTAAATTTTTATTTATCTCGTTTATTATATAACATTTTATCTTATTTGGAAATAGAGAAGATTGGTTTTATTTTCGTACATAGCGGATTTAATACACATGCTCTTTTACATTTTCATCCTCAAATTCAAACACACATCGCTCGTACGCATTGATTACATGAGTATCCTGGTATTTATCATAACGTTTATGCCTCCTGCCATAGGACATATGCACATGCCCGTGAAGAAAGAACTTCGGGCGGTATTTTTCCAGAAGGCTGATAAATACCCTAAACCCCTGGTGCGGCAAATCCCTTCCATCGTTCAGGTTATATGCCGGCGCATGGGTTACCAGAATATCAAACCCATGCCTCCGAAAAAGCTGGAACCCCAGGCGCAGCACTCTTTGCTTCATCTGCCGTTCCGTATACTGATGGCTCCCGCCGGTATAGCGCATGGAGCCCCCCAGCCCCAGAATCCGGATTCCCTCATGCACATAAATCTTATCCTCGATACAGATACAGCCTTCCGGTGGGATCTCCTCGTATTTGCCGTCATGGTTTCCATGGACATAGAGTACCGGCGCGGCGGTAAACGTCGTCAAAAAAGACAGATAACGCGGATCCAGATCCCCGCAGGAAATAATCAGGTCAATGCCTTCCAGTTTGCTTTTTTCAAAATAATCCCACAGGTAGGAAGATTCCTCGTCTGCGATTGCCAGTATCTTCATCCGTCATATCTAGCCTTTCGTTTTCTCGATTCCTTGCTGTAAAATGACAGGCTTTGCCTGGTCGCGAAGTTCCTTTTCCTTCGGAATCGAACCGACCACGTTCTCCGCCAGCCAATCCATTGTCATGACCTCTTCCGGGGAAAGCCGACGTCCCGGGTCGCCCTGGATCATGCCGGTCTGGGAATACAGGATTCCGGAAAATGGGTTAAATTCGCCTCTGCTGATTGTATCCTTCAACAGATCTACGAGCCGTTTCGTCCCGATCGGAAGATTTTTGGAGCAGACCACGTCCACCACATCGGAAGACATTCCCCACCAATAATTAATCGCTTTTTTCGCGGAAGGGTCGTCGTCGTACTTCCATGTTCCGTCCATGATCGTGCGGATCATGCGTTCATAGAATTTCCCCCAATTATAAAGCGGCATGGCAAGGCTCTGGATATACTCCCCGTTTACACGGTATACGCCAAAATCCCGGGACCCGTCTTCCGGGGTCACCATATCTTTCCCGGAGATCACTTCCGCTTGGCTTTGCCTGATCTTTTCATCGATATGGCCCTCCTTCATGGTAGACCACTCCAGATATACCTTTGCCCTGGGATTAATCATCTTTGCTCCTAACGCAAACGCATTGATATTTGCGATGCATCCATATATCGGATAATCTGCGATATAAGCAATCCTGTCGTTTTTGGCCATGGCTCCTGCGATCGCGCCCATGAGGAATTTCGCCTCATGCATCCGGGCATAATATGTCCGTATGTAACGGTGGGAGGTATTCAAGGAACAGTTCAGGATCTTCACAGACTGGTTCGCGATCGCTGCTTTCACACTTTCCTGCACAAAGGCCGGACTTGTCGTAAAAATCAGGTTACAGTCCTCAGAAATCGCTGTTTCCAGCACGCTTCCGATCGTATCCTTTGTCACATTCTCAAAGCAAACCGTACTGATCTCGTCCGGGAATGTCTGCTCCAGATGAAGCCTGCCCAGCTCATGGGCGTAAGCCCACGCCGAGGATGCCGGTGTCTTTTCATAGATAAACGCGATCTTTTGTTTCGGCGCGCTTAACGGAAGGAGCACGCTGAGAAGCGGCTTTTTCTCCGTATTCGGATCCATTTTCAGTTCGATCTCACTGTCGTCCCCATGCTCCAGAAGCCTAAATTCTTCCCAACTCGCCTGGACCAGAGAAGAGAGCTCGCTCGTTGTTTTATCCGCAACCTCTTTATAATCATATAATGTAATAAAGGAAAGAAACGCATCCCCGGCCGTGATGGACATCTTTTTCCCACCTTTTGCATAGTACTCTGTTGAAAAACGAGTGTAAATGGAACTGAACTCTAGTTGTTCATCCTTACTCCACTCTTCTTTTTCTCCTTTTCCTACTGCCTTCTGCAGTTTCGCAAAGCTGCCTTCCTTCGTAAACCAGATATAATTCACCTTTGACAGCTCATAAAAATCCAGAAACTCATAGTAGATCTTATTTTCCTTCTCTTCCGTCCTGGGAGGGACGATCCGGGTCACCATCCCTGGAATGGACACAGCGTCGTAGTATTTCAGGACGCTCACGCGTTTATTTCCCTCTTCTATATAAAATTTGTTCATATATTCATACGCTTTAACAGGTTCCCGGATCCCCTCCTTCTCATGGCTGATGCTGAGCGAAATCCATTTGTGCGCAAATTCCGAATTATCACGCAGGATCGGCATAAAATTTGCCGCAAACGCGTTGCTTCTCCCTCCGTGCCTGGTTCCCACGATCTGGTCCATCGGAATCTGTACAAGCCCCAGCGGAATCTCGGAAAAGGTGCCGCGCGTCGGCAGGATATCGTCCAAAATCGGAAGCGTCGGCGCAAGCCCCCGAAGCATTCTGGACTGATACTCCTTCTTCCCCATCCTATACGCCTTCCCATAATCTTCTGATGCCATATTTCCCTCCATTGTTTTTATTCGTTTTTTATGTTTCCCTCTCCCACATGAGGTTCAATGAATTGTTCTCTGGCATATTCCCAAAGAGTCTCAGAGCCCGAAGCTGTATTCTTGTTCCGCTCCAGGATCTGGCTCAAACGTACGCCGCGATCGCGCCATGCCTTTCCTCCTGCCGCCGCGTTCAGCATGGCGGGCTGGATATTATCCATCGCGCGGGCGAATCTCGCCTCGCAAGTCTCGCTGGCCTCAAATTCCTCCCACAAGCTGCGGAACTTTTCCCCCTGGTCTTTCGGAAGCAGCCCGAAAATCCTGTCCGCTGCTTTTACTTCCCTCTCGCGCTGCGTCTTTTTGCCTTCCTCGTCGTACGCATAAGTATCGCCTGCATCGATCTCCACGATATCGTGGATGAGTACCATTGTGACTACCTTCAGCACATCCACAGGCTCGTTGCTGTACTCACTTAAGAGGATTGCCATTAAAGCCATGTGCCATGCATGTTCCGCGTCGTTTTCCTTACGTACGCCGTCCGATAAATAGGTCTGTCTCCCGATGTATTTTTCCTTATCACTCTCCAGGATAAAGTCAAACTGTCGCTTTAACCGTTCTTCCTGTGTATTATCCATCCTGCCCTCTCCTTCTAACATACGATTACAAAATCCCGCAGGCGGAGCCTGCGGGATTTCCCTCTTCTCTCAAACTTCAAGCAAATCGTCTATGCTGCCAACGCTTTCTTTGCGACCTCTGCCACTGCGGTAAATCCAGCCGCGTCGTTGACAGCCATCTCTGCGAGCATCTTTCTGTTGATGTCAACGCCTGCCGTCTTAAGTCCATACATCAGCCTGCTGTAGGATAATCCGTTCATCCTTGCCGCTGCGTTGATCCGTGCAATCCATAACCGGCGCATCTGGCGCTTTCTCTGCTTTCTTCCTGAGTAAGCGGAAGTCAGCGCCCGCATAACGGACTGCTTCGCGACGCGGTACTGTTTTGACCGCGCTCCTCTGTAACCTTTTGCTAATTTCAGCGTTCTATTGTGTTTTCTTCTGGCGTTCATTCCGCCTTTGATTCTTGCCATTTCTTACTCCTCCTTCTATCGTTTAAACACCTGCGTACCGTCTTAAGGTTATCCTACAGATAGGGTAATACCTTCTTCATGTTCTTTACATTCGTTGAATCTGTTATCGTAGCATGTCTTAAATTTCTTTTTCTCTTGGTAGATTTCTTAGTCAAGATATGGCTCTTATAAGCTTTGTTCCTTTTCAGCTTACCTGTTGCAGTTTTTTTGAAGCGCTTTGCAGCCGCTCTATTTGTTTTAATTTTTGGCATGATATTTCTTCCTCCTTCATTTATAAGTAGTTTTATTTTTAACGTTTTTCAGTTAAAACCATACTCAGGCTTCTTCCTTCCAGCTTTGCAGGCTTCTCGACCACAGCAATATCCTTCAGCAACTCGGCAAAATCATCTAAAATATGCTTGCTCTGCTGCATGTGGGCCATCTCGCGCCCCCGGAACCGAAGTGTCACCTTGACCTTATTCCCCTTGGAAATAAACTTCTTGGCATTATTCATCTTTGTGTTCAGGTCGTTCGTATCAATATTCGGTGAAAGCCGCACTTCCTTCAGCTCGACAGTCCTTTGTTTCTTCTTTGCCTCTTTTTCCTTCCTCGTCTGCTCGTATCGAAACTTTCCGTAATCGATAATCTTGCACACCGGCGGTCTTGCTGTCGGAGCGATCTTAACCAGATCCAGTTCCGCTTCCTGCGCCAGCTTCATAGCCTCCCGCGCTGACATAATACCTAATTGTTCCCCACTCTCACTAACCACACGTACCTCTTTGTCGCGGATTTGTTCATTGATCATTAAATCGCTAATTGTAGTGCACCTCCATACATAAAATGATATTGGGGGCAAAATATTTCCCCCGTGACGCCTATGATCCGTTCACTTCGCACCATTCGCAAAACGCATCATGACAAGTGAACTGCGACCATTAAAATAAGTGAATAGCCACAGACTATCCACCTTTCATTGCACACAATACCACACCTGTGGTATCCTGGTTACAATATTAAAACCCGAGCCGCCCGACTGCGCTGAGGTGAGAGTGGATACTCTGCTTTTCGTTTCATACAGTGAATAATGTTACCATATCTTTTCTTACATGTCAACAACCTTTTCCTATAAATACGGCGATTTTTCTTGCTTTTCCTCCTTTTCAATGGCATAATAGAAACACTATACATATATTTTCATTTTAGGAGGTTTTATCATGCAAGAGAGAAGCAGCTTTTCCAGCAGGCTTGGATTTGTGCTGGCGGCTGCCGGTTCTGCCGTAGGATTGGGGAACATCTGGCGATTTCCCTATCTTGCCGCACAATACGGTGGGGGGACTTTTTTACTGATCTATTTGATTCTAGCCATAACTTTTGGGTTTACCTTGATGATCGCAGAGGTTGCTCTGGGACGCAAGACAGGCCTGAGCGCCATCGGCGCCTTTTCCGCGCTGAATAGGAAATTCAAGTTTTTAGGCATCCTGGCGTCCATTGTACCAGTCATCATTTTCCCGTACTATTCAGTGATCGGCGGCTGGGTCTGCAAATATTTATCCGTATTTATCACTGGTGAAATGGCGGATGCCGCCCAGGACGGATATTTTACCGGCTTCATTTCCCAAACAGGCAACCCGATCCTGTGGTTCAGTCTTTTCCTGGGACTCACCGCAATCGTCGTTATCCTCGGCGTTGAACAGGGAATCGAGCGTGTCAGCAAATTGATGATGCCGATTCTGGTCGTCCTCACGTTATTTATCGCCGTCTATGCTTGTACGATCGACGGAGCTATGGAAGGCGTTGTCTACTACCTTAAACCGAATTTAGAAGATTTTTCTGTGAAGACCGTCCTTGCCGCTATGGGGCAGCTCTTTTATTCGATGTCCCTGGCTATGGGAATCATGGTGACTTACGGTTCTTATATGAAAAAAGAAAACCATCTGGAGAAATCCGTCCGTCAGATCGAGATCTTCGATACCGGGATCGCATTCCTTGCCGGTCTGATGATTATTCCAGCCGTGTTCGCTTTTTCCGGAGGAGATAAATCTTCTCTCAGTGCAGGACCAGGACTGATGTTTATCACCCTTCCTAAGGTCTTTGACCATATGCCCATGGGACGCATCGTCGGAATCGTGTTCTTCCTTTTGGTGTTTTTTGCCGCGCTGACGTCTGCGATTTCCTTGATGGAGACGATCGTTTCCATTGTGATGGATACTATGCACTGCAAACGGCTCACTGCCGGTCTTAGCGTACTTGCCTTTTCGTTTATGCTGGGGCTTCCGTCGTCGCTCGGGTTCGGGCTTTTAGGAAATATCACCTGGAACAATATGTCCATCCTGGATATCATGGATTTTGTAAGTAACAGTGTACTGATGCCGATTGTCGCCATATTTACCTGCATCTTTATCGGTTTTGTCGTGAAACCGCAGACCATTGTGGATGAGGTGAAGGAGACGGACGGCACGTTCAAAGCAGAAGGCATGTTCCGCGTCATGATTAAGTGGGTCGCTCCCTGGCTGCTCGTAGCAATCCTTGTCAGCTCAATTGCTACTGCGATGGGAGTATTCACACTCTAAAACTTCATATGTAACCTTCAAAAAGCAGCAATGCCCGTTATCGGCTTAGAGTTTGGATAACGGGCATTTTTCACATCAATTTTTCCAATTCCGCAGAAGTTTTCTGAGCGTTATGGCAAATAATACCGCTGTTGTCACTACAGAAATCGTATCCGCGATCGGTTCCGCATAATACACTCCCGTCACTCCGTAGAAACGCGGCAGAACGATCGCCAGAGGAATAAGAAGGAACACCTTTCTGAGAAGCGCGATAAACAAAGAAACCTTTGCCTGCCCCAGCGCAATAAACGTAGACTGGCATGACATCTGGATCCCGAATATCGTCATTCCAAGAAAATACACCGGCATCACCCGGTTCGTAACCGCCGCCAGCTCTTCCTGATCGGTAAAAAGGGCGCTGAATATCTGCGGGAATAAAATCGCTGTTCCGCAAAAGATCACCGTACCCGTAAGGCAGATGGTAAGCATCAATTTAAAAGCTTTCAGCACTCGATCTTTGTTACCGGCGCCGTAGTTGTAGCTGATGATCGGCTGGATTCCCTGATTCAGGCCTTGCAGTGGTACGGATACGATCTGCATCACGCTGTTCAGGATCGACATGGAGCCTACATACAGATCGCCTCCATAAGTCTTAAGACCGCTGTTCAGGGTAATCATCACCAAACTTTCTGTACTCTGCATAATAAAAGGCGAGATGCCAAGAGCGCCGATTCGTCCGACCACAGCCGCGTCCAGCTTCAGCTTCTCCTTCCGAATCCGGATCACGCTCTTATCCGAACATAGGAAACGAAGAATCCACGCCGCACTCACTGCCTGGGAGCATATGGTCGCAAGAGCTGCCCCACGTACGCCCAGATGGAACCCGAAAATAAGAATCGGATCCAGAACAATATTCATAACCGCTCCGATCAGCACCGACAGCATAGCAATCTTCGCGTTGCCCTGCGCGCTGATAAAGGTATTAAGCCCTAGAGAGCACTGGACAAATACGGTTCCCAGAAGATAAATGCCTATGTACTGTTCTGCATAAAGAATCGTATTTTCAGTGGCCCCGAACAGATAAAGAACCGGCGTCTTTGCCACAAGGAAGACTGTCGTCAGCGTCACTGCAAAACAAAGCAGGAGCACGGTTCCCGTCCCCAGGATCTTCTCCGCTTTCTCATAGTCCTTTTTGCCAAGCTCGATCGATGCCAGAGGCGCTCCACCCATCCCTACGAATGCACTGAATGCAGAAATGAGCATAATAATAGGGAGTGTTACTCCCACCCCAGTAAGCGCCATATCCCCATAGCCGGGTATATGGCCGATATAGATCCTGTCCACAATATTATAAAGAAGGTTGATGAGCTGGGCGGCAACCGACGGAAGCGCCAGGCTTATAATCAGCCTCCCCATAGGTTCTGTTCCCAGCCTCTCATCCTGTTTTGTACTCATAAACGTCCCTCCCTGTGTGCTCTGCAATAAAAGATTATAATCCCTTTTACAGCTCCCCGTATTTTTCTATTCTGCATTGATGTTTTCTTTTCCCCGGCGGATGGTTTCATCCCGCTTTACCTGCCGGATTGCCCTTGAAAATTCCAGGCGGATCTCTTCGTTGGGAATACGTACCTTCTGTGTATCCTCGTCATAGGCCAGATATCCCAAGTGGACCAGCAACGTCAGCACATCATCCCTGTCCCGAAAAGTCACCAGGTCATTGGCAAAGCCTTTTGTATCCACTTTTGTTTCTGCTCCCCCAATCAGCTCCGCCACTGTCCTGCCAAGTCCTTCAAAATCAAGGCTGATATATCCCATGAGGCTCTCCGCGGCAGAAGTCTGCGTCCAGTAGGAATCTTATTTCCCGCCGTCGCATTAGCCAACGTCGCCGTGAATCCTTCGGCTTCCTTCAACCCCGGATACTGCTCCGCAAGCTCCCGTATCACATTCCTTTGGATATATGATATCATACCCTCAATGGAAGTCTCCCCCATCACTCCTGTCATATCCAGGCAGATCACATCATATCGGTTTAAATAATCCCGAAACTGTATGTCACCGACAATCTCCAGACTGTCAAAAAGCCCGGCTGAGTCGCACGTCTTGTCATAATAGGCGCACAACATCTGGGCCGCAAATGATTTTCCAAAACGGCGGGGTCTGCTGACACAGGTCGGGCGCCTCGGTGTGTCAATCGTCTGATTCACCAATCGAATCAAGCCTGACTTATCCACATAAGTATCATTCCTTATTCCGGTAAATCCGCTGTTGCCGGGATTTAAATAATTTCCCATCGTTCCTCCCTCTTCTTTGATAAAAGACTCTATTCTACAGTATGTCCCGTGGTACAAGCCCCTCCTGATTTTTCTATATCCTCTATTCGCCTTTTGCAAACGCTTCGTCTATATATCTTTTTAATAAATGATTACTTTCTATGTAAAAATCCTTTTCTGTTTCATCTATTTTCCTCAAACTCCATCGTTAGGACTCCGTCTGGTAATGACTCTATCATTCCATAGGAAGACAACACTTTGTATAAACGAATGTACTCTTCCTCTTCTTTTAAAGATAAGCCCCCTTGCCTACGCTTTTCAAACAATTCAAGGTACTGCTGCTTCTTCTCTTCCTGGCGCGTGCGAAAAACTTCTGCACTTTCAATCAACATATTGATAAACTGACAGAACCTTTCTACTTTTTGCTTATCGTCCCCTTCCGTATCAAATACTTCCTCTGGATTCATTTCCGGGCCTTTCTGTTCTTTCTCCTCTGCCTCCCACTTTCTTCGCTCCTCTGCGAGTTCCCGCATCCGCTGTATTTCTTTCTGCAATTTATCCTGATTTTTTTTATATTGTGCAAGTTTACGTCCAATGGACCGCCTGTCTCTTTCAAACTCTTTAATTACGATAAGCAGGATTCTTTTCAGCTGTTCAAAACCGGCTCCTTCCTGGATACCGTTTCTATTTGCCGCATCGTCCAGATTCGTATTTTCTCTTGAAATATCAACGGTTCCTATGATCTGTTCCGACGCCACACGCCAGTTATTCGTCTGGTGTCCCAGACCGGCAGGCGAACGTCTCAGCCTAGAAGCCAGCTCAAGCCAGTCAAAATTATTATCCCCATACTCCCCATACGGACGCACTCTGAAATGATCCCTGTAAATCTTAATCCCACCAAATTCTTTTGTGAGATTTCTTCTACCCTTTATGTCTTTATAGTAAAACTTTTCTGCATCATCTTTGGATACAGTAATTTTTTTAAAATATAATATTGTTATACTATTCCACTCATCATGTAATCCATATAATCGAAATACCGTCCCTGTATGTCCTAAGTCCAACTTACTGATTATCGATGCCGCCGCATGATTTTTCCACTTGCTAATATTTACGTAACCGAGCAACGTCTCATCCGTATCATACAGCTTTGCCTTTACATCGGATAATTTCTTTACCTCATTAAAATCATCCCAATTTACTGTCCACTCCAAGCCCCCGGTCTCTGAAATTATCAGCATCTCGCAGCGATCTGAGATTCGGTCAAGCGCAAATCTCCCGATTCCCTTTGCGCCTGTCTGAATACGCTCCCCATCTGTCACAAAATTTTTCTTTTTTGATGAGTTCCCGATAGACATCCAATGGTCGCGCAGTACAGATTCTCTCATCCCGGTTCCGTTATCCAGAACATAGATACATTGCTGGGCTTTACTATAATACAGGCAAACTACCTTTGCATCCGCATCGTATGCATTTTTTATAATCTCAAGTACCGCCCCCTCTAATTTTGAAACATTCTCTCTTCCTATCAATTTTGCGGTGTAGGCATCTACATTAAACTGAATATCTCTTTCATTCTGACGCATCTATTTTCCTCCAAAAGATGTAACGGCTTACTTTATAGATATTATACATCTAATAATATTGAACTTTCCTTCTGCCAGGTGACCTTATTTCTATTTCCCGAAGCTCACCCCACAGTCCTTCCGGTAAAATGCTATCCCATAACAGTCTATCTTACGATATCCTTCTCCTTGCAGTTCCTCTACATATTTTTTATCATATATTTGCCTAAGCGCTTTCTTTGCATCCTCTTCCAGATCGTCGATAGAATCAGACACTCTTATTTCCAGCACAAACGCCCCATAGAAACTGATGGTTCCAAAAAGCTGCCCATTCAAAATGTCCGCCATCTTCCCGGCATCCCCGTCTTCCATCGCCCGGTATAAGTCATGGAAATCTTCTTTCTTTATGATCTCTTTCATCCGCTTGTCCCGGATTCCGTTTACCTCAAGAAACTCCCCGATTTCTCCGATTTCTGTATCCAGTTTTCGTTTTTCTACTAGGAAATCCATGTCATAATGTGCCTGTGCTTCCCACTCACTGAGCATCTCCGAATGATCGTCAATCCATTCTGTAAGGATCAAGTGCGCGCCATTATCAGATATTATTTTTATTAACTTTGATATTTTATGCATATTCGGAACAGCCACTCCCACACATTCAAGAGCTCCCTTTAATATCTTTTCTACTGCCTGCTGGAGATGATATGCGGCATTATTCAAGATCATTTCATCATTATATAAGCTTTTCCAAATCATTACCGCCGTATCATAATCCATCTTTGCACTTCGGAACAATCTTACATCGCACATTTTCTCACCTCTCAAATAGCAATAATCCTGTTGTCTCTATTTCTTGATGTAATTTGTTATCTGGTTTCAGGTTCGTAATAATATCTACTTCACAATCCAATTCTGGGAAACATGACAGCTTTTTATCAGAATCATACTTTTCAATATAAAGATCAATATCGCTTGTACTATTGCATCGAAACTCAAGAGAACTGCCAAACAGTATCACTCTGTGGATGTTTTAGTCTTTCCTCCGTTCACAGATAAGCTTTTCTATCCTATGCTGCATCAGTGGATGTATGCGGTTTGCGTTTGGAAATGTGATTCCTTATATAACCGGAAAATCCCACATATTATCTATATTGCTCATAAATCCCCAGTTCCTTTTCATTGTTTTGAATATCTCTTTATGCTTCCCTTTTTTCTGCCATCATGACCTTGCACCGCTTTTTATAGCATGCAACCCCATATTTCAGGACATGATCTATTCCGTCGTCCTCAAGGTCGTCTTCATATCCCGTTTGCTCGATCTGTCTCAGCGCTTCCCAGCACGCTTTTTCCAGATCGCCGTCGTGCGCATATTTTACTTCAATGATGATTCCCATATCTCCGGTATCCGGCACCACTAGAATTGCCGATTCCTCGATAAACCGCTTCACCGCATCGTTGCTGCTGGTGTTAATCCAGTAGTTCTCCGGCTGCGCTTCTTATACGCTTCTCTCCGTTCAGTGAGAAAAAGTGTTCCAGCATGCTCATATTCAGCGTTTCCCCGAATCTTCTGGGACGTGTAAATAGATTCACTTCTCCCCAATTATTCAGAAGTTCCCTGATAAACCCTGTTTTATCTATATAGTAAAAATCTTCGGAACGAAGCTTTTCAAAATTATCAATCCCGATCAGCAGTTTCTTTTTCCGCATTTGCATTTCTCCATGCCCCTTCCATCATTTATAAGCCGTTCATCTGTTTTGGATTATACTTTGTAATCATTATAGCAACTAAGTCGTGATAATTCTATAGAAATTTCCCGACGCGCAAAACCAATACATGAATGGTTAGTTATTTTCCACGCTCCATATCATAGATAGACTTGTTTCAAAAAATTATTTTCTTAAAAAAACAAGTATTTTTGTGCTAAGATATAGGTACAAAGATAAAAACACAACAAAAAGACCTTCAAGATAAGTGAGAGAAGTTTTTGAATAATAAGTTAAGTGAACAAATGAACTGGAAAAAGGCGCTATATCAGTTCATAGAAATAGGATTGGTTAGCAGTCTATATTTCATTTCATGCTATGTTTGTATGAAATATTATAATATACAAGATTATCCAGATAAATCAGAGGACATATTACTCGTAATATGGAATGAATTAGTTAATGTAGCTACATTGGCTCCTATAGCTGGCGTCATAGCCATTAATTGGTTTATGAAAAAGTGTAAAATAAAAATTTCAGAACCTTTCCGTATCGCATGGAGTATTATTGGTGTAGTACTTATCCTATTTTTTAGTTTTGTTTGCTTTTTCTTGGCTCAGTTATTTGGCAAAGGGGAACGGCAACAGACAGAGTATTCATCTTCCTCTATATTGAGGGATGCAGTGGGCAATATAAAAAATAAAGATGTATTAAACATTCAGCTTTTGCGCATCAGGGAATTAAAAAATAATGATTTTGTAGAATTTCATCTACATAATCTGGATAATTTGATAGCAGGTACCAATGATGTAAATTGCATTTTGTTTACAAAATTAAGATTAAAACAACATGATTTTTCATATTTTCAATTTGCATTGGACACATATGAAAAAATCGTTGAATCTGGAGCAGATGAATATAAAGAAGAATTTTTAGAAATTATAAATAAAGCAGCGCTGGATTTAAAGAAACGATTATCCGCTATTAGTAATCCAGATAATATTACGAAAGATGACTTTTTCTTGTTGACGAAATTGACGATATACAATATATGAAAAATCCAGAAGAGAAACTAATATGTTTGATTGCTATAAGAAAAATAACGAAGTTGCTTTTCTACTCCCTATCTTGACTATCAGACGATTCCTTAAAAAGGGTAGGATATATGGAGCTTTACTCCATATATCCTACCCTTATAATCTCTGCTTATTCTCTCTCTTCTGCCTTATCCCTCATCCGGCCGCCGATCAGGTTCAGCGCCGCTCCCAGAAGGATGACGCACGCCGCCGCGATTTTCCCATAGAAGGAGGTCATAACCACCAGCGCTTCTCCTACATAGGGAACGGTAAGCACGACCTTCCCGATGAAATTATCATATGGAACCGGAGTGGGATCTTCGTTCGCGTTGGCATCCCCTTTTGTCTTTATAATACCGGATACGATATTATTCTTCACAACCCGGTGGGTGATAATACCGCTGTCCTCTAAAGAGCCGTAGAACGCGATGATATCATCCTCCACGACCTCTTCCGGATCTCCGTCTTTTACATAGATCAGGCTTCCTACCTTGATCGCGGGTTCCATGCTCCCGGTCAAAACATTGTATGTGTGGAAACCAAATACCCCTGGAAATACGAGCAGAGAACACAGCACGATCACAACAACGATAAGCGCTGTCCCGATCATGCTGCACACTCTGCCGCTATTCTTATTTTTCTTACGGCTCTTCATGTTCATTCTCTTTTTCAATGAGTTCTTTCACTGTCTCGATCGAAGCTTTCGCCGGGACACGCCGTTTCTTTAAGTAAACCGCTGCCGCGATAAGCGCCAGTACTGCCATGGAGCCGATGGCGATATAGAAAGGCATATAACTCATTACTGTTCCCGGACGTTCCTCAAGCTTTGCGTTGGCAAGCGGAACCTCTTCGCCGTCGTCCAGATCCTGTGTCCCAAGCGGGGTCTGTTCATCCGGTAACGGGGTCACGTCTCCGCCTAAGTTCTCGCCTCCCTCGGGCTGCGTCTCTCCTCCCGGGGTTTCTGTTTCTCCCCCCTCCGGCTCTGTCTCACCTTCCGGTGTCGCGGGGGTCGCAGGTGTAGCTGGAGTTGCCGGAGTCGCCTCCGGAGTTTCCGGGGCTGTCGGGGTAACCGTCGGTGTCTCTACCGGCGTATATTCAAATGTAAATACATTCTCTGCTTCATTGGTAGAAAGCGTCTTCACCAGGTTCAGCGCCTGGGGCTGATAACCGTCCACGTAGCGGGATGACACGTACTGACGCTCGCCCGGATTGCCATAATAGGTGTCGCTTGGGAGCAGCTCGTTTCCATCCGCATCCTGATAATTGACCGTATACGATACCAAAGAACCGCTAACCGCATAAGCGATCACGTAATCCCGGTCGCTTGCGACAGGAAATGATGCTTCCGTCGCTTCCGAATTATCTCTTCCGGCTCTTCTGACACCTCTTACATGGTATTTACTATCCTTAACCTTAGCCGCCTGCTGTGCCGTGATAAATACCTGATCGTCATAGCTGAGATTGCTGATAACCACATGACGGCTATCTCCAGCGCCTTCCATACTGATCTGGGCGGTCGTCGATTTCACGCTGATACCGTCCGTGGATACCGTCCCCTGATTTCCCGGATACAGCCGCACCGTATAGTAATACGGTTCTGCGGCAAACGCGGTCTGGCTGACTGCCATAAGCATCACAGACAGAGTCAAAAGTCCGATCCGAATCTTCTTGAACCACCGCATACTATCTCCTCCTTCTCCTTCTTCGCGCCGCCGTCCTTCCAGCTCCCGCTTCTACATATTCTTCCTCACGGCTTCTTTTCAGCCTTAAGATCGCTACGATCAGGAAAACAAGACCCGCTACGAGGGACAATACAATATACAGCACGATATTCGTCTGGTCGCCCGTCCTTACCGACTTGGGCCGAAGGCTTGTCGTCCGCGACGTGGGAAGTTCTGTCGCAAAATCCATCTGCAGGCTTGCAAGCGTATTCTGGTATGTACCTACCAGCGTTTCGCCGTCAAGGGCTACTTTCAGTTTCACCGTACCGGTATCGCCCTTCGACATCCTGCCCAGGTAGAAATAATCATCCAATGTCTGTGTTGCTGCCAGAAGACCTTCGCCGTTCTTCTTCTCATCTCCGCCGAACTTCTCGCTGGCGTAGAGGGTCGATTCCTTCCCGTCCGCATCCGTGTAGGTGAGGAGATAATCATAAGCTCCGCCTTCCGCCTTATTTCCCGCCTTCTCCAGCGTCTCAAGCACCTGGTTCTTCATGTACCAGTCCGCCTCGCCGTTATATGTGTTTTTCAGGCTGATTGTCAGTTCTACGGAATCGCCCGGCTGCATGTTGTATAGCTCGTCGTCCATCTTACCCTTGGTGAAATTGCTGTCCATGGACTTTCCGTCAAAGACAACCTCCCACCCGGAAGCCCCTTGGCGATCCTCCGCGAATACTGTCATGGCGGAGCCAAGAGCCAGAAGTGTGACAAGACCGAAACACAATAATCTTTTCTTCATTCCTTCACTCCTCCTTTACAGAATCCCAAGAGCCTGCGCGTCGATACCCCATGCGCTTCGGATCGCGTCCTGTGCGTTATGCGTCTGCACTGCGTCCACCTCAACGTCCACATGGAACTCCGCGCCGTCGTATTTATAAACTGTAGTAATGATATTTCCCTTTGTCTCCGCCTTTGCTTCCAGGGCGATGCTTCCATCGATGCGGATTCCATCTGCAAATTCGATCGTTTCCTTGCCCGCCGGAAGGATACCTTTGTAGTACAGCTCCGTACACTCGCCGTTCTCTTCGTATTCATAGCCTTGTTTCTTAAGCCACTCTGTATAATTGACCCACTGCCCTTCATTTACCAGCTTTAAGTCAATAAGCTCGGGAGATAAGGTCGTCACTTTCTTGCCGTTCTGCATCCAGTATTTATAGATACGAACACGTACATATTCATCGATATCGCCGCTATTTTTCACAGTCAGTTTCTCTTCATATACTTTATTCAGCGCCAGCTTCTCACCCTTCGGGATCATGTTCTGGAGCAGCTTCCCGTAAGTCGCTTCTTTGCTCTTGCTGTCGTTGGTAGTCGTCACCCACTCGTCTTTGTCGTAATCCCGGCTGCTCACCAGTTTTCCATTCTCATTGAGCTGCACACCGATCTGAGAAACCACGATCTGTGCCGTATAATTCTCACTGTAATAGTTCAGCGCCGCCCGCGTACTTCCCACAGCGCTCCCCAGAAGGAACACGACTGCCAAAACCAGCAGGACATAGGTCAGATTCTTTCCCCGAGAGGATCTTTTTTCCTTCTTCATTCAGTTTCTTCCCCCTCTCCTTGCACTGCTGGAACATTCTCGTATTCCAGATCCAGCTTCTTCGACCAGTCGTAAGTCACATTTCCGTCTTCATCATAGATCGCCGGGGTGAACTCGTAAATCACGACCACGTTAAACTTATCTTTGTCAAATTCTTCCTTGCTTTCCGGCACGTTGATCTTCGCGTCCAGGATCGACGTGGTCTTCCCCGCTTCAAGCAACGGACGATAATACCAGTAACCGCCCAGTACCGGATCATTTGACTTATCCTCATACCACTCTTCCTCAAGCCCTTCTTCTACTGGCTTCGCTGGCTTGCATTCGATCGTGATCTTATCGTCGTCTACATAGAATACCTTCACACGTACAAAACAGTCGTTCTCCGGCGATGTGTTCGTAATCCCGATATGCTTCGTCATCTTGCTCACATCCTCGTGGATCTCCGTCTCTGTCCGCAAGTTTACCGTCTGACTGCCGCCTGCCGATACATAGGTTGTGAAATACGCCATGGAGCTTTCTGCCGAAAGAACTGCCGTAAGCGCAAGGGCCGCCGCCGACATTCCCATTATCTTTCCATACTTTCTCATTATTTTCATATTTGCCGCAGCTCCTTTCCTACTCTGCCTCCGGCGCCGGGGTCACAGGAATCGACGTAGTCCACTTCCATCCTCCGTCCTCATCCCGTTCAAACTGATTCGTAACTCCGTAGCCTCCGCGGTTTCCTTCGTCATATCTGTTCACAAAAGGCGCTACCGGTATCGCCGCATTCTCGATCGCCGCGCCTCCCTCTCCCTTTTCCTTCGCCTCGATCGCTGCGTCGGACCAGATATAGAGATCAGAGACGATCGTCGGACTGTCATATGTGTAGCTTGGGCCGTCATAAACTTCCGTCACCGTCACATAGCAGCCCGCCGGAATATCCTCCGTCACCGACTGCGTATCCGCAGTATCATGGGTGGTACTGATGATGTTCTGATAGACTACTGTGCCGTCTGTATCACGCCCAATGATCTCAAATACAAAGGAAACGCATCCCAACGTCTCGTTAAAATTGCTTAAAGTCTTCGTTACAATCAATTTTCCGACCTGCGGCTCGACCGCCGCTTTCAGCCCGATGGTCGTATCGTACTCCCATCTGTCTTCGCCTGTGCCATAAGCGTCGTCTCCCGTGCCGCCGCCTGTCGCATAGGGGTTGCCCGGCAACGCTGTCAAATACGGGGTAAATACATATTTAGCCGTGTACATCTCATTGAACGTTGCTTCCGGCACGACCAGATACAGACCTGTGTCAAGATCGGTAAATGTCGCCGTCGCTGTGCTGCCGCTTCCTGCTGTCTTCACGTGCTCTGTCCCCGCGGCCTCCGGTTTCGTCTGTGCTCCATCCAGAAGTCCCTTTGCCTCTTCCGCCAGGGTCATCCAATCCGCGGCGGTCGTCTCGCTGCTAAGCTTGGTGAAGTCCATTCCCTGGAACGCATCGATTCCAGTGTACTTTCCTACCGCGTCCACCTGGGCGACCCGGTAAATGGAGACAGGAATCTCTACCTTTGCAAAATCATCCTTGTACTGGAGAAGCGTCTCATTTCCGGCCGCTTCACCTTCCATGAGTACCGTCTTATCCACCGATACCGTAAGGCTACACCTGGCATCCACGTCGATCTCTCCGGCCGCCTGCGTCCGCATAAGGGACAGACAAGGGATCGCCAACAACCCTGCCAGCGCCAACACACATCCTTTTCTAAAGTTCTTGCTTATCTTCACAACTTTCTCCCTCCTTACGCTCCTCGTTTCGTTGCACTTTCTTTGATCTTGACCTCATGACACGGCGGACAATGAAAATGCCAAGTACCGTCACAGCAAGACCGAGTAATAAATACAGCATGTAATAGTTCTGAATCGCCTGCACCATGGATTCCACAGGCGTAGATTCCAATTCCCCGTCATATGGGACTCTATGTCCCCGTACCAGAAGGCGATGGCTGTTTACCCCATAAGGCGTGCAGGTGTACAATGTTACCTGATCCTGACCTTCCTCAATCTTCAAGGCTTCTTCCAAACCGTCGATGTCATCCTTATCCATCATGGGAAGAATCTGGTCTACCTCGTACGCCATATCCTCGTTAAGGATATGCAGGTAGAACCTGTCGCCCCTTCCTAACTGGTCGATATCCGTAAAAAGCTTCGCGCTGGGAAGCCCCCTGTGCGCGGACATTACGCTGTGATTGCTCTCTCCGCCGATGGGAAGCTTCGTGCCATTCAAGTGTCCTACACCCGTTTGAAGCACATCCTCATTCGTCCCATGATAAATGCTCAGCCTGATGTTGATCTTTGGTATACTAATGTATCCCATGATCCCGTCCCCGGCTACGTTCAATACCTTCCAGTACTCCGTCTCCGTCAAATTCTCCGCGTCATTGATGCCGAACACATCACTTCGTATACTGTTCTGTTCAAACGTCTGGTTGTAGCTTCTCGCCGCCTCCCAGACTTCCTCAAAATCCTCCTCGCTCATCTGGCTGACTACATTTTCATAGTTAGAAATGAGCTGCGACTGCCTGTAGGTGTTCCACTGGTTGGAAATGGTGGGATACGCCAGAACCCCGAATCCGACCAGGAACAACAGTCCTGTCAGAAAGGTCATGATCTTTCTTTTCATATATGGTTACTCCTTATTCGGCGTTTCCGTCTGCGCCTCAGTCTGGATATTCTCCCCGGAAGCCTGCGGCATCGCCGCCTTTCTTTTCTGTTCCCTCTTATAAAGGAAAACACAGAACGCGCCGGTCACTGCAAGCCCTACGATCACCCAGAGCAGATAATTAGTATGGAAGCTCATGTTCGAGAGCGGAACACTCTCGTCGTCAAATTCTCCCGGAACATAAGGAACCCGGTGCCCCCGCACCAGCATCCTGTGGCTGTTCACCGCATACGGCGTACAGGTAAGGAGCGTCACTAGATCCATTCCGTCCTCCACCGCAAGCCCTTCAGTGTTCTCCGGCTCAACGATCGTGATTTTATCCACCTCGTAACAGAGCGTGTCGTCAAGCACATGAAGGAGGAAATGATCCCCTTCCCCCATCTTATCCAAATCAGTAAACAACGCCGCACTGGGAAGCCCCCTGTGTGCGGAAATGACCGCATGGGTGTTCTCCCCACCGATCGGAAGGGAACTCCCTTCCAGATGTCCCGCTGCGTCCTGCAGATATTCCTCCGCCGTAGTGTGGTAAATCGGGAGTGTAATCTTTATTTTGGGAATCTCCACGGTTCCCATCACGCCGTTTCCTGTCAGGTTAAGGCATGCCATGTATGTCGAATTCTCCTCGGCCGCCTCAGCCTCGGCAAAGGAATCGGGAAGGATGCTGGGAAGCAGAGCTTGATTGTACGCCTCTGCCTTCGACCACTCTTCGTCATAATTGATCATTCCCGCCGCTTCTTTTGCGGCCACTGTCCGGTTATAATCACTTATCATCTGTTTCTGTCTATGGGTATTCCATTGGTTAGCTACGAAGGGATACAACAACAAGGACAATCCGGCTAAAAATAGTACGCTTATTAAAATGATCCTTACACCTTTTTTCATCCGGACTCTCCTTGTAGTTATATTTCTTATTGTCCCGGAGCATATAGCTCCGGGGTTTTATTGCCTTGAATATCTTATCACCGGGCAGGTGATTCATGTACGTCTGTTCTCTTCGTCAGATAGTAAGATATCTAACTATTTCTGAGATTTCTTGCGGCTTGCAAAGAACAACGCTGCTGCTGCGATCATGATGATACATCCGCCGATCGTGAAGATCGTTGTACCGATACCACCGGTTGAAGGAAGGCTTGCAAGCGTCGGGTTGATGAACTCATAGCTGTTTGAAGGAGTATCCTCTACATCTCCCGGAAGGTCTGTTCCTACATCTTCACCATCGCTATTTGGAAGCTGAATTCTCTTATAGCTCTCATACTTAATTCCCGTCATTGCACCGTTCTCGCCATACTGTCCTGTATATGTCGAAATCTTCTGATCTGTACCTTCGCCTACAATAATCTGGTACTGATTCAACGTACCGTCTGTATTATAGTCAGCCTTGATCTCTACTCTGACTTCAGTCGTATTAATACTAAATCCTGCTGGAGCCTTTGTCTCAATCATAGTATATACGCCTGCGTCCAGTCCGTTAAAGTTGATGCGACCGTTCTTATCGGATGTCGCCGTAAATACATGTGGAGCATCTGTTGCTCCCTCAGGTGCGTCTGAACGTGTCAGTTTGAATTCAGCGCCTTCAAGACGAACTTTTGTAGTAGTTGATCCGCTCTCTGTTGTGAACGTCTTTTCACCTGTCTTCACAATTTCTTCCGTCGTCTTATTCCATTCTTCCGTAATGCTGCCCGCTGCGCTTGCATCGATTGCGAAAGTGTAATGATATGTCTTGTCGTCATCTGTTGTCGTCGTCGGGTTTCCATCAGCATCAAAACCATTTGAGTATTCCAATGTCGCTGTGTTGGTGTGTGCGTCAAAGTTTACTTTAGCTTCATCTGTCAGTACTGCTGTGTATGTTACAACGAACTTCTGGTTTGCTACGTTTGCGAAAGTCTTTATATAAGCAAAATCAAAATCTAAAACAAAATTTGTACCATTGTTAGTAAGTGTATAGTTCTCTGCTGGAACAACATTAGCGTCTGTTGCATCATTCAAATAAACTTTGATATTGTCAACATCATCAAGTCCAACCAACGCATCAGTAATTTTATATGTTCCATCTGTATATTCTTCACTGTAGGACGGAATATCTGTCGTAATCTTGAAGTTTACAGTATCGCCAATAGCAACGTCGTCGCCCTTCGGATTACCTGATTCCGGATCTACAATTTCCTTTGTGATCTTCGCTGTATCGGATTTCGCATAACCTTCCTGGCCGTTTAAATACCAGTTCTTTGTTGCGTCTACTGCTTCGTTGCTCATCGTATTGTCGCTGCCGCCTACTGTGTAATAAGCTCCAAGAAGCATCGGGTTGTAGATTGTTTCACTCTCTGTTCCTGTCACTACTACGATCCAGTAACCTGCTGTAGCCTGATCCGTAACATATTTTTTTGTTGTTTCATCATAGTTTAACGTTAAACTCTCCAGTCCCAGAGTGTTCGCTTTCGCTGCAAGAGCGCCAACCTCAGTTGCCGTCGGTTTTAAAACATCTGCAAGGTCTGTCTCAGTGACATTTGCTACTCTTTGAAATCCTACAAATCCACGTCCTTCCGCGTAAGTTGCCTCTGTAATCTTATATGCCGTTACAGTTGCTCCTTCCTCCACGTTTTCTACAGAAATTGTTGTTTTATCATTTTCTGTCGGCACCTCTGCTGCGGATGCAACCATGCACATCCCAAGAACCATTGCTAACGATAAAACTACTGCAAAAAGTTTCTTCATTTTCTTCATAATTTTTCTCTCCTTTTCTTTTTCATTTTTTACTACTGAGTTACATATGCATAGAGCACTGCTTACTCCGGCGCTTGTTCTGCGCCTGTCTCTACAAGGCGATAAATCCGCCCCTCACACATATCTTACCGTCTCCCTCGCAGCACCTCCTTACGCCTTTTTCTATATACTAATCCTGCTCCGGATAGGATACACAAGCCTCCGACTATTGTATATAGTCTTAAACCTGAACCTCCGGTTGCCGGGAGTTTATAGACAGTAAATCTGTTAGTGTAGAGAATGTCATGGCACATAGCCTTGGGAATTTGACCGGATACTGCCGCATTGCTGTCATCCTCTACTGTATAGGACGACGGATCAATGGTTAAATTACTTCCAGCTTCTGACGTCTGGGTTTTCGCATAACTCTTCCCCGATATATCTGTCGCACAGGCATAATAGATCCCTCCGTATTGTGCGCGCCGCGATCCCTCGCCCTTTTCGACAATTTCATATTTTACGTTTGGAGGCAAATTCCTTATAATGACATATTCTCCATTTTTCAGTGTAAACCCGCTGCCGCTGTGAAGTATAATATCTTTCTCTGCCTCTGTCCCATTTGAATGATATTTCGTATAAGAATAATCGTCCGGTAAAAGCCTGTCGTCTGCTGTTTTAAGCTGAACATTAAATTCAAAGTCACCGCCTTGGTCATAAGGTTTTGTCTCACCTTCTTCTGTCTTCTGTACAAGCTTCTTAATCTTCAGTTCACACAGGTTATCTTCTGGCTCTGTTCCGCCGCCTGTTACTTTAGGTAAGGTGAAATGTATCCAACAGCTAGAACCTGATGCTCCTCGCTCTGTATAGAAGAAGGTCAATGTATAGGTCTTCTCCCCGTCTGGGTTGTTTCTGCCGTCCTTCTGAATGTAGTCCCAAAGATCCACATATTCGCCTACAGAAGAATGCACGCCGCCGATATCGCAGACCAACGTCTGATCCAAGAATACCCACATATCGTCATCGCCGAAGAAATAGTAATTTAAAGGTCCCACATAGTCGTCCGGTAATGTGAATGTAATCTGCTGATACATACCGAAGTAGCTGTTGTGTGCTTCTCCGTCGTCACTAGGAGGTAAAGATCCACTCGTGGCACCATTAAACCTCACATCTGAATTATCGCCAAAATTGACATCCTCTCTATCGACTGCATTATCCATCGGCCAAAAATTATTAGTCCAGATATTAGGGTACTTTTCTTGAGGATGTACAAATACATCCATATTGTTAACTTGCGCTCCGTCAATACCGTTTACCGAAGCCATCGTCAATGTATAGCTGTCGCCTGTACGTCTATAGGTAAGTTTACTGTTATCATAACTTGTTTTCCCTTTCTTTGCTTCTCCTCCGAAAAGGTTATTGATTCCATTGACCCCATCATTGAATACGACATTTTTCATATCCGACGATATGTCTTTAACCAGCTTGAAAGTACATCCCATATAACTATCTGCCGCGTCCGTAATTATAGGATTTGCAGTTCTATTTTTATTTCCAGCATTCAGATAATTCCATTTGTTCAAGTTCGGAGCCAGATCACCTTTCCATTTTAATTCACCAAAAGCTGTACCTGCATTCCTATTACCAAAAGCATACTTTACACCATCGCCCGTATAATTGTCTGAACTGTTTATACCGCCTTCCCTTGTATGCATTGTCTTTGTAGCGCCGTTCGTCTCTACGTTACTACTGATATCATAATCATAGAAACTCGCTGTAAACGTGGGATGTGGATTTTCCTCTGTCCCCGCCGTCTCCGTCGGATCATATACCAGACGTATGACCGTTTCAGAGTTCAGTACATTGTTAATCAGCACATATCTCAATTCTTCACAGACATCTTTATGGCTGTTTATATATTCTGTTTTCTGCTGATCTGTCAGGACAGTGTCGGGATATGCACTAGCAAGCGTAAAGCTTTCGTTTGGCGCCCATTCCGAATTCGACGGTCGGTTTGTAAAATGTAGATTCTCGTTATAATAGTACCGATTCCAATCCGTCTCCACAGTACTATCCTTGTTGCTTCCTGGTTTTAATGTCCAAACCTCTTTCAATTTATACCCTTTATTATCCTGCAGCGCGTCGAAATAGAATAAACTTGGAGCTTCATAGTACGTAAGGTTCTCTCGAGATCTATATACTTCCTGCAGTTCTGTCTCCGTAAGAATTTTGCCATCGTTGCCGATTTTGATTTTCTTCGTGTTCGGCGTCGTTCCATTCCTGGGCAAATTTCCTCCTGCTCCATCTCCATTATTAGATGTGTTAATAATATCAAGCAAGTCGGAACCCGTCGCCCCGGAATCAAACTCCACAACCTCTTTCAGGTACGCATAATACTGTACGCTGAATACCGCGTTCGGCGTCCCAGACCCTCGCACTGCAAGTGTATCTCCATCCAGTTCAATCTCTGTTTCATCTCTTGAAACATCATTTTCATCCCCCGTGGAGCCTTCATCCATCTCTTCCCCAGAGTTTCCTCCCGCACTCTCATCCTCATCTTCCAGAATGAAATCATCCGCCGTTTCAATTTGCGCATCTGTTGTCATTCTGTACACTGTGAATTTCACTTGACTCTGCGGTGCGTCTGCGGCGGCATTCGCTGTCGCCGCTCCATCTCCCGACGTGTCTTTCGTGTTCAGCATACTGCTTACACTCTTAGCCGCCATCTGACTTGCCTGTGTGACATCTGGAAGTGTCAATGATGGAACATCGAGCGTCTCTTTGCTTTCATCATCCGTTGACTCATCGATATTTTCATCCCCGCTTAATGTCTGTACTCCCGCACATGTCAGATATTCTTCCGCCGTCTTAATCGGTTTGATTCTTGCAGTCACTTTGCAGTTCGTCAGATCGAGCTCCACGCCTTCATAGTACAGTTTATATTCCATAACATGAAGCAAAAGTTCCTTACTTTCCGGATCATTCGCCGCCGCAAACTCAGAGAATTTCTGATACTTCTCCGAATCCTTCGCCAGTTTTTCTACCACAAACTGAAAACCATTCTGTTCGATGACGGTTTTATCCGGGGTATCACTTTCATTTCCTTCACCAGATGCATTTTCATCCGACTCATTGGATGTATCGCTTCCTGCTTCGCCGGATTCATTGTCGCCAGTTTCATCTGAGCTAGGTTCATCTATCTCGCCCGTCTCTTCAAATACGTCTCCTCCTGCCGTATCGTCTTCACCCTCCGCTGAGGCTGATCCGTTGGACTCTTCGTCCGCCTGGTTTTCTTCACCCTCTGGACTATTCGTTGTGTCTCCATCGGCGGTTCCATTTGATTCTTCTGTAGGGTTCTCTTCTGCTTCATTTCCCGCATCAGCGGTATTACCTTCATTTCCTGTCGTATCCACTGCATCGTCCGCTTTCTTTGCGGTAAGCGCCGCTTCTCCTTCTATATGAAAGATGATACGAAACGCTTCATTTTCATAGTGAAAGTCTTCTGCTACGGAAACCGTCTCGTTTGGGGCTTCATTTGGTTCTTCGTCCGGCGTTTCACCCGGTTCGTCTGCATCCGGCGCTTCTCCTTCCACAATTCCAACTTCAGAGAAACTATCCATCTGGAATGTAGTGGTATTGTCCGTTGCGTCAGAGCCGCCAAACAGTTCCGTCCCTTCGTTTGCGAAATGGATGACCGTGATCGGGCCGCCTTCCTTCAGGCCGTTCTCGTCGAGAAACTGTACTGTAATCTTTACTGCGCTCTTCGGTTCGATTTCCTCGCCGTCCACATAGAATCCGATGTTAAGGAGCGCACGCATGGCTGCGTTCTCGTCTTCCATCATTTCCTGGAGCTGCGACTCGCGCTCTGCAAAGTGTTCTTCATCCGTATCCGGTGTGATCTGCTCTACCACCAGCTCCGCCTCTTCCGGAATCTCGGCGTCTTCGCCGTATGCTGCGGTTACTACGAAGTTTTCGCCTTCATAGGTCTTCTCGATCATCGGAATTTCGGTTTTCTCGTCCGCTTCGCCTTCTGTCCCTTCCGTCTCTTCGGCCGGGGTTTCCGTTTCCGCTCCGACGCCCTTATAAGCCGCTTCCATTTCCGTTATCTTGATATAAGCGAAGATATGGTTCTCGCTGTCGTCCAGTTTATATTCATTTTCTTTTACTTCGTTATCGCTGTTGCCTTCAATGACCTTGATCTCGTTCTTCTCTTCATCGTATGAGGAAACAATTCCCATCTGGAACGCTGTCTCTTCCTCTTCCTTATCGAAGAAGATCAGGTCGCCTTCTGCTGGCGTATATCCTTCCGGGGCGATCAGGTAAGCCGTGTTGTTCTCAGCTTCCGCCTTGGTGAACTCTTCATACCATTTCAGGGTATCTACCTCTTTCGGGAACATCTCGGATTCTTCGATTCCCGCATAGTGCAGACAGAAGTTCACGAACGCTGCATCCCAGTCTGTATATGCACTTTCTGCAAACTGTCCGTAGCGGGTATAACCTTTGTGGCTTTCATCTTCTGCAACGATGTAATTCTTCTCGCTCTCCATATATCCGAGCTGCATCCGGGCCGCTTCCGCAAGATCCTGTCCCCAGGCTTCCTTCCACTCCACATCCTTGTACTGTTCATCCCATATTGATGCGTCTTCAAGATCCGCATCCGTGTCAATGTAGCACAGTTCAGAATGGATATGTTCTTCTTTCCCGCATGCTGCAAAGGACTCGTAACAAGCGTCTGTGTGCTGATGTCCTTCGCTCTCTTCCTGCCCGCAGGTCAGTGTGGATTCTTCTGTGTAGCACTCTTCGCCGTGCGTATGCTCCTCGCCTTCCTCCTGCTCGCAGATCAGTACGGATTCTGTCGTATAACATGCTTCCGTATGCTGATGTCCTTCGCTCTCTTCCTGTTCGCAGATCAGGATCTCTTCGTAGCACTCTTCACTGTGCGTGTGCTCTTCGATTCCGCATTTCGCCTCGCCCGTCATGGCAATTCCAGACCTAGCCAAGGCCCAGATGACGCTGCCCACAACGAGGACTGCGAAAATCGCTGCGATCCTATAATTTCGTCTGCGTTTTTTCTGTTTACTCCCAAGCTCATTCAAATACTCTCTCAAAAGTTCCTGCATCTTCTCACCTTCCTAGTGCATAATTCCCATGCGGTTCAGAGGCCATGCCCTGAATACCACTTTGCCTACGATTTGTTCACTCTGTACACATCCGATCGAAGCGATGCGGCTGTCTACGGATATCGCTCTGTTGTCTCCCAGTACGAAGTACATTCCTTTGGGTACCCGGTAGGGAAACTCCAGCTCGCATTTTCCAAGATTCTTTTCCGTTAGGTACGGTTCGTCGATCAATTTTCCGTTTACTGATACGTTTCCGTCCTGATCGATATCTATATAATCTTCCGGACCTCCTACAACGCGTTTCAGGAGTACCCGTCCTCCATAATAGAATCCCGCGACGTCCCCCTTCTCTACCTCTTTTGTCTGCTGAAGGATCACGATCTCTCCATCCCCCAGGGTCGGGTTCATGCTATTGCCGTTCACCTGAATCAGCATGAAGAGGCGGGTCGCCAACAGTACCACGATCGCGGCTACCACCGCCAGGACTCCCGCAATGTTCAGAAGCGTCTTACGGAAGCTGTGTCTGTATTCCTCCCTCGCAAGTTCCATCCGCAGAAGTTCTATGGATGGAATCTGAGGTACTTCTTTCTCTTTATCCTTTTCTTTCTCGCTATCCATGAATCTCACCCGATGCCGCCAGCGGTGTGTGCTCCGCATCCACATCTATTTCCCGTCCCGGAAACACATTCCTGTCCGTTCCGGTTCTTGTACGGGAAGCGTTCATAGCAACGAACTGTCTCTGTCTTGCGGATGCGGGCTTTCTTTTGATGCCAGCCCTCCATCCGGTCTCAGAAGGGGCCTTGTTGTCCTCAAGTCTTGCCTGCGCATGTCTTGTAGGAAGCGCTTCGGCAACCCTTTGGACATTCATCAAATACTGTTCCGCTGCCCGCTGTGCCGCCTCGAATATCCCGTTGAGCCTGAGCGCCGCCTCGGCGATGGAGCCTGCTTCTTCCAGTTCGATCAACCTTGAAGCCTTCATCTCCTCAATCGTCCGTTTTAGCTCCGCTATCATGGCGTCCTTCTGGTTGAGCCGCTCGTCTTTTACGTCAAGCTTGTGCTTTAACCGTTCATATCCTTCCTGCAGCGCGTCATATTCTGCTTTTATTTCATCCGCTTCTTTCTGTAACCGCTCCGCCTCCTGGCATTCCACGATCAGCATCTCAAGAAGCTCCCTGCGTTTTAATTTGCGTAATTCTTTGTCAGCCATGATATCCCTTCTTTACTCTTCCTGTTCTGGCGAGGCCGCCTGTTCCAGCTTATCAAGCGTACCGTCTATGATCTTAATCAGTTCCAATGCCGACCGAAAGCAAACGCTTTGGTCTTCTTCCAGATATGTGACTCTCCCTTGCCAACTGCTGTGTTGTCTGTGCTGGACCCGAATGACAAAGGTTCCCATATCGCCGTGTCGGTTCAATAATTCTTCATCTTTCAAAACTCTTGCCATCCCTTTCTTTTTCTGGTAACTGTGTGTCTTCCCATATATGTCTCTCTCATCCGTCCCCATATGCGGGAATCCCAGCGCATTGAACAGCTCTTCCGCCTTCCTGATTACGTCTTCATATCCTTTGAAGGGAATACCCTGTCTGCTATACCCATGGTACAGAGAACCTTCTATCGTCCCTTGGTCGTTCCTGTCGATGCATAGGACTATACCGTTCGGCGTCCCGATATAACGCCCGCTTTCTGCCATCAACATCCCAACCTTTCTGCGCTTCTTTGCACCTTGTGACCTTATACTAACAGCCCGCTACTATCCCTTGCGCTATCCCTTTTCAAAAAAACAAAACTTTTTCCAGAAATTGCCTATTAATTACCTATTTATTTTATTTTCACCACCGCCAGGCGGTTGCGTTCACACGCGGGGCTACGTTTCACAGATCACACTGTTGACGTGATATTCCACCCCGATATGTCTTCCTGCGACCTGGATTTTCTCATCAATCCGTTTTTCCACGACCTCGCAGTTCTCCCGGGTCGTGTTCACAAGGAGCAGAAGAAATTGTCCCCTGCCATATTGATTAATGATATCCCCATGCCTTACGGAACGCTTGATCGCATCACTTAATCTCCCAGACATTTCCTCCAGATGCGTTTCATCCTTTACTGGCCTTCCTTTGCTGTCCACCAGGGTACAGAGCATCAGGTAAATGCTCTGGCCGCTTCGTTCCATCATACGGCAGAGTATTTGGTAGATTCCCTGGAAGATGGGATACGCGCATTGGTATCCGCCCTGGATATTTTCCGGATCCTCACCCAATTTCTTCTGGATCTGGTCTAAAACCTGCCAGGAATGTTTCATCTGCTTTCCCAGCTTCTCCATCATATCCATAAGCTTTGCGGAAGGGCTGATCCCTTGTTCCTTCATATAATATTCGACTGTATCCGCGTACAGTTTGGCAGCTTCCTCATACTGCATATTTTCCATCAGTGCTTCCATAGCCAGGCACTCCCAGTCGGAAAATGGGTCTACCTCCACCACGTATCGTCCGAATTTTTCCATCTGTGCCCAGTCCTGCCGCCTTCTTAATATGGAAACAGCATGCTCCACACAGGTGCGGAACATCCTCCGATACCGTCTTGCCTCCGCGCTTGCCCAGATCACGCCCGCATAATCGGCCAGAAATTCACCTTTATATAGATTGGACGCTGAAAAACAGAGAGCAAGTTTCTCTGTCTCATACTCACTCTCCATTGCCTGTATATATAACTCTTCAAATGCCGCCGCATCTTCATTTACCGGAATCTTCGAGGTCCAATAGTAGCTGCCATCCTTTAGTACAATGTAATCTGCCTCAGGAAGCCCCATACTTTTCAGCTTCCTCTTCGCTTTATATATGATCGTATGTAACGCCTGATGGCGATTCTCCACGTCTCTATCTCCCAGCAGTATATCTTCCAGGCTGTCTCTGCTCACACCTTTCTTTATGTTATGGAGCAACACCTGCATCAAGTTCATAAAATGCGTATCTCTACGCCGTCCACCGGCCAGCGTCCTGCCTTTGTAAGACATCTCGAAGCTCCCAAACGTACGAACATTGAGCGCTGCCTGTTCTTCTTGCATATGAAATCACTCCCTTTTATACCGCTTATACTGTGCTCTGCTGTTCTATACAATCTACGATTGCAGTCTGAACCTGCAGTGTCTTTATAAAAACGTCCCTTGCTTTGTGCAGCTGACCGTCGTCCAAAAATTCGAGCGTTTTCACATAAGCGTTAAAAAGTGGAGTCAGGCACAGATTTTCCGCGATTCCCTTTAACCTGAGAATCTCCCTTTCTAATACGTCCAATCTCCCACTGTCAAAATCTTCCCGCCGGATGTGCGCGGTTCTTACCTCGTCCGCAAACATTTCCAGCATCCCTTCATACAATCCCTGGTCGCCTAATGTACGCTTCATCCCTTCTTCTATATCGACGCCCAAGCTCTCTAATTCCTCTATCAATTCCATCAGTGACCCCCTCTTTCGATCATTTCAGCGTGTCAGAAAGTATCCCTTATAAACCTTGTCGCCTACTCGGCGATGTGTTTCATAAGGTAGACTTTTCGGAACAGGTGATTTATAATAGTATTAATTATAAAAACCTCTGGAATTGCGTTGGAAAACGTATTCTATACAGCTGTATCATAAAGTCTACCTTATGAAACACATCGCCGAGTAGGCGACAAGGTTTATAAGGGATACTTTCTGACACGCTGAAATGATCGAAAGAGGGGGTCACTGATGGAATTGATAGAGGAATTAGAGAG
>JAAWDY010000065.1 GCA_022793995.1 Coprococcus sp.
CCAATCCCCTTGTAGATGCCGACAACAACCTCTGTGAACGGAAGGCCCGGATACTGAAAGGGAAGATAAACCAGGCGGTCTCATTGAGGAGCTTCCGGCATCTGGAATATTTCTGCGAATGCCTGAGCGTGATCGACCATTTTGCAACGGATGATAAGAACAACCTTTATCAATCCATAAAGGAAATCTTCAAGAGGCCAAGACCAGTCAAGCCAAAACCAGAAAATATAGAACTTTCTAATACGACACTGCCTGCGCGAAAGGTAGGAAGAGGGGCTCAAGAGAGACCCCTGTTATCGTGTCTTATTTCCCCACCCCATAAAAAGTAACTATTCTTGCTATATTCTTTCCCATATCCCATGTATACCCCCTTCCTTTTTTTGCATTTTTGGTGTATTATAAAAGAGGTTTCAATGTAAGGAGAAAGGAAGTGCTGTGGATCAAATTACTAAAACCGTCCAATCTTTGGGCATTTATTCTACATATCCCGGTTCCTGTTATCTGATTGATGCTGTCAGACTGGTTCTGGAACGCGAGGATATGCTGCTGTCTATATGTTGTGAGCTTTATCCGTCCATTGCAAAGCTTCATAATACGACGCCGGATCACGTCGAGAGAAATATCCGTGCGGTGGTCGATCACTGTTGGGAAGGGAAAAATCGTACAGTACTGGAACATATCTTTCCCTATCCTATAGTATCGAAACCATATTCTGGTGAAATAATCGATGCTTTGGCTGAGTACTGCAAAAAGACCCACGACTAAAAGAAGAACCCTGTAGAAACTTGTCTTTTGCAGGGTTCTTTTGTCTTGATCCTATTCTCTTTTTTCGCCTGAGTATACAAATAGCTCTTTACTCTTCTGTTTTTTCCTCTTTGCCGAGATTACGCACATAATTGGCAATCCGCTCGACAAACTGTGTATTCGTCGGACGCCTGCATCCATACATTCCCGGAAAATATTTTTCTACCATTTCCGGTCTGGTCTTTTTCCAGCAACGGCTGATCATGTTGCGGATATCCGTTTCGATCATCCATGTTGAAGCATTATGCCGTTTCGCCAGTTCCGGATAGATATTTTTTGTTATGTGGACTACGCTGCCTTCACATTCGATTTCAAGCATGACAGCTTCCACCAGATATTTGTAGCCGGTAAACATGGGAAGCATTCCCATCTCCCGTAAAACCAGGCAGATCTCTGTTTCCATTATTCACCCAACCCACTTTCTACTATTTCCGCCATTGCTGCGAGGGCTTCAACCTCATCTTTTCCCTCGCAGACAATTTCCAACTCGTCACCATTTTTCACACAAGCGCCTAGAACGCTGAGTACACTTTTCGCATTTCCTTCTGAGCCTTTACACTGAAACGTTACCTTACATTCATAATCCAGAGCTGTTTTACAAAACAAGCCGGCAGGCCTCAAATGCAGGCCCGTTGGGTTTGTAATTACCACTTTCTTCTTAACCATCACTGCCTCCACTTTTTTCCTCTATTTCAATCGCATCGTCTTCCTCCAATGTGATCGGAACCGTAACTTCTTTGTACAAAACAACTCCTTTATCTAACGTCACCTGAACCGGTACATTATAGTTCCCAGCCGTTTTGATATTCACAAGATTGATCGAAACACTCCCTTGTTCCAATTCAAATCGGTTCAGGGCAGCTTCCGATCCGCTGACGACGATCTCGATCGTACCGTCTGTCTGGTAGGAGACTTTATAGCCTTTCGGCACATTCAAAAGTGAAATAGAGCTCACCGGAAATTCAAAACTTTTTGTTCCGCTCCGCACAATTCCAATCCGTACCACAACCGGCATTCCCGCATTCTCATCCGTCGGTTTGGCCCATGTCGGCAGATAATCCACAATGTCTATGGTCCGTTCGACGCTTTCCGTAAGTCCTGATATCTCCAGTGCCTCTGCCGGTACATTAACCATATCGATCTCATCCAGCTGGCTTGGCGTACCGATGACTGTTACTGTCTCCGGCTGGATACTGACATTAGACAAGATGTAATCCGCCGCAGGCACTACTTTTGACGTATCTACACGGACAGGTACTGCTTTGGAATGGAGTACTTTCACCTTAACTTTCAGTCCTTCTTCGCCGAGATTATGCTCGATCGTAGTCGTGTCAATCACTTTACCGCTCCTATCATAAAAAGCCATCTCCGCCTCAAGCTCTGTATCCTTCGACAGTCCGGACACATCAACCTCCGCGACTACTCTATCTATTGAACCCACAACAGACTGTGGTCCGCTGATCTTGATGCTTTCCGGATTAGCCGTCAGTTCGCCGATCTCATATCCGTCCCGCAAAGACCCGGAAGCTACTGGGATTATGGGGAAGGTTTCTGTCGCCCCAGTCTCGATCGTCACCTGGATATTCGGAGGATTTGCAGATGCCGCCTCGTAATCTCCCGCATATGCGGGGATGGTGATCTCAATGGGCACCAGACTCCTGGTACTTGTGTCCAGCTTCCTCATATCTGCCGTCGCGCGGATATCGGACGATTCTATTTCCTCCAAAACCGAACGTTTTGCGCGCACTGTGACTGATACGCTCCTGAATTCTTCTGATACCTGGTATGTATTCCCAGGATTGGTAACAATTTCCGGGTGCGTCACCGTTACTTGTATTCCATTATACGTCTTCTCCGTAATAGGAGTTTCAACATTTTCGACGATAACCCACAAAAATATGGAGAAGACCAGAGCCAGTATTTTCAGACCCAGATTATTAGTCAGTGTCTTTTTCATTCTTTCTCCGCCCTTTCCATAATTTTTTCCATTTGCTGCTCTCTGTTTGTTTGTTCTGGATTGCCCGCAGCCTCTCTCTTAAATATTCCGGCGTAACATTACGTACAAGCTGTCCGCCCAGAGCAACAGAAACATAACCTGTCTCTTCAGACACCGCAATAATAAGCGCATCGCTGACTTCGCTCATTCCAATTGCGGCACGATGCCTCGTACCCAGCTCCTTGCTGATCCCCATGTTGTCAGATAACGGCAGATAGCAGGTCGCTGAAACGATCCTGTCTCCCCGCACGATGATCGCTCCGTCATGGAGCGGAGTATTATGCTCAAAAATATTGATTAAGACCTGCCTTGACACCAGACAGTCCAGCTGAATTCCCGTGCTTTCATATTCTGTAAGCTTAATGGCGTGTTCCACGACGATCAATGCTCCTGTTTTTACCGCCCCCATATCAAAAGAAGCCTGCACGATGCCTTCGATCGCCTCTTCACTGAACCGCACATGCTCTTTTCTCTCGATCGGCATTACAGAAGTCAGAAGCTGCTTCTCACCTAATTTTTCCAGCGCCCGCCTAAGCTCCGGCTGGAATATAATCACCACTGCCGTCGCCAGTACGGAAAGCGTATTTCTGGCAATCCAGAGTATAGTATGCATACGAAGAATGGCCGCTATCAATATAAACAGGCCCAGCACCAGGATTCCCCTAAGCAACATCCATGCTTTCGTATTCTTGATCCAGAGTATGATCTGATATATCACAAACGCGATGATCAGAATCTCTAAGATATCTACAAACCGCAGCTCCGGTATATATAGTCCTCCGGAAAAGTAACTGTCAAGGAACCGGAAAACCGCTGTTCTCATTCTTCCACCTTCTTTCCCCTCTGTCAGATCTTTACTTTTCTGCCTTAACTTATCTGTCTCCGAGCTCTTTCTTTAAAATGTTCTGGATATCCAGTTCATCCTGGAGGCTTTTTGCCAAAAGCAGTTCATCTGTATTTCCCAAAACCCTTGTCTCTCCCGAACGCACAGGAGGCCTTCTTCCTGTGGAACTTCCTTCCGTTCTCGTCTTCCGGACCGTTTTATGCTGTGCGTCTTTTGAGCTCTCAGCACTCTTTTTTCGTTCATTGATACGTTTTACTGTCTTTTTAGGAGCCGAGATAGCCAGCTTTGGAACAGCTTTTACATAATAATAATATTCGTCATCTTCATATTGAATATGCTCTGTTCTTGAATAATCTACAGAAAACAGGAAAAATTCCAGTATCATTCCCACCAAAATCGCTATACAGTTGCCGCCAATCAACATTCCATACGATATATGTATATCAAACACAAAATCTCCGGCAACCGTCACCAAAATATTCGCGATCGCCCCGACTGCAGCGGCAAACTTCCATGCATAGTCCACAGACATTCTCCGGACCGCATATACCGCCAGAGTGCAGATCACAAACGCAGCTACTGTGACCCATAATTCTTTATTCTGAAAAACAATTTTGATATATAAAGAGATCTGTCCGACAATCCCATCCGTACCGGAAATGGCCGCCGCTGATTCTTTGACACACTGGATCATGTAGTAGACAATCGTCCCAAATGCAATCGGAATTGCCGCTGTGGGAGCCATCGCAAACCCGCAGGCCACTGGAACCACATACGGAATATGAAGCATATGCGCAATCGGCATAATGAGCAGCACGACTGCCTTGCCGGGAGTAAAGCGACAATAAAATATGAACATCATCACAAAGATCAGTGCCGTGGCTCCCATTACGCCCAAGGACAAAGAAAACAGATGCAGAAGCACCAACGCCGCCGCGGCAAGCGCGGTAAATACAGGAGGAAGAAAGGTACAGATTATCGCCAGAGCCAATCCCATTATAGGTGTTGTCGCTGCTTTCATCAGACCAATATTGTCATTGATTAGATAAAACGACACAAAAGCCAGAATAAACTGGAGAGCTTTGTTCACAAAAAGGGACTGATCCGCGTAAAACTGCTGTAATTTTTCTCTCAACACTAATAGTTCGCTCATCTTGCTTCCTCTCTTTCATACATCCTGTTCAGCCTGGCCAAATCGTGGTTGTACTTCTTCACCCGCGTCCTGGCGTCCGTATGCTTCTTCTGGTAAAACTGATAGGCCACAATCCCATATAGGAAGAGTAGGGCGATATATCCTGCCCCTATACAGAATACCAGCATAACTATGAACGCCATATTCAATTTTTCTAAAAGCAGGTCAGCAAAAGCTACGGCTCCGACGCCGACGGCAATCGCATAGCCCACCGTCACCCACAAGATAGTAATGATCGTTTGAAAACTCGAATAATCCTTTTTATAATACGCGCTGATCTTAAAATCCTCTTTCCCTTGCTTCTCCTCATACATCGCCATTCTTGTCATCAACTTTACTTTCTCTTCATTTAACATAGAGTCACCTCGATTTTCTTCTCACGCATATTTTTAGTATAGCAAATATCAGTATCCTTGTCCAATACTTATAGTTAAAAAATAGACTTTTTCCGCCCCTGCTTTCCTGAGAATTTTGGCCGCTTCGTCAAGCGTGCTCCCTGTCGTATAGATATCGTCAATAAGCGCCACATTTCGACACTGGATTCTCTTTCTGCTTACAAACGCCCCCCGTATATTCTCATGCCTTTCCTTATTTCCCAGCGTCTTCTGCGGCTGTGTCGCTTTAACCCGAACAAGCGTGTCTGCATCCATCGGGAGCCCGGTCCGCTCGCTCAGCAAGCGGGACAACAGTTCCGCCTGGTTATATCCCCTCCTTCTCCTTCTCTTTTTGTGGAGAGGTATCGGCACGAGCAGCTCGACCTGCCGTCGCTTTAGGAAACAGCCGTACTTTTCTGCCAATTCCTCCCCGAACACCTCGCCATAGATACGCCGATTTTGATATTTGAACGCGTATACTGCATCGCTGACCGGGCTCTGATGGAGCCATAAGCTCCTGCCCTCCTCGAAAATATGACTCTTTACTTTACAATCGTAGCAATATTCTGCCCTGGCATCCCGGATCGGTTTTCCGCACTTCTTACAGTGCGGCTCTTTAACCCAGGGAAGGCTTTCACGGCATTCGCCGCAAATTCCATTATCCCGCACGATTTTCCCACAAAAAGGACACTTCGCCGGATAAAGCAAAGTGAATATCCATTGTACGATTCCTCGTACTGTTTCTTGTATTATTTCTCGTATTATCCTTTTCAAATTCTCTTGGGGTCTGATCTCATCACATTACATTTGGCTAAACTCCTGTATTCTCTCCGCCAGACTGGTATTGCGGTTCTGGTCGTCGGCATTGCGTATCATCTCTCCAAATGTAAGGTCGCTTCCCACCAAAGTCACGCATTTTTTTGCCCTGGTGATTGCCGTGTAAAGAAGATTCCTGTGAAACAGCTGCCTGGGACCGTTAAGCAAGGGAATGACGACCGCCGGGTATTCACTTCCCTGGGACTTATGAATGGTGATCGCATAAGCAAGCTCCAACTCCTCCAGCAATTCAAATGGATACTCCACCTGCCTTTTTTCATCGTATTCTACCATCATTGTCTCAGAATATGTGTTGATTTCCATAATGATCCCCATATCCCCATTAAAAATCCCTGTTCCTTTATCCACGGTCAGCCCGCGCTTTGTCTTGATCTCCCACTCTAGCTGATAATTGTTCTTGATCTGCATGACCTTGTCCCCCACCCGGAACAGTCTGCCGCCATGCTCCTTTTCCGCTTTGCCTTCAGCATGTGGATTCATATATTTCTGCAGAATGCTGTTCAAGCGTTCCACCCCCAAGAGCCCCTTGCGCATCGGAGTGAGCACCTGGATATCGTATGGCTTTGCATCCACATAACGAGGCAGCTTTTCCTGTATCAATGCAAGGAGCACACGGATGATTACATCCGCATCCTGCCTCCTAAGGAAGAAGAAATCCCGACTCTTGTTGTCAAGCGTCACCATCTCTCCCCGATTGATCTTATGTGCGTTGACGACAATATCGCTCTCCTGCGCCTGGCGGAAAATTTTGCTGAGCATCACTACCGTAAACGCTTCCGACGCGATGATATCCTTCAGCACGCTGCCCGGTCCCACGGATGGGAGTTGATTGACGTCGCCTACCAGGATCAGCCGGGTTCCTGGCATTACCGCACAGAGTAACGCATGCATCAGCGGCAGATCCACCATTGACATCTCATCTATGATAATAACATCTGCCTCCAGTGGATTTTCCTCATTCCTCATAAAACCGCTTTTCGCGCTTTCTTCTTCCGGGTTACCACTCACTTCCAGCAGCCTGTGGATCGTCTGCGCCTCGTATCCTGTGGCTTCTGTCATCCTCTTTGCCGCTCTTCCGGTCGGCGCTGCTAGACGGATCTCCAATTCTTCATTTTCAAAATAATGCAGCATTGCTTTAATCGTCGTAGTCTTTCCGGTTCCCGGCCCTCCGGTCAATACCACAATGCCGTTCTGCACAGCCGAACGGACCGCCGCCCTCTGTCTCTCATCCAGACAAAGCCCCGTCTCCTTCTCAATCTTATCCAGACGGCGGGAAACAGCTGCGTCGCTCTCGTCATATTTCAAATTCAGATCATGCAGCATCTTGGCGGTATTCAGTTCAAGATAGTAGAAATGGGAAACATAGACCCTCAATCCGTCTTCCTGCTGCTTAAGGATTACTTTTTTATCCATCGCCAGATCCATCAGATATTTTTCCATATCTACGATCTCAACTTCCAAGAAACCCGCTGTACGTGACAAAAGAACCTCTTTTGTCAGATAGATGTGCCCTTCTCCCATACTCTTTTGCAAAGCGTAGAAAATACCGCTCCGGATCCGAAATTCCGAATTTGTATGTATTCCAGCCCGCAATGCAATCTCGTCCGCTGTCTTAAAGCCGACCCCTGGAATATGCTCTGCCATTTGATATGGATTTTCCTCAAGAACCTGGTAAATTTTCTGTCCATAATATTTGTAGATTTTTGCTGCGAGCGTGGTGGACAGCCCGAATTTCTGCAGATAAATCATCGCCCCGCGCATATCTCGTTTTTCCTCTGCCTGGGCTGCGATCTCGCGTGCTTTCCTCTCGCTGATCCCCTTTACTTCAGCCAAACGCTCCGGCTCTTCTTCTATAATACGGAACGTATCCTCACGGAACTTTTTTACGATTCTTCCCGCAAGCGCCATACCCACTCCTTTGATTGCACCGGAACCCAGGTACCGCTCGATCGACACCAAATCTTCCGGCTGCGTCAGTTCATAGGACGCCACCTTAAGCTGTGTTCCATATATATTATGGACCGTGTATTCTCCATGGACTTCCAGCATCTCGCCTTCCGCCAGATAGTTGAAGCTCCCCACGCAGGTCACTTCTCCCTCGTCATTACTCAGGCTAAAAACAGTGTATCCATTGTCCTCATTGCGGAACACAATATGCTCCACATATCCCTTGATCGTCTCCATCACTCTTCATCCCCGGCAATAGAAAAGGCTGTCCCTCTCCCGAAACAGCCTCCCCTACCCTTTCTGTCATCTATAAATCCTTTCTTCCGTTCATAAACTCCACAAACTGCCCTGTACCGATGGCTACAACCTTCATCGGCTCCTCCGCTGTCATGGTGTTGATGCCAGTCTTTTCTTCGATCAATTCTTCGAGCCCCCGCAGCATAGCACCGCCACCGGTCAGGACGATCCCCCGGTCCAGAATATCGGCGGACAACTCTGGCGGCGTCCGCTCCAAAACCGCGATAACCGCTTCCACGATCTGGCTGGTCGTCTCCCGAAGGGCCTCTTCGGTCTCAGAAGAAGTGACGGTTACCGTCTTCGGAAGTCCTGTTACCAGATTGCGTCCTCGCACCTGTATCGTCTCATCCTCCACCAATGGATATGTGGTCCCGATCTTGATCTTGATATCCTCTGCCGTTCGCTCTCCGATCAACAAGTTATGCTTTTTCCTCATAAAACGTACGATAGCCTCGTCAAAATCATCTCCTGCGATCTTAAGTGAAGTATTCACGACAGTTCCCCCGAGGGAAATCACAGCGATATCAGAGGTTCCGCCTCCAATGTCCACAATCATGTTCCCGCAGGGCTTTGCGATGTCGATCCCTGCGCCGATCGCCGCCGCCACCGGCTCCTCGATCAGATGCACTTCTCTGGCTCCCGCGGCAAACGCCGATTCCTCTACCGCCTTTTTCTCAACTTCCGTCACTCCGCTAGGGACACAGATACTAATATTCGGTTTCCTAAAAGTACGTCTTCCCAGCGCTTTCTGCACAAAATATTTGATCATTTTCTCAGTTACGACATAATCGGAAATCACGCCCTGACGCAGCGGACGTACCGCTACGATATTACCGGGAGTCCTGCCCAGCATCAGACGGGCCTCTTCCCCGATCGCTTTGATGACGTTCGTATCCCTGTCAAACGCGACCACGGACGGCTCCTTCAGCACAACACCCTTGCCTTTCACATAGACAAGAATGCTCGCTGTCCCCAAATCAATTCCCAAATCAACCGACATGCTGATTCCCCTTTCATTGCTCTATCTATTTCCATTATCTGTCATCCATTCTTCTTAATATCACAAATACAAAACTTACAAACTATATACATATCGCAAGGTATACCCTTGCGGGCATCCCATTATGGCCATCCGGCCGTTTCACAAGGTATCCCCTCGTACAACAGTGCTCGGGACTCGTGAACTCAATCGCCTATTCGGCGATGTGTTTCACAAGGTATCCCTCGTGCAACAGTGCTCGGGACTCGTGAACTCAATCGCCTATTCGGCGATGTGTTTCACAAGGTATACATGCAACATTATAATAAAATTTGCAATAAATGGAAAGAGTTTTTTATAATTTTAGGTTTTTTTAAGGTTTTATGCTTTCGATCGCATCATGCATTTTCAGCATCATA
This sequence comes from Coprococcus sp., assembly GCA_022793995.1. GTDB lineage: Bacteria > Bacillota > Clostridia > Lachnospirales > Lachnospiraceae > Allocoprococcus. The sequence goes on from JAAWDY010000065.1 coordinate 9,690, forward strand.
TCAATATATTTTCCAGTGTACGATTTGGGATTCATGGAAATTTCTTCCGGTGTTCCAAAGGCCACCACAGTACCACCCCGGTCGCCCCCCTCTGGACCGATATCAATAATATAATCTGCCGTTTTAATCACGTCCAGGTTGTGCTCAATAACCACCACTGTATTCCCGTCAGCCGTCAATCTCTGCAGGATCTCTGTGAGTTTATGGACGTCTGCAAAATGAAGTCCTGTGGTAGGCTCATCCAGGATATATACTGTTTTTCCGGTACTCCGTCGGCTGAGTTCCGCGGCAAGCTTGATCCTCTGCGCCTCTCCGCCGGAGAGCGTGGTGGAAGGCTGTCCAAGCCGGACATAGGAAAGTCCTACGTCATAAAGCGTCTCCATCTTTCTGCGGATACTCGGGACATTTTCAAAAAAATGCACAGCTTCCTCTACTGTCATATCCAACACATCATAAATGCTCTTTCCTTTATATTTTACTTCCAATGTCTCCCGATTATACCGTTTTCCCCCGCATACCTCACACGGCACATAGACGTCCGGCAGAAAATGCATCTCGATCTTGAGGATACCGTCGCCGCTGCAAGCCTCGCACCGGCCGCCTTTCACATTGAAACTGAATCTACCTTTTTTATATCCTTTTGCTTTTGCATCCGCCGTGGACGCAAAAAGATCCCGGATCAGATCGAATACTCCTGTATAGGTTGCCGGATTGGAACGGGGCGTTCTGCCGATCGGCGATTGATCGATATTGATCACTTTATCAAGCTGCTCCAAACCTTCGATTCTCTTGTGCTTCCCAGGTATAGTCCTTGCACGGTTCAGTTTTTTTGCCAAGGTCTTATATAGGATTTCATTGACTAAAGAACTCTTTCCCGAGCCTGAAACCCCTGTCACACATGTTAAAACTCCCAGTGGAATGTCTACGTTAATATTTTTTAAATTATTTTCACATGCCCCGACCACCTTAATCCATCCTGACGGAGCCCGCCGCGCAGCCGGAACCGGAATCTGCTTTTTCCCGCTTAGGTAGGCACCTGTTAGAGAATGCTCCGCTTTCATGATATCCTGCGCCGTCCCCTGCGCTACCAGTTCGCCTCCATGCTCCCCTGCTCCGGGACCGATATCGACGATATGGTCCGCCGCCAGCATCGTTTCCGCATCATGTTCCACCACGATCAAAGTATTTCCCAGATCCCGAAGGTGCTGTAACGTAGCCAGAAGCTTGCCGTTATCCCTCTGATGCAGGCCGATACTCGGTTCGTCGAGAATATAGGCGACCCCAACAAGCCCGGACCCGATCTGTGTGGCAAGACGGATTCTCTGTGCCTCTCCCCCTGAAAGGCTCCCCGTGGCCCTTGCCAGCGTCAGATACTCCAGCCCCACGTCAAGCAAAAACTGAAGCCGCGCTTTAATCTCCTTTAAAATCTGCCCGCCTATCATCTGCTGTGTCTTTGTCAGCCCCAACTCATCCAGAAAGGTCTTAAGCAGGGTGATGGAAAGGGACGTAAGGTCAAAAATATTTTTCCCGCCTACCGTCACTGCAAGAGCTGATTTTTTTAACCTTTGTCCCCCGCACTCCCGGCAAGGCGTGATCTGCATAAAGCTCTCGTATTCTGCTTTCATTGTCTCTGATCCGGTCTCCCGGTATCTGCGCTCTACATTTCGGATTAATCCTTCAAACGCCACATCATAGATTCCTTCTCCGCGCTGTCCTTTATAATGAACCTTTACTTCTTTGCCATTCGTCCCATGAAGCAGGACTTCACGTATCTTCTCCGGATAGTCCTGGAAGGGCGTATCCAGGTCAAATCCATATTCACTGCACAGCGCTTCCAGTATCGCATGGGTAAAGCTGGCTCGATCTGTACACGACTGCCACCCCGTCACTGCAATCGCACCTTCATTGATGCTGAGGGACGGGTCTGGAATCATCAATTCCTCGTCAAATTCCATTTTATATCCCAGTCCAAAACACTCCGGGCATGCTCCAAACGGGTTATTAAATGAAAAACTCCTTGGCTCGATCTCGTCAATACTGATTCCGCAGTCCGGACAGGAAAAACTCTGGCTAAAATTCATAGGTTCTCCCCCGATAATGTCTACGATCAGCAGTCCCTCGGCCAGATTTAGCACGCTCTCGATCGAATCTGTCAAACGCTTTTCGATTCCTGGCTTTATCATCAAACGATCTACAACGACCTCGATCGTGTGCTTTATGTTCTTATCCAAAGAAATCGTCTCTGACAGTTCATACAAATTACCGTCAATCCGTACACGCACATACCCGCTTTTTTTTGCACGTTCCAAAAGCTTTACATGCGTTCCCTTTCGCCCGCGCACCACCGGCGCAAGTAGCTGGATCTTCGCTCCTTCTGGAAGCTCCATAATCTGATCCGTCATCTGGTCTACCGTCTGTTTTTTTATCTCGCGGCCGCACTTGGGACAATGAGGAACCCCGACTCTCGCATAAAGAAGACGAAGATAGTCGTAAATCTCCGTCACTGTCCCCACTGTGGAGCGTGGGTTCCGGTTCGTTGATTTCTGATCAATGGAGATAGCGGGTGAAAGTCCTTCAATGCTCTCCACATCCGGCTTTTCCATTTGCCCCAAAAATTGGCGTGCATAAGAAGACAGAGATTCCATATACCTTCTCTGTCCCTCCGCATAAATCGTATCAAAAGCCAAGGACGATTTGCCCGACCCGCTCAGCCCTGTCAAAACTACCAGTTTATTCCTCGGGATATCTACGTCAATATTCTTTAAATTATGTTCGTTTGCTCCCCTGATTTTAATTAATTGTCTCTTTTCTTCTGCCATTTTCCCTACCTCTGTGTCTGTGATTTCTATATAACATAATGCCAGAATCAAAATCCATAAACCACAGGGTGTTTGTATGCATCTTTTGATCCCAACATCATGAATTTTTATTCCAAATCATTTAGCTGTCTTTTAATTTCAACTAATTTATCCCTCAGCTCTGCCGCCGCTTCAAAATTCAACTCCGCCGCCGCTTTCTTCATCTGTTTTGTCAAATCTTTCACCAATTTTTCCAGTTCTTCCTTGCTCATAGACTCTGGATCTTTTTCGAGACGCATCTCCTCTGCCGCTACTTTCTTAGAAATACTGATAAGGTCGCGTACGGATTTCTGAATCGTCTGCGGTGTGATCCCATGCTCCTCGTTATAAGCCATCTGCAATTTTCTGCGCCGCATTGTCTCGTCAATCGCAACCCGCATAGAATCCGTCATGACATCCGCATACATAATAACGCGTCCTTCAGAGTTCCTCGCCGCCCTCCCGATCGTCTGGATCAAAGATGTCTCGGAACGAAGGAAGCCTTCTTTATCCGCATCCAAAATCGCCACCAAGGTAATCTCCGGAATATCCAGCCCTTCCCGAAGCAGATTGATTCCCACAAGCACATCGAATACATCCAGGCGCATATCCCGAATAATCTCTGTCCGCTCCAGGGTGTCAATATCCGAATGCAGGTACTTCACCCGGATTCCCAGTTCCCGCATATAATCAGTCAGATCCTCGGCCATTCTTTTTGTCAGAGTCGTAATCAGGACTTTATGTTTTTTCGACGTCTCCTTATTTACTTCACTGACAAGATCATCAATCTGCCCCTCGATCGGGCGCACTTCCACCTCAGGATCTAAAAGCCCTGTCGGCCGGATTACCTGCTCCGCCCGCAGAAGTTCATGCTCCGCCTCGTATTCTCCCGGCGTTGCAGATACGAACATCACCTGGTCAATCTTTCCTTCAAATTCCTGAAAGCTTAAAGGACGGTTATCCTTTGCGGACGGAAGGCGGAAACCATAATCAACCAGTGTCGTCTTACGAGACTGGTCGCCGTGATACATTGCTCCAATCTGCGGCACCGTCTTATGAGACTCATCTATAATCATCAAAAAATCATCCGGAAAATAGTCAATCAATGTGTGGGGAGACTGTCCTGGCGCAAGTCCGGTCAAGTGCCGTGAATAATTCTCAATTCCAGAACAGAAACCAGTTTCCCGCATCATTTCTATATCAAAGTTCGTCCTCTCTGAAATCCTCTGCGCCTCAATCAGCTTGTCTTCTCCTTTGAAAAAGCGGATCTGTCCTTCCAGTTCTTCCTCGATCTGCCTGATTGCACGTTCCATACTCTCCTTGGAAACCACATAGTGGGAAGCAGGGAAAATTGCCACATGCCCGATTACGTTCATAATTTCTCCTGTCAAAGTGTCAATCTCCGTAATTCTGTCCACCTCGTCCCCAAAAAATTCAATCCGATACGCAATTTTCTCAGAATAGGCAGGAAAAATCTCCACCACATCTCCCCGTACCCGGAAAGTCCCGCGCTTAAAGTCCATATCATTCCGATCATACTGAATGTCAATCAATTTCCTTAGTATCTCGTCTCGATCCCTAATCATGCCGGGACGAAGGGAAATTACCATCTCCTTGTAATCAATGGGAGAACCCAACCCATAGATGCAGGACACGCTAGCGACAATGACGACATCCCGGCGCTCGGACAGCGCCGCTGTGGCAGAATGGCGGAGTTTATCTATCTCGTCGTTGATAGCTGAGTCCTTCGCAATATAGGTATCAGAAGACGGGACGTAGGCTTCCGGCTGGTAGTAGTCGTAGTAGGAGACAAAATACTCGACTGCATTTTCAGGGAAAAATTCCTTGAACTCACCGTATAATTGTGCAGCAAGGGTCTTATTGTGCGCTATTACCAAAGTCGGCTTGTTCAGCTTCTGGATGACATTCGCCATGGTAAAGGTCTTACC
>JAAWDY010000066.1 GCA_022793995.1 Coprococcus sp.
ATCATAACCTCATACCATTCGCATCCCACCGCCCCATGCGCATTCGTCGCCTCTTCGAGGCTCCAGTCCCGCTCCTAACGGAGCTAAGACTGCTTATGAGGGCGGAGTCCCTGCTTCGCAGGGCTGATATAGATTTACGGGCATCCTCTTACATGCGAGCATGACGAGGATGCCCGTAAATCTATGTCGGCTGCGAATAGTAACAAAAAATGCCAAAATATGACAAAATGTGGATTGTAACGCAGTTTTACCATCTATACGGTTGATAGCGCGATTCACGGCAACCCACCACACGAAATTCACAAAACCTGCCAGCAAGCTGTCAGACGCGGCAAAAAGCGCCGCTTGTGTTTTGCTCATTTGGAGGTGGGGCTCCTGATTCGGGCAGTCTCAGTAAGGAAAAGTCTGCCTATATGCAAGCATAATGCAACCCTTTCCTCACTGAATCCTGCCGTGAATCGCGACCGTACAGTTGGCAATTTTGTCGTCAAGATCATAGTCAAATGGAGGTAAGGAGTATGCCGAGAACAGGAGAAAACATCTATAAGAGGAAGGACGGGCGCTGGGAGGGGCGCTACATTAAAGAGCGGATCGGCGGGAAGGCGAAATACGCGGCAGTCTATGCAGGAAGCTACAAGGACGTCAAAAGAAAACTTGACACAGCCAAACGGGAGCTGGGAAGTTCAGGGGTTATGAGAGGGAAAAAAGGGAAAGTCGCGTACATTGGTGAAAGGTGGCTGAAGGAAGCAGCGGTGACGCTGAAAAAATCCTCATTCAATAAATATGAAGACATTCTTCGTTGTTATATTCTGCCGGAATTTGGAGAAAACGAGTTGTCGGAGATCACGAACCAAAGAATCATTGATTTCGCGAATTTCCTGCTTTTGAGCGGCGGGTCAAAGCAGCAGGGGCTCAACCCCGCGACGGTAACGGAGGTTTTGTCTGTGATGAACGCTATCCGGGTCTATGCGCTGAAAAGAGATTATGCCGTGATCTTTTCCCTTGAGTGCATCAGCCTTAAGAAAGACCCGGGAAAGATCCGAGTGTTCAGCCAGGAGGAGGAGGGACTTTTGCTCGCCCATCTCCAGGAGAATATGGATCTTACGGCGCTCGGCATCCTGATCTGCCTCTTTACAGGGATCCGGATCGGCGAGCTGTGCGCGATGCGGTGGGACGACATCAGCCTCTCTGAAAGGAGGATGTATGTCGGAAAGACACTGCAGAGACTCAGGGTCACTACCCCTGGAGGAAGCAGGAGCAGGACGGAGGTAAAGATTCTTGAACCAAAGAGTTCCAGCTCCGTCCGGATTATTCCACTGCCGGATGTGATTATAGAGGTTCTGGCTAAATTTTATGTGCCGGGGACGTTTGTACTGACCGGGAAAGTCAGCCGGTTCATGGAACCGCGGACAATGCAGAACCGTTTCAAAAGGATTCTGATATCCTGCGGTATCCAGGACGCAAATTTTCACGCCACCCGGCATACATTTGCCACAAGGTGTATTGAACTTGGGTTTGATGTAAAAAGCCTGAGTGAAATCCTGGGGCATGCCAGTGTTGCGATCACCATGAACCGGTATGTCCACCCAACGATGGAGATGAAAAGAGAAAACATGAACCGTTTTTCTAACTTGTTTTCCGCGGAATAATGGCAGGAGCAGATCATTTCACTCTTGCCAAAAATGGATTTCCGCTTTATACTGATGAACAACAAAAACGGAATGGGAGAGAACATGGACAGGAAAGAAATTTTACGGCAGAAGAAGAGGATCGTGATTAAAGTCGGGACGACTACGGTCACATATGAGGAGACGGGAAATATTAACCTGGAAAAGCTGGAGAAATTTGTGCGTATCCTCATTAACCTGAGAAATAAAGGGATCGAAGTGATCGTCGTCTCGTCCGGCGCAGTGGGTGTGGGCAAGACGGCGCTTGGGATTGGCAGAAAGCCGGAGACAGCGGCGGAAAAGCAGGCCTGTGCGGCCGTGGGCCAGGCAAGGCTGATGATGATTTATGAGAAATTGTTCAACGAGTACAGCCAGATCACAGCGCAGGTTCTTTTGACAAAGGAAGCGGTGACGAATGAGGAATGCCGTAAGAATGTAAAGCGTACGTTTGACGAACTGTTCCGTATGAACGTGGTGCCCATCGTGAATGAGAACGACGCGGTGTCTGTGGACGAGCTGGCTTATGGAAATTTTGGAGATAACGATACTTTGGCGGCAAATGTAGCGGAGCTTGTGAAGGCGGATCTGTTGATCTTGATGTCGGATATCGAGGGTCTGTACACAGACGACCCCAAGAAGAATCCGTATGCCCGTTTCGTCCATACGGTAGTAAAGATCGACGAGAAGTTGGAAAATATGGCAAAGGGAGCGTCAAACGATCTGGGAACGGGTGGGATGACAACGAAGATCAACGCGGCGAAGATCGTGACAGGATGCGGCGCGGATATGGTGATTGCCAACGGGGACAATATCTACGCGATCAATGATATCATGGCTGGGAAGAAGGTGGGGACTTTGTTCCTCTCAAAGGAGCACGGTAAGGCTGTGGAGGACGAGCTATCGCCGGAGCGGGTCCAGTACAGGAGGCAGTCGAAGAAGGCCAGAAAGCAAGGAAACAGTAAAAGACAGGGATAGAAAGCAAGGAAACAGTAAAAGACAGGGATAGAAAGCAAGGGAACAGAAAGCGCTAAAAAGCAGGGATAGAGAGTAAGGGGAAAGGAATAGAAAGCAGCGGAAAGGATGGATGATACGATGGGTAGCTATATTCAAGAACTGGGAAAACGTGCGAAGGAGGTATCACGTTTCAGTGCGAAGCTAGGGACCGAGGAGAAGAACAGGGGACTTCTTGCAGCCGCAGAGGAGCTGTGCGTAAGGAGCGCTTACCTGCTGGATGAGAATGAAAAAGATATAAAAGCGGCAAAGGAGAAAGGAATCAAACAATCCCTGATTGACCGCCTTCGCCTTACGGAGAAGAGAATCGAAGATATGGCTCAAGGGCTGAGGCAGGTCGCGTCTTTGGAGGATCCCATCGGCGAAGTGGTAAGCATGAAGAACCGCCCTAATGGGCTGCGCATCGGAAAGAGACGCGTGCCACTGGGGGTGGTGGGGATTATTTACGAGTCGCGCCCGAATGTCACGGCGGATGCATTTGGCCTGTGTTTTAAGACGGGGAACGCGGTGATTCTGCGCGGTGGGAGCGACGCTCTCCACTCGAATCTTGCGATTGTGCAGGCCATCAGGAAAGGACTGGAAAAGGAAGGACTGCCCCGGGACGCCATTCTTCTGGTGGAGGACACCGGCAGGGAGACGGTGAGGGAGATGATGCGGCTCCATGATTATATTGACGTCTTGATTCCCCGCGGCGGCGCCTCCCTGATCGCGAATGTAGTGGAAAATAGTACGGTGCCAGTCATTGAAACCGGGACGGGGAACTGCCATATCTATGTGGACGCGGATGCGGATATCCCTATGGCAGTGGAGATCATTGAGAATGCAAAGACGCAGCGGATGGGAGTTTGTAATGCCTGCGAATCCCTTGTCATCCATGAGGCTGTAGCCGGAGGAGTGGCGCCTGAGATCGTAAGACGCCTGCGCGCCCACCAGGTAGAGATCAGGGGGGATGAGCGCGCCCGGAGGATCTCGCCGGAGATCATCCCTGCGTCGGAGGAGGACTGGGGGACGGAATATCTGGACGCGGTGATTTCCATGAAGATCGTAGATTCTATAGACGAGGCGATCACCCATATTAACCGATACAATACCGGGCATTCCGAATCCATCATCACCAGGGATTATGAGAATGCGCTTAAGTTTCAGGATGAAATCGACGCGGCGGCGGTCTATGTGAACGCGTCCACCCGATTTACAGACGGGTTCGAGTTCGGATTCGGGGCAGAGATCGGAATCAGCACGCAGAAGCTCCACGCAAGGGGACCGATGGGGCTAGAAGCGCTTACCTCCACAAAATATATTATATTTGGGAATGGACAGATACGAAAGTAGAGGGGACATCTATATGCTTCATCATAATGAACTGAAAAATAATACCCCCACGTCCGGAACGCCGCACGCGGTGATCCACCAAGTGCGGGAGGCGGTCGTCGGGAAATCGGACATCATTGAGCAGATCATGATGGCGATCCTTGCGAAGGGTCATGTTCTTGTGGAAGACATTCCCGGCACCGGAAAGACGACGATGGCGCTTGCGTTTTCCCATGCCATGGGGCTGAAAGCCAACCGGGTGCAGTTTACCCCGGATGTGCTGCCGGCGGATCTGACGGGATTTACCATATATCAGAAAGAGACGGGGAAGTTTGTTTATCAGGCGGGCGCAGTGATGTGCAATCTGCTGTTGGCGGATGAGATCAACCGGACTTCGCCGAAGACGCAGTCCGCGCTTCTCGAGGTGATGGAGGAGCGGCAGGTGACGGTGGACGGGGTCACCCGGAATGTGGGGAATCCATTCGTCGTGATCGCCACGGAGAATCCGACCGGTTCTGCCGGGACACAGCTTTTGCCGGAGTCGCAGCTTGACCGTTTTATGATCTGTGTGAAGATGGGATACCCGACAGTGGAAGAGGAGATCGACATCCTGAAACGCAACCAGTACGGCAGGGCGGATACCCTGGTGGAGCGAGTGTTCTCGGCAAAAGAGCTGCTTGCGGCGCAGGAGATGGTAAGCCAGATCTATATAGACGACGTGATCTACGATTATATCGCGCGCCTGGCAAAGGCTACCCGGGAGCAGGAAATGCTGGCTATGGGGCTAAGCCCCAGGGGGACGATCGCGCTTGCGGCAATGGCAAAGGCGAAAGCATTCCTAAGCGGACGCAGGTATGTGATACCGGACGATGTGAAATACGTCTTTCCCGCAGTCGCTATGCACCGCGTAAAGCTGAGCACAAAGGCAAAGGTGGGGCATATACAGACGGACGACCTGCTATGGCAGATCCTCAGCCGTACGGCAGCGCCGACGATCGCGAGAAGGTGACCGCGGGAAGCCGCCTTGTTTAAATACAAAATGCGGCGTATAACGGATACTCAAAGTGTGTGTTCTGTTCCTTGTGATGTTAGGAATATGGGAGTTTTATTGACTTGGTGGCATACCATGGGTATAATATAGTAAAAATAATACAGGATGTACCCTTGACGAGCTGGACGTTTACCTTGATGATATGATTGCAGAGGTATAGTTTATGGCGGAAAACGGGAAATATAAGGTCGTAGTTTCCGACAGGGCAAAACGGATGCCGCAGCGCTTCCCATTCTTTGGGAAAATGTATATTCCGCCGAACAAATATCCTGACAAAATGTTGCGCCTGTGCGGTTGAAACCGTGATGCATAGCAAGTCTGCCGTATAGTTGGAACCATTTCCTGCAGTAGGGAAGAATCAGAGAGGGGTGACGGACATGCTTGGACGGAGTATCGGATATCTATTGGCAGTTCTGCTCGGCCTTTACCTGTTTTTCATGTATGACGGATATATCTGGACAGGGCTTCTGATCGTGGAAGCCCTTTACCCGTTTGTATCCGCGGCATTTCTCTGGCATATGAAGAAAAAAGTAACGGTTCGTTTCGGCAGATTTCCGGCGATGGCGGAACAGTCAAAGCAGTTTACCGGGACGCTTATGCTTAGGAACCATTCTCGAATCTGGACTGTGCGGTATCGGGTCTTTACACAGGTGAAAAATCATTTTTCGCGGTCGGGAGCGTTTCCGGGAGTATTTCCGAAAGCGGTTCCGATGCGCCAGCGGTTTTCCGGTTTTCTTGCACCCTCCAAGGGGCAGATGGAGCACATCGTGTTGGACTCGCAGTATGCGGGTATGCTGGAATATCAGCTGGAATCGCTTATCCTATATGATATGCTGGGGCTCTTCTGCTGGAGGATCCGCCTCCAGGACAGACGGTCCATAGGGGTCATGCCGACTTTTAAGCTGATGCCGCTGGAGATCACACGGCGCACGCGGGAGTTTATGGCGGAGGCGGATGAATATTCCACAGAGAGAAAAGGGGACGATCCAAGCGAGATTTACCAGGTCAGAAAGTACAGCCCGCCGGATTCCCTACGCTTAATCCACTGGAAACTTAGCGCCAAAGAGGACGAGCTGATGGTGAAGGAGAACGGTTTCCCCCAAGGGTGTGTTGTTCTTTTGTGGATACGACTTCCATACGCGTACACAGACAGTGCAAGCTTTCACCGTCTTCTGGAGCAAGCGGCGTCTCTGTCGATCACGTTGTTGGAAGAGAAATGTATCCATATGGCGGCGTGGTTTGAAGAGAAGAGCGGAAGGGTCATAAAATGGCGTGTCGACGCCGCGGAGGCGGTATATGAATGGATATGGCGTCTGCTGTTTGCAGTTCCATTCCGCGATAAAGAGCTGGAAAGGACATGCTTTGAAGATGCTTTCCGGGGCGTGAATTTCAGCAGCGTTGTGATGATGGGGACAGACGGGAGCCTTACGGTAAATGGAGAGGTACAGGAGCTTCTGCAGTTATAAACCCAAAGGGGTGAAACGGTGAAACAGAAAAGAAAAGTGCAGGACGGAATCGGTCTATATCCTCCGCCGAAGCAGAAAACAACAGCAGAGCAGAAAAGAGTGTACCCTTTTTTGACGGCAGCGTTACAATCACTGGCTGTCTGGTTCCTTGCGGTATCCTGGTGGCGGACTCTGACCGATGTATTTCCGATTTCGGCGGACTATCCACGGCTGTACACGGTAGTGTTCTTTTTTACGGCGATACTGGCATTGATCTGGAATATGCCCGTACGCGCTATCGTAAAATGGGTCCTTTTTTTATTCCTATGTGATGCCGCCGCGCTATGGATTTGGAATCATCTGGATGCGGCGGTTAACGTACTTAATTTATTTGCAAATGCATACTTATCTGTCCGCAGGCCGGAGACGCCGCCGTTTCCGCTTCGGAAAGTTTCCGACGGGCAGATGATCCTAATGTTTGCACTGTTTCTTTTGCCTCTGGTTTTGATCTGGAGCTGGATCCTGCATGTCAGGAAGGGGAAATTTTTCGCCTTTATCCTCATCCTTGTCCCGACGATATTGATTCTGGCGGAAAGACTGGTTCCTTCGGAAGGCTCCTTCTGGATGCTGTTATTTTCAGGGGCAGTTTATGGCATCATGTGTGGCTGCGAAGAGGGACGGGGTGCATTGCTGGGAGGAGGCATTGCGGCTTGTATTTTTGCCGTTTTGATCTGCGCAGGCGCTTTCGGGAGCAGGCCGCTTGAGCAGTATAAACAGCCGGAGGACGGATTCTATGCCCGCACCCGGGCGGTGATCCGTACGGATGGGATTCAGGTGATTCAGAACAAGATCGAGGAAATAAAGGCTGACCTGCAGGCGAAAGAGGAACCGGAGGAGCAAGAGCCGAAACAGGAAGATGATACTCAGGAAAAACAGGAATCCGTCCCAGTTGAGGAACCACGTCCGGATGAGGAATTAAGTCCAGAAGTGGAGCTCCCGGAAAATGCGGTGGATGAACCGCTTTTTTCGGAAGACGACGGGGATGTCAATGAAGAAAATAAGATAGAAAATGCGGGAAATACAGCGGACGCAGGCGGAGACTCCGCAGAAACAACAGGCGGCGCCGCGGCATTTCCGAACTTAAGCGCGCTGTCCCGTTATCAGCCGGATGCGGGCGTCCGGCTTACGCTTACGCTGGATGCCAGGCCAGAGACAACGTTATATTATCCCACAGCGTACGGGATCCTCTACGCCGACGGTCGTTGGAACGCGTCTACGGAAGAAGGAGATCTTTTGATTGAGATATGCCGACAGTATCCGGACGGGCTTGACCGGCTGGAGACATTTTGTGCGGAAAATCCGGCGCGGACATTTTCGGAGGCTTCTAAGCGCATTGAACGGGAATTTGAGGAAAATACAGACTATGACTATGAACCAGGGGCTACGCCGCCGGGGAAAGATTTTGCGGAATATTTTTTGTTTGACAATCAGCGTGGGTTCTGCGTACATTTTGCAACGACCGCGGCTCTGATGTACCGAATGTACGGATATCCGGCCCGGTATGTACAAGGGTATGCGGTCCCGGCATCGGCGTTTTTGCGGCAGACAGACGGAAAATACCGGGCGGAAGTGACCGGGGAAATGGGGCATGCCTGGTGCGAAGTCTATCATGGGAGCGAATGGGTTTTAAAGGAGCATACCTTGCCTTATTACGGGACACGTCCCATGCGGGGACGGCCTGCGGTATCCAACAGGGAGCGGTCTTGGGTGCGCAGCACGGCGGGATGGGGACTTCTTATCCTGGAGATAGGGCTCAAATGTGCGGTGTGTATTGGCATCGTGTTCCTGGGAATAGTACTTCAGGCAGCGCTGCGACGGCGATGTAAGTACAGGAGTTTTCGCAGGGAGCGCGGTGAAGCCGGTATCCAGCGTGTTTATGCGGCGATTTATGACACGGCGCTTTTTGGGGGAATGGAGGAAACGGATATTTTAAGCCCTGACGGATTCCAGACGCTGAGGGATTCGGTTTCGGACAACTCGCCGGAATTATCAGAATCCATGGAATGGCTGTATCAGACCGTGCTGGAAACCATGTTCTATAGGCAGGAAACTACGAAGCAGGATACAAGGCGGGCGTGGCAGATCTATAGGCAGGTCATGCGGGATGCGAAAAAAGAGATGGGCGCATACAGGAAATTTATTTACTCCTATATAAAGGTGCTGTAGGGATGGGGAAATCAAGGGAGCCCCGAAAGCGGGACCCTATAATGGAATCGCCTATTCGGCGATGAAGGATCAAGGGAGGTTAAAAGGGAGATATGCTGAAAATATGGTATTATGGCGGAACAGAATACATGAACGACGCGCCTTCATATTTTGATAATGTATATGAAGATGAATGGATTGAGGATGAATTTGTGAAAGAAATGATCTGGGATGTCGATCATTCTACTGTTGTAAGCGCCCACATCATTGAAAGCCCCGTCTTAGGGGCGATCACGCCCAAAGAGCTGTCCGGCGGGGTCAAAGTCCTGATCTTGATGCTTAAAGATGATGAGTTTGTCTATAATCTGTCTAACTGTGGGAATAATTGTGCAAAATGGGTGTTGAAGATTGCGGAGCAGAAAGATTTGACTGTATATTTGCAGCATATGATCCGTTTTGAAGGTGAATTTGAAGTCCAGATCATGAACACAGGGAAGATGGTCCATAATCCGAAAGAATATGTGGATGCATTATTGGAGGCGGAGGCGATGCAGGATGAAGGGTAGTTGTCATTTCAGGGTAAAGAGTAAGAAGACGGTATTTGAGTTTACCATAAGAAGAAATATTACGGTCATCAAAGGGGATAGCGCCACAGGAAAAACAACACTCCTTCATATGATGTATGAATATCTTAGGGTCGGGAGAGAATCCGGCTATTCTGTGTCTGCGGACAAAAATTATTTTGTTTATCTGCGCCAGGAAGTAGGGCGTACTTGGCAGGATACTTTATTTCCATTAGAAAATATGGTTATTTTTATAGAAGAAAATAATAATTTTGTATTTTCAAAAGAATTTGCGGAGTTTGTAAGGGTATCGGGAAATTATTTTGTGTTGGTAAACCGTTCTCCTTTGAAAATGCTGCCTTATAGTATCCATGAAATATATGAAATCATAACAGATCGAAAGCGGGTGGATATAAAGGAGTCATTTCATCAGCTAAAAGAATTATACAGCAATTACCCTGTTGTAGAGAATAACAGGATGGATATTGTGGTGACAGAAGACAGCAATTCAGGCAATCATTTTTTTTCAAAGCTGTTCACGCGCAGTGATGTAGTAAGCGCAGGGGGGAACAGCAAGGTGTTGTCTAAAGTACAGAATTTTCAGGAGGAGGATGTACTAATTATAGTGGATGGAGCAGCTTTCGGGGCAATGATCGAGAGCTGTTTGGAATATGCCGCGACAAGGGAAGAGCAAAGGATCTCAGTCTGGATGCCGGAATCATTTGAATATCTGATTTTGAGATCGGGTGTGGTCGAGTCTAAAGAGTTACCAGAGATAATGGAGTCCCCGTCGGATTATATCGAAGCGAAAGAATATGAAAGCTGGGAGAGATATTTTACGCAACTGTTGATTTCTATCACGAGCGATAAAAAATATAAATATTCCAAAAGAGTATTGGACGGATACTACATACAGGATGGAAATCTTCAGAAAATAGCAGGGATTTTCCCGGAAGAGCTAAATAAAGGGAGTCCCGAAAGCGGGACCCCATAATGGAATCGCCTATTCGGCGATGAAGGATCAAGGGAGGCATAAAACAACTATGACAAAGAATAATCAAAGGCGCAGTGGTACGCTGGAAACACAGCCGTCGAAGCGTGAGATTTTGCATGGCGCGTTCGCGAGGAGGGCGGCGGCGGAAGGCATGGTACTGTTGAAAAACGAGGGGCTGCTTCCGCTAAAGGACGGCGCGTCTATTGCCTTATTTGGCGGCGGTGCGGTCAGAACCGTCAAAGGGGGCACTGGATCCGGGGATGTCAATAACCGGGAGAGTATTTCCATCTACAGAGGGCTGAAAGACGGCGGGGCTTTTGTCACCAGCGGGGAGTGGCTTGCGGATTATGAGAAGCGGTATGAAGCAGCCAGAAATGCATGGAAGGAGAAGGTGCTGGCGGATGCACAGCATATGGAAAATCCTTTTGATGCGTATTCCTTTAATCCATTTGTGATGCCGGAGGGACGGGAAATCGCGGCGGAGGATATAAAGGGCGCTTCGGCGGCGGTTTATGTGATGAGCCGGATTTCCGGAGAAGGAAAGGATCGGCGGAGGGAAGAAGGGGATTATTATCTGAGCAAGAGGGAGAGAGAAGATATACTAGCCCTGGATAAGACAGGCCTTCCCATTATTTTGATACTGAACGTGGGCGCTCCGATCGAGCTGACGGATATGATGGAAGAAGCCCGAGGTATCAGGGCTATCCTTTACATCTCGCTTCCCGGGCAGGAGGGAGGCCACGCGGTTTCCGATGTGTTGTTCGGCCGCGCCGCTCCGGGAGGAAGGCTGACGACCACCTGGGCGAAACGATATGCGGATTATCCTTCTGCCGAAAATTTTGGTTATCTGAACGGGGATTTGGAAAAGGAAGAATATGAGGAAGGAATCTTTGTGGGATACCGCCATTTTGATAAATCCGGGATACAGCCGCTTTTTCCTTTGGGCTATGGGCTTTCCTATACTAGCTTCCAGACAGATTTTAAAGAACTTCGCTTGGTGGAAGATGGATTCGAGGTAATGGTATCCGTAAAAAATACCGGGGAAATTTATTCTGGCAGAGAAGTAGTGCAGGTATATGTGACGCTTCCGCAGACCGGGATGAAGAAGGAGTACAGGCGGCTGGCGGGATTTGCGAAGACGGAAGTGCTGCCGCCCTTGACCTCTCAAGATTTGAAGATCTTTATAGAACGAAAACAGCTTGCGAGCTATTTGGAACAAGAACAGGCATGGATTATAGAATCGGGAGATTACGGCGTGTGGATTGGAGAACATGCCGGCTCCTGTAAGTTTGCAGAGGCGTTTACCGTTGACGTCACGCAGGCTGTGAATGAATGTACAAAAAAAGAAGGAAAAGAGCAAAATACGGAGGCAGGTTTGGCGTGGGAGCTTTCGGTGGAAGAATTGATACCGCTCCTTTATGGAAATATCACACAGAATACAGGAAATCTGGGGGCCGCAGGCATTCGGGTGCCCGGATCTGCCGGGGAGACTACAAACGTATTGGAAGAAAAATATGGCGTGAGATCTTTGGTTATGGCAGACGGACCGGCAGGACTCAGGCTCCAGCAGCGCTATGAGGTGGACCAAGAGACTGGAGGGGTGTACGATCTGGGTATCCTGGGCTCCCTGGAAAATGGCTTCCTGGAGGAAGCGATGCGTCATGAAGATGCGGATATGTACTATCAATATTGCACCGCGTTTCCGGTCGGTACCGCGCTGGCGCAGTCCTGGGACATCGAGCTGATGCGAAAATTTGGTGAATTGATCGCCGTGGAGATGGAGGAATTTCAAATTGATCTTTGGCTGGCGCCGGGAATGAACATTCACAGGAATCCTCTGTGCGGCCGTAATTTTGAGTATTATTCAGAGGAGCCCCTGATCTCGGGAATGATGGCAGCGGCTGTGACGGCCGGCGTCCAGAGCCATAATGGCTGCGGCGTGACGGTCAAACATTTCGCCTGTAATAACCAGGAGGATAACCGGATGGCAGTGGATGCCCGCATATCCGAGCGCGCACTCAGAGAAATCTACCTGCGCGGATTCGAGATCGTGGTAAAGAAAAGCAGACCTGCCGCCATCATGACCGCCTATAATCTGGTAAACGGTGTCCATGCGGCGAACAGCCGGCAGCTCTGTACGGAGATCGCCCGCGAAGAGTGGGGATTTGAAGGTGTGATGATGTCCGACTGGGATACGACGGGACCAGAAGACGGAAGCATACCATGGAAATGCACGGCCGCGGGAAATGATATCATTATGCCGGGAAATTCCCGGGATGCCGAGAACATACACAAGGCGTACAAGGATGGGAAACTGTCGGAAGAAACGATCCGGAGGTGCGCCGCGCGGGTGCTTAGGATGATCGGGAGTCTGACGGAAGAGTAGGAAAAGGATGTATGGAGGATACGAAAGGAGAATCCTGTGGGAATTAAAGGTTTCAACACTTTAATTTCTTGGAGGGGTTCTACTTATGATTTTTCTATTTACAGCGGAAGGATTTTGCCCGGACATATCAGGATTAAGCACAGAAGAGGAACGTGAAGAGGCGAAAAGGTGGACCGGGGAGGATGGATATCGGGCTTTGTATCAGCTTGGACTTCAAGGCCGGCAGGGGGAAAGTCCCCGTCGGAAGGCTTCCTTTACCAGATAGCGGACGCATTTTTTCAGCGGCTTACGGATCTTCCAGAACTGGAACTTTCGAGAGAAAAGGTAAAGGTGACTCTCACGGAAGACGTCCTGGAGGAGCTTCTGTGGGCGGTTCCTTTCGCGATCGGTGCGGAATATATTACAAAGAAGTGGAGTCAGAAGGTATTTCGGAAGCTTCAGAAGAGTTCGGCACGTTCCCCTTAAGTACCCTGAATAAAGGGCTTATGGGAACGTCCATGGAATTTCATGAGTTCAGCAAGCGTTTGAATAAGAATTAAGAGGAAAGGAGTTATTGAATCATGAACATAAAACTAAGTATATCTCTTCTGGCATCAGATCGGATGGATACTCTGGGAAGATGCCTTGCGTCGCTCACACCACTTCTCCGGGAAGTGGACAGCGAGTTGATTGTTGTTGTTACCGGGAAGGAGCCCAGAGTCCAGGAGCTGGCGGAGCAGTATGCATCAAAGGTTGTGCCATTTACATGGTGCAACGATTTTTCAAAGGCCCGAAACGCAGGGCTTTCGCATGCAAAAGGGGAGTGGTTCCTTTATCTGGACGACGACGAGTGGTTTGAAGACGCAGGAGAGATCATCCGCTTTTTTCAGACTGGAGAATATAAGAATTATCAGTCGGCCCAGTATGTGGTGCGGAATTATCAGGACTGGGGCGGGAAGACCTATACGGACGCCAATGTGGGGCGTATGTGCGCTCTGACACCTGAGACGAGGTTTGTCTTCCCGATCCATGAGAATCTGGAACCGTTTGTCAAACCCTGTAAGATGTTTACCAGCTTTGTACATCACTTTGGGTACCTGAGGAAACAAGGAGAGAAGGATGTCAAAACCGAGAGAAACCTTTCCCTTCTCCTTAAGCACCTGGAGGAGGAGCCAGATTCCGTGCCCTGCTATATGCAGCTTGTTCAGGAATACAGGGGGGACAAGGAGTATGAAAAGGCAATAGAATACTGTGAAAAGGGTCTAGAAATAGCGAAGAAGAATCAGACGGTCTATTCCACAGAGCTATGGATGATGTGTAACCTTCCGGTCTTGATCTCCAATACCGGAGAGACCAGGCGCGCTTTGGAGGAGGGGGAGCGGATTCTTGCTTCGCCGCGGATTCGCGAAGTGCATCATGCCTATCTGACGGCAACGGTTGTAACACTGTGCCATCAGCTCAGAGAATTTAAAAAGGGCCTGGGTTATGTCAGGCGCTTTAATGATGAACTGCTGTTTTTGCGGAAACACAGGGATCAGGCTATGCTCCAGAGCAGCGCGGATATTAATCTGGACGCTGTGATCGAAAAGGAAATGCCGACTTACCTGATTGGATTGATCTTTGCGGCGGAACTGGGGGATCAGACCATGCTGGGACGTATCCTCACTTGGATGCCGTGGCGCGATAGCGGGCGGGTTGCACAGTATTACTCTGATCTTGAGCTGTGGAAGATGAAATATAAGGAGTTAAAAGAGAAGATTCTGGAATGTTATTCGCGGCTGAAGGTGTCCGACCCGTATGTAAACCTTCAGAAAGCATTTTATATGGAAAAGAAAGAACGCACCGTAGATGTGGAAAGATACTGGAAGGTCTGTGCGGATAAATGTCCATCCGAATTTTTGTGGCAGGTTGTGTGGATGGCGGTAAAAAACGGTTTCCCATTGGAGACTCTTTTGGGACAGATTTCTCTGGAAGGCTGGGAGTCGTGTGTGGATATGCTGGCGCAGCGCGTGCCGGGGGAAGAGCAGGAAGCATTCTGTCAGAAGATTGCGCCGGCCTTGGAGAGATATCCGGCGTATGCATGCCGGCTAAGACAACATTTTCTGGAGAAAAAGCTGGCCCAGGGAATGGCAGAATATACGCAGCTTGTGGAAGATCTGCGGAGATATTGCGAAAGCGTGATAGAAGAGGGAAGAATTCTATATCGGGAAGAGATGATCTCCAATTCGGACTTTTATGCCCTGCCATCACGTCTTCGGTTTGCCCTCAAGGTGTCCGAGGTTTTCCAGATGATCGAAAGTGGGGAGCTTGTGGGCTGCTCGTCCCTTCTTGCGGAAGCGTTGGAGCTTTATCCGCAGATGACGGCGGCACTCAGCAATCTGATCCGATACCTGAAAGAGCAGATCGAGAATCCGCCGAAGGTAGTATCCGAAGAATTTGTGCAGCTTGGCGGCCAGGTGAAGCAGGCTGTGCTGGGACTTATGGATAACGGACAGTGGCAGGAAGCGTACGGAGTCGTCGGCCGATTTGTGACGATCCTGCCGGACGACCTGGAAATCCTGCGAATGAAGCAGAAGATCCTCCGGGAAGAGGTATAGACCGGCATTTTGGGGGAAACACTACCTCTTAAGAGAAGGAGGCGAATAAAATGAAAGCGAAAGTGAACGAGGGATGTATTTCCTGTGGATCCTGCGTGGGCATCTGCCCGGAGGTATTCCGCTTCAACAATAAGGATATAGCGGAAGCCTACCAGGATGTAACAGAGGAGGTTATGGACAAGGCAAAAGAGGCGCGGGACAGCTGCCCTGTTTCGGTAATTGACATAGAGGCATAAGGCGCATAAGACGCGGCATCCACATTGTGGATGCCTTTTTCACTTTATAGGCGAGCAGGGACCGTCAAAGAGGTATTGCACTTCCATATAAAATAATGCATAATACAAATAAAGATGCCAGTACAACGATGGAGGGAACAAATGACAAAAGAGAAATTAACTTTAGA
The DNA here is from genome assembly GCA_022793995.1 of Coprococcus sp. Classification (GTDB taxonomy): domain Bacteria; phylum Bacillota; class Clostridia; order Lachnospirales; family Lachnospiraceae; genus Allocoprococcus. The sequence goes on from JAAWDY010000066.1 coordinate 15,613, forward strand.
AGTGATCGAAAGGTTGAAGAAGGAGTATCCAGACGCGGACTGTACCTTGGATTACGACCAGGCGTGGAAGCTGCTTGTGAGCGTCCGTCTGGCGGCGCAGTGTACGGACGCCAGGGCGAATATTGTCGTGGAAGATCTGTTTGCAAAATATCCAAGTGTCGACGCGCTTGCCGAGGCAGATGTGGAGGACATAGAAAGAATCGTGCATCCCTGCGGGCTTGGAAAGAGTAAGGCGCGGGACATCAGCGCTTGTATGAAAATGCTGCGGGATGAATTCGGCGGACATATTCCAAAGGATTTTGATAAGATCTTAAAGCTTCCCGGTGTGGGAAGAAAGAGTGCGAATCTCATTATGGGGGATGTGTTCCACGAGCCGGCCATCGTGACGGATACGCATTGTATCCGCCTGACGAACCGGATTGGCCTGGTTGATGCTATAAAAGAACCGAAAAAGGTGGAAATGGCGCTCTGGAAACTGGTTCCGCCCGAGGAGGGAAGCGACTTCTGCCATCGGCTTGTGTACCATGGACGGGAAGTCTGCACTGCCCGGACGAAACCACACTGTGATACATGTTGTTTAAACGATATCTGCCAAAAGAACGGTGTTTCCTAGAGTGCGCCGGTAATTCATTACTTACGGCCAGATCGCCCGTGCAGCTTTGGCGTCTACCACGCGTTTTACAGCGATCAGGTATGCGCCTGTCCGCAGGGTTACATTTTTCTCTTTGGCGATATCCCATACTGCCTCGAAGGATGGATCCATGATTTCCTTCAAATTCTGGTTTACCGCTTCCTCCGTCCAGCTTACAGACTGGATATTCTGTACCCACTCAAAATAAGAAACAACTACACCGCCTGCGTTAGCAAGGATATCGGGAACCACGACAGTTCCTTTCTTCTCAAGGATTTCGTCGGCTTCTGAGGCTACAGGACCGTTTGCTGCTTCAACGATGACTGGCGCTTTGATCTTGTCTGCATTTGTCCCATTGATCTGGTTTTCCAGAGCCGCAGGAACAAGTACCTGGACATCGAGCTCCAGAAGTTCTTCGTTTGAAATACGGGTCATGCCGTCTTCATTATAATCTTTCAGCAGATTTTTCCGGTCTTTTGCCAGGTATGCAAGGATTGCCGGGATATCTAAGCCGTTGGCATTATAAATACCGCCGGAGACGTCGCTTACAGCTACGATCTTCATGCCTTCCTGGTGAAGGAGTTTTGCCGTGATACTTCCTACATTTCCCATACCCTGGATGGCAACGGTCGTTCCCTCTACATTCATATTCAGCTTATGCAGGATGTTTTTTGTGGTGAACATAACACCGCGTCCGGTCGCTTCATTTCTTCCGAGAGCACCGCCAAGTTCGATCGGCTTTCCGGTAACAACACCGTGGATGCAGTGGCCTTTTAACATGCTGTAGGTATCCATCATCCAGCCCATAACTGCAGCGTTGGTTCCTACGTCCGGCGCCGGAATATCCTGCTCTGGTCCGATGAGGGGAGCGATTGCGGCGGTAAATCTACGAGTGATGGCACGGATCTCATTTTCAGACAGATGGGTCGGGTCGCAGACAACGCCGCCTTTTCCGCCGCCGTAAGGAATGTTGACGACCGCACATTTAAAGGTCATCCATGCGGCAAGCGCGCGGACTTCGTCAGCATTTACAGCCGGATGGAAACGGATTCCTCCTTTAGCAGGACCGCGTGAGGTGGAGTGCTGGATGCGGTATCCTTCAAATACATGAGTTGTCCCGTCGTCCATACGTACCGGGATGGAAACCTTCAGCTCTCGCTCTGGATATTTGATCGCTTCGATATCACTGTCTGAGTAGCCTAAGATATCGGCTGCTTCCTGAACGACTTTCAGCACGTTGTCATATGGATTGTATTGTTTTTCCATGATCTTGTTCTCCTTTTGTTTTATACTTGTTTGATCTGATTGAATGTTTCCTAGTTTTTTCTGTCATGAAGCAGTTTGTCTATGCCCGCGATTTTTATGCACAGAACTAGAATCTGTACTGCCTGTTCAAGCTCCCCCGGCGTTGGGTAGGAGGGAGCGATGCGGATGTTGCTGTCGTTCGGGTCCTGCCCATATGGATAGGTGGCCCCGGCGCCTGTTAAAGTCACGCCCGCTTCCTTGGCGAGTGCGACGGTCCGTTTCGCACATCCGGGGAGCGTGTCAAGTGAGACAAAATACCCACCCTTTGGATGGCTCCAGGAAGCGAGGGCGCTTCCGCCGAGTTCTGCTTCCAGAGTGTCCAGTACCATATCGAACTTGGGACGAAGGATGTCGGCAAGCTTTTGCATATGCTGCCGGATCCGTTCCGGTGTCTGGAAGAACTGGACATGCCGGAGCTGATTCAGCTTGTCATGACCGATCGTCTGTGCCGCCATGTGTTTCTTAATCTCCGCAATATTTGCAGGACTTGAAGCTGTCAGTGCGATTCCTGCTCCCGGGAACGTGATCTTCGAGGTGGAGAAGAAGTAATAAGCCCGGTCGGGATGCCCGGCATTCTTACATGCCTCCAGGATATCCATGAGCGGAACTTCTTCGTAAATGTGATGCACCCCGTAGGCATTATCCCAAAAGATGCGGAAATCAGGAGCAGCAGTCTCCATAGAAGCAAGCAGGGATACGACACGGTCGCTGTAGCATGTTCCCTGTGGATTTGCGTGGAGAGGAACACACCAGATACCCTTGATATCAGCGTCCTCTTTCACCAGCTTTGTAACGATCTCCATATCCGGACCATCCGCAAGGAGGGGAACAGGGATCATTTCGATGCCAAGCTCTTCGCAGATCGTAAAGTGCCGGTCATAGCCGGGAACCGGGCACAGGAATTTGACCGGATGTCCTTCATACTTACAAAAACTCCAAGGTTTTTCACCGCCGGTGCCGAACATGTTTAGGAAAGCCATGGTGTCGAACATAACGTTCAGACTGGCATTTCCTCCTATGATGATCTGTTCAGGACGAATGCCGAGTAGTTCTCCGAAGAGATTCCGGCATTCTGGGATACCGTCGAGAATTCCATAGTTCCTGGCATCTGTTCCGTCTGAAAGCGTCCAGGATTTTGGAAATGTAAGCAGCTCCATGCTCAGATCAAGCTGTGCGGCAGACGGCTTACCTCTTGCCATATTCAGCTGCAGATTTGCCGCTTTCGCTTCCTCGTACCGAAGCGTCAGCTCTTCCTTAAGAGCGGTCAGCTCTGCATCTGAAAATTCAGTTACAGGTCTCATGATACATTCACTCCCTTTCATGGTTTGCAGGAATTCCTGCATTTATATTAGTTATATTATAGGGATAAGAAGAGATAAAATCAAATAGTTATATTTGTATAGAAAGAATAAGTAAAAAGTTATAATGAACGGAAAATAGCAGAATTAGAAAACAGATTATAAAAAAATAATAATAAATGGATATGCAATATAAATAAATATTTATGACTATGGAGCTTTCGTCTCTGACATCATAAAATGGTGTAAATGCACAAAAAATAGGAACGATAAAATAAATATCCAAACTTATCAATTATCTCGAAGAAGCATTCCTGATTTCAAAATCCAATCGTTATGATATTAAAGGAAGAAAATATGGTTATCAATCATCAAAGAATTGGTAAAAAGTATAAAAAAAGGTATAAAAAACTTGTAATTATGGTGTTTTTCGATTAGACTGATAGCGACTTGCGAAATGTTTGATACACAAGAAACGGGGGACGTGCTATGAAGGATTTGGAAAAACAGTTAGAAAAAGAAATGCTTTCAGACGAAGAACGCAGGCAGATCTGTAACGAGTTGATGACAACGGAGTCACGTATGGAGAAACTAATCCTGCGATATTTTACGGTCGGAGATTTCCGTAAGGTATGGGAAAGGAAGATCGGGGACGGTGTAATCGGTGGGAAAGCATGCGGACTTTTGGCGGCGAGGAAGCTAATATCAGTGAGACTGCCTGAGTGCGTGGAGAGGTTGGAAGAGCACCATTCTTTTTTCATTGGTTCGGAAGTTTTCCAGGAGTATCTGCGGTTCAACGATTGTATTGAACTGCGGGCGAGGCACCGTCTGGAAAAGGACCGCTTCCAGGCGGTTGAGGAACTGGAAAAACGTCTGCGCGGCGGCTCGTTTCCGGAAGAGATTGTGGAGCGGTTCCGAAAATTGATCGCATACTATGGAAATGATCCCATTATTGTGCGGTCCAGTAGCTTGATGGAGGACGGGTTCGGACATGCGTTTTCCGGTAAATATGAATCTGTTTTCTGTATGAACCAAGGAACCGAGGAGGAGAGGCTGGAAGAATTTATCTGTGCAGTGCGCAGGGTATACTCCAGCACGATGAACCTTTCGGCCATCGAGTACCGCCGGAAATGGCATTTGTTGGATGCGGACGAGAGGATGGCGCTTCTTGTACAAAGAGTAGCCGGGGAGAGGATTGGAGATTGGTATCTTCCGGTGGCGGCAGGGATGGGATGTTCTTATAACCCTTACAAATGGATGGAGCATTTGAATCCAGAGGCAGGGATGCTGAGGATGGTTATGGGACTCGGTACTCGTGCGGTGGAGAGGACGCCCGGCGACTACCCCAGGCTTGTGGGTCTGGACCGAGCGCAGGCGAATATGCGGACCACGATCGCGGAGCGGCATAAATATTCACAGCGTCAGGTGGATGTGCTGGATCTGAAAGAAAAAGAATTTAAGACCATTGCCTTAAGAGAGATTTTGGACCTGCTTCCGGTGCAGCATAAGAAGATGGTGCTGAGCCGGGATACGGACGCGGAAAAGCTTCTGGCGCAGAGAAGGATATACAGGAAGATTTATTTTGCGGACTGCCAGGGACTTGTGGACCGGAATGAATTTATCGACATGATGCGGCGGATGATGAAGATGCTTGAGGCGGAATATAAGCGCCCGGTGGATGTGGAATTTGCAGTCACGATATCGGAAGAGGGTAGATGGAACGTCAATCTTCTCCAGTGCCGTCCTCTGCATGAGTATATGTCGGAGAAAGTAGTGATACCTGAGGGGGTCGACGAGGAACTTCTCTTTGACGTGCGCAGGACTTCTATGCGCAGGTCAAAGACGGAACGGATGCATTACATAGTCTGGGTGGATCCGCAGAAATATTATGAGTGTCCTTATGCAAAGAAGCCGGATGTAGGGAGGCTGATCGGGCGGATCAATAACCATTTTGAGGACACGGAGTATAAGCTTATGCTTTTGGTTCCCGGACGAATCGGGACTTCCTCTCCGGAGCTGGGGGTTCCGGTGGTATATGCGGATATCAGCCAGTTTGGAGCGATCTGTGAGGTCGCTTACGGCAAGGTGGGGTATCATCCGGATCTTTCTTATGGAAGCCATATGTTCCAGGATATGGTGGAGGCGGACGTCTATTATGGAGCCATCAATGAGAACAGTAAGACCCGCCTATATCATCCGGAGATGTTGGAAAAGTATCCGGAGGTACTTGCACAGATCGTTCCGGGCGAAGAAGAGCTTCAGGACATCGTGAAAGTGTACGATATGACTGGATACGACGCGGTTCTTATGCTGGATTGCGCCCAGGGGCGCGCGGTCTGCCGGATAGGAGAGAAAAAGTAAGGGGACAAGAAAAGAGTAATGTTTACAAATATGAGGTATGTATACGAGGTATATAAAGCAGGAAGCTTTTCTAGGGCGGCGAGCAGGCTGTATATATCGCAGCCTGCCTTAAGTGCGATGGTGAAGAAGGTAGAGAAGAAGGTAGGGATGCCGCTCTTTGAGCGCAGCTCGAGTCCGGTTCATCTGACGGAATGCGGAAAGCAGTATATTAAGACCGCGGAGAAGATCATGGATTTGGAGGAGGAGTTTGCCTGCTATGTGGGAAATATCAACGAACTGAAGACTGGGCATCTGACGGTGGGCGGCACCTATCTTTTCTGTGCCTTTATCCTGCCCCCGGTCATCCGGCAGTTCCAGGAGTTGTTCCCCTATGTGAAGTTCAGCCTGTTCGAGGGCGAGACGCCGCTCCTTGAACGGAAGCTCTTTTCCGGGGAGCTGGATCTGCTCATCGATAATTATCCGATGAAGGAAAGTATTTACGAAAAACAGTATTTTATGAAAGAACGCCTGCTTTTGGCAGTGCCGGCCTCCTTTGCGGGAAATCAGGAAGCGCGCGCTTGGCGTCTGACGGCCGAGGATGTGATAAACGGCGTTCACACGAAACCGGAGATCCAGGGGGTTGACCTGAAAATTTTTGCTGAGGAGCCGTTCGTGATGCTTAGGCTGCACAATGATACCCGGGAGCGGGTGGAAGAGATCTGTAAGAGAGCCGGGATTCAACCAAGTGTAGTGCTGAAGCTGAACCAGCTTTTGACAGTATACCATATGACGGAACTGGGAATGGGGACATCGTTTGTCAGTGATACGGTGGTGAAGTGTATGCCCCCGAATCCCAGGATTATGTACTATAAGATCGACGATCCCGCGGCAGAGCGGAACGTATATTTCTATTATCGGAAAAACAGATATTTTACCAGGAGCATGGCGGAATTTATGAAACTGGCGGTTCCACCGTGTTCCGCTTAAACCCCACATAGGTGACGGCAAAATATACGAGATAGATTCCGAAAAACAAGGCGATGCTTTTGGCAAAAAACGACCCGCTGTAGGCAGGCACGCCGGTCGCGTCCACGAATCGTGCGCTGATGAAAAGGATCATTTTCCCGCTGATAATCATGGCAAGGATGGCGGGACATAGGTAATAGGCGGCAAGCTGTTTGAAGATGAGGCGTCCGCGCTCAGGCTTTCCCATGCCAAGTTTTGCCAGAACATCATAGCGGAACCTGTATTTTGACGAGTCGCCAAGCTGCTGTACGGACAGGACGGTCACGGCTACGCAGACAAATACGAGTCCGATATAAAAAAGCGGGATGATGAGCGAGGCGAGCATATACTTGATCTCAGGAATCAGGTTGTCCCGGACCGCATAGACGACCGCGTAGGTGATAATGGTGTCGGAGCCATAGCACAAATCTTTGTAATCATGTCCTATGGGCGTTCTCTCGTCAGTGTTCAGCGTTAAAGCGTCCAGTTTTTTCTGTAGGCCTGAAGCGGCACGCCCTTTTATGTCAGCCACGAGTTCCGCATAATAGGGATGCATCCGGGACAGGACCGCGTCCGGGACGATGACGACATAGTCGGCTCCATTGTGCCCGTCCTGGGAAAACGGCTCCGATGCGATCCCGGCAAAGGAGAGCAGGCCATCTCCTGCTGCGTTCTTAAGCTTTAGGCTATCCCCGATCTCCTGAACGTCTGATTCCAGGCGGGGTTTGACCTGCACCAGATACTCATCCGCACGCAGACATACCTTCTCGTATCCCAGCATTTCCCGCAGATGATTGTAATCGGAGATTCCCATATAGGTGTCGTATGGATAATACACGCCGTCATTTTGCAGAAAATCTTCGATTTCTTCCAGATCGGGCTCGGCATCCATTTTCTGACCCTTTCGGAACATAGTACCCCAGTCCTTCAGATGCGTGAGCATCCAGGTATTTACCTGATTTTCTCCATCGGTATAGATCGAATAGGAATAATATGCAGAGACATCCGCCGCCTGGTCGATGACTTTCTTTTCCTGTGCAAAGGATGCCTCGGCGCTTCCGTGGATCTGCACGTCGAAGGGGAATTTGCCGTCAAGCGCCGTGTTTTCATATTCGTTGAACATCAGGGCGATAGAGGAACCCATAAGCGCAAGGGTGAAAAGGGCGGTCAGCGTCCCCATGGTGAACTGCATGGTACGAACCTTGGAGGCAAACTGTCTAAGAAGAAAGAGATTCCCGCCTCGGTAAATGCCGTTCCCTTTTTTACGGATATAGCAGATGATCCACGCGGACAGACCTAGATAGAAGAGGTAGATCGTCAGCACCAGACCGATCAGAAATAAAACGATTTCCCCGGCGTTCGTCAGATGACCGAAGCAGGCCCAGAACAAGAGAATGAAAATAATGGAGATGGGGAGCAGGATCCGCTTTACCTCTTCATTCTTCTCTTTGATCTCTTCATTCTGGCGTTTCGCGTTCATCAGGCCGTGGATGTTCAGTTTCCGGAATTTCCATCCGCAGCGAAGAAGCGCCAGAAGGTAGCAGCCGGCATAGCACAGCATGGTCGTGAGAATCGTTTCCCTGCTGAAAGAAAAATGCAGGTGGTATTCCATGCGCACCATGGAGAACATGACTGTTGCCAAAACCTGCTGGAGCAGGACGCTAAGGAAAAGTCCGGCCAGAAAGGCGAGACCTCCTAGGATGATATTTTCCGTCATATAAAGCCGGAGGATGGTTTTCTTCGGCATTCCAAGAAGCATATAGATCCCAAATTCCGTGCTTTTCTTTTCCAACATGAACCGCACCATATAATGGATGAGCCAGGCTACGATCAGTACGATAAATACGGTCGCAAGGATGATCATCACAGCCATTAAGTCTACCATATCGAAGTAAGAAGTCAGCTCGTTCTGGAAGATCAGGCTGCCAAAAGCGTACATCAAAGCAACGACGACCGTCATGGTGAGGAGATAGACCATATAATCTCTTACAGAACGTTTTACATTGCGAAGGCTAAGCTTAGCGAGCATTGGAAAGTTCACCTCCTGTCAGGGACAGGACGTCCAAGATATCCTGCAGAAAAAGTTTTCTGCTTTTTTCTCCGCGCATTAATTCATGGAATATTTTTCCGTCCTTTAAAAACAGGATACGGCTGCAGTAGCTTGCGGAGAATGCATCGTGGGTCACCATCAGGATGGTGGCTGCAAGGACGTGGTTCAGATTGACAAAGGTTTCCAGAAGCGTCTGGGCGGAATGGGAATCTAAGGCCCCGGTCGGCTCGTCGGCAAGAAGCAGCTTGGGACGGTTCACCATAGCCCTTGCGCAGGCGCATCTTTGCTTCTGCCCGCCGGATACTTGATATGGAAATTGATCTTTGATAGCATCGATCTCCAGAAGTTCCATGATTCTGCGGCATTTATCCTGTGTCTCCTTTTTTCGTTCGCCCTGCAGGGTCAGTGCAAGCACGATATTTTCTTCGATCGTCAGAGTATCCAGAAGGTTGTAATCCTGAAATACAAAACCCAGGTTATTCTTACGAAATTCGGACAACGCATGTTCGGACAGCTCGGTGATATCAGTATTTTCATAGAAAATGTGTCCGGCCGTCACTTGGTCGATTGTGGCGAGCATATTGAGAAGCGTAGTCTTCCCGGAGCCAGAGGCCCCCATAATGCCCACAAATTCCCCTTTTGCCACCTGAAAACTGACGCGGTCCACCGCTTTTGTCACATTGGATGCGCTGCCGTAATACTTTTCGACATCACAGATTCGGATATATCCATCCATTTCAATCACACTCCCTACCTTGTGAAATTGATTGCCGGATAGGCAATCTGAGTTACGGTGTCCCGCATGTAGAGCATGCGGGGCTACCTTGTGAACTTCATCGCCGATCAAGCGATCTACGGTAATTCTATCAGCCACAGGCAGTTCTTTGTATTGAGTTACCTTGAAGTTATCTTACATTTTTGAAAGAGTATTGATGTGGTAGCTGCCGAGAGGAAAGCGGATCAAGATGCGGGTTCCCTCGCCGTAATCGGACTCGGCCGTGATGTGAAGCCCCAGTCTTACGCAGAGTCTCTGGCAAAGGTACAGCCCCATCCCGGTGGAACGCTCGGCCCTGCGCCCGTTACTCCCTGTAAATCCTTTTTCAAATATACGGGGAAGTTCTTCGGGTAAGATCCCGGTCCCGTTATCCTGGACGGTCAGGGTCACCCCAGCTTTGTCACGCGTCGTGTAGATGGAGAGAAACGGCGAATCGCAGCAATATTTTACGCTGTTCAGGACAATTTGATTTAAGATAAAAAGAATCCATTTGCGGTCCGTGAATACGATATCCGGGCAGGAGACTTTGGCCCGCACCTGGTTCTCAATGAAAAGAAGTTTGTTCTTTTTCAGGACTGTTTCGACCGTTTCCTGCAGGCTGGTCTGCCGGATCATAAAGTCTTTATAGACGTTTTCGGACCGAGCGTAGTAGAGGGCCATTTCGACATAATTTTCAATTTTTTGGTTTTCTATGGAGATTGTGCGCAGGGATTCTATCAGGGCGCCGGCTTGTCTGTGTGCCTTGCGGCCGTTGTCACATAAAAGCGAGATGGAAGTGATGGGGGCTTTGACCTCATGGATCCAGCTTTCGATATATTCCCGGTAATTTTTCTGCGCATCCTCGATTTCCCGAATCCGCTCGATCACGGCCTTGTTGGAAGAATGGATCATTTTTCGGTACAGTTTATCCTCCAGACGAAACGAGCGGGGCAGAAGTTCACCGAGCAGATATCGCTGATCGATATGACGGAGGAGCTGTTCGATCTCGTCGAAATAGTTTCGTCTCTGTATGAAAGTATAGAGCAGCCATGCGGTGAGGATGAGGACCCAGAAAACCAGAATCAAGATCACGTTGGCGTCGCCGTATCCGGTCATTTTCAGAAAGACGGACAGGGAGGACATACAGACAAGATGCAGTAGAAGGAGCAGAGATTTATCTTTTAAAAAAGGCCAAAACTTCATATACGATAACCAATTCCTCTCTTTGTTTCTATGAAATCCGCCGCGCCGATGAGGCGCAGCTTTTCGCGAATCCTGGTGATGTGCACACTTAATGTATTGTCGTCGATGAAGATCTGATTTTCCCACAGATACTCGATGAGGTCCATTCTTGCCACATATTCGCCCGGACAGGTATAGAGGCGGGACAGGATCTTCATCTCGTTTTTCGTCAGATCCGCGGTATGGCCTTGGTGCGTAAGGGTACATCTGGAAATATCAAGCTGCACGCCTTGGACTGTGAAACGGGTGGTTTCTTTCGCTAAGGCCCGGTTTGTCCTTTTCAGGACAGCCGAGATCCGCGCCAGCAGGATTGGCGCCTGGTAAGGCTTAGTGATATAGTCATCCCCGCCTTTTAAGATACCGTTCAGTTCATCCATGGAGTCTGTTCTGCTGGTTAGAAAAATGACCGGCACGTCCGTCTCCTGGCGAAGCAGCGTGCAGACGTCGAACCCAGAGCATCCCGGAAGGTTCACGTCCAGAAGGATTAGGTCGGGAGAGAGGGTAATGATCTTTTGGGCGGCGTCCTCAAAGCTTTCCAGGACTTCCACCTCGTACATTGCATTTTCAAGTAATACTTTCAGTTCTCTTCGGATGATCGTTTCATCTTCGACGATCACAATTCGTTGGCCCATGCGAAGCGCTCCTTATACTAAATCCGATATTTTGATTATGAAACTGTCAAAAGTATGGGAGGGTACCGTAATTTTATTTTTATCACAGACAACACTGATGTCCGGTTCGACCCATGTGCTGTCATCTGCACGGAGATTAACGGCAAGCGGGGCAGGGTAGACCTTGCATTTTCCGTCATGGTCTTTGATATATTGCCGGATTGTCGCGGAAATTTCCATAACAAGCTCTTGGTGGAAGGGACTGGGCGAGACCATATCGTAGAGAGAACCGTCGATCAGTTCTGCATGGCAGTCTTCCGGAAGATTCCAGTAGTCTTCTGCTGTATAGGTTTTCGTTTTTTCCCGAAGTAGCGGCATATGCTAACATCCTTTCCTATTTCTATGTTGGGGGCATAAGATGCCACACGGATTGTTCCGCGCTACGCACTCCCACAATCCTGCCCAATATTCGGATATCGTGGAGCTTTCGCCCCACTTTTATCCTCATATCGGGGCGGGTCTTTAAGCCATAAAACCACTTGTGTGCAAGCACCCTGTGGTTTATGGCTTTTGACCCTGGCATCTTTGAGATCATCATAGCATAGAAACCCGAAGCACGCAACCGGCCGACACCCCAAACCCAGAATAAACGCATGAACAAAAATAAGCAGACATTTGTTATGAAAACTATGCAACAATACCATTACACTTTTCACTCTTATCCTTTC
>JAAWDY010000067.1 GCA_022793995.1 Coprococcus sp.
ACGTCTGTTGTTCTGAAATAGAACTGCGGTCTGTAGTTGTTGAAGAACGGAGTATGACGTCCACCTTCATCTTTTGTCAGAACATAAACCTGAGCGGTAAACTTGTGATGGCAGGTTACTGAACCTGGTTTTACAAGTACCTGTCCTCTTTCGATCTCTGTTCTCTGAACACCACGAAGAAGAGCGCCGATGTTGTCTCCAGCCTGAGCCTCGTCAAGAAGCTTACGGAACATCTCAACACCTGTTACAACTACTTTACGGGTTTCTTCCTTAATACCAACGATTTCTACTTCGTCAGATACATGAAGCGTACCACGCTCTACTCTACCAGTAGCAACTGTACCACGGCCTGTGATCGAGAATACATCCTCTACAGGCATCAGGAACGGCTGGTCTGTTGCACGCTGCGGATCCGGAATATACTTATCTACTTCCGCCATAAGTTCCATAACCTTATCGCCCCATTCTCCATCTGGATCTTCAAGAGCCTTAAGCGCTGAACCCTGGATAACCGGAGTATCGTCTCCCGGGAACTCATACTCGTCAAGAAGTTCACGGATCTCCATCTCTACCAGTTCAAGAAGTTCTTCGTCGTCTACCATATCACACTTGTTCATGAATACAACGATATACGGTACACCTACCTGACGAGAAAGCAGGATATGCTCTCTTGTCTGAGCCATAACACCGTCTGTCGCCGCTACTACCAGGATCGCGCCGTCCATCTGAGCCGCGCCTGTGATCATGTTCTTAACGTAGTCAGCATGTCCCGGGCAGTCTACGTGAGCATAGTGACGGTTCTCTGTCTCATACTCAACGTGAGCAGTAGAAATCGTGATTCCACGTTCTCTCTCTTCCGGTGCCTTATCAATGTTATCAAATGCAACTTCTGCGTTACCTGCTACTCTTTTAGACAAAACCTTTGTAATCGCTGCCGTCAAAGTTGTTTTACCATGGTCAACGTGTCCAATGGTACCGATATTACAATGCGGTTTTGTTCTTTCAAATTTAGCTTTTGCCATTTTGAATATCCTCCTTAACTCTAGCACCCTCTCCGGGCTTTTTTAGTTTCGATTTTTTAAACTCGGCTATCTCTGATTATATTTCAAATAATACAGTTTTTCAAGCCTTTTTCATATTTTTTATGCGTTTTTATTTGACAATACTTTTTCCTGTACAGACTTCGGTACGGGTTCATATTTCTCAAAGAACATCGAATAATTTCCACGTCCCTGTGTCCGTGAACGGAGGTCTGTAGAATATCCGAACATCTCGGACAACGGTACGTATCCTCTTACAATCTTACCGCCGCCAAGGTCGTCCATCCCTTCAATTCGTCCGCGGCGAGAGTTGATATCCCCGATCACGTCGCCCATATATTCTTCCGGCATCGTCACTTCCACTTTCATGATCGGCTCAAGAAGAACCGGCTCCGCCTTCTTCATCGCATCCTTAAATGCAAGCGAACCTGCAATGTGGAACGCCATCTCTGAAGAGTCTACCTCATGGTAAGATCCATCGTATACCGTGGCATGGATACCCACTACCGGGAAGCCGCCGAGAATACCAGCCTTCATCGCGTCCTCGATTCCTTCGCCTACCGCCGGGATATACTCCTTCGGGATTGCGCCTCCGACAACAGCGGAATCAAACTTATACAACTCTTCCCCGTTGACATCCATAGGCTCAAATTTCACTTTACAGTGTCCATACTGTCCACGTCCGCCGGACTGTTTTGCATACTTGCTGTCCACATCCACTGCTTTTGTAAACGACTCTTTGTAAGCAACCTGCGGCGCGCCTACATTCGCTTCCACCTTGAATTCACGCAGAAGTCTATCTACGATAATCTCCAGATGAAGTTCTCCCATTCCGGCAATGATCGTCTGCCCTGTCTCCTGATCCGTGTGCGCACGGAAGGTCGGGTCTTCCTCCGCAAGCTTCGCCAATGACTCGCCAAGTTTTCCCTGGGATGCCTTGGTCTTCGGCTCGATTGCCAGCTCAATAACCGGTTCCGGGAACTCCATAGACTCCAGAATAACTGGATGCTGATCGTCGCAGATCGTATCGCCTGTTGTGGTGAACTTAAATCCGATCGCCGCCGCAATATCCCCTGAATAGACTTTGTCAAGCTCCGCTCTCTTGTTCGCATGCATCTGCAGGATACGTCCCACACGCTCTTTCTTACCCTTTGTTGCGTTCAGCACATACGATCCAGAATTCATCGTTCCAGAATATACGCGGAAGTACGCAAGTTTTCCTACGAACGGATCCGTCATGATCTTGAACGCCAAAGCTGAGAACGGCTCTTCATCAGAAGAATGTCTCTCCACTTCATTGCCATCCATATCCTGCCCTTTGATCGGCGGAATATCGGTTGGCGCCGGCATATATTCAAGAATCGCATCCAGGAGCTTCTGAACTCCCTTATTCCTGTAAGCTGAGCCACAGCAAACCGGAACAGCCGTACATTTGCACGTTGCTTTCCGAAGAACTGCCTTTAACTGTTCATTCGACGGAACTTCATCCTCGAGATACATCATCATCAATTCATCATCCAGCTCGCATACTTTTTCGAGCAATTCCTGATGATAAAGTTCCGCGTCGTCCTTCATATCCTCTGGGATCTCACATACGGTGATATCGTCACCCTTATCGTCGTTATAGATATATGCTTCCATCTCCATCAAATCAATGATCCCTTTAAAATCGTCTTCTTTTCCGATTGGAAGCTGAAGGATAATCGCATTTTTCCCTAATCTTGTTCTAATCTGATCTACTGCATTGTAGAAATCCGCCCCCAGAATGTCCATTTTATTGATAAATGCCATTCGAGGTACATTGTACGTGTCCGCCTGACGCCACACGTTTTCCGACTGAGGTTCTACGCCGCCTTTTGCACAAAATACGCCGACAGCCCCATCAAGCACACGAAGCGACCGCTCTACTTCTACGGTAAAGTCAACGTGTCCCGGGGTATCAATGATATTGATGCGGTGCTCAAGGGCGCCCTCTTTCTGTTTGGTATGGTCTTCCAAAGTCCAGTGGCATGTCGTAGCGGCTGAAGTAATCGTGATACCCCTTTCCTGCTCCTGCTCCATCCAGTCCATGGTAGCAGTACCTTCATGAGTATCGCCAATCTTATAATTTACACCGGTATAATATAAGATACGCTCGGTCAGCGTCGTCTTACCGGCATCAATATGGGCCATGATACCGATGTTCCTGGTTCTATCCAATGGATATTCTCTTCCAGCCAAGCTTTTTCCCTCCTAATTGTTCATGCCCTTTGGACATATAGATATGCCCAAAGGGTATTCCCTCTTATATCCAATACACCGATCTTAGAAACGATAATGCGCAAACGCCTTGTTCGCTTCCGCCATCTTGTGCATGTCTTCTTTCCTCTTTACCGCAGCGCCGGTATTATTCGACGCGTCGAGGATTTCATTAGCCAGTCTTTCTTCCATTGTCTTCTCGCCCCTTTTACGAGAAAACATGGTTAGCCAGCGAAGCGCGAGAGCCTGTCTTCTATCTGCCCTTACTTCGATCGGCACCTGATAGGTCGCACCGCCGATACGCCTTGCCTTCACTTCAAGCACAGGCATGATGTTGTTCATCGCTTCCTCGAACACATCGATTGCCGGCTTGCCTGACTTTGATTCCACTCTTTCAAACGCTCCATATACAATCTTCTGCGCAATACCTTTTTTGCCGTCCAGCATGATATTGTTAATCAGTTTGGTAACAACCTTATTATTGTATAATGGATCCGCTAATACGTCTCTTTTCTGAGTATGTCCTTTACGTGGCACGGTTCTTCCCTCCTTATACATGGCTGCAAAGCCTAATAAGCTCTGCGTGAATAATTCATCGGTACTCACATGTGTCTCTCTATGTGTCATCGGCTCACGGGACATCCTCATCCTCTCTAAAAAGAGATTCTATCCGGATTAAACCCGCAACCAACTATAACTCTCATAGTTCTGTTTGTGATACGATTGTTACTTAAATAAGCTCTTTACTTCTTTGCGTCTTTTGGTCTCTTTGCGCCATACTTAGAGCGCGCCTGACGTCTCTTTGCAACGCCTGCTGTATCAAGCGTTCCACGTACAATATGGTATCTTGTACCCGGAAGGTCCTTAACACGGCCGCCGCGGATCAGGACAACGCTATGCTCCTGAAGGTTGTGTCCCTCTCCCGGAATATAACTCGTCACCTCAATACCATTAGAAAGACGTACCCTGGCGATCTTCCTGAGCGCTGAGTTCGGCTTCTTCGGGGTTGCCGTTTTCACTGCGGTACATACCCCTCTCTTCTGCGGAGACGATGCATCGGTCGCTCTCTTTCTAAGAGAATTGTAGCCCTTCTGAAGAGCCGGTGCGGTTGACTTCTTTACAGCAGTTTCGCGTCCTTTTCTTACTAACTGGTTAAATGTTGGCATTACTTTTCACCTCCTATGATGTGATAATTGGTTACGTTTTAAACAGCTTTTGTCTAAATTGCGCACAAAAATAACGATACATCTCTATGCACGCTAGGTTAGTATATTATAAACATAAAAAAAAGTCAAGGCATTCCGGAAAAAATTTTCCAGAATGCCTTGCGCCTTTAATTGATTGTCGTAGACTCTTCCAACACTTCACCGTCTATCACTCTGTCGATCAGATTCGAGATATTCGCCACAGACGTATCGTCCTGGAGCATAACCGACAGCTCCATGCTACCTGAAGAGTAGCAGGAACGCATCGCGCTCTCTCCTTCCGCGGCGACCGAATAAATATGCCATGTCGCGTTCGTCCTGAGCTGATTCTTAATCAGCGCCTGAACCTGCTCCATCGTAAAGTTCGTATCAACGCCGTCGCTTACGCTCTCAATGATCCCGGTTGCCGCACGAAGCATAGCGGGAGACATCATCTTCTGAATGATTGCGGTGATGACCGCCTGCTGGTGCCTGCCCCTTGCGTTATCGCCATCCGGCAAATTCTGACGCTCACGGCAGAATGCCAGCGCCTCTTCTCCATTAAAATGATTCATTCCTTCCTGTACATCCATCACATGCTCTGAATCACGCGACGTCGTGAATGCCTGGTCGGATTCCACATCCAGTCCGCCGAGAGCGTCGACAATATTAATCATGGATGTAAAATTCACCCGCCCATAGAACGGTATCTCTACGTCATATAGCGACCCTAATGTCCGCATCGACGCATCGACGCCGTAAGTTCCTGCATGCGTCAGTTTATCATACTGTCCGTTTGAAATCTCCGGAATCGTGACATAATAATCTCTGGGAGTCGTTACCAAAAGAATCTGATGACTCTTCGGATTCACCACTGCGACAATATTTACGTCGCTTCTGCTTTCCTGGGTGATATCGCCGTATACATCGATCCCACTTAAGTACATAGCAAACGGCTCGTTTACGCTCGTATCGACCGCGTTGCTTTCTATCTCAACCACAATGTTATGTTTATAAATAATCTTAATGTCGTCGCTGAATGTATCGAGCTGGTTCTCGATCACTCCGCTCTGCCCGGCGTTAAAAATAATCGCGTCGACTTCACGGTTATAGAGCGCCTGCGCCTCTTCGATCAAGTCGTTGTATTCGACCGTCTCGATCTGTCCTCCCAGCTCCTTCTCAATCTGGGAAACTACCGTCCTGGTCTGGTCTGCGCTGGTTGTGTACTGGACTCCAAAATTATAGAACTCCGCGTCTGTTATCTGTTCCGCGGTGTCGTCCTTCCTGACTGCCACCACCATCGAACTCGTCTTTGTGGTCGAATCAAGAATCTTGTCGAACGCATTATTGACATCCCCGATCAGGAAAGACCCAAATCCAAGAATCGCGCTGAGCACAACGGAAAATACTTTGCCGCCCACGCCCTTTCCCTTCGCCCCGATCTGAGTAAGGAGCGTGATCCCGAGCAAAATCAACAGCACTCCTATCAAAACCAGAATATATGTGTTCGGAAGCATACCAAAAAATAATACGTTCACAACCAAAAAAACAGACAGCACAAACTGAATGATCGCAAAAATAATTCCGATTGTCTTACTTACGCCGTTCTTGTTCCTTCCTCTCCGTTTCCGCTTACGCCCGCCGTTATCTCCTGTATAACCTCTTCTTGCCGAATGTCTCATATCATCATCCCTGATTTTTGCCGCATAGCCGGAGCTTTTTGCCTTCTTCGGCTTCGCCCTATAGTAATCGTCTTCGTGATAACGTGCCGCCCTTCGGTCTTCCTCATAAGCATACCGGCTCTTCCCCTTGCTCCGCCTGCTGACCTCGCGGCTGTTGCTGATATTTCTTTCATTTCTATTTGAATTACCATAATCGGATCCTCTTCTTGGTGACCCGCTTCTCCTCTGTTCCATATACTCTCCACTTTCGTCTTCTTACTGAATGTGCTAAAGTACACTCTTGCGCCGAGGGCGCCCCAGCGCCTTTACTTTATTACAAAATTGTTACATCTGCTCAAAATACTGTTACAATATCTTTCTTTAATATTTTATATATATTATCGTTTTTTCTCCGTGTTGTCAATGTGTTTCAAAAATTTCCACCTTTCCGGACTAAATCCTGCCGTGAATCGCAACTGCACAGGTGGAGAAATTTTCAAATGCCGGACCTTTGACCGGTCCGGCACCTTCTCTTCTTTTGTTCTTTGTCTCAGTCTTCCATCGGAACGACGATCAAATCTTTTGTATAGTGATTTAGGACTTCACAGCCCTCTTCTGTGATTAATACAAGATCCTCGATGCGGACGCCTAACCCCTCTTCCAGAAGATAGATTCCCGGCTCAATGGAAAAGCATTGTCCGACTTGAATCTCATCCTTATTTACCGAGGACACATCTCCATACTCATGATCTTCCATGCCTATGGAGTGTCCTGTCCTGTGGGTGAAGTACTCTCCATAACCCTTTTCTGTAATGTAATCACGGCAGGCAACGTCCACATCGCACATCCTGGCGCCTGGTCTTGCCGCTTCAATTCCACGTCTCTGCGCTTCTCTCACCACTTCATAAACTTCCCGCGCTTTGTCAGAAACCTCGCCGAGAAACACCGTTCTTGTCATATCGGAACAGTATCCGTTCAGGATTCCCCCGATATCAAGCACAACGCTGTCCCCACGTTTCCCTTTTGTACAGTCCGTCATATGATGCGGATCCGCTCCTGATTTCCCATATGCCGTGATCGGAGGGAAGGAAACGTCCGAATGCCCGCTTTCCTTATACAACGCCCGCACTCTCTGTCCAAGCTCTTCCTCAGAATAACCCTGATTCACCAAAGGAATCAGCTTTTCCATCACCGCATCATTCGCAAGGGACGCTTCCCTCATAAGCTGCTGCTCCCGATCGTCCTTAATCATCCGTACGGAATCTACGATCAACGAACCGTTGACGAACCGGCTTCCTGCGCCCAGTTCCTGGAGCCGCAGGAGAAAACGCGCCGGCCATGTCTTATCGATTCCAACCGGCTGATCCTTTTCCACAAATCTGCTCAGGATCTCGACACCGTCCTCCGTATCTTCATACCATACCAGTTCCACACCCAGATCCTTCTCCTGCGGGAACAAACGATTGATAACAAGCTTATGTCCACCGTCCATGCGCAGAAGAAGCGCCAAAAGACGCTCTCCCGGGTAAATCCATTTCCCCGTCAGATAGAAAATAGCCGGTGGATCTGATAGAATCATCTGCGGTATTCCTTTTTCTTTCATTGACCGCAATATGCGGTCCAACTTCCCTGTGTCCATTACCTATTTCCCTTCATCGCCGTCAGGCGATTAAATTCAGGTAGCCCGAGCGTACCGCGAGGGGGCCCTATTTCCCTTCATCGCCGCCAGGCGATTCAGCCTACTCTCCCGTCATTCCGACCAATTCCAGCTCCGGCTCAGAAGCCTCCATCTCGATTTCCTCGTCCGGCTCAACTCCGATCAGCTCCGCCTCGCCGCTGATTTCCTGTATCTCATCATAATCATCGAAAACGGCTTCATCTTCCTCATCCATTTCCATCCCGGTATCCAGCTTGACATCGCGGTATTTCCTCATTCCCGTACCTGCCGGAATCAGTTTTCCAATAATGACATTCTCCTTGAGTCCGATCAGGTGGTCGACTTTGCCCTTGATCGCTGCTTCTGTGAGCACCTTGGTCGTCTCCTGGAACGACGCCGCGGATAGGAAAGAATCTGTAGCCAGGGACGCTTTTGTAATTCCGAGCATAATCTGTTCACCCGTAGCCGGTTCCTTCCCTTCTAATTCAAGCGAACGGTTTACGTCGTCAAACTCCAGAACATCGACCATTGTTCCCGGAAGGAACTCGCTGTCTCCCTTTTCTTCAATGCGGATCTTCTTCAGCATTTGACGCACAATAACTTCAATATGCTTATCATTGATATCCACGCCCTGCAGACGGTATACTCTCTGTACCTCCTGCAACATATAGTCCTGCGCCGCGCGCAGACCCTTTATCTTCAGAAGGTCATGCGGATTAATGCTTCCCTCTGTTAATTCGTCTCCTGCCTCCAGCACGGCGCCGTCCGCCACTTTAATACGGGAACCGTATGGAATGAGGTAAGCCTTGGATTCTCCGGTCTGTTCATTATTTACAATGATCTCACGCTTTTTCTTCGTGTCATTTAGGGTTGCCACTCCGCCGAACTCGGTGATGATCGCAAGACCTTTCGGCTTTCTCGCCTCGAACAACTCCTCGACACGAGGAAGACCCTGTGTGATATCGTCGCCCGCAACGCCTCCGGTATGGAAGGTACGCATCGTTAACTGTGTACCAGGTTCTCCGATGGACTGCGCCGCAATAATGCCGACCGCCTCTCCAACCTGTACCGGCTCTCCGGTCGCCATATTCGCACCGTAACATTTTGCACAGATGCCGACCCTGGAACGGCAGGTCAGGATGGTACGGATTTTCACCTTCTTAATCGGGAAATTCCCATTCTCATCCACGCCGTACTTCATAATCCGCTCTGCGCGTCTCGGCGTAATCATATGATTGGCCTTTACAAGAACATTTCCATCTTTATCATAAATCGTATGGCATGAAAATCTGCCGGTGATCCGATCCTTAAGACTCTCGATTTCTTCATTTCCATCCACAAACGCATGGACATACATGCCCGGAACTTCCTCTTCCTGCGCTGCACAATCCATCTCCCGGATAATAAGCTCCTGGGAAACATCCACCAGACGGCGCGTAAGATATCCAGAGTCGGCTGTACGCAGAGCTGTATCCGACAATCCTTTTCGCGCACCGTGTGCGGACATGAAATACTCCAATACGTCTAATCCCTCACGGAAATTGGACTTAATCGGCAGCTCGATTGTACGTCCCGTCGTATCCGCCATCAGTCCGCGCATTCCGGCAAGCTGTTTGATCTGCTTATCCGAACCACGCGCGCCCGAATCCGCCATCATGAAAATGTTATTATATTTATCCAGGCCGGAAAGAAGCGCTTCCGTCAGCTCGTCATCCATTTCTTTCCATGTCTCTACTACTTCTTTATAACGCTCTTCCTCCGTAATCAGACCACGGCGGAAGTTCTTCGTAATCTTATCCACCGTATCCTGCGCCCTTGCGATCATCTCCGGCTTCTGCGGCGGAACCGTCATATCGGAGATCGACACAGTCATCGCGGCTCTCGTAGAGTACTTGTAGCCGATCGATTTTACATTGTCCAGCACTTCCGCGGTCGCCGTTGCGCCATGCGTATTGATTACTTTCTCAAGAATCTGCTTTAACTGCTTTTTACCCACATGGAAATCAATTTCCAGAAGCAGTTCATTCCCTGCTGCTTCCCGGTCCACAAAGCCAAGATCCTGCGGAATAATCTCATTAAAAAGGAAACGCCCCAGCGTCGATTCTACAATCCCCGTCAGTTCTCGTCCATCCGGCATCCGTTTTGTCACACGCGCCTTGATCCTGGAGTGGAGAGTCAGCTCCCCATTCTCATAGGCGAGAATCGCTTCGCTCACACTCTTGAAGTACTTTCCTTCCCCTTTTACTCCTGGTCTTTCCTGCGTCAGATAATAGATACCAAGCACCATATCCTGGGACGGCACCGCTACCGGGCCGCCGTCCGACGGCTTCAGCAAATTATTCGGAGATAGAAGAAGGAAACGGCACTCCGCCTGCGCTTCCACGGAAAGCGGAAGATGAACAGCCATCTGGTCCCCGTCAAAGTCCGCATTGTACGCCGTACATACCAGGGGATGAAGCTTGATCGCCTTACCTTCTACAAGAATCGGCTCAAACGCCTGGATCCCTAGCCTGTGCAGGGTAGGGGCGCGGTTCAGCATAACCGGATGTTCTTTGATGACGTCCTCCAGCACATCCCACACCTCAGGCTGGAGACGCTCCACCATCTTTTTCGCGTTCTTGATATTATGCGCCGTCCCATTCGCTACCAGTTCTTTCATAACGAACGGCTTGAACAGCTCGATCGCCATTTCTTTCGGAAGGCCGCACTGGTAAATCTTAAGCTCCGGCCCCACGACGATAACGGAACGTCCTGAATAGTCCACACGTTTTCCGAGCAAGTTCTGACGGAACCGGCCGGACTTTCCTTTCAGCATATCGGAAAGGGATTTTAAGGCGCGGTTTCCCGGTCCGGTCACCGGACGGCCCCGGCGGCCGTTATCGATCAAAGCGTCGACTGCTTCCTGCAACATACGCTTTTCATTTCTTACAATGATATCTGGAGCTCCCAGCTCAAGGAGTCTCCTCAGGCGGTTATTCCGATTGATGATTCTTCTGTAAAGGTCGTTCAAGTCCGACGTCGCAAAACGTCCTCCATCGAGCTGCACCATCGGTCGCAGATCCGGCGGGATAACCGGAATCGCCGTCATAATCATCCATTCCGGTTTATTACCGGATTCACGGAACGCCTCGACAACCTCCAGACGCTTCACGATACGCGCACGCTTCTGTCCCGTCGCCCCATTAAGGCTCTCCCGCAGAGTCTCATATTCTTTATCAAGGTCAATGGCTTCCAGAAGCTCCTGAATTGCTTCCGCTCCCATTCCTACGCGGAACGTACTGCCCCAGCTTTCCCGTGCATCCTGGTATTCTGCCTCGGAAAGCACTTGCTTGTGCTGCAGTCCAGACTCCCCTTTATCCAGAACAATATAGGAAGCAAAATACAGTACCTTTTCCAAAGTTCTCGGCGACAGGTCAAGGATCAATCCCATCCTGCTCGGAATCCCCTTAAAATACCAAATATGGGAAACCGGCGCCGCCAAAGCGATGTGCCCCATCCTCTCACGGCGCACACTCGCCTTTGTCACTTCCACTCCGCATCGGTCGCAGATGACGCCTTTGTACCGGATCTTCTTATATTTGCCGCAGTGGCATTCCCAGTCCTTGCTGGGACCAAAGATCTTCTCACAGAACAAACCGTCCTTTTCCGGCTTGAGCGTCCTGTAATTGATGGTCTCCGGTTTTGTCACCTCGCCTCTCGACCATTCCAGTATCTTCTCCGGAGATGCCAGACCAATCTTAATCGCATCAAATGTCATTGGCTGATACGTAGCCTCATTTTTCGTTTCTGTCATTTCGGCAACCTCCCCTATTAAATATCATAATCACTGTCGTCGTAGTCATCCAGATCCTCGATGTCCTCGTCCGTATAATCCTCAAACTCGTCGTCCTCCGGCTCATCTTCTTCGATATCGACCAGCTCTCCTTCTTCAAATTCTTGCTGGCTGTATCCATGCCTTCCGTAATCCTCGTTATCGCTGTACCGTCTATCCCCCTCAATGATGTGGTTCAGATTGGTGTCACCGTAATCTACGCTCTCCATGATCTCGACCTCCGTATTATCATCACGGAGTACACGGACATCCAGGCCTAGAGACTGGAGCTCCTTTAAAAGCACCTTAAAGGACTCCGGTATTCCCGGTTCCGGGATGTTCTCGCCCTTGATAATGGCCTCATACGTCTTCACACGCCCAACAACGTCGTCCGATTTCACCGTAAGGATCTCCTGCAAAGTATAGGATGCACCGTACGCCTCCAACGCCCACACTTCCATTTCTCCAAAACGCTGTCCGCCGAACTGCGCTTTTCCTCCAAGCGGCTGCTGTGTAACCAGAGAATACGGACCCGTAGAACGGGCATGGATCTTGTCGTCTACCAGATGATGCAGTTTGAGATAATGCATGTGTCCAATGGTTACTGGGCTGTCGAAAAACTCTCCTGTACGCCCATCGCGCAGACGCACCTTCCCATCCCTGGAAATCGGCACTCCCTTCCATACCTCTCTGTGTTCCCTGTTCTCATAGAGATAATCCAGCACCTCAGGAAGAAGCTCTTCCTTATGCTTTGATTCAAATTCTTCCCACGACAGATTGACATAGTCGTTCGCCAAATCCAGCGTGTCCATAATATCGACCTCGTTCGCACCGTCAAATACCGGGGTGGAAATATTGAATCCCAGCGCTTTCGCCGCCAGACTTAAGTGAATCTCCAACACCTGCCCGATATTCATACGCGACGGCACGCCAAGCGGATTCAATACAATATCCAGCGGGCGTCCGTTTGGCAAAAACGGCATATCCTCCACCGGGAGCACACGTGATACAACACCCTTATTTCCATGACGGCCCGCCATCTTATCACCCACAGAGATCTTCCTCTTCTGGGCGATGTAAATCCTTACCGCCTGGTTCACTCCTGGAGACAACTCGTCGCCATTCTCCCGGGTAAATACCTTGGCGTCCACTACAATACCGTACTCCCCATGGGGTACTTTCAGGGAAGTATCTCTTACTTCACGCGCCTTCTCTCCAAAGATCGCACGGAGCAGACGTTCCTCCGCCGTCAATTCTGTCTCACCTTTCGGCGTCACTTTGCCGACCAAAATATCGCCGGCGCGTACCTCCGCGCCGATACGGATAATCCCTCTTTCGTCCAAATCTTTAAGGGCGTCGTCGCCGACTCCCGGAATATCACGGGTGATCTCCTCCGGTCCCAGCTTCGTATCCCGTGCCTCCGCCTCATATTCCTCAATATGGACGGATGTATAAACATCCTCCTGTACCAGACGTTCGCTCAAAAGGACGGCGTCCTCGTAGTTATAACCTTCCCAGGTCATGAAACCGATGAGCGGGTTCTTACCCAGCGCCATCTCGCCATTCGAGGTGGAAGGTCCGTCGGCGATCACCTGCCCCGCTTCGATCCGCTCCCCTTTCACAACAATGGGCCTTTGATTGTAACAATTGCTCTGGTTACTCCGAAGGAACTTTGTCATCTTATATGTTTTCTTCGTCTTATCATCCTGTTTTACTACAATTTCGCGGGAAGTAGCGCGTTCCACCATGCCTCCCTGTTCCGCGATCACACACACGCCGGAGTCGACCGCCGCCTTCACTTCCATACCGGTTCCAACCACAGGAGCCTCGGTCATCAGGAGCGGAACTGCCTGACGCTGCATGTTAGACCCCATAAGCGCCCGGTTCGCGTCGTCGTTCTCCAAAAACGGGATTAACGCTGTCGCCACAGAGAATACCATCTTCGGGGAAACGTCCATATAATCGAACATCCTTCTCTCATATGCCTGCGTCTCTTCTCGGTAACGGCCGGATACGTTCTTACGTACAAAATGCCCCTCTTCATCCAGCATTTCGTTCGCCTGCGCCACATGGTAATTATCTTCTTCATCCGCCGTCATGTATACAACCTCGTCTGTGACGACCGGATTGTTCGGATCCGTTTTGTCGATCTTTCGATACGGCGCTTCCACAAAACCATACTCATTGATCCTTGCATAACATGCAAGGGAATTAATCAGTCCGATGTTCGGTCCTTCAGGCGTCTCAATCGGGCACATTCTTCCATAATGGGAGTAATGTACGTCGCGGACCTCGAATCCGGCACGATCACGTGAAAGACCGCCCGGTCCCAGAGCCGACAGACGTCTCTTGTGCGTCAGCTCGCCCAACGGATTATTCTGATCCATGAACTGTGAAAGCTGGGAGGAACCGAAAAATTCCTTTACCGCTGCGGTCACAGGTTTGATATTAATAAGTGACTGCGGGGAAATTCCTTCCAGATCCTGTGTTGTCATCCTCTCACGGACCACTCTCTCAAGCCGCGACAAACCAATACGGTACTGGTTCTGCAAAAGCTCCCCTACCGCACGGATACGACGATTACCCAGATGATCGATGTCGTCGTCGTTACCCAGCCCATATTCCAGATGCATATTATAGTTGATAGAAGCCATAATATCTTCCTTGGTAATATGCTTGGGAATCAGGTCATGGATATTCTTCTTGATCGCTTCCTTTAATTCCTCAACATCTCCTGCCGTCTCTTCTAAAATATCTGCAAGGACAGGATAATATACTTTTTCAGTAACCCCTACTTCCTTTGGGTCGATATCGACGATCGCCTTGAGATCAACCGTCATGTTGGACAGAACTTTAATGTTCCTCTCTCCCTCTTCCCTTGCGATCCAGACAAACGGTACTGCCGCATCCTGGATCTGATCCGCAAGCTCTCTCGATACCTCCGTGCCTTTCTCAGCAATCACTTCGCCGGTCAGAGGGCTTACTACATCCTCTGCAAGAACCTGTCCGTAAATCCTGTTCCTGAGCAGGAGTTTCTTATTAAACTTATAACGTCCCACTTTTGCAAGGTCATAACGCCTCGGATCAAAAAACATACTGGTGATCAGACTCTCAGCGCTGTCCACTGCGAGCGGCTCACCCGGACGAATCTTCTTATATAATTCAAGAAGTCCTTCCTGATAATTCTCCGCCGTATCCTTGGTAAAGCTCGCCAGGATCTTCGGCTCCTCGCCAAACAGTTCCACAATCTCGGCATTCGTTCCAATCCCAAGCGCCCGGATCAGTACCGTGATCGGAACCTTCCTGGTCCTGTCTACTCGTACATAAAAAACGTCGTTGGAGTCTGTCTCGTATTCCAGCCATGCACCGCGGTTCGGGATCACGGTTGAAGAGTACAACTCCTTACCAAGCTTGTCATGCGCAACCGCATAGTAAATGCCCGGTGAACGTACTAACTGGCTGACAATAACACGCTCCGCCCCATTGATAACGAACGTTCCCGTCTTCGTCATCAGCGGCAGATCGCCCATAAATATCTCATGTTCATTGATTTCGTCCGTCTCTTTGTTGAAAAGCCTTACCTTAACCTTTAATGGCGCTGCATAGGTCGCATCACGTTCCTTGCATTCCTCGATCGAGTACTTCACCTCATCTTCACATAATGAAAAATCCACAAATTCAAGGCTCAGATGACCGCTGTAATCCGTGATCGGCGAAATGTCGTCAAACACTTCATTTAATCCTTCGTCCAGGAACCATTGATAAGAATCCTTCTGAACTTCAATCAGATTCGGCATTTGGAGTACTTCTTTTTGTCTGGAATAGCTCATACGCATGCTCTTTCCGCTTGTGATAGGACGAATTCTGTTTTTCTCCATTGACGATCCACTCCTTATATTAATTGTTTTCAGGTTATTACCGTCTGCTCCAGGACATACTATAGCACATAGTGACCCCAACATCATATAACACTAAAAAAGTATGCCCCTCAGGCGCCCCATCATGGCCGCCCGACCATATTACAGGTATAAGTTTCCACAATAATGCATTTTTTACTATATCACAATACTTTTCGGCTTGTCAAGACCGAAATTTCAGCTTTTCAAAAGGAAAGAGGCGCCTCTGTGAAATTTCCACAGGACACCTCTTATCTTTTGTGAGATAGCGCGGTATATGATTACAGTGCAAAATGATATCCACAGATTGTTCCGTGCTTTGTACTGGTATCATAATATATAAACTATTTCACGTTAACTTCTGCGCCTTCCGCCTCAAGTTTTGCCTTGATCTCTTCTGCTTCTGCCTTAGAAACGCCAGACTTCACTACCTTCGGCGCTTCGTCTACAACAGCCTTTGCTTCCTTCAGGCCCAGACCTGTGATCTCACGTACGACCTTGATAACTTTAACTTTAGATGCGCCCGCTGCTACCAGTTCTACATCAAATTCATCCTTCTCTTCTTCTGCCGCTGCCGCTTCTCCGCCTGCTGCTGCCACTACAACGCCTGCTGCTGCAGATACGCCAAATTCTTCTTCGCATGCTTTTACGAGTTCGTTTAATTCCAATACAGATAATTCTTTGATTGCTTCAATAAATTCTGCTGTTGTCAACTTTGCCATTTTATTTTCCTCCATTTGTTTTATTGTGCCGCATAAATGATATCAATGATTCCCCTGCCGCTTCCTGTTACTCTTCTGACGCGGGGGCTTCTGCTTCTTCTGCCGGAGCTTCTGCTTCCGCAGGCACTTCCGCCGGGGTTCCGCCCTGCTCCGCGATCTGGTTCAGGACGCGTGCAAGATTGGTAATCGGTGACTGTAAGCTTCCAAGTAATTTGGAAAGAAGTTCTTCTCTTCCCGGAATCTTGGACAGTTCAGCGACTCCGTTCGCATCGTATACCGTGCCTTCAACCACGCCCGCCTTAACTTCAAGAGCCTGGGCCGTCTTTGCGAACTTGCAAATAATCCTTGCCGGAGCCGTCGCATCGTCCTTCGACACTGCGATTGCGCTCGGGCCTTCCAGATATTCGTCAAGCTGAGCAAAATCTGTCCCTTCAAAAGCTCTCTTCATCATGGTATTCTTGCAGACCTTATAGATAATACCAGCCTCTCTAAGCTGCTTACGGAGTTCTGTATCCTCCGCCACAGTCAGTCCGCGGTAGTCAACCAGTACGATTGCCTGCGCGCCGGTGATGTCATCTACGATCGCCTGAACGATTGGTTGTTTTAATTCAACTTTTGCCACGAATGGTGCACCTCCTTATATGATTTATGAGCTGCCCGGAAAAAATCTCCCTGTCCGAAAGACAGGGAGACTCCTAAATTCAACGTATCACGAATTCGTTCTTCCTCGGTAGGCGTTTTCATCCTTATGCCTCACGGCACCTACTGTCTTTGGCAGTTACTTTGGGTAGTATATCACGCTTTCACGGATATGTCAAATATATTTTGCTTGTATTTCACGAACGAACCCGGCAACGTTACAATTCACGGCCTAACCGGCCGCGAATTGTAACGCATCCAGCCCATTGAAAAGTCGCCTGATGGCGAGGGGCTGGATGCCTGAAACCACTACTTTACTAACCGGATGCCTTGCAGCGGAGTGCAAGGCACCGTGAATAGTTACCCCGGCAACACCGCATTTAATACGACATCAAAATCCATTTTCCTTCATAAACTTCTCTGCATCTTCCTGAACCAGATGATATCGTTCTGACAGTTGTTCCACAATCTTCTTATCCGGTATATTGAATGTCCGAAGACTTGCGACCAGCATTCTCATGCCCTCCGCTTTCTCCTCCTCCCGCCCTTCTTCTCTCCCCTCTTTCCGCCCTTCTTCTCTTCCTTCTTCCCGCTCATAATATTTCTCTTCCCATGCCTGCATATACTTCACCCCGACTTCCTCGCTGACTTTCACCCTACATACCCGTTCATGGATTCTGCGTATCCGTTCGCTTCCCGATATTGCTGCATTCTCATCTGTAGTATCCTCTAAGTAATGCAAAAAGTCCACCAACTCCTTCGATACTTCATCATCATTCTTTCCGCGCGTATTCAGAAAAATCCGGACTGCCTTATCGCCCAGCACACATTCTGGAACTTCGCGGCATCTTGCCTCAAACGTGTATTGATATTTTCCATATCCGAACAGATCAAACGGCATAATCATGATAATATAGGACGCATTGAGAAGATTATAATTCGGGATCCCCGGCTCCAGAAGGCCGATATCCACTAACGCCTGGTAAAACCGACTCCTTTTCGCCAGATCAGCTTTCCGCTTTTCCTGCATCTCCGTATTATATACCGTCTTTTCCTCATCCATCGCGAATACATCCATACGGATCTGACGGATTCCCGGCGAAACTCTTAACTCCTTTTCCGTTTCGTTAGATTCCAGAAACGGAATCTCCCTCCCAAAAATAATACTCAGCACATCCTGATGGGCCTGCGGGTCTTCCATCACTTCATCGAACAGGAATCGGCTTGTAAGGTTCAGCTCTTTTAATGGCTTCATGATTGGTTTCACATTTTGTTCCTTATTCCGTTTTTTATCCATATATTTTCTCCTTTTAGTGTATCATGTTTCCCGGTTACTTAAAAGAGAAAAATCACACCCATAGGCACCCCTCCCTGCTTTACACTGTTGTTTTCATACTGCCGCAAATTCATTCTTCATAAGGAAATCTTCCGGCGAATTGCCATGATAGTAGAACTTCTTAGAAATTTTGATTATTTCTTTTGACTGTCCGACATATGGAATGTCAAAATTATCATACATAATATCCTCAGATTTTTCAAGAGACATTTTCTGATTTTACATGCATCAGTACGGTTCGGTTGAAACATTGCTCTGGAGACAGCGTCGGGGCGGTTCTTCCCTTCGCAGATCGGGCTACACTTTGGTGAGTGAACAACTAACTTCAACTAAGAATCTCAGGAGAGTCTTTGAGTATAACCACCCAAAAAAGATCCCTTCCGAAGAAGAGGCCTCCTTTGTTAGAAATTCAATTCACATTTAAGCCGTATTAATCTTTTCAGAAATTACTGTAATAACTGCAGTACTCCCTGCGGAACCTGATTTGCCTGCGCAGGCATAGCCTGAGAAGCCTGAACCAGAATGTTATTCTTGGTGTAAGCCATCATTTCTTTCGCCATATCTACGTCATGGATACGAGACTCAGCCGCGGAGATGTTCTCATGCTGAATTCCTAAGTTGTTAATAGAGTGCCCCAGACGGTTCTGAAGTGCACTGAAAACAAATTCCCAACAGCACATCCCTAAATCGTCCAATCCGGCAACACCGCATTTTATATGGCATCAAAATCCATTTCCCTTAATAAACTTCTCTGCATCTTCCTGAACCAGATGATATCGTTCTGACAGTTGTTCCACAATCTTCTTATCCGGTATATTGAATGCCCGAAGACTTGCGACCAACATTCTCATACCCTCCGCTTTCTCCTCCTCCCGTCCTTCTTCTTTTCCTTCTTTTCGACCTTCCTCTCTTCCCTCTTTCCGACCTTCCTCTCTTCCCTCTTTCCGGCCTTCCTCTCTTCCCTCTTTCCGACCTTCCTCTCTTCCTTCTTCCCGCTCATAGTATTTCTCTTCCCATGCCTGCATATACTTCACCCCAACTTCTTCACTGACCTTCACCTTACATACCCGATCATGGATTCTGCGTATCCGTTCGCTTCCCGATGATACCGCCTTCTCATCCGTAGTATCTTCCAGATAATGCAGGAAATCCACCAATTCCCTAGATACCTCTTCTTCATTCTTTCCGCGCGTGTTCAGGAAAATCCGGACCGCCTTATCTCCCAACGCGCACTCCGGTACTTCACGGCATCTCGCCTCAAACGTGTATTGGTATTTTCCATATCCGAACAGATCAAACGGCATAATCATGATGATGTAGGACGCATTCAACAAGTTATAGTTTGGGATCCCTGGCTCCAGAAGCCCCGTGTCCACTAACGCCTGATAAAACCGGCTCCGTCTCGCCAGGTCAGCTTTCCGCTTTTCCTGCATTTCTGTATTATATACCGTCTTTTCCTCATCCATCGCGAATACATCCATACGGATCTGACGGATTCCCGGCGAAACTCTTAACTCCTTTTCCGTTTCGTTGGATTCCAAGACCGGAATCTCCTTCCCGAAAATAATACTCAGCACGTCCTGATGAGTCTGCGGGTCTTCCATCACTTCATCGAACAGAAACCTGCTTGTAAGGTTCAGTTCCTTTAATGGCTTCATGATTGGTTTCACATTTTGTTCCTTATTCTGTTTTTTATCCATATCTTTTCTCCTTTTAGTGTATCATGTTTCCTGCTTCCTTAAAAGAGAAAAATCACCCCCATAGGCATCACTCCCTGCTTTGATGAGTTCAAATATTGAAATTCTTCGGCGAATTGCCGTGATAATAGTAGAACTTCTTAGAAATTTTGATTATTTCTTTTGACTATCCGACATATGGAATGTCAAAATCATCTTACCTGATATCTACTGGTTTTTCAATAAATATTTTTTAATTTTACATGCGACATGTTTTTCCATTACGGAGCATCCTTTCGGAAAATGTCCTGCCAATATGGTTGAAACCTTGTTCCAGAGACGGCGTCGGGCCGCTTCTCCCACCACCCAAAAAAGACCCCTTCCGAAGAAGAGGCCTCCTTTGTTAGAAATTCAATTCACATTTAAGCCGCATTAATCATTTCAGAAATTACTGTAATAACTGCAGTACTCCCTGCGGAACCTGATTTGCCTGAGCAAGCATTGCCTGAGAAGCCTGAACCAGAATATTGTTCTTGGTGTAAGCCATCATTTCCTGAGCCATGTCTACGTCACGGATACGAGACTCAGCAGAAGAGATGTTCTCATGCTGAACACTCAAGTTGTTGATTGTGTGCTCCAGACGGTTCTGTAATGCACCGAATGAAGAACGAACAGATGAGATAGCATCAATTGCACTATTGATAACACTAATAGCATCCTTAGCATCGGTTGCGCTTGTAATATCAATAGCACTAACATCAATTGCTGTATCTACGCTACCATCCACCTTAATTCCAGCGATGTTACTTGAACTCATCTCTGCGAGAGTAACGCTCAGCTGATTATCAGTTGTTCCTTCCTCGCCGACATGTAATGCGATCGTATCTACATCGCCAGTAAACAATTTAGTTCCATTAAAATTAGCTGTTGCACCAATTCTATCAATCTCTGCATTCAGAGCATTGATCTCCTTCTGCATCTCTTCACGGTTCTTCTGTGAATATGTTCCGTTCGCAGACTGTGTAGCCAGCTCAACCATACGATTCAGCATAGAGTGAACTTCTGTCAAAGCGCCTTCAGCTGTCTGTACAAGAGATACACCGTCTTCCGCATTCTTCTTCGCTGTTGCGATACCTGTGATCTGAGCACGCATCTTTTCAGAAATAGCAAGCCCTGCAGCGTCGTCGCCAGCGCGGTTAATTCTGTAACCAGAAGAAAGTTTTTCCAGGTTCTTTGTAAGAGATGAATTGTTGGTTGTTAAATTCCTGTGAGCGTTTAATGCTGTAATGTTATGTTGAATCCTCATAATTTTTCCTCCTTGAAATTCTGAGGGGAATTCCCTTTCCCCCGATTTTTAAAATGATTTTTGATACAAGTTTCAGTCCAGCCAAAATGCCTTTCCGGAAATGCCGGCAATTTTTTCAGGAAATACATCTGTTTTACTGTCCTGTAAACTTCTTGTCACTTATATTATCGAAGCTTTCCCTGAGAACTTAAGTATTTTTTTTAACTTTTTTATATTTTTTCTGCTCCTCCTGTTAAACCGCTATCGTTTCTTAAGACACCCGCCATATCCGCCCCCTACTCTTTATGGAAGGTCGTCCCATTAAGGAACTCATATCCAGAACCGTCTTCCACTCCGTCTATCATAAATTGGTCGCCTTGCGGGATCATGGTCCACACTTGTTCTCCCTCAGATATAATGTGGTAAACTCCGTCCCGGATCTCGATACTGCTGTCCGCAGTAAAGGTAGGATTGTTTCTCATAGGAAAAAGGAGCTTCCGGGAAACATTCGTTTTCCCGAAAACTCCTTCATTACATTCCTAAACTACGCAAGCTTCATAGGATTCATTTTCACGCCGGGTCCCATCGTGGACGTCAGGGTGACGCTTCTCAGGAACTGCCCCTTCAAAGCCGCCGGCCTTGCTTTATTAATTGCATCAATAAGCGTCTGGAAGTTGTCCGCTAACTGTTCTTCTGTGAAAGAAGCCTTTCCTAATGGCACATGGATGATATTATTCCTGTCCAACCTGTACTCGATCTTACCGGCTTTGATCTCGTTTATCGCCTTTGTCACGTCCATGGTTACCGTGCCGGCCTTCGGGTTTGGCATCAGGCCTTTTGGTCCAAGGATACGTCCCAGACGGCCTACAACGCCCATCATGTCCGGTGTCGCAACCACAACATCGTATTCAAACCAGTTCTCGTTCTGGATCTTCGGGATTAATTCTTCTGCCCCGACAAAATCCGCTCCTGCCGCTTTCGCTTCGTCTGCCTTTGCGTCCTTGGCAAACACAAGAATACGAACCTTTTTGCCAGTTCCGTGCGGAAGCACGACCGCGCCGCGGATCTGCTGGTCGGCATGACGTCCGTCGCACCCTGTCCTGATGTGCGCTTCGATCGTCTCGTCAAACTTTGCGGTCGCACATTTTTTCACCAGTGCGATCGCTTCCGCCTTGTCGTAGAGATTCATTCTGTCTACCTGCTTTGCGGCTTCTATATATTTCTTTCCTCTTTTCATGTTCAATACCTCCTAGTGGTAATTACGGGATCTCCCTCCCACGTATTATTTACAGTTTCCAAATATCACTCTAAGCTTCCACAACCGTTACGCCCATACTGCGGCAAGTTCCCTCGATCATGCTCATAGCCGCCTCAACGCTTGCAGCGTTCAGATCCGGCATCTTCAGCTCCGCGATTTCTTTCACCTGCGCTTTTGTGATCTTGGCAACCTTCGTCTTATTCGGTACGCCTGAACCAGACTTGATATTACATGCTTTCTTGATAAGCACTGCAGCCGGCGGCGTCTTTGTGATGAAGCTAAAGCTTCTGTCGCTGTAAACAGTGATAACGACAGGAATGACTAAATCTCCCTGGTCGGCTGTTCTTGCATTGAACTGTTTCGTAA
Source organism: Coprococcus sp. (assembly GCA_022793995.1). Classification (GTDB taxonomy): domain Bacteria; phylum Bacillota; class Clostridia; order Lachnospirales; family Lachnospiraceae; genus Allocoprococcus. The sequence continues at coordinate 22,770 of JAAWDY010000067.1, forward strand.
ATTCTACGATATTCACGCCATGCTGTCCAAGCGCCGGGCCTACCGGGGGAGCCGGAGTCGCTTTCCCGGCTGGAATCTGTAATTTGATATAACCTGAAACTTTTTTTGCCATTTTAAAGTACCTCCTTGTGGTATTTGCGGGGATTTCCCTCCCACGTGTTCGTTATGCTTGTGCATAAAGTTACATTTTTTTGACTTCTGCGAAACTGATCTCTACCGGCGTTTCGCGGCCGAATAGCTCGACATTGATCGTCAGGCTTTGCTTCTGCATGTTAATGGACTGTACAACGCCAACGGTTCCTTCCCATGCTCCGGCGATCACTGTCACAACGTCGCCGTCCGCAAAGTCTACGACGATATTCTCCCTCTTGATGCCGAGCGGCGCCATCTCTTCCTCTGTAAGCGGCACCGGCTTGGAACCCGGCCCTACGAATCCCGTCACACCCCTGGTATTCCTTACGACATACCAGGTATCGTCATTCATAATCATATGGATCAGGACATATCCCGGAAACATCTTCTTCTGCGACGCCTTCTGGACTCCGTTCTTTAATTCCACGACTTCCTGCATCGGCACCCGCACCTCCAGGATCTCTTCCTCAAGATGACGGTTCTCGATCGTCTTGTCAATGTTGGCTTTTACCTTATTCTCATATCCCGAATAGGTATGCACCACATACCATTTTGCTTCTGCCATAAACTCACCTTTCCTGCATCATCATTGATCAACGCTTTACTTAACCAATAAATCAATTCCGTATTTGACAAGGATATCAACGACCGTGATGATAAGTCCCATAACTACGGAAACGGATACGACTGCCGCTGTCTGTCTGGCAAGGGTGGTCCTGTCAGGCCAGATAATCTTTTTAAACTCCTGATTTACCCCTTTAAAAAAGGACTTCCCACGGGTTTTTTCCTTAGATTCTCCCATAACATTCCCCTTTCCCGTAAGCTGCTACTTCGTCTCCTTGTGCATTGTGTGTGATTTGCAGAATCTACAGTATTTCTTTGTCTCCATGCGTTCAGGATGTGTCTTCTTATCCTTCGTCATATTGTAGTTTCGATGCTTACATTCTGTACATTCCAGTGTGATTCTTGTACGCACAACTTCCACCTCGCTTCTATGTTCTTATTTTTAGTTACATGACAGCTTGCGAGGCTGTCCGCAAAGCGGTTCTCAGACGGAAAACTCCTCCTTTTCAGAACGACTCTGCGTGTTAAAAATAGGCATAAAAAAAAGACCTATCACTTCCATTCGCGAAGATAGTTTACCATACGCAAACGGTAAAGTCAAGGTCTTTTGCATTTTTTAAAAACAGTTGGAAACAGTCTCCGCAATATGGCTTAGAATTCCGTACAGGTAAGTACCATAGATACCACTTTTCCTGTAGACGCATCAAAATCAATCTCGCAGTATTTGTAAAAATCATTCGGATCGCTCCAGGTATACATGTGCTGAGTCTCACCTTCGTAGACGTCCTCTGTTTCGCCGTAAATGGCAAGTACCTCTTCTTTCGTCATTCCCACCTGTACTCCACCTGGCAGAACGACCGTAAGGCCGCCGTAAGACAGATCGTAGTCCCCAATCGTGATCCCTGTCACCAGGCATTCATTCAACGGCAGGTCCGCGCTTCCTGAATTACTGATCTCAAACGCCACCTCGTTCCCCTTGTCGTCCATAAAGAATCCCAGCTCATAGTCTCCCGCGCTTACCACCGTATCCAAAGGCGTATAATCCGTATCCAACTTTATGCCTGCCTCTTCTACATCCGCGATCGTGCAGGGGAACGTAAGCACTTTATCATTGATCTCCACCGTATAACTGTCCCAGGTCGCGCCAAGCTCCGTGCTCTGGTCCGCCCTCTGCAGAGGTTCCCCGGACCCCAGAGATGCGCCTGTCCCTCCGCCAAGGCCGTTTTCCAGATCTTCTTCCAGGGCGTCTTCCAGATCTTCCGTCACATTGGTCGCGCTTTCCTTTACATTGGCCGGCACTTCGATCTTATCCGTCTTGTTAAACGACGTATATAAAATCTCCATATAATATTCATCCACCGTTACATCGCCCAATTCATTTCCACCGACTGCTCCAACCGCGTCCTTCATATCCATGTACATTCTGACCGGGAGGATATCTTCTCTGGAAATGTCGATTGTACATGGGACTTCCATCTTCGCGATATCGTCTTCATCGATCAATTCCCCGACACCAAAGGAATCCAGGAAATCCTTATTCATGACGTCTTTGAAAATATCGCCTGTGATAACGCCCGTCAGCTCAAAACATTCCTTTCCTTCCACCTCCACAGGCTTTTCCGCCAGTTCAAATTGATCCGCCAGCTTCGCAAGACTTTTCATTGTGTCCATGTCCTTAAAGTCAAAAGTCTGTCCCGCCGTATCTGTCTTGGAACGCATCCACTCGTTCATCAGGTTGATATACATGATGTCTTCACTATCTTCTTTTACCTGGTAAACCTCGATATCCGTCCCCATATCCAAACCGCTGATATTAATCTTGATTTCCCCGTCCATATGAAGCTCCTGCGGATCCATGGTGCTTTCCATATCAATGTCTATACCCATCTCCATCTTGGAAGAGCCGTCCGACATTGACATCCCCATCTTAAGCGTTGCTTCTACCGCTTTCATATCTTTTGCATTTTCCTGCATATCCGCGAGCAGGTTCTGGGGCGTCGCCTTCTTCCCGCACCCTACCGCCGCAAACAGAACAACCGCTGCCATCAGGAAAACGCCCGCTCTTCTAAACCGTCTGCCGTCCCTACCTTGTTTCATCATCCTACCTCCTATTTTGATCTCCTTTTTTTATTCTACCACAAGATATTTCAAGAATCAATTTCTGCGTCGGATATCCTTTCGAAGATACGCTTAATTCTCCCTTTACGAATCCCATTTTTTCATAAAAGGCTCTGGGAACATCTCCCTTTGGATCTTCCTCCCGGAACGTTTCCACAGTGACGGGAAGGCTTTTATCCATCTCTGCAAGCATCTGCGCGAACATTCTTGACGCGATCCGCCTGCGCCGGAATTCCGGGTGGACAGCCATACAGCTAAGTATATTGCTTTTTCTTGAGAACAAAAGGATTCCCACCACCATATTTCCAAATACTGCGCAGACCGCCGTTCCTCTTTCAATGTTCTTTATTACTGTATTTCTGTAATCCAACATCTTCTCCTTCGTTTCGAGTCCGGGAAAACCGTCCCGGACGATTTCCGCCAGATTCATCCAGGAATTAAGATGTTTTGCTTTGGCGTATCCAACCCTGATCTTTGAATTTTCATTGCGGTAAGTATCATACCAGGTATCAAGATCGAACAGCTTGTCCAGGAACCAATAAGGAACAAACGTACCTTCCTCCTGCATTCTTAAGATTTCCTCTTTCCCAGCCCATTTTACAGCCTGCACTTCCTCCTGTTGAAGTGTCAGTTCTGAGATCTCAACCTCCCGCCTCACTATGTAAAAATCGTCAAATCCCGCCGGAAATGTGATTGTAAAATCCGGTACCGCATCAGATAAATCGATTTTCAGCCCCAGCTCTTCAAAAAGCTCCCTTTCCGCCGCCTGGCTGCTCGTATCCCCCGCTACTGCGGAGCCGCCTACCGTTAAGTCCCACATGTTCGGCCATCCGTCTTTAAATGGCTGGCGGCGCTGTATGAGCATCTCATTTTTATTGTTTATAATACACACATGGATCGCAAGATGATAGTCTCCTTGGGGCATCTTTTCGCCCCTTACATGATATTTCCCCGTCTTGACGCGCTCCTTTGTATATACGTCCCATAATTCTGTCTTTTCTCTATTTTCCATATTCAGTTCTTCCACTCCCAATAGAATAATAACTGTTCAGCAGGAACATTTTCCTTATATAGTATATCACCTTCGTTTTGATTTAACTATTACTATTTTATAACGAATCTCGATCCATTCTAACTATATGTTACAATTCACGGCCTAACCGGCCGCGAATTGTAACGCATCCAGCCCATTGAAAAGTCGCCTGATGGCGAGGGGCTGGATGCCTGAAACCACTACTTTACTAACCGGATGCCTTGCAGCGGAGTGCAAGGCATCGTGAATAGTTACAACTATATTACTATTCCCATCAATATAGAATATTTTATTTCAGTTTGATTGCAGCCCGCGGCTACGGTATGATATACTTCATAAAACGCATCGCCGAATAGGCGATTCGGTTCACGAGTCCCGAGTGCGGCTGCATGAGGGATACTTTATAAAACGCATCGCCGGATAGGCGATTCAGTGAAGGGGAAACGAAAGGAGAAAGACAATGAAAGACAACAAGATCGGGGAAATCCAAAAACTATGCGAGGAAAAACACATTCGTATGATCGATTTCAAGATGACGGATATCGACGGACGCTGGCGCCACATTACCATTCCGGTAGAACGGTTCGGCGAGGATACGTTTATCCACGGTATTGGGTTCGACGGCTCCAACTATGGGTATGCTCCTGTCGAGAAAAGCGACATGGTATTCCTGCCGGATCCAGACACCGCTTATGTAGATCCATTTGCGGAGGTGCCGACCTTAACGATGTGCGGCAATGTCTGCACAATTGGAAAGGGGGAGAACAAGCCCTTCGATCAGTATCCGAAAAATGTAAGTCTCCGCGCGGTGGAGTACATGAAGGAAACCGGAATCGCGGACCGCATGGTAATTGGACCAGAATTTGAATTTTATCTGTTTGACACTGCCCGCTATGAAGTGACGCCGCGCCAGTGCGGATACCGGATCGACACCCGGCAGGCCGACTGGAACTGCAGCCTGGAGACGTCGGGAAACAATGGTTATGAAGTGCCTTACCAGGGCGGTTATCATATTGCCGCCCCGCAGGATGTGGGCTATGACCTGCGCAGCCGGATGTGCATGATGATGGAGGACTGGGGAATCCAAGTGAAGTACCATCATCATGAAGTCGGAGGTCCCGGCCAGATGGAGATCGAGGTGGAACTTTCTGATATGCCTGCCATGGCGGACAACACCATGATTATTAAGTATATTATAAAAAATATAGCGGCAAAAGATGGAAAGACAGCCACCTTTATGCCAAAACCGATTTATCAGGAAGCCGGAAACGGTATGCATGTACATATGCTTCTTTTAAAGGATGGAAAACCACTGTTTTATGATGAGAACGGCTACTCAGGCTTAAGCCGCACAGCCCACTATTTTATCGGCGGACTGCTGCACCATATCGCGTCCTTGTGCGCGTTTACCAATCCTTCCACAAACTCCTTCAAACGGCTTGTTCCGGGATTTGAGGCGCCGGTCACCGTGGGCTATGCCACCTCGAACCGCAGCGCTGTAATCCGCATTCCGGCGTATGCAAAAGCTCCGGAAACTAAGCGGTTTGAGCTTCGTAATCCGGACGCAACGGCGAATCCTTATTTTGCTTACGCCGCGATCCTGATGGCCGGCCTTGACGGCATTGAGAACCAAATTGATCCTGCCGCAAACGGCTGGGGACCTTATGATTTTAATCTCTTCAATCTTTCTGAGGAAGAGCAGAAGAAGATCAAGGGTCTGCCAAAATCTCTGGGTGAGGCGCTGGACGCACTGGAGGCAGACCACGAATATCTCACAAAGGGAGGCGTCTTCCCGCAGCGCCTCATCGACGTCTGGGTAGCCCGTAAACGAGCAGAACTTAGAAAAATGGAACAGATTCCGAACCCGGCGGAATTTAAGATGTATTACGATCTATAAATAGGTGAATCAGTTGAGGGGGTATCGCTCAGTCACTAAAACTGGTGACTGGGCGATACCCCCGCTCTATGTCCCTTATCCACTAAGGGTAACATCTCAACTTTACAATCCAAGCGCTTTTTTCACAAATAACTGCATCTCAGCAATCGTCCTCCAGTAAACCTCTCCTGCGCCTCTGTCATGCGACCCTTTTTCCAGTACGCGAAGAAGAATCGGATTGTTGCTTTGATTCATTTCCTGCATCCTCGCGGCAAATTTCTTTCCATGATAGGGCGGCACATTATTGTCGCACTCTCCTGTCTGTATATAAACTGCCGGGTAGTCTGTTTCCCGTACGTTGTGATAAGGCGAATAGCTCAAAAGATACTCAAACATTTCCTTACTTTCTTTGGGATTTCCGTATTCTGTAATATACATCGGCCCTCTGTCGTCATCTGCAAAGCTAATCATATCGGTATGCGGTACGGAGTCAATCACGCACCCGAACAAATCCGGCCGCATCGTAACAAGCGCGGACATAAGAAGTCCTCCGTTAGAACAGCCTGAAATGGCAATCTGATTGGGATTTGTCCATCCTTCTTTTATGAGTTGTTCCGTAATCCCAATAAAATCATAATAACAGTTCTTTTTCTTCATCAGCATGCCTTCTTCATGCCATGCCGCTCCAAACTCATTACCTCCCCGGATCGACGCCAGCACATAGACTCCGCCCTTTTCTGCCCAGTCCCCAATGTCCATATTTGCAATCGGCTCCATAGACGATGGTCGCATCGCCGCATTATATCCGCCATAAGCATAAATCCACGTCGGATTTTGTCCGTTGTATACAATATCTTTTCTGTGTACGATAAAATAAGGAATTGCCTTTCCGTCCTCCTTGGACGATGCCGTTTTACGTTCTACTACAATATCATTATATTTCTTCTCCGACGTTTGAAATATGGTTTCAGCCTTTTCTCCCTTTAACGCCAGCATCATTGGCTTATCGAGAAATGACTCAAAACTAAGGTATGCCGTATCGTTTGCTTTCCCCGCGTACCCTAACGTCCCCATGGTACCTGGAAGTTCAATACTTATTTCTTTCCCTTCCTTTACACATATTAATTCTGAGCATACGTCTTTCATATAGAGAACATATAAACGATCCCCTATAACAAAACCGTTCTCCAAAACTTTATCGTTTTGCGCACAAACTGTTTCTGCGTCCTGAATACCATGTCCGTCTTCTACGGCGAGAATCTCTCCGTTTTCCGCCCCTTCTTTTGATATAAAATAGTGTTTTCCTTTTATGGAATCCAGATAGGTCATTTGCAGGGCTTCCTCATTAACCACCGTAACGTTCTGAGTTTTTTCTGAGTAGACCAGAAATCTGGAATGTGAATAATCCTGCATCATATCCAGCACGACAAAATTTTTATCCGAACTCACATGTACTTCACCTATGATTGCATTTTTATCATCCTCATAGATCCGTATTTTATCACCCTTTTTCACATCGTATCCATACACCTTCGTAGCCGTCGTCTGCGCCTCTACGTCCGTCTCTGTCGCGGCATAATATAGGATTTCTTTCGTAGGCGACCAACAGCTAAAAAATATGTCTTTTATCTCGGTAAGTATCCTCTTTTCCTCACAGTCGACTACCAAAGCCGTCAGTCTTGACTCCCCGTCAATGCCTCCTCCTATGACTGCCAGGCCGGGATTTACCGGGCACGCCTGAAAGGCAAAAGGCTGAAAAGAGGGGATATCATTTTTTTTCAGGATGACTCTTTCATCCTCCAGCTGCTTGTTAACGGATACGATTCTAGGTTCCCCATCTTCCATTACACAGGCGGTTAACCGGTCCTTCCACGCTTCTATCCCCTGATACAGAGGCTTCAATTTTTTACTTTTCAGCTCGTGAATCATATTTTCTAACTCTGCATGCTCAAACCACTCGTCTGTAAAATTGTTTTCCTCCTGTACCCACTTGATTACCTCCGGATCCTTCGCCTTTTTCAGCCATCTGTAGGGATCCTCCAAATTACGCCCAAAATATTGCCGGACATACTCTTCTTTCTTACATAATGGATAATTCTTCTTTTTTTCTTTCATAATTTGCTGTTTCCTCTCATTTTTTCAACATAGCCAATCTGCTTTAGGGTTACCTTTTTGTTCTATATCTATGAGTTGCCTGCCAAATGGGCAACTCATATCTATTAAATTATAATATTTCATACAAATGATTTCAATCGAAAATCACAAGAAAATGAGACTGCCCTTAATCGGACAGCCTCCTCCATATTCCTTACTCTTTTTATTTCCTTTTCACCGGGAAATACACTTCCGTCTCCCATTCCTCCGCGGGAAGACCGTCGAACCCTGTTTTGACATAAATATCATAGGGCGCGCCGTTGCACTCGTAATTGTTTTCCTGTATCCAAGAGACTAACGCGGCGTACGCGTCGGACAATGTGGAATATCCTCCTTTATGCACTGCCACAGCGCACAAGGCGCTTTCCATGACTTTATCCGCCTTTTCTTTCTCCCGGATTCCCACGATCAACTCAATATCGGAGCATTCCTGATTGAACTCTTTATCGTAATATACAGCCCCAGTCACCCCGTTTGGCGTCACTTTCTCTTTCGGGAAAAAGAGCGCTCTCTTGTCCGTACAGTCCAGGAATCCTCTGGCTTCCTCCAAGGAAAAACCATAACGTTTAAGCCGTTGGATAAGGAGCATGGTATCCATCTGGTTCTGGCTGTAATAGCGGTAGCCAGTATATGTGTCCACCTTCTCCGGCTTTAACAGACCGATCCGGTCATAATGGTGCAGTGTCTTTACACTCACCTGGCATATTTTTGAAAATTCTCCGATGGTAAACATGCGGCCTTCCTCCCTGTACTTTCTGATCCGAATCTGCCTTGAGTATACTCTCTGGCCTTGGGGAAGAGTCAACCGTTTTTGTTCACATTTTTACATTTCTTTTTATCCTACATAGATCTTCTCGACGCGTCCCTCCATATATCTCTCCATATCATAGACCACATGGCTTAAAACATACTGTCCGTCGTTAACGAATATCTCGATCAAATTGGGATCGATAAAGATGTCCAGCTTATATGTTCCATGCAGGCTGGGCGTCGTCCCTCTCACACGGTATCCTTCTACATTGCCAAACACCCTGCTTCGGTCCGTTTTGACCGAATCCTCGTCCACCCAGATCTGATAACCGCCGATATCCAGCCTCTCTCCTGGCTTTAGCTCTGTCTTAAGCCGGCACGCGGGCCTGCCCAAAGGACCTTTTTCCAACAAGCTTTCTATAGAAGAAAGTTCCTTGTCAAAATATGCGTTCACGGCCGGATGGACCCGAAAATAAATATGCCCTTCCTCCACTTCCACCACGCGCGGAAGGCACATCATCCCGTTCCACGGCTTTTCGCCCGTGTCCGGCGCGCCCACGGTCTTTGGCATCCGCATCCAGGCGACCATCACCCGTCTGCCCTCCCGGTCCGTGTTCGTCTGCGCCGCGTAGAGATCCATTCCATAATCCACAAATCGGTATGTCTCGGGAAGTGTTAAAGAGCACGCATCCGGTTCATACTCTGCCAGAGAGCACACCGCATGGGCCGAATATTCCAGCCCCTCTTCTGTGATATCCATCGGCGACCCGATAAATACATAAGACGACCCTACCTGGAATAAATCCGGGCACTCCATTATTTTCCCATATCTCCCATTTTGCCATTGGTTTACATATTCCCAGTTCACGGCGTCCTTGCTTCGATAGAATAATATCCTCGCTGTTTCCCCTTTCAAGGTACTGCCCAGGATCATATAATAATCGTCTCCATCCTTCCAGACCTTGGGATCCCGCGTGTGCGTTGCATCCCCGATCTTCTCCTTGCGGATCACCGGGATAATCTGCTTCTTGTCCTCCCAATTTTCAAACTGAAAACCATCTCTGGATATCAGCATCGCCTGGCTGGACTCATATCTGTCGTTCGGCGCACAGTGAATATCTCCTTCACCTTCCTCCAGATACCGGACCGCCGAATAATAGAGATACAGATCGCCATCCTTTTCGATCGCGCTCCCTGAAAACACGCCGTTCCTGTCATAGCTTTTTGTGGGAAAAAGCGCCACTCCCAAATGCTCCCAGTGGATCAGGTCCTCGCTCACCGCGTGGCCCCAGTGCATGGTCCCCCACCTGGGAGCATACGGGAAATGCTGATAGAATAGATGATATTTTCCCTGGTAATATATAAATCCATTCGGATCGTTCAGCCAGTTGCCCGGCGCCTTTAAATGCAATACATTTTCTGTCATAATCCTCTTCTACTTGACTGCCCCGGCGACAACGCCTCCGATGATCTGTTTCTGCAACGCTACATATAAGATCAAGATCGGTATCACGCAGAGCAGAAGTCCCGCCATGATCGTGCCGTAGTCAGCGGAATAGGTTCCGTAGAAACTATATGTCGAAAGAGGCAATGTCAGTAATTTCTTGTCCGTCAGCACTAAGGAGGGCAGAAGGAAATCGTTCCAGAATGCCATTGAGTTCAAAATTACCATTGTGGAGATGATCGGCTTTAAAAGCGGAAGCACGATCTTGAAAAACGTCTGGGAATGCGTGCAGCCGTCGATGTACGCCGCCTCTTCCAATGCGATCGGCACATTCCCTTTAATAAACCCATGAAACATGAAAACTGACATTGCCATGGAGAAACCGGTGTGCATAAAAATCAATGTAATACGGTGGTTCAGCACATTGAGCATCCCGCCGTAAATACTGACAAGCGGTATCATGATCGCCTGAAACGGGATAATCATGGACGCAACCATCAGTGCAAATGTAATTTTTGAAATCTTGTTGTTATGGCGCACAATATAGTATGCAAGCATGGCCGCCAACAGCGTCACGAGCACGGTCGAAGACACGGTTACAATCAGTGAATTCTTGAACGCGTTCAGGAAATCCATCTGGGTAAAGGCTTTTACAAAATTGTCAAAGGACAGCCCTTTAATCGTATATAACCATGAAAACGGGCTCTTGATGATATCCCTCTTCTGCTTTAGCGAGTTGATAAGCACCATAAGGAATGGGAACATATAGGCAATGAAAATAATCACCAGACCTGTTATGGCAAGGATATTCGCCGCTTTTCTTTTATTTCCGCCAATCGTCGTTTTCTTCATTATGCTTCCACCTCCTGTTTCTTTGTCAAATATACCTGGATACCGCTGATGCACGCAACGATAATGAATAGTATGAGCGCTTCCGCCTGGCCTACGCCAAACTGTCTGGATGTAAACGCCTTTTCATATACATGCATTGCCGCCATCTCCGTCGTTCCGTAGGGCGCGCCTGCCGTCAACGACAAGTTCACATCATATACCATAAATGCCCGCGAAAGTGTGAGGAACAAGCAAATGGTGACGGATGACATCATGAGAGGCATGATAATATTCTTTAATTTGATCCAACCGGAAGCCCCGTCAATGCTTGCCGCTTCCATAACGTCCTCTGAAAGTCCCATAAAGCCGGCGACGTAGATCAATATCATGTAGCCGGAGAGCTGCCACACCGACACAAGTACGAGCGCCGCGAACGCCTTATTCGGATCGGACAGCCATGAAATCTCAAACAAGCTCCATCCGGTCGCTTCCCCGATGTTCACAAAAACTCTTGAGAAAACAAACTGCCAAATATATCCCAGAACAATACCGCCGATCAGGTTCGGGGTAAAGAACCCGGCCCGGAAGAAGTTCTGTCCTTTTATCCCTCTTGTCAAAAGATACGCAATGGCAAATGCAAGAACATTTACCAGAACCACTACTAATATCACGTACTTAAACGTCAAAAGGAGCGAAGTCCAAAACTGCGTATCCTTGACGACTCCCGCAAAATTCTTAAGACCAATAAAATGCTTGACCCTCGACACGCCGTTCCAATCCGTAAGCGTCAGATAGATACCATAAACAAACGGGACGATGACGACTGCGAAAAAGCAGAACATCCCCGGCAGTGCGAACATGCCGAAATCTTTTCCTTTATTTTTTGAACCCATATTCTACCTCCCTATTCCTGTTCATCCCAGTAATCTTGTATTGACTCGATCAGTTCGTCCCTGTCGCTTCTTTCGGCAAGATACTTCTGCATTGCCGCCCCGAGCACGGACCAGTGGTCGTTCGGCACAATCGCAGATGCGTTGAATACCTTGCCTGTGTGCACCTTCTCATAGATATCACGGCTTAAGGGATCGCTCGGCTCATACGGATTGTTCTGAAAAGGCGGTATGATTTTACAGGTCTTCACCAACATCTGCTGTCCGATCTCACTGTATACGATCCAGTTCAGGAACTCCTTTGCCGCCGCTTTTTGCTCCTCTGTTGCAAGCTGTCCGTCCAGCATGACCTGCTTTGACGGGGACGCCTGTATTTTCTGGTTCACAAAATCTCCCGCGTCATTATTCATAAAGTATGGAAGGAAACCATATTCATCCTCCACGTCCGCCCCTGCTTCCTCCAGGTTCGGCCATGCCCAGTTTCCATTAAACCAAAGCGCGGTCTTGCCATCCACAAGGTCGATCGCCATCTCGTCGTAATCTGCTCCCAAAGGGTCGCCTTGCGCTACATTATACTTCTTTATCACATCGAACATATCCAAAAATTCCGCCAGCCGGTCATAAGAGTCCAGGTCGATCTTACCCGACTTAATTTTCCCGATACATTCCTGAGCGCCTTCTGAGGTCCCGTCCGACGTCTCATAAATATACTGAAGATGATGCGCTCCCAGGGACCAATCCTCTTTGGCAAGAGACATAGGTCTTTCCATCCCTTTTTCCGCCAGACTTTCCAGAAATTCTACAAACTCATCCTGCGTCTTGATGGATTCCGGCTGAAACTCTTCTCCCAGAACTTCCTCGATCACCGCCTTGTTGTAGATCAGGCCGCGTCCTTCAATACACAACGGAAAACTATACACCTTCCCATTCACCTCAGTCAGGTACTCCTCTGCCTCGGCGAGCCATGCTTCATCGGAAAGATCTTCCGCCTTCTCTTTGGCCAGCGCGATCACATCCGTGGTATCCAAAATCGATAACGTCGGTGCGCTTCCTGAATTATACATACTCACCACCTTCGTATAAGGCGAATCCCCGTCCGTCACGGGCATGACTTCTACATGTACTCCCGACTTTTCTTCATAAGCCGCCGCCATCTCTCCTAAAGCAACTTGGATCTCTGCTTTGGAATTTAAGAGCGTAATGCTTGTTCCTTTAAGAGAAGTGTCATACTCAAACGTATCAACCGAAGTATCGATCGGTTCCTTCTTCTCTTCCTCATTCGGATCGTCCGGGTCACTGGCAAAGCCAAACCTGCATCCTGCCAGCAGTGTACAGGCAAGCACGGCAGCAAGACCTGTTGTGAGGATCCTTGTCGCAAGACTTTTCTTCATCTCTACTCCTCCTTAATTCTCTTTTTCTCTTCTACTTTTTATCAACCGGTTACATAACCGATAACGTAACCGGTTACTTTATGGCTTCATCATAGCATTCACTTTTGATTTCGTCAACCAAAATCGTACTAAATCCGCAGCTTTGTGGATCGTATCCAATTCCTCCACTCCTCATTTGTACAATTTTTACAAAATCGGTTATGTAACCGGTTCTTTACGCTTCGATTCATTGTTTTTCTATCTCCTCTTTGTTATAATGCTGTTGAAACAAACGCAATAATACGATACATAAGTTCGGTCATTTTTATTATAACAACTATGAGGATATACGATCATGGGCAACAAGAAAAACGTAACATTCGATGACATTGCAAAATATACACATTTTTCCAAGACTACAATCTCACGCTATTTCAACAATCCGGATTCCCTTACTCTCGAAAATCAGGAGATCATCTCCGAGGCGCTTGTGAAACTGAATTATAAGGAAAACAAGGTCGCGCGCATCCTTGCAAACGGGAAAAGCGAGTTTATCGGTATTATTGTACCCAACCTGCATCTGCACTACTACTCGGAAATGCTCAATCAGATTTTGTCCACCTATGAGACGTTTGGCTACAAATTTCTCGTTTTTATCGGAAATGAAAACGAGAAAACAGAAAGACAGTATATTCAGGAGCTTCTGGCATACAAGATTGAGGGGCTTATTATCCTGAGCCATACGATTCCGTCCCTGGAACTATCCACTCTCCCCATTCCTATTGTGACGATCGAGAGGGAAGACCAGTATGTGAACAGCGTCAATACAGATAATTACATGGGAGGCGTACAGGCTACCAGCCTTTTGATAAAGCACAAGTGCGACGTCCTGGTGCATATTAATTCGCATACTCCCGAAAATATCCCGTCATACGGGCGGATCCGGGGATTTCTGGATACCTGCCAGCAGAGCCATGTCGATCACCACATCATTTACAAAGATTTTGGCAGTAATTATGAGATCATGAGAAAATACATGGAAGAGGCTGTCGAGGAACTCATCTTTCGCTTTCCCGGACTGAAGAAAGGCGTGTTCCTTTCCAATGATACTTTCGCGAACACCTTTTTAAACCTTCTGTTCCGGAAATATAAAACCATACCTGACGATTATCTGATCGTAGGATTTGATAATTCCCCGGTTTCCCAGGAAGCCGTCGTCCCGATCTCTACGGTAGGACAGCAGATCGATAAAATTGCTTTTGAGGCCGTCAGTCTTCTCGTAGAGCAGATGAACGAACGCAAGAAAAGAAAGCCGGTTCTTTCGCCGGAGCCGGTCCATAAAGTGGTAACCCCTGTATTGCTGCGTCGTGAAACAACAGAACGAAGGGAGTAATCCCTTCGTTCTGTTGTTTGCTCTATTTTATCGAAACCAGCCACTCCCAAATTTCCTGCCCCCACAAAAATGCCGCCTCCGCCCCGATACATAGGAACGGACCGAACGCAAACCGTTCTTTTCTGCTCTTTTGTCTTGTAAGGAGCATCACTGCGCTAGCCGCCCCGCCTGCAAATATCGCGATTCCCATGGCGGCAACCGCGCTCTCCCATCCCAGGAACGCACCGCACGCAGCCATCAGCTTGATATCTCCGCCGCCGAACGCACCGGGGCGCGCTGTCGTTAAAAGAAGCATGGGCACGCTCACACAGAACAAACCGATAAGGCGGGACGAAACGCTGGCCTCATCGGAAATGGCGGCTGATAGAAGCGACAGCAGAAGGATCCCTGCGCTATAAAGGTCGGGAATTCTTTTTGTCCTGCTATCACTGACAGCCGTAAAAATAAGAATCACCGTAAAAGCACCTGCGGTAAGCAGCGCGCCCGCATTTTCCTTTCGTATCCATAGTTCGGTCATTTTATCTTAAACGGGTCTTTTTCACTCACATAAACTCTCTCTTTCATATTATAAAGGGAATTTTCTGTTTTTTGCAACCCTGTTTTTAGACAATATCTTTTTCCGTTTCAGACGATATCCTTTTTCCCATACCGGTAAAATGCTGCGATAATCCCTGCCGCCATAAGAACCAGCCCCACCGCCAGATATTTGCCCTCTATTCTTCCGTCCGCGATAATATCCGCCCCTTCCGTATACCCAAAAGGCGTGATATATTTGAGGAACCGCGCTTCTTCCGTCAGGTTCGCAATAATGTTCATAAAATAGAACAGCGCCGCAAGCCCCAGTCCAATCCCAATGCCTTCTCTGCCGATGAACGCTGAGAGCCCAAAGCAGATCGCCGCCGTCTCGATTTGCAGCATAAGATATGCAAGGAACAAAAGCGCAAATGCTTTGGTGTCCGGCGTTTCACCGATTACGGCGACAGACAGCGCGGTAACCCCGACGACTGCCGCGTTGAGTATCACAATCTGAAGGAGCACGGCCAAAAGTTTCTCCCCTATAATTTTTCTGCGGCTAACAGGATGAGAAAGAAGGAATTCTGCCGTCCCTTCCTTTTCTTCTTTTACAAGGGAAGAGATGCCGCAAAGCGCCGCGAAAAAAGCGCCTCCGAGTCCCAGTATGTTTCCGCATTCAACGCTGAAATATCCAGAAAATTCACCAAAGTTAATTCTGTCCATACCAAAAGCGGCTGAAAAACTACCCATGTCTGCAAACATCCCGCTGATCTCGCTCATCTGACTTTTCATTTCAGGATAAATCAGGATGCAGAGCCCCAGCATAAAGGCGATGACTGCCGTCCATATTGCCAGGACTTTTTTCTCTTGTCTCAACTCATGTCTCAGGACCACCATATCATCTCTCCTCCTCTTTGCTATAGTAATGTATGAAAATCTCCTCCAGATCCGGTTCGGTTATATTCACATCCGTCAAGGGAAGTCCCGAGAGTGTTTTCAATAATTCATCCAGTCTTCCGCCGTATAAGAAATTCACCGCATCGCCGTTTTGTTCTAAGTTTCTGACGCCTTCGAGCTGCGGCAAGGTATCGATTCCCCGAAGCGCAACCCGCTTTGTATGGCTCTGGCCCAGGTTATCAATACTGTCCGAGACCAGGATCTGGCCGTCCCGGATGACAGCGGCATGTTTACAGTGCCTTTGCACCTCGGAAAGAACATGGGAGGACAAAAAAATCGTCGTCCCTTTTTCGTTGAATTCTTCTAAAATGGTATAAAATTCCCGCTGCATCAATGGGTCCAGCCCGCTGGTCGGTTCGTCGAGGATACACAGCGTTGGTTCATGCTGTAAAGCACAGACAATCGACACTTTTTTCCGATTGCCGAGCGAAAGCTCGCTGATCTTCTTTTCCGTATCCAGCTCCAGCCTGCTGCAAAGCCTTTTTGCCTCCTGATCGCAGTCGATTCCCCGAAGCGCCGCTGAATACCGAATCACCTCCCGTACCTTCATATTATGGTAGAAGGCAGCTTCCGAAGGCATATAACCAACTCTGGAAAGTATTTCTACCTTCTTACTCCTGATATCCTTTCCGAATATCTCCGCTTTGCCCTTAGTCGGTGAAATAAAGCCCAAAAGCGTACGAATTGTCGTACTCTTTCCCGCGCCGTTTGGACCGATAAATCCAAAAAAATCCCCCTCCGGCACCGTCAAATTCACGTCGATAATTCCTCTTGATTTTCCATAATATTTGGTTAAAGATTCCGTTTGAATGGCGTTCATTTCTCCGCTTCCCCCTTCCTCAGGTAAATGCTTTTCCAAAAGACAAGCATTTCAGAAAAATCCTTTTCCAGTTTTTCTGCGTCAAGTATACCCCCGCCCTGAAAAATCTCCCATAGATACCCCTCGGACGCCAGATACATTTCCCGGTACATCCTTCCGATCTCCAGCCCGGGGATAAAATCGTCCGGATTCACACGCATAAGCGCATCCTGCGCTTTCATCCCAAAATATTTGCGGTAGCTTTTCTGTATTTCTTTGCTGATTTGCTCATCTCTTTCGTAAAATGCCTTTATGGTAAATGCCGCGATGCTCGGATATCTGCGCATCATCTCCACTTTTGCCCGCATTCCGCGCTCCATCATTTCAAACAGATCTGTGGGTTCATAGCATCCATGTTTTGACAGGTATTCCATGGTGATGACACATGCCCTTTCCCACAGAAACAGATATAATTCTTTTTTATTTTGGAAATAGTGAAAAAGGAGGGATTTGCTGATTCCCGCGGAATCTGCGATCTCCTGCATTGGACTTTTCTTATATGAATTTTGGGAAAACACCTGGAATCCCCCATTGATGATACGTCTCTGCTTATCTTCCGGCAAAGAATAGAATTTATCGTTCATAGGCTCCTCCCCTCTGACTAAAACGGTCAACTATAATTATACCCCGTTGACCGTTTTTGAGAAGCCCCTGCATTCAGTTATTTCCAGCATCTATGTCTAAGCATTTGCATATAACGTACTCTCTTCTTTTTTATATTCCGCTTCTGTATACCCAAAAGAAATTATCTGCTCTTTGGAAGCATTCGCCCGGATCATTCTCTTAATAGCATCAATTCTTTCCCTTTCTATAATATTCTCTGACAAATTACACATAATTTGAATTCTCCCTTCTAATTCGGCGGTAATCTTCATCCCAAATTCGTCTGCCAATATACGCTTCTTTTCTACAGCGTTTTTCCCAGAAAACAACTCTTCCAGCATAGATATCAATACGTTTTGAGATTTCTTTATGCCCCCGCCGGAATTAAGGTTTGCACCGTTCCTAATATTAATAATAATGCCCTGCGTCAACCGGTCTTGTTCCTATTTCAATATCATCGCCAATACAGCCAATGATATCCTCAATACTCATCTTTTTAAACTCTTCAACTGTATATTTTAAAATCCATGATAGTATCTGCTTGTCCGAAAGCAAATATTTTACATTTGTATCATATGCAGAACCAGAGTCATTGGTAGCATTGAAGGCTGCGCTAAATTCGTCTCTATCATTGGCACCTCCTCTTCTTCATTATATGCAATATAAATGATAAAATCAACCGCATCTCAGCGAGTCGTGGTTACAGGCACAAAAAGGCGTACTATTCATGGCTTAGCCAATAATCCGCGATCGCCAGCACCCCCATGATATCCAATTTTACAGCCTGCAAAAGCACTTCGATATTATGTGCTTCGTCCGGGCCGTGGGCGCCGCCGTGCCCCTGCGGAAACGGTTTCCTCTCATGAGGGTTTCCCGCCCCAAAACCGCATCCCTTGCAAAAATGCCTGGCATAAGTACATCCTTCCATGATATAAGCCGGGTCCTCCCCGCCGTTCACCTCATGATAGAGATCCACAAGCAGTTTCGGAATGCCGTCCTCTGCAGATATATAATAACCAGGCTCTTCCCTGATAAATTCAACCGAGATTCCTTGTCCTTCCAATTCACCCCGTATCCTTTCTTTCGCTTCCCCTAACTCCTGGCAGAGCGGAAGCCGGATATCTACAACCGCGCTTTTTTCTTTCGCTTCCCCATTTTGCGGCACTTCGGCGCTGCCCTCTTCCGTGGCCTTGCAGACCGTGTTTCCATACTGTTCGCTGCAAATGTCAAGGCCAAATAACGTCCCGTCCGTATCCTGAATAAGTTTTTCCCAGAAACGTGCGCTCCCTCCTGCATAATCCGAAACGCTCTTCACCCGAAACTTCAGCAGGCTCTTCTCTCCGTTCGTAACCGGAAAATCATCGTCCGCCGCCAATCCAAAAGCCGGCTGTCCCGCGCGCTCTAAATAGTACTTCAAATCCTCCATATCCGTCTCTTCATGGGAACCTACAAACAGCCGCACGTCGCACGACGGATGGATTCCCTGCTCGCGCAGAAAAATAAGCGCGTATATCAGCGCTATCAACGGCCCCTTATCGTCCACCACGCCGCGCCCAATAATATACCCTTTGTCTACAACGCCTCCAAAAGCCGGATAAAGATTCCCCTCAGAAGCCGGAACTACATCCGCGTGAGCCGCAAGAAGAAGTCTCTTACCATTTTCTTTTGTCTCTTCCCACGGGCGTATCTCAAGACCATAATAATCATAATTCACCACACAAAGCCCATTTTTCCGGGCAAGATCGCCGCAAAAATCCAACGCCTGCGCGCACGCTGCGCCATAGGGGTATCCGCCGACTGCCTCCGTGGCGACGCTCTGGATCTTTACAAGTGATGAAACCTGCTCCACGATCTCGCCGCGCCGCGCCTCAATAAAATCCTCAATTTCCTGTTCCCATTTTCTATTCATGTTACCTCCAGTTCCATCGCCGCCAGGCGATTCCAAATCAGGTATCCTGAGTGTATACGAGGGGTTACCTCCAGCTCCATCGCCGCCAGGCGATTCTTAATTAGGTATTCCGAGCGCCGATTCTGCGGTACAAAAATACACTCAGCAAAAATCTGGAAAGCTGATCCGCCGCAATCACAATCCAGATTGCAATAATCGGAAAATGAAGTACATACGCCGAAAGCAGGCACAATGGAATACGGACAACCCAGATGCCAAACCCGGCCACCAGCATCGGCGTGTTCTTATAGCCAAGCGCCCGTATGGTGCCGTTATAGATCCTGGATAAATTCTGCGGAATCTGTATGAATCCCATCACAAACACATAAACGGCGCCAATAGCCTGTAATTCAGGCTTATTTGTCATGACCTTCATAAATACATTCGGCAAAAGAATCAAAAGTAGGGACGTCACAATACTGATGGCCGTCGCCACCCGAATCAATTCTTGGAAATATATTTTCCGCAGATTCTCATCCTTCTTGCCGATCGCTCTTGCCGCCAGCGTTGTGGAGGCCGTACTGAATCCAATGGCCGGCATCTCCGTAATCGTCTCCGCCTGGATGCCAAGCTGGTACGCCGCAAACGCCGACGCGCCGTAAAACAAGATTATTTTACTTAAGATAATGGCAGAAAACTGCCAGAACATACTCTCAAACGCAGCCGGTATTCCTGTTGTATATACTTCATAGACGCACTTTCTGTCAAAAGAGAAAAACTTCTCCCTGCGGACCGTATCCGAAAACAGCCCCTTCTTTTTCCGGTACAGCAAATACAGCCCCATTCCCGCGCCAAACGCCTGCGACATCACAAGAGCCGTGGCCGCTCCCTTGATTCCCATTCCGGAAAACGGTCCCATTCCAAAAATCAACGTATAGCCAAGGATAATATTGACTCCATTCATCGCCGCCGCAATATACATCGGCGTCTTTGTGTTGCCGTAGCCCTGGAACGCCGCGGTTACTAATGTCATAATAACACAGCACGGGAATCCAAACACCATAATTTTCATATAACTTTCAGAGAGCGCTAAAATACGGGACTCGTGCGAGAAAAATCCCAAAAAGATATCCGCCCGGAAAAACAAGACGACCTGAAACAGGAACACAAGGATGAGCTCGCTAAGGAGCGCCTGTTCCATAATTCTTCGGCAGTTTTCCTCCTTCCCAGCGCCGTACGCCCTGGCAATCAGCACTGTAGCGCCGATCGCCACTCCTTTATAAAATACCCACAGCGTATCCGTAATCCTGACGCAGAGCCCCTGGGCGGAGATATCGTCCGCCAAAAGTCTTCCCACCATCG
This sequence comes from Coprococcus sp., assembly GCA_022793995.1. Classification (GTDB taxonomy): domain Bacteria; phylum Bacillota; class Clostridia; order Lachnospirales; family Lachnospiraceae; genus Allocoprococcus. The sequence continues at coordinate 43,507 of JAAWDY010000067.1, forward strand.
CCGTCGTCACAAGGTTTGCTGAAACCTGAAGGATGTTCTCCAGAATCATCGGAATTATAATATGGTATATCTCCTTTTTTATTGTTTTAACCTCGTACAAACGTTCCTCCATTCCGAAAAATAAGAGCCGGGAAACAAAACCTCCCGGCGCTTATTTTCTCTTCCTATGAATGATTCTCCAGTCGTTTTATCGAGCCTTATTTCCCGAACTTCGACTCCATTTCCTTTTGTTCCGCGTTAAGGACTTCCGTCGGATCCGCGTCCTCCAGGATCACCTGCGCCACACAGTTCTTGGACATCTCAAGAGCCTCCGCAAAATTAGAGGTATAATTGATCTGCGGCACCGTCTTTCCAATCTCTGTAAAGAGATCAAAGATTTGCTGATCCCCGAAGAACGGATCGCCCTCTTTGAATACTTCCGACTCAAGCGCAGGCAGGTAGGACGGGTAGAGACCGTAATTCTGGAATCCTTCTACATTAGCGTCCACATCTTCCATACAGAACTTCACAAACTCCTTCGCCGCCTCAGCATTTTCACTTGCCGTCGGAACTGCAAGGACCGAACCGCCGTTTGACGCGCCCTTAGCCTCGTCGTCCTTGGCAAACTTCGGGAGCGGCATCACTTTCCATTTGCCTTCCTGATCCGGAACTCCGTCTTTAATAGAGCCTACCATCCAAACCGCTTCCGGATAACATGCAAACTTGTCCGACGCCATTCCGGTCATCATATCGTCCCACGAAGAATTATTGAATGTAATATCTTCTTCATAGAGTCTCTTGCACATTTCCATCGCCTGAATCGACTCAGGAGAATTCACCTGTGGTGTCCCTTCCTCGTCAAAATAGAATGCGCCCAGTTCCATCAGCATAAGACGGTATACCTGATCGTTTCTGGACTCTGCCATACAGAGCATATCCACACCGGTCTTTTCTTTTATCTTTTTACCGGCTTCGATAAAATCGTCCCATGTCACAATATCCTCTGCCTTGATCTCTGCTTCTTCAAATAAGTCGGTACGGTAAAACATAGCGCACGGACCGGAATCCCATGGATACGCGATGATTTTCCCATCCACTGTACACTCGGCAAGCTTGATCGGGAAGAAATCATCCTTATTAATCATATCGGTAAATTCCTCGAACTGCCCCGGGAATTTTTCGCCGAACTTCTGCATCTGTTCCCCTTCCAGAGATACGATATCCGGCAGGCCGATTCCAGACTGCAGGCAGGTTGTCATTTTCTGGTACACCTGCGTCACGCTCATATCTTCAAAGTTGAATTCTACATCCGGGTACTTCTCGTTAAAACGCTCCGCCTGTGACTGCAGATGCGCCAGAGCAACATCCCAGCTCCATACCGTAATCTCGCCGGAAAGTTCCCCTTCCCCGCCGCCGGAACTCGAATCGCTTTTTTCATCTTTTCCACTTCCCCCGTCGCCTCCGCAGGCTGCAAGCGACAATACCATTGCCGCGGCCATTAAAACTGCCAATAACTTTTTCCTCATGTCTTTTTCCTCCTTCACATGAAATTACATTTATATTTCCTACTCCTTCACAGCCCCGCCCATTACTCCGGCTATAAACTGCTTCTGGAATATCAGGAATATCATTAGTATCGGCAACACCGCAAATACGGTTGCCTGCATAATTACACCGTAATCCTTCCTCCACGCGACTCCGTTCAACATGGACAAAGCTACCGGGAAATTATACATCGATTTTGTACCGAGAATGATGAGCGGCCACATAAAACTGTTCCACATACTCATAAACATGTAGATCGCAAGCGCCCCCAGCGCTGGCTTCATAGTCGGCATTACGATTTTGAAGAAGATGCTGAATTCACCGCATCCATCGATCCTCGCGGCTTCAATCAGCGACTTCGGAAACGACAGCATATTCTGCCTCATCAGAAAGATGCCGAACGCCCCGGCAAGTCCCGGCAGGATAACCGCCTGATATGTATTCGCCCACCCAATCTTATTCATCAGCGTAAACAACGGTACATACATGACCTGGCCTGGAATCATCATCGTTATCATAAAAATGCCGAACATGATTCCCTTGCCCTTAAATTCAAACTTCGCCAGCGCGTAACCCGCCATAGAATGAATCATGATAGACAACGCCGTGTAAGTAACGGTCAGGACGCAGGAGTTAAACAATACTCGCCCCAAATCCAGTCTCTTACCCAGATTTTCATAGTTTTCCACCGCGTGAGAGCCAAAAAACAATTTCGGTGTCGCGCTCAAAATGTCGGCGTTCGTATTTGTGGCGGATACAAACATAAAATAGAATGGGAACAACGAAACAAGCACAGCAATAATCAAAACCACATACGTGATCACCTTTGGCAGGGTTCTTCCATTTTTCATTACTCCTCTCCTCCCTTCGTCGCCTTAAACTGTATGATTGACAAAATTCCGATAATGATGACTAACGCATAACTTAAGGCAGCTGCATAGCCAAATTTGTAATACGTAAATCCTGTATCGTAGAGATAATGGCCGATTGTAATAGTCGCGTTATTCGGGCCGCCGCCTGTCAGAATGAACGATTCGTCAAACAACTGTAACGTACCGATTGTGGATGTAATGCTCACGAACAAAAGGATTGATTTCACCATCGGAATGGTAATGTATAAAAATTTCTGCCAAAAGGACGCGCCGTCAATATCCGCGGATTCATACAGCTCCGTCGGGATATTTTTCAGTCCAGCAATTACAATAATCGTGTTGTACCCCGTCCAGCGCCAGGTGATCGCAATGATAATCGCCATTCTTGCGCCCCAGACTGTATTCAGCCAGTCCACCCCGGAAAATCCCAGCGCTTGAAGCATATGGTTCACAAGGCCAAAGTCTGTATTAAACAATAGTTTGAACACAATCGCATAGGCGACCAGCGCGGTAACGGACGGAAGGAAGATCCCGATCCGAAACCCTGCCCGGCACTTTAAAAACGCCTGTTCCACCAGCACACCAAAAAGTAACGATAAAACCACCATGACTGGAACCTGTACGATCAAATAAATAAACGTATTCTTCAGCGATTTCCAAAAAATGGGATCCTTCAGTAAAGTCACATAATTCTGTATCCCGCAGAAGGTGTAAACTCCTTCCGAAAAATCCTGAAAGCTCAACAGAAACGAGTGTATGATCGGATAAATCATAAACACTGCAAATAACACGATCATTGGAAACAAGAAGATGTAAGGCGCGCTCTTTTTTGTCACAATCTGTCGTCTTTTGCGTGTAGTACCGCCTGCATTTGTCATTTGGCTCATTTTCATTCCCCCTTTTGTAGATCCCTTTCCACTATTTTTCCTCTTTATCTTTCTCCGCATTCACCAGAAATTGTCCATGAAAATATAAATTCCTCTGGGTAAAGCCGGTCTTTTTCCATACATTCCGCTCCCCAGCTTGCGCTTCCAAGCCCATGCTGTTTGTAGTCCAGATTCAGGTAAATATCCTCGTCCGGCTCCAGTTCATTGGTGTGGGACGCATTTGTAAGCGTTTCCTGGGTATAGTGCAGCACCCCAAATCCAAACGGCTTTGCCCCTTCAATCCGAAGTGCGTGGCCGTTCCGCGTATAAAACTCTGCCCATCTCGTATCCTCATGGTTCCCGGTTTCCTGCGGAACCACATATGGGAAATAGGAGTTTGCCGCATTACTGTTGTAATATCCAATTCGGTTTCCCTCCTTGCAGTCTGCATAAGTCTCAAGCGGTCCTCTTCCATACCATCGGATCTGTTCACAGGACTTCGGAAGCACGAACCGTAACCCGATTCTAGCAAACGTCTCCGGAAGCTGGTTTCCGACCGGAACGCCATGATACGTTATCTCCACCCTGCCGTCATGGAAAATCCGGTATGTTGCATTCACGAGAACCTTCCATTCCAGAATGATCGGTGCATAAAACTGTTTCACACTGATGCTTACTTCGCCTGGCTCCTCTGTTACCGAGACATGCTCCGTCACATTGCAGATTGCCCTCAGCATCCCGTCCTCCCAGATTTTCTTTGCATTTGCATCATTATCCACCGGGGCGCGGTAGAAGTTCATTCCCAGTCCGTCTTTTAGAAGAACTTCTCCCTGATATTCATATCCGCAGAGATTACCGTGGATCCTGTCAAAACTCACCCGGAACTCCTGCCCTGTAATGTGCAAAATCCCGTTCTCGTCGGATACTGCAAGAGATTTTCCCTCCTGTTTTGGCTCCTCCTCCCGGATTCGCTCTTTTGCTTCCCACAAAAGTTCCTGGTGAAACGCTGTCTCATGTTCTTTCTCTGCTGCCCACACCGGTTTCTCCTTGTAGACAACGCTGATATTCAGCCAGCCGTCGTACGAATGGTCCGCCGGCGCTCCGAAAGCCGTCTCTTTTACTTCCTCCTCATCCCATAGACGTATCGTCTTCTTTGTATGAGGTTCAATTCCTTCCAGATCCGCCTCCTTTTCCCACAGAACCCCTCTTTCCGTCTCGACTTTCACAATCGCCTTTAGGTGGTCCAGTGTCAGAAAATCATATTTATTTTCCACGATGATGGTCCCTTTTTCTTTGTCCAATCCGTAAAAGCGAACCGGTTCCATTGCTTTTTTCACCTGCAAGATTGCTGGTGTCGGGCGCCTGTCCGCCTGCAAAATACCGTCGCAGCAGAATGCCCCGCTATTCGGATAATCTTGATAATCACCGCCATATGTATAATAATCTTTTCCATTTTCATCGGTTTTCTTTAGTCCATGATCGATCCACTCCCAGATAAAACCTCCCTGTAGCCTGGGGTATTTCTCATAAATCTCCCAGTACTCCTTCAGCCCGCCGGGACCGTTTCCCATGGCGTGTGCATATTCGCAGACAATATGCGGTTTTGCTTTGGAAACATCTTTGCCAAGCGCCTCGAGCTGGTGATGCCTTGTATACATTGAACTGTAAACATCTGCGATCGACGCGTCCCTGTCCTCTTCATAATGAACCAGCCTTGTCGGGTCATACTCTTTTACAAATTTCCCTGCGGCCACAAACGCGGTCCCAAATCCGGATTCATTTCCCAAGGACCAGAACAGGACGGACGGATGATTCTTATCCCGCCGGACCATCCGTTCAGAACGGTCGATATAGCTTTCTTCCCAGAGGACGTCGTCGCTAAGCCGGTTCATCTTCTTCGTGTATGCCATCTGGTTGCACTCCAGATCTGCTTCTTCCATCACATAGAACCCAAGCTTATCGCATAAGTCCAGAAACGCCGGGGACGGCGGGTAGTGGGCGGTACGTACCGCATTGATATTGTTCTGTTTCATCAGATACAAGTCTGCCAGCATATCCTCTTCTGTGATACAACGCCCCTCCTTTTCGTTCCAGTCGTGTCGGTTCACACCCTTCAGCTTCAGTGGACAGCCATTTATATAGAAAAGACCGTTTCTCAGGCAGATTGTCCGAAAACCATTCCGGCAGGAATACGCCTCGATGAGACGCCCCCCTTCCTTTAGTTCTATCACGGTTTCGTAAAGGTAAGGTGATTCAGCCGACCATGCCCGAACCTCTTCGATCACTTTCTCGAATGAAACAGTAGCCCTTCCTTTTTCGCTTTTCACCTCCTGGATGTCGGAGAATACTTTTTTCTCTCCATCCCAGAGCGTCGTTATAATCTGAAACGATATCCCGCCGCTCTCTTCCCCCTGATTGTTCTCCATAATCAGGTTCATGTGATAGCTTCCCGTCCGGCCGTCTTCTTCCAGCAATGTGTCGATTTTAAAATCCAGCACATGCACCTTGGGCCTTATAATCAGTGCTACGTCCCTGATGATTCCCGCAAACCACCACATATCCTGGTTCTCCAGGTAACTTCCATCGGAATACTTGTATACCTCTACCGCAATGACATTCCGTCCGTTCTTTAAAAAGGGCGTCGCGTCAAATTCCGCGGTATTGCGGGGTCCCTGGCTGTAACCGGTAAACTCACCATTTATCCACACATGGTACGCGCTTTCCACACCGTCAAACCGTAAAATATACTCTCTGTCTTCCTCGATTTGAAGTTCAATTTCTCTTCTGTACACACCCGTCGGATTATCATTTTGAATCGCCGGATCGTCTGTGATCGGGAAAAGTGCAAACGCATCGTTATAATGCGGAGTACCATACCCATGTAACTGCCAATGCCCTGGAACCGGCATATGCCCCCATGTCCGATCGTCGTACATTTCCTCCGTACATTCTTTTGGCACAAAAAACGGAGATGTAAAATATGCAAACTTCCACTCCCCATTCAGAAGAATATAATTTCCGCTTTCTCCCTTCCCGAATGTCCGTGCGGCTTTTGTACTCCGAAACCCACAGTAAAAAGGCCGTACCCACAAACGGTTTCTTCCGAGCACCTTCACATTATTCCAATCTTGATGTCTGTATTCAAATTCCATGTCCTTCCTCCTGATTAACCGCGTCCCTCCCGACAGCTTTCCCTGATAACCAGCCTATTGGGAACGATCAGTTTCACCCCTTCTTCTCTCTTTGTCACGATCCGGTCTGTCAAAAGCCGTGCCGCCATCGTCCCTGTCAAATGGTTGTAAATCTTTACGCTTGTCAGCGGCGGCGTCACAAACGCGGCCGTCTGGATATCGTTACATCCGATTACCGAAACTTCATCCGGCACGCTTACCGAGTTTTCCTTCAATGCGCGCAAAAAGCCGATCGCCATATTGTCATTTTCCGCAAATATTGCCCGGGGAAGCTTTTGCTTCTCTTCTAAAATCTTCCGCCCAAGCTCGTATCCATTTTCAATACGGCTGTCTTTTGCCAACCACACAAACTCCTCATGGAACCGCTCCTTCTCCTCCATCATTTTCCTGAAATACCGATATCTGTCGTCTTCCTGCAGTTCCCCTGGAACCTGTATCCCATAAGTGCCGATATAGCCGATCTCTTCATAACCGTTCTGTTCAAAACATTCTAACGCTTTCTTCACAATGCTCTCGAAATCATTGATTACATAATCCGCGTTAAGTTCCTCCTCTTTGAGCTGAAAATCAGCGCAAACAATCGGAAGCCCCATATCCTTCAGCGTTGACCGAAGTCCTTCCATCCGAAACCAGTTCCCCGGATGTCCAACCAGAATGATTCCCTGGAAGCTGTCGATCTCCTCCATCCCTTTCTCCATTGTTTCACGGAAAAACTCCACTGCCTTAAACCCATTCTTCTCCAGCTCGCTCTTCGCGTTCAGCCGTACAATCTGATAATAGCTGTCCTCCACTTCCGTCAACTCGTTATAAAGGAGGAATACTCCCACCTTTCCTCTTGAAAGAGGACCTGCTATATCCTGATCTAACCAGCTTTGAGAACGATATCCTAACTCATCCGCCGCACGCAGAATTTTCTGCCTGGTCTCCTCTGACACGGAAAATGTCCTGTCCTGCTTCAGTACTCTTGAAACCGCCGCCTGGGATACCCCGGCTTTCTCTGCCACATGTTTTAAAGTCATTCTATTTACCACCTTTAGTAAAATTTTTTACCTCTTTGATGTAATTATCTGTTTCAAAAAATAAATCTATTTCCTTATATTTTTTAAATCTTTTGATTTTTCATATCTTAGTTATACTCTTTTATTAGTAAAAAATCAACACTTTTTTACTAATGAATTCGTTTTTCACAATATGCACATGATATTCACTCCGTTTTTGTGCAATTTTTATAATACCGCGCATGCATTGCAAGTAAATATTTTTAGTAAAAATATTTACTTTCAAGTCATATACCCAGTAGCAAGCTGACGGGGCGTGAAACTTATTATGCGCAGCAAGCTGCGGGGTATTTGGTCTACGCTCCGCTTCGCAGGAATAAAATTTTACAAAGAAAAACCATTAAAAAGAAACAAGTCTTAATAATGGCTTTATTCTGCATCCTTTATAAATTCACTCATTCCGCTCCGGAAAAACAAGCTCAAATCACTTCACCTATATCCGAATATAACTCAGACAGTACTTTGGGCAGGTCGCGCTTCTGATAGATGACATTCTGAATATATACTTCGGAATATTCCTCGTAGACATAAAAAAACACAGCAAAGTTCTTAGCGTTCATACGACGCACTCCACGAGAATGCCACGGTTCATCTTCCACCAGGCGATACCGCTTTGGGGTGCTTCGCAATTCCGATATTTTTGCGCGAATGTCGCGGATACAGCGAATCGCTGTATCTGGAGCCATAAGCTGGAAAGTGATATAATTATCAAGGTTATTTAAATCATTTTCCGCATCAGGCGTGATGATAACTTCAAAACTGTCCATCAAATATGCTTCCTTTCGATTGTTTCAAAGACATCATCCAGCGGTCTTCCTTGCCTAGAACACGCCTGCTCGTAACTGTGTTGAAGTTTGGCGTCAAGTTCAGACTTTGTTATTTCCCCCAAAGATTTAGGCTTCCGGGGGAGCGTCAAAGAAAAGGGGACTCCGTTTCGCGCGATAATCTGATGGTATAATGTGTTTATGACGACAGACACAGGAATACCAAGTTGGTGAAGTATCTCTTCCGCCTGATTCTTTATATCCTCATCTATCCGTGCGCTTACAGTTGCATTTTTAACCATATTAAACACCTCCTATAGAGCCATTTTATCATTATGTACTGCAAATTGCAAGTCATTAGCAAGAAACAAATATAGCTTGTTGGAAGGTTTCGCAGATTTACGGATTTGTATGGCAGGCTGCCGCGAATCGTAACGCATCCAGCCCATTGAAAAGTCGCCTGATGGCGAGGGGCTGGATGCCTGAAACCACTACTTTACTAACCGGATGCCTTGCAGTGGAGTGCAAGGTATCGTGAATAGTTACGGAATTTTTTCAAAATATATCCTTCTCAACCATTTGCATTTCCCCTGCCGGCATGATAAACTAATGCTATCTAAATCTTGTATTTTTTATGAAGGGAGGCTTTCAAACTATGCTTCTGAAAGATTGTTATAAATGTATCATCTTTGGAGAAGAGCAAGGCGTCCAGGTTCCGGCGCGGGTCATACACGACGACGAGCAGATTCTCTTATACTTTGACGACGACACCCGGCTGGGCGCCCATACCGACAGGCTCCGGGTCGATTTCTGCGACAGCCAAGTAGGATATATCAAAACAATCTGCGAACTCAATATCCGTAAGAGTTTTGACCCTTCCATATGGGAGCCGTGGGTGGCCGACTGTTTCATCCTCGAAGTCGGCGAGATTCTCCAGCGCCAGAAAGATCTGCGCGTGCCGATGGACGTGGAAGTTGAGTTTTCACGCACGCAGCTGTCCGGCGAGATTCAGTTCACTTCCCATACACAGGGCGTTTTCACAGGAACGATCAAGAATATCAGCGTCGGCGGTCTTTTCCTCGCCACTGCCACCCGCCTAACCCGCGGAGAAACCTTTGAGTTCAGTTATTGTTTTTCCAAGGTAAATCAGAAACTTCAGGCAATGACCTTGCGGGAACAGCAGCTCAGAAAAGACCTTTACGGCTACGGCTGCCAGTTTATAGACGTTAAAAATAATGTAGAACGTGAGATCCGTCAGTTTGTTTACAAACAACAGCTCAAGAAGATTTGGTAGGTGCTAACAATGTCAACGATGAATTCATCCCTGCATACCGAGCAGGGAACATTATACCATATGGATTGTTCTTTATTTTCCAGCATCCGGTATTTCCGGGATAGCTTTGACACGACAGTTTTTGTTTTTCCAGAAAAACCTTGTTTCCCTATACCGGAACGCGTTTTCCTGATGCCGGACGGTAGTGATAACGATTTTCGTTCTTTCCTTTTTACTCTGTCAGGCGAAATTCTTACATATCAGGGAAATGATCCGTCGGACGCAAGAGGGCCCTGGTACTATGTGCGCGGGACAACCGACGAGATGCCTGAACTGCGGACCAATTTCCGTGTCTACGTGTCTTTTCGGACCATGGTCTGGATAAACGAACAGTCTCAGGAGGAGAGCATCACTGTCAAAGATATCGGAACCGGAGGATTTTTGTTCGTTTCCAGGAAAGAGTTTACGCCCGGCTCCGTGATCTCCGCCATTCTTCCCGACGCCAGGGAGCCGGTATTTATCAAAGCGCTGATCCGTAAGCGCCGTCCGGTTCGCAAAGACGGCCTGTTCGGATACGGATGCCAGTTCATCGAGATGTCCGCGCGGGCGGAGGCGAAGGTACGACAGTTCGTATTCCAGACAGAGCTTCTTCAGTCAAAAGCGCGGGCCGCAAAGCCGCAGTAAGATAAAAAGCATAAAAGGCAAAAATGGGCAGGAATTTTTATCTCCTGCCCATCTCTTAACCTCTTTTTCACTCCCGAATCACAATCCCCCGATCCGCACGTCTATCAAGCCGTCTCCGTCTCCTGCGGTTCTTCTGGTCCTTCCTGCGGCTCCGCAGCTTCTTCCTCCTCCGAAACCTCTTCTAGCTTCCGGTGCGGAGTATATTTCAAAAAATATGCATAGATATCAACGATCGCCTGGTACAGTTCTTCAGGGATCGGCGTTCCTAAGTCCAACTGCGTAAGGACAGTCGCCAGAGAATTATCCTCATACACCGGAACACCGTTCTCATTCGCCATCTCCACAATCCGTTCCGCCATATAGCCTAATCCCGACGCTACGATGACCGGCGCCACGTCCTTATTCTCATCATACCGCAGTGCAACGGCCTTTTTATTCAACACATCATCACGCTGTGACATTGACCGAGCTTCTCCTTTCAAATATCTTGGGGAACGCGGCAGACACCGGTATGGATTCCTCACCTTGTTCTACAGCCAGATATTCCAGCTCCAGGTTGTTACGGCTCATGATCTTCCGGATACCGTCCCGGATTTCGCTCTCGTGTTCCGCCAGCTCTTTCGGATAATGGATCAACATATCCATCTTCCCCTTCTCATAATACATCATCAGGTCAAAAAAGCCAACATCTTTTAGATCGAATTTTATAAGAAGCTTGACGCCCCTCTCCTTAGACCCCGGATTCCCGGATTCTTCATCCGGATCCACCCACATCTCCGAAAACATGGGAACGCCGTCCAAAATCACCGGAAGCATGACATGCATCACCGGCATATATACGCTTTCATTGACAAGCATCGCTTTCATCACATTCACAAAGGCTTCCCGGTTCTCCACGCCAGCGTCCCCGCGGACTCCCGCCTCCATGATATTCAGCAGCTTATCCGCCCACTGCATCCTGCCTGCCGCTTTGTCGAAATCCACATTGCCAAGCATTTCTTTCAGATCCGCGGACGTCATACCGCTGAAATGCTTCTGAAAGGTCGGAAAATCCATCAGCCGTTGGAACGCCTGGGCTACATTATCCAGATTCCCATTCTCATAGCGGGATGTATTCAGCGTCAGAAGACTGATGAGGTCCCGGATCGTCCCCATATCCCTGGTGGCGGAGATATATCTTCCCAGATACGGGATAATCTCGCCTTTAAGTAACTGTGCATTCTCCGCGTTCGCCTGCATGCTGTACGGCTGAAGCTTTGCCGCCAGCTTCTCAAGTCCCATCCTGTCATTGCGGAACATGTACTCGCCGATCTCCTCCAGCGTCCCTTTAATATTCTGCAGAAGATGCTTCCCAGAAGACATATCATTATACCTTCTTAGGAAATCCAGGATACCGGACTTCAGCTCCACCGTCGTCGCCTCGTCCATAATCTGGCGCAGCATGTCGAACAGCGGTCCCTGCAGGCGGTTCGCCCCTGCCATCTGGTTCTTAAGAAATTCGGCCAGCTTATCCGGGGACATCTCCAACATCTGGAACAATTCCTGTATCTCGGCCGCGGTTCCCTTCCCAATCCCGGATTCCACCAGGCTCGCCATCCCGCCGAATATCATCTTTGTCATCGTTTCATTCAGCTTGGGAAGATCGCGTAGAGACTGTACGAAGTTTCCAAAATTAGACTCATAGGAAATCCCTTTCCGGACCCCCTGCTCCCCGTTCGTCTCGTTCCGTCCGTCCGCCCTCACTACCCGCGTCGGATCTACCGGATTCTTTATACTCAGATTCTCCGACTGATGGGAAGGATTCTGCCGATTGATTGTATTTTCATATCCTGTTCCCGTGGTTGGAGTTGTTACTTTTAAAATATTTGACATTTTTTCACCTGCTCTACAGTTTACCCTTATTCTTTTCCACCAACATGCCGATATATAAATAAATATTAATCAAACATACAGAGATAAGGCGGTAGTAAGATTATGGATAACATGCTTGAAATGTATCTTTATGAAACAAACACTCTTTTGGAACAACTGGATGAACTTTTGATAGAAGCGGAAAAGAATAAAGATTTCACCACGAATGATGTTAACGAGATCTTCCGCAGTATGCATACTATCAAAGGCTCTTCTGCCATGATGGAATTTTCCACAGTAATGGAGATCGCGCATCATATAGAAGACTTATTCTTCTATATCCGTGAAAACGGATTGGATTCCATGGATGAGGCACACAAAAATGATTTGTTTAACCTGATGTTCCAGTCTACGGACGCCCTTCGTGCAGAAGTAGAAAAAATCGAAAACGATGAGCCCCTTAGCACTAATATCGACCCAATCATCAGAAATATTAATAGTTTTTTGGAAAAAATCAGTTCTGGCGGCAAAGGCGAATCGTCTTCTCCCGCCCCGGAAAAAAGCTCTGCTTCCGACCTGCCGGCTGCCGACAGCCAGGCGATCGCCGCGATCAACCAAGAGCTTCAAGGATGCCCGGACAGCGAACTTCCTTTTTTTATTCGGATTGAATTTGAGCAGGGTTCCGGTATGGAGAATTTGCGCGCTTTTATGGTCGTAACTGCCTTGAAGGATATTGAACTTCAATTCGAGCATTACCCGGAGGATGTAGAGACCAACAGCGATACGATGGATACCATTGTTAAGAACGGTTTCTTCGTCGGTCTTTCTTCCCAGGAAGATGTCGAGAAAGCGCTCCAGGTCATCAAGAGCCAGAACAGTGTGGAAACCTACGAGGTCATTGAGAATGTTGCCGCTAAGCAGGCGGCTCCTGAGCCGGAGCCGGTCCACAGCCAGGCCGCTGCAGGAACGGACGCCCCTGCGGCTGCTCCCGCGCCTCCTAAAGCGCCTAAGGCTCCCGCGCAGCATAATAATACTCCGGTGAAGCAGAGCCTAATCAGCGTGAACCTATCTAAGCTGGACAGCCTGGTCGCCCTTGTAGGTGAGATCGTTATTACGGAATCTATGGTTACTTCCTCTCCGGATTTGCAGAACCTAAAGCTGGACAATTTCACAAAGTCAGCTCGGCAGCTCAGAAAACTGACGGATGATCTCCAGGACATTGCCATGTCTCTCCGAATGGTGCCCATTTCCGGAACCTTCCAGAAGATGAACCGTATTGTCCGCGATATGAAAAAGAATCTGAACCGGGATACCCGGCTTACCTTGATCGGTGAGAATACAGAGATCGACAAGACCGTTGTCGATAGCATCAGCGATCCGATCATGCACATTGTCCGTAACTCTATGGATCACGGTGTTGAAGAGAATGTTCAAGAACGTATTGACGCGGGGAAGAATCCTCAGGCGGAGATCATTCTTGCCGCAACCCATACGGGAAGCGACGTTATCATCACCATTCAGGACGACGGACGCGGCATGGATACCGACAAGATCCTCGCCAAGGCAGAGCGCAACGGCATCCTCACAAAACCTGCCAGCGAGTATTCTAAAAAGGAAATCCTTGCCCTTACCATGCTGCCAGGATTTTCCATGAACGAAGAAGTTACGGAGTATTCCGGGCGTGGCGTTGGTATGGACGTTGTGAAGAAGAACGTAGAGTCTGTGGGGGGTACAATCTCCATCACAAGCGAGCTTGGCAAGGGAACCTGCACCACGTTAAAGATTCCGCTTACCATGGCGATCACGGACGGTATGGAAGTATCTGTCGGGAAGTCCATGTTCACGATCCCGATCACGAATATCCGTCAGTCCCTTAAAGCGTCAAAAGAAGATATCATTTATGACGCAAGTGGAAATGAGATCATTAAGTGCTTAGATGAGTTCTATCCTATTATAAGAGTACATGAATTGTATAATATTGAGACAGAGATAACCAATATCGAAGACGGTATCTTAATCTGGGTAGAAGCTGCCGATAAATCCTACTGCTTGTTCGTTGACGAGCTTCTCGGCGAGCAGCAGGTCGTTGTCAAACCGCTTCCTGCATTTCTTGGCAACTTTAACATTAAGAATTCAGGAGTCACCGGCTGCACGATCCTGGGCGACGGCGATATCAGCCTTATTTTGGATATTGGCAACTTATATGCAATGTCCGTTAATCAATATTAAATTGTACAGAAATCGGAGGAATAACTTATGTCAGCAGATACAATGGAAAATATCACAGCTAATGAGATCGCGGAGGAAGGCAGCGCTGTCCCCACTGAGCGGTTCTTAACATTCACTTCAGACGGACTGAGCATTGGAATCAGCACGAATTATGTGATTGAGATCATCACCGACCATTCGATCACGATGCTTCCGCTCGTCCCGGATTATGTAAAAGGCGTCATTAATTTAAGAGGGCAGATCATCCCCATCATTGACATCCGTCTCCGCATGGGCAAGCCTTCTATTGAATATACAGGCACTACCTGCATTATCGTGCTGGATATCAATGCCACGCAGATTGGTATTATCGTGGACGCTGTCCAGCAGGTCATGGACATCAATCAAAGCCTGATCTCCCCTGTTCCGGTCGAGAACCAGCTGGAACTGATTAACGGGATGGTTTCCTCTGGCGACCGCTCTGTGATCCTGTTCCTGGACTGTGAAAAGCTTGTTCAGACTTATTAATCATTACTAGGGAGGCTTATTTATGTTATCAATAAATGACGCTGACTTTCAGCGTTTAGTTCAGTTTGTACACGAAAATTATGGTATTGATTTGTCGAAGAAGCGTCAGCTTATCGTCGGACGGCTTTCTAACACGATTCTGTCCATGGGATTTTCCAGTTTTCAACAATATATAGATCATCTCATTAAGAACCGGGCTCCAGAAGACTTAGAGCTAATGCTGAATAAACTTACGACAAATTATACCTTTTTTATGCGTGAGGGAACCCATTTTGAGCTTTTGAAGGACACCATCCTTCCATATCTTGAGGAGACCAAGAAGGACAAGGTACTCAGTATATGGAGCGCTGGATGTTCTTCCGGGGAAGAACCTTATACGATCTCCATGATCATTAAGGAGTACTTTGGAGCCAAGGCATCCGCGTGGGATACAAGAGTCCTTGCGACTGACATTTCTCAGAATGCGCTATTCGCTGCTAAGAATGCCGTTTATGACGAGGACTCATTAAAGGAACTGTCTCCCGCCTGGAAGAAGAAGTATTTCCGGCCCGTCGGCGAACCTGGCACCTATACAGTCGCCCCTGAGATAAAGTCCAACGTCATTTTCCGGACCTTCAACCTAATGGATCCGATTCGGTTTCGATTAAAATTTGACGTTATCTTTTGCCGGAATGTAATGATTTATTTCGACCAGCCCACAAAAGAGGCGTTGGTAAATCGGTTTTTCAACGCTACCAATCCCGGGGGCTATCTTCTGATCGGCCATTCGGAAGGCTTGAATAAGACGACGACGCCTTATAAATACTTAAAGCCTGCTACATATCGTAAGATTTAGCGAACAGTAAGCTGCTTCCTGAACCTCAGAAGCAGCTTTTGTCTTAACATATTTCTCTACAATGATCTATGCAGTTTTCTGCATAGGAAAGGATGGTTTTTATGAATCAAACAATCAGAGTTCTGACCGTTGACGACTCGTCCTTGTTCCGTCAGATGCTCATACAACATCTTTCCTCCCAGCCCGGGATCGAAGTCGTCGGTTATGCGGTGAATGCCTATGATGCAAAACAGAAGATTCCCGTGCTAAAACCAGACGTCCTTACGCTGGATGTGGAAATGCCGGGGCTCTCCGGTATCGATTTTCTGAAACAGCTTTTGCCTACCAATCCGATTCCAGTCGTTCTGGTATCGTCATTGAATTTAAGCGTATTTGACGCTCTGTCCGCGGGCGCCGTCGACTTTGTACGCAAACCGGACATGAGTCCTCATTCAAAAGAATCGTTTTTTGCCTCGCTTACATTAAAGGTGCGGGCAGCCGCCCGTGCGAAGGTGCGTATTTCTAAGCAGCCAGCCGGAGCATCGCAGAACAACGCCCAGGCTCCGGCAAAGCCTCTGCCTTTCCCACCTCTTTCGCGCGCTGTCCTGGATTCCACGATCATCGGTCTGGGTGCTTCCACCGGAGGTACGGAGGCTACCCTCGCTGTGCTGAAAAAGCTTCCCGCCGGTATGCCGGGTATTGTAATCACCCAGCATATGCCGGAAGGTTTTACGGAGATGTATGCACAACGTCTGAACCGTATCTGCAGCCTGGAGGTACGGGAGGCCAAAAACGGCGATATTATCCGTCCCGGCCTTGCCCTAATCGCACCGGGCGCAAAACAGATGGAAGTCGTCCGCTCTGGCTCTAACTATATTGTACAGTGCCGTACCGGCGCAAAAGTGAGCGGTCATTGTCCGTCGGTTGATGTTCTCTTCCATTCCATCGCCAAAAATGTCGCGATCAAAAAAGTCGGGATCATCATGACCGGTATGGGACGCGATGGAGCAGATGGACTCCTGGAGATGCGCCAGAGCGGCGCCTTCACCATCGGACAGGATAAAGAATCGTGCGTTGTTTACGGAATGCCTATGGTTGCTTTCAACATCGGGGCAGTATGTACACAGGCATCATGTGAAAATATTCCATCTGTCCTGCTGAACCATCTAAAAAAATAATACCGAAATGATTCTTATATTTTTGGGTTATGATTCCAAAAGTTGTGCCGATATTCATTATATAGCAAAGAAGTGATTTACATCAGGAAAGAAAGAGGAGTTCAGCATGAAAGTTTCCATTAATAATATCATGAATAATTATACCGATCTGCGCCCACATACAAAGGGCGGTTCTGCTCCTTTGCCTTCTTCAAATGACGGGCACAGCTTTGATGCGATCATCATAAAGTCTAACCCAAGACAGATCGAGGAGCATACATTCGCCAAGTCTGTCTCCCAGAAGCTCTCTTCTGAGGTCAAGAATACCGCGTCAGAGGAGAGAATCAAGAACCTGCAGGATCAGGTCGCAGCCCATACCTATCAGATTGATACTTATGCGATCGCGTCCAGGATGCTTTTGTTGTAGGAGGGTTCTTGAATATGGAAGAATTTACAGGCTTCATTGAGGTCATTAGAGAATTGATCGCTCTTTTTGAAAATATGATCCCTGTGGAACAGGAAAAGCTTGACGCCGCTATTAAGAATCGTGTGTCTTTTGTAGAAGAATGTATGCATAAAGAACAGGCTTTCATTCTTCAGCTAAAAGGGCTTGAGCAGAAAAGAGAGGCGGCTCAGAGACGATTGAATATGGAGAACAATACGTTTCGTCAGATTCTAGAAAAAGCGCCGGAGGACGTTGCCACTGTGCTGCGTCCCCTGTTCGACCAACTCAGCAGCCAGGTTCAGATGTTCCGGTCGATTAGTGATAATGCACGGGATATTATCGAAGTCAATCTTCATGCAATACAGTCTGCGATCGTTTCGGATTCCGCCGCGAAGACCACTTACTCTGCTACAGGAAAAAAGAAAGATGATCCGGATGGTAAGCATTTTACCAGCCGTTCAGTATAAGAGATCAGGAGGAGGATTTTTATGATACGTTCTACTTTTGCCGGTTTTACCACCGCACAGCTTGGAATGGCTGCCAGCCAGAAAGCCCTAGATGTTGTGGGACAGAATATTGCCAATATTAATACGCCAGGCTATACAAGACAGCGTCTTGACATTGCCAGTTTAAATACACAGAAAGGTGATTTTTACAACTCGAATTCTAGTGTTCGGGTCGGTTTTGGCGTTGAGATGACAGGAGTTTCCCAGCTTCGCGACCCATTTCTGGATGCGCAGTACCGTTCTCAGATCGGGAAGCTTGGAACAACGGATGCACATGCGGCTGGTTTTGACCGTCTGTCCGATATTCTCGACGAGGCTACCGTTTCTGGTGTCCGCGACGCCCTGTCCGCTGTCACGAATGCCTTAAGCACTCTTTCTAACGAAGTTGGCAATAAAGAATTTGATACAATGGTACGTTCCAAGATGCAGGTTCTCCTGAATCTTTTCCACGATAACGCGACCCGTCTCCAAGATGTCCGCGAGGATATTCAGACTGGGTTTGCCACTACGGACATCACAAGTGTCAATGAGCTTCTTGAGAATATAGCCAATCTGAACTCCAACATCAAGAACAGCCAGATTCTTGGCAATCCAGCGCTGGAACTTCAGGATCAGAGAAACTCTCTGTTAGATGAGCTTGCCAGCTATCTTCCGATCACAGTGAAGTACGAGGAAAAGTCCATCAGTCCTGACCAGACCATAGAAGTTCTGGACGTTCGTTTTACTGATGTGAACGGCAAGAGCTACACGTTGATATCCGACGGTCTGTTCGGTAAATTTGATACCGATATTACCGGTCAGCCTGTTACTCTCTCCCTCACGGACGCAAAGGGGAATACTTCTGATATCACAGACCTCTTGGGTAACGGAACTTTGAAGGGAACTCTTGACCTTCTGAATAAGTCCGGCGATTTTGATAACTCTGACTTCAAGGGACTTGGCTATTATGAAAAAGCTTTGGATTCTCTTGTTGCAACCTTTGCAGAAGCCTTCAATAAGGCAAATATGGCGGTGAAGACAGACGATAAAGGTAATGTGATTGGAACAGGAACGCCTACCGAGGATCGACCCTTATTCGCTACAAACGATAATTCCGGCGTCTTTACTGCATCGAATATCAAAATCGCAGACGGATGGACGGACGGAACTTATGGGATCACAAATTCAGTCGTTCCTGTGGACGACAAGATTGGTTCTACAGCTCGGGATAATATTCTTAACATGATTAACCTGCTGCAGTCGCCCCATAAGTTCTCAGTTAACGGAACCAAGTTCTATACCGGAAGCTTTTATGACTGCTTTGCCAACATTGAAAACACATTGGGTATTGACGCCAACTCCGCGCAGACAATGCTGAACAATCAGATTTCTGTTATTAACCAGACGTCAAATTCCCGAGATGCCATCTCCGGCGTCTCACTTGATGAAGAAGGTATGAATCTGCTGCACTTCAACCAATCTTACAGCGCTGCGGCGAGGCTCATGACTACTCTGGATGAAGCTCTTGATAAGCTGATTAATGGTACCGGTGTGGTCGGACGATAAGTTAGGAGGTTAAATAGATCATGAGAATTACTACGAATGCCATTTTGCGAAATTATAAGTCGAACCTTTCCACTTCCATTTCCAACTTAGATACGATGAGGACACGGGTTATGACGTCCCGTAAGTTCAATTCAACGGCGGAGGATCCCGCAAGTGCGCTTCGTTCCGCTGTCTTGGAACGGAAGTATGCAAGGAATGAAGATTATTTGAGCCTGGTAGACGATGTACAGTCTTTCCAGGATGCGCAGGAAGACGCTGCGATGCAGATCAACACGATCTCGCAGAATTTAAGTAAGAAGTATGGTTTGGAAGCTTTGAATGGAACGAACGGAACTCTTGATATCCGTGAAACATATGCAGCCGCATGGCGCGGCGCACAGGAAAGCCTTCTGCTCAGTCTGAATTCCTCTTATGAAGGCCGCTATGTTTTTGCCGGAAGCGACGGCATGACATCTCCTTTTGAACTTACAAAAGAGAATGGAAAGCAGGTTCTAAAGTACAGGGGAGTGGATGTGGACGATCCCGCTTCTTTAGCGCGTCTGGAAGAGCTTTCAGAAGACAGCGCATACATTGACCTCGGATTTGGTTTGACAATAGATGGGCAGAACGTCGTATCTCCTTCCAGCGCGTTTGACACAAGCCTTCCCGGCATCAACCTGATCGGTTACGGGCAGAATGATGATGGAACCAGTAAGAATATGGTAATTCTTGCCGGACAGATTGCCGATGTCCTGAGTCAAGAAGATTTTGATGTAGAAGAATATAAGCGTCTCTTGAATGCTTTTGATGAAGGCCGCAGCAATGTGCTTGAAAAGATCACGACACTGGGTACGCAGACCGAGTTCCTTACCACTACAAAAGAACGGCTTGAATCCAACAAGATTAGTCTGGCTTCTCAAATAGACAATGTCGTAAATGTCGATATGGCGGAGGCGATCATGGATTTTTCATGGGCACAGTATGCTTATAATGCTGCTCTGAAGGTTGGAAATAATATTTTGACACCGTCGTTTATCGATTTTATGAGTTAAGCTCTTTGTATGAGCTTCAAAGTGTCTGATATTAAATTCTAAAAGAAGGGAGGGAGATATGCATGGATCAACTTATTCAAATTACGACTGTCCCCATTCAATATGAATTTAAGGTGAACAATGCCCGATTGGAGTATCATAGTTCTAAAGCAGAACTGGAAATTCATCGGAACGATGGCGGACTGTCAATCAAGAGCCGTCCGGTAAAGCTACATCTTGATTCATCTGCAGCGCGGAATTCTATCACACCGACTACTGCTAGAAGCGTTGCGCAGATCGCTCAAAAGGGTGCAGATGCCGCTTACAGCGCTACAGCACAGTTGGCACAAGAGGGGCAGCTCCTACTGAAGGCGGATATCGGTGAAGATATGATCGGCACGATCATGAAACAAAGAACCGCTCAGCCGACAGGAGAGTTTCAGCTCGGTTTTACTCCGTCTGAACCGGTAGACATTAACTACGAAGCTCCTGATTTGACGATCAACTACCAAATGGATAAACTGAATTTTGATCTAAAAATTGCAAATGGAAATTTTGAGTTTATTCCAGGTAATATTGAAATGTCGATCACGCAGCATCCTGATGTTGTGATAGAGTATGTCGGTGGACCGATTTATGTGCCGCCAAGCGCAGATCCTAACTATGAACCACTTGATGTAAGGGCTTAAAACTTAAGCCCTTACTTTTATATATGATATCAGTGCAAAAAGCCATTTCACACGGCAAGCTTGCTTGCCAGTGGGGATAAGGCTTTATTGCACGCCCCTATATGAGCATGAAGTGGTGCGAAGCAACACGAGAATGCGAATATTGGGTAGGATTGTAGAAGTGCGAAGCACGAAACAATCCGTAGATATCATTTTGCACTATAATCATATATGAGTACAGTGCAAAAGCCTTATCTATACTTTTAGGAGGTACAATCTATTGAAGATCAATGCAAAATATTTTGGACAGGTTTCTTATGAACAAAAAGATACGATCCACGTTATCAACGGGCTTTTTGGTTTTGAGACGTATACAGAATACCTGCCTCTTCCTTTTAATGAATATAACGACTCTTTAATTTCTCTGCAGAGCCTAGAGAACGATACGCTTTCCTTCATATTAATGAATCCGTTTGGAGTCTATCCGGATTATAAGCCGACGCTTTCCGATCAGGACCTAGAAGAACTGGGCGCAGAGTCTGAGGACGATATTTCATATTATGTCACCAGTGTTATTCTGGATTCGATCGCTGAATCTACCATTGACCTGAAGGCACCACTTGCTGTCAATGGTTTTACACGAAAAGCAAAACAGATCATTCTGGATAATCCGGAATATACTTTCCGTCACACACTTTCCAGCCTGATCCATAAAGGAGAGGAGGAATAAGGATGCTCATACTGCAGCGTAAGAAAGGAGAAGCGCTTTCGATCAATGACAATATCACATTAACTGTTATGGATACTGGAACTGACTGGGTAAAACTTGCGATCGACGCTCCGAAAGAAATTCCTGTTCTCCGGACTGAATTAAAGGAAGCCGTCGTTGAAAACCAGCGCGCCGCTGAAACCGTACCCAAGGAGATTCTTGAGGAGATGCTAAAACAAAATAAATAATCGATGGTTCAAAAAACTGCTGACTACTGATGATATTTATCATTCAGTGTGACAGCAGTTTTTATTCTTATCCGTCTAATATTCTTATCCTCCACGCACCCTGCTAAATACAGCAGTCAATTGAAATGACCGGTGCACTCATAACCGTGATATCCACAGCCTCCGATACCCCTCCCTGGCTTGCCGCGATATCTCCTGATGAAACGGCTCCATCCGGGAACAACGATTGGGCATACTGCTCCGCGATTTGTCTGAACTGTTCATCATTGACAGACGGCTTGACGAAGATATCTCCTATATCCGCAGTCTGACAATGCTCCAGACCTTTTCTGGCCGTCTTCTTGCGTCTCAGCTCTTCCGCAAGCTGCCTTGCAAGCTTTTCCTTCAACTTCTTTTCCGCAGACTTCTGAAGACGTTGCAGATTCTCTTCCTTATGGAGCCTTGAAATCTTCAGATTCCCATTCATGATAACTGACTTTATCTTTCGGACGATCGCCGCCGCTTCCGCAGAATCACTCACCTGCGCTTTGACCTTCTGGATCTCGCCGTATTTTGCTGCAATCAACCCTCTTACAGCCGTCACATTCTTGGCGTTCGCCAAACGCATCATATTGGTACTCTGCGAATAATTATAATTCGTTACAGTTTTTTTCTTCTTCGCTTCCTTGGCATAGAACGATGTGGACTCCCTGTCGCGCCAGTATGTGGGATAAATCGACTCCGTATCCCGTTCCTTTGTGGCTGTCCACATATATACTTGAGCGTCATCTCCAAGAACAAGCCCCATACCTACCAGCTCTTTATTGCCGATCATGGCCTGCGCCTGCGCCTGATGCCGGTATTCATTCATATTGCCCAAAATTCCCTCTACATACTTGCGCAATTCTTCATCAGAGCTCATTTTTTCCAATAGCTTCGTAGAAATCGTTACATTATTAAGTCCTTTTAGATTTGCCGCATGTCCGCTAATCTTATTACTGCTGTCAAAGGATAGGAAATTAAAATTGATATTCTTATATTTTCCCGTAAGATAGCTCATCATCTCTGCTGCACCAGACTCGGAAGCCGTGGAATCACTGCTTATGCTTTTGCTTGTGTTTTTCAGCAAATTTGTCGGAGCCATCCCTACAGCCGCGGTATTCGCACAAACTTTTGTGTTCTCACTACTTACCTGCATAGGAATCCTCCTTTCGTCTTCCTTCTCCATATATGAATACAATACTAAATGATATCCCTGGATTGTTTCATGCTTTTACACTGGTATATATTATATCGACTAAAAAGCACAATTTCATAATAGCTCGATTCCATTTCTTCCCTTAATAATAAAGCCAATATCCGTCACGCTCCCTCCTTCCGGAACCGCGCCGTTATAATCCTTGGACGTGATATGGAGTGTCTTCCCCTGTACAGAATACTCACCGTTCCATCCATCCGATAAGGTGATCTCCTCCTGAAAGGGTACATCCACTTCCCAGCTTGTACAGCTTTTTCCAGAAGTATTGCGCAGGATAAGTTCGTATTGGGAGACTGGTGTTCCACCCTCATCCCAACTGTTCTTGATCGAAGATGAGACTTCCATATCGCCGCTCTGCCAGACGAAATTCCCTTGCCCTGCCACAGCCGCCGGTTTCTCGGCGTCTGATCCGTCTGCGCTTCCTGCCGCATTCTCTGCTTCTCCTGTCAGCATATTCCGAAGCCATATTCCGGAGGTACTGAAATCTTCCTCTCCAAATCCACTCGTCTTCGTACAGGTGCTTAAAAGAATCGCGGAACTTTCCGCCTTATTTGACAAATTCCATGCCACATAGCTGATCTCGTATTCATCCATGAGCGCCACCCACTGATTCGCCTGTGCTTCGTCAATGGCTCCGTTCCCGCTGGCGTCGCAGATTCCATACTCAGATACAAAGATCGGAAGTCCTGCGTCAATGGCGGACTTCATCCTCGTCCGCAGGTCATCCGTATGTGTCGCCGCGTAAAAATGGAGTGTGTACATAATATTGTCGTATGTCGTAATCGGATCCGCGGCAGCCTCATCCACATACTGGCACCAGTTTGGTGTTCCGACCAGGATGACGGCGTCCTCCTTATTCGAGCGGATCACACCAATGATTTCTTCCGCGTAGCTCTTAACATCCTGCCAGGTGGTTCCATTATTTGGTTCATTACAGATCTCGAATAATACGTTCTTAGCATCGCGGTATGTTTCCGACATCTCTGTAAAAAATGCCTTTGCCTCTTCCAGATGCATATTCGGATTGGAATCTGACAGGATGTGCCAGTCAATAATAACGTACATATCCTGCGCTGAGGCGAATTCCACACCGCTTTTCACAAGGTCTTTCAGCTTTTCCTTGTCTCCATCCGTACAATATCCGCCGGACTCTGCAGTATACATGGCAAGACGTATGACGTTCGCCTTCCATTCTTCATGAAACTGTCGAAAACACTCCTCGTTGATATAATCCGGGAACCAGGCGATTCCGTGTGTACTAATCCCTTTCAGCTGAACGTTCTCACCGTTCGCGCCTACAAGCTTTGTTCCCTCTACATGGAGAACCCCGTTTACAGAAGGGGATGCAATACCGGAAGTTTCCTCTTCCTTTTCCTCCTCTTTTGGTTCCTTTTCAGGTTCCTTGGCTTTCTCCTCAATCCTCTCTTCTTTCTTCTCCTCTTTCGGTTCCTTTACCTCTGAGGAGTTATTTCCACAGCCTGCCCCCAGTAAGACAAAAAGGAGAATCATAGCGATCCCTGCCTTTTTGATTTTTCTCATTTTTCTCTTATCGAGTGTCATGTTCTCCCCCTTGCATTTATCATTCCACGTTTATAGAACAATCCCCATCTCTTTGATCTTTTCCAGCAACAATGATACGTCAAGCGGCTTCGCCATATGCGCGTCCATGCCGCTCTCCATCGCTTTTCTACGGTCCGCCTCCAGCGCGTTTGCAGACAATGCAATAATCGGAACACGCAAATTTCCCTGGCTCTCAAGCCCCCGGATCATACTTGCCGCCTGATACCCGTCCATGACCGGCATCTGGATATCCATCAAGATCAGCCTGTAATACCCCTCTTTCGCCTGCTGTACCTTCTCCACTGCTACCATTCCGTTCACCGCGGTATCCACGATAAATCCAGCGCTCTCCAAAAGCTCAGTCTCGATCTCCTGATTGATCTCATTATCCTCCACCAGAAGAATCCGGGAGCCTGCAGCCGTCTGTTTCTCAGGCTCAACATCGATTCTTTCCCTTTCTTCATCTACAGCATTCAGAAGCCTTAGGCTCAATGTAATAGTGAAACAGCTGCCCTTTCCCGGTTTACTTTCCACGTCTATACTTCCGCCCATCATCTCCACAATATTCTTCGTGATCGTAAGGCCAAGCCCTGTTCCGCTCACTCTGCTTAAGGTAGTATTTCTTTGCCGCTCAAACGGCTCGAAAAGACGGCCCATAAAATTTTCACTGATTCCGATTCCGTTATCTTCTACTTTAAAACTATAACCTGCGTAATTCCCCTGCACTTTTTCCATTTCCGTAAGGCTGATTTTGACCCAGCCTCCCGACCGGGTATACTTAACTGCATTATCCAAAAGGCGCAGAAGCATTTCACATAATTTCTGGCGGTCCGCATAGACGTCGTCATGCTTTAATCCGGATAGATCCATTGTCAGATTAATCCCTTTTTTTGTCGCCTCCTCAAGCATTGAGGTGTACACTGCACGCACAATAAAAGCTAGACTGCAAGCATCTTCAGAAATGTGCGTCTTCCCCGCCTCAATCTTCGTTATCTTCAAGATATCTGTAAGAAGCTGTGGGAGCTGGTTGTTGGATTCTTCAATTTTCTCCAGGTACTCTCCTATTTTCTCTCTGTCATCCGCATATTTTTTTGCCAGCATAGTGAAGCCCACAATCGCATTCATAGGGGTAATAATATCATGGGACATATTGGTAAGAAAGGTATCTTTTGCAATAATCGCAGCGTTCGCCTGTTTTAGAGCGTCCTCCAGTATCTTTTTCTGCTCCATTTCATGGATAATCTCCTGGTCCATGCTCCGATACCCCAAGACCACCTGGGAAATCCTGTCGCTGTTTCCTACGTTAACCACCCGCAGCTGTTGAAAACTGTCTGTTCCATCCTCGACGATACGGTAATTTACATGAAAGCTCTTACTTTTTTCCAATCTTTTGCGGATATAGTCCACCTGGATGGCCTCTGCAAACACTTCTCTGTCTTTTTCGTGAACCCACTTTTTTATAAAAGCCTCATGGATTTTTGAGAAACATCCCACCTGCTCGTCCATCCCGAACACATCCGCCGCACGGTGGCTCATCCGATAGGGCTTCATCCTGTCATTGTCCAGATTTACATAAAAAATGGATTCATAGTCTATACTCAGCCCTTCTATTGTCTCGAGCCTTCTTAGATGTTCCTGACTCATGAAAGACAGAAGTTTCCTTTTCTCAGTGGCATCTCCTACAAATACATAGAAAATGTCGCCCAGATTCTCGTCATGGATAAAATGCCCATAATCCTCAACCCAGCGGATGCTGCCGTCCCTGCGGATAATCCGGTATTCGACATAGTCCAGATCATACTGGCTCTCTTTGATCTGTCTGGCGATGCTTTCCTCTACTTCCTCCAGATCGTCGGGATGCACAATCCCCCGAAATGAATTTCCCGTCCATTCCCTGAACTCCTCAAGCGTATCACATCCAAACAGCTGGCACATTGCCTCGTTCGCGTAAATGATCTCTTCATCGCCGCCGGCATAATAGGTAAAAAATCCTCCCGGCATCTGATCTACAACCCTTTCGATCTTCAATGCCGTATCCACTTGATCCACCCCCCATCTTGCGATTTTGTTATGCTTCATCGATTGCCTTTCCAATATCATGACGCATATATTTGTTGGCAAAATCTACCCACTCGGTAGCTTTGTATGCATTTTCCCTCGCTTCCTTTAAATCGACGCCTTTTGCCGTGACCCCTAATACACGGCCGCCGTTCGTCACGATCTTATCCCCGTCAAATTTTGTCCCTGCATGGAAGCAATAATATCCGTCATGCTCCTTAAATGTTTCCAACCCGCTAATCTCAAATCCCTTCTCATAAGCGAGCGGATAACCGTTCGATGCAAGCACGACACAGACCGCCGCGTTATCCTCGAACTCAAGCTCCACCTCGTTTAGCCTGCCATCAATGCAGGCAGTGACGACGTCGATCAGGTCGTTTTTCATCCTGGGAAGTACCACCTGTGCCTCCGGATCTCCAAACCTCGCGTTATATTCCAAGACTTTCGGTCCCTCTTCTGTCAGCATCAATCCAAAGAAAATGATTCCTTTGAATTCTCTTCCTTCTTCACGCATCGCATCTACCGTCTTCTGGTAAATGTTTTTCTGGCAGAACTCATCCACTTCTTTTGTATAGAATGGACTGGGAGAAAATGTTCCCATGCCTCCGGTATTCAGCCCTTTGTCTCCGTCCTGCGCGCGCTTATGGTCTTGTGCGCTCGTCATCGTCTTAATCGTTTTCCCGTCCACAAAGGAAAGAACAGACACCTCGCGCCCAGTAATAAATTCCTCCACCACCATCGTATTGCCGGAACCGCCGAACTTCTTATCCAGCATAATTGTCTTGACGCCTTCTTCCGCAGCTTTGAGATCCTCGCAGATCAGCACACCCTTCCCCAGCGCCAAGCCGTCGGCTTTTAACACAATTGGATACTTTGCGGTCTTCAAATACTCCAATGCTTTTTGGGCATTGTCAAAATTCTCATACGCAGCTGTCGGGATACCATGCTTCTTCATCAGATTCTTGGAAAACGCTTTGCTCCCCTCCAGGATCGCCGCGTCTCTCCTCGGTCCAAATGCACGGATACCTACAGACTCGAATATGTCAACCAGGCCGCCCACCAACGGGTCGTCCATGCCCACGATCGCCAGGTCGATCTCTTTTTCCTTCGCAAATTCGACCAAATTATCAAATTCCATGGCACCTATTGGAACGCACTCTGCAAATTCCGCAATTCCTGCGTTTCCTGGAGCACAATATAGTTTCTCGACTCTGCTGTTCTTCGCCGCGCAATAGGCGATCGCGTGCTCTCTTCCTCCGCCGCCCACAATCAAAACTTTCATCGCTTTTGTCCTCCTGTTCTATTTCCTAACAAATCTCTCCGCCGAATAGACGATCAAGATTCTATTACCGCCGCGCCGTTCTCCACACGTACCTTTCCGTTCGCGATCAGGTCGATCGCCTGCGGAAGTATCTTCCACTCCGCTTCCTCCATCACTCTTCTCTGCAGAGTCTCCGGCGTGTCCCCGCTTTTCACTTCCACGGCCTTCTGCAGTAGAATCGGACCGGTATCCGTCCCTTCGTCCACAAAATGTACTGTGGCGCCCGTCAGCTTTACACCCCTTGCCAACGCCGCCTCATGTACCTTAAGCCCATAATATCCGGTTCCGCAGAAAGAGGGTATCAGAGATGGATGGATATTGATGATACGGTTCCGGTATTCCTCCACCATAGCCGCAGGGATCACAACCAGAAATCCGGCAAGGACAAGAAGATCTGGACAAAGCTCTTTTATCTTTTCCAAGAATACGCTGTTGAACTCTTCCCTTGTCCCAAAATCTTTCGGGGAAATACACTCTGCCGGGATCCCGTGTTGCCTGGCCCTTGTGAGGGCATAGGCGCTTTTATTATTACTGATAACGCCCGCAATCTCCGTATTTGTGATACGCCCAGAAGAGACAGCGTCGATCACTGCCTGCAGATTCGTCCCCCCGCCGGATACCAGGACTACGATCCTTAACATATCGTCACCCCTTTTTCGCCCGCCTCAACATATCCGACTACATACGGCATCTCTCCTGCCGCGCGCATAGCCTCCACTGTCTTATCCACATCCTTTTCATCTACAGCGACAATCATGCCAAGCCCCATATTGAAGGTATTATACATAGCTTTTTCCGGAATGTCCCCGTTATCGGAAAGCATCCCAAAAATCGGCGGAACGGGGTAGCTGTTCTTACGTATAACCGCATGCATCCCCTCGATCAGCATACGGGGAACATTTTCATAGAACCCTCCCCCGGTAATGTGGCTACATGATTTGATCTTCACGCCTGCCTCTTTCACCATGCGCAGAGCCTTTACATAGATCTTTGTCGGAGCAAGGAGCACGTCTCCAAGCCTAGCCCCCAGGCATTCGTATTCACCGTTCAAAACCTCCGGCTTCATATTAAATACACGCCGTACCAGTGAAAAGCCGTTGCTATGTACTCCGGAAGAGGCCATGCCCACCAGTACGTCGCCGGGCTTTAAGTCCTTCCCAGTAATCAGATCCTTCTCGTCCACAATCCCTACTGCAAATCCTGCAAGATCGTACTCATCATATGGATAGAATCCAGGCATCTCCGCTGTTTCCCCGCCGATCAGAGCACATCCCGCCTGCTTACAGCCTTCCGCGACGCCGCTGACGATGGTCGCGATCTTCTCCGGATCATTTCTCCCGCAGGCAATATAATCCAGGAAGAACAGCGGCTCACCACCCGCACATGCAATATCGTTTACACACATCGCAACGCAGTCGATACCGATCGTATCATGCCGGTCAAGAAGAAACGCCAATTTTAACTTCGTACCCACACCGTCTGTGCCGGAAACCAGCGTCGGCTTCTCCATGTCCTTAAACTTTTCCAGCGAAAATGCTCCCGAGAATCCGCCGATCCCGCCCAAGACCTCTTCGCGCATCGTCTGCTGGATATGCTTTTTCATAAGTTCTACCGATCTGTAACCCGCCTCGATATCCACTCCTGCCTTCTTATAGTCCATCTCATGTCCTCCGTTAACTGCTGTTTTACATTTGTTTCATATATTCGCTGTGTCCGAGTTTTTCCAGTTTTTCCGCTTTCTTCTGAACCGTCTCTTTCATCTCTTTGGAGTATTCCTTCAACCTCAAAAGAAGAGCCGAATCAGACGTTGCGAGGATTCTGGCGGCCAGAATCGCAGCGTTCGCGCCTCCATCGATCGCCACTGTCGCCACAGGAATTCCCGGTGGCATCTGGACGATCGAATAAAGCGCGTCCACTCCCTCCAGGTTCTTGCTCGACAACGGAATCCCAATAACCGGCATCGGGAAAATCGCCGCGCACATTCCCGGAAGATGCGCTGCCATCCCTGCGCCTGCAATGATGACTTTGAACCCTTTCTCCTCCGCCGTCTTAGCATACTCATAAAATACATCTGGTTCCCGGTGAGCAGAAATGATCGTCATCTCATATTCCACACCCAGTTTTTCTAGCAGATCGGCAGCCTTTCCCATCACTTTCATATCTGAATCGCTGCCCATCACAATTCCTACTTTTGCCATAGATTGTTCTACCTTCCTTTCTCCTCTTTCTCCCATTCATTCAGCGGCCCGTTCAGCATCTCGGTTCCCTCGAGAACGAATCGTCCGTTTTGAATCAGAACGATTTCTTCCCCCGCTTTCGTATACACGCTGATCTTTCCCAGCTCCTCATATGGTATCGTAATATCCGTATGACACTGGAAGTAAGCCTTACCCGGATCTGTCAGCCTTCTTAGGGAAACACTGTTATCTTTGGCCACGATCTCCTTCCCGTTTGGATTATACACCCGGTTCTCTTCCGCCCAGGTGTAGCAGGTATCTCCCACTGCAAAATGCGGTCCCATCTTTTCCGCGATTAAGATTGGGAGTTTGTCCGCTATCCCATATTTCTTTGCTGTCACGTAAGCCGTTGTGTTGGTGCCGATCGCAAACTCACCCAATGGAAGCGACGGATGATTGTGAAGTATATTGTCCTCAATATACTTTTTATTTTCTTCCTCGGATGCAAAATTCGTACAAGCGTACTCTGTAGTCATCCCCTCTTTGAAGTGAATCTCCAGGTTCTCATACTGCAGCTCGTTCAGATAAACGCTGCTTACAAACAGCGTACCTTCCGTGCCTTCCAGCACCGGAGATGTGAACACCTCACCCACCGGAATATTCACGTCCGCCACACAGTTCTCAAATATTGTTTCCTTTTTGGCATCCTTCAGATTATATAACTTTACCTTAAGGTCCGTCTTATTTCCGTCTTTGCCAAGAATATGCACAAATTCGCCGCGATCCAAGACGTCGATTAGAATCTGCTGAACCTGCTCATACCGCTTCGCATCCAGTGTATTGATACGGATCACTTCGTCGAAAATCTCCTGGTAACAAGGGCCTATTTCCGGCACAGGCCAGGAAATAATCGTAAAACTCCGCTCCTCGCCCTTGATGTATTCGTTCGTGAGCTGTCCCGCCCTGGAATTCAGATTCAGGAGAAACTGTTCCTGCTCCTTCGTCAGTCGGACCGCTTCCGGTTTGGAAACCGGGACGAATGGATTCTCGCCGAATACTTCCATCACTGCCGGACCTGCAAATTGTCCGGCCAGTTCTTTATTCTGTTCAAAGACTGTACGCATGACTTCCAGCTTTCGTTCTACGAACTGTTTGTCCAGAATCAGCCCTAGATCGTCTTTGTGGTCGTAATCATATTGTTTATTCACCTGTGCGCCGTAAAATCCATTCTTACCCTGTCTAGCGCGTGTGATAACGCTTCCTGCAGCCCGGTATATCGTCGGGCGCAGACCCATTTTCCCAAAATTCTCGATCGCCTTTTTCAGCACTCTCTCAAATCCAAGCACGTACCGAATATTGACTACCGACTTCTTAGATAAATCTTTCCCTGCGTTGATAAATCCTACCCGGAATCCTTCCGTATAAGTGTCCGCCATCCTGTCGATCACCTGCTGCGGAAGCGATTCCAGATACTTTGCAGTCTTCCTCTCGTTCTCGCTTACATACTCCCCAAAACGATAGAGATACCGCAGATCGCCCGGCTCACACTCCATGATCTTCCTTACCGCAAAATCATATGCATCCGGATCCACCTGTTCCCGGATACGGTCGGCTACATACACATCACAATAATCGCTTGCATACCAGTAGAAAATCTGTTTCAGGCTTTCAAGGGATGGTTCCCCTTCTTCTTCAAATTTATTATATATCTCTATAAACAATTCATTGCCAACAAGAACGTATTCGTCACGTTCTTCATATACATATGCGATATCGCCTCTGAGCTCCGCATATAGCGCACTTAAAAAAGCACCCAGCTTTTCCCCGAGTACTTTTACCGCATATGCCGGATTCGCATAGGATGTTTCATAATTCTGCGGCAGTACGTCGAAGTACAACATCTGCATTTCCGATTCCAGCATTTCAAGCGTCATTCTCTCCCGGACCAGTGTATGATAACTGTCCCGGACATCATGAATCCTAAGCAGAAAGTACGCAACATGCTGAAAGTAAGAACGATAAGGCTCCTGCACCGTCTCCTCACAGGTAATCTTCATAATTCGCTCAAGCGCTAAATAATATCTTTCTTCCACTATACCATCCCCCTTATGAATACTGCGATCAGGCAAAGCAACGCCAGACTATTGACGCTAATCCCTATTTTACAAGTTCTGTAATTTTTCTCCCTCTCACGAAAGCCCTTGACTCCCGTCACAATACCGACTACCGTCAAAATCATTGCAAAAATTCCCGCACTGCCGATCATCGCCGCCGACTGTCCTTTGCTCCGATATGCCAGCATAATCAATATACTAAGTACAGCGACTACAATCACCGCTGTCATACATGACAAGATTCCTTTCCTTGAATGCTTCTGCTTTGCCTGTCCATATTTCCGGTTTCCACGTTTCTTTCTATCTTTATCTTTTTCTCTTTCGCGAGCCAGCTCTTTTTCTCGCCTGATCCGCATCATGCCATCTCCTCACCGTATTGCAGATTACAAATAGAATATAACCAGCCACGCCGCCTAATGTATTTAAAAGCAGGTCGTCCACATCAAAACTCCCTACTTTCGTGACAAACTGGAACGACTCTACAAGAAAGCTCAGTCCGAAGCTGTAGAACAATGTCAGAAAAAAGCTTCGATACCTGCTTGCCATAGGCATAAAAAAGCCGAACGGCACAAAAATTAAGACATTTCCAAATAGATTTGCATATGACACCCATCCGAGCTGTTCCCGATAAGTCCAAAATCGTTCTATCTCTTGAAAAAGGACCAGATTATAGCGATACTCTTCAAATTCACCTGCCCGCCCATACCAATCGGAAAAGATTAAAAAATACAGTAAAAATGCAATATATAAAACAAACAAAATCTTTCCCAACACTCGAAATCTTTTCCTATTTTTCGCTTTCAAAACTAAAACCCTTCCTAGAATGTCAGTCCTTTTTTGGCTCTGAACAGATTCGCTCCGCTAATCAGAAGAATGACTCCGCTTGCCACCCCTGCTATAATCATGACGATACCGATCGCAAGATTCGCCGCGCCTGCATTTCCCATTATTTTATATGCTCTCTCTGTCACCCAAAAACCTCCTTTCCTATTAACCCTCCATCGCCGGATAGGCGATTCAGTTCAGGGACCCTGCAAAGGGTTTCCTATTAACCCTCCATCGCCGGATAGGCGATTATGCCCCATACTGTTCATAGTATGCGTCGATCGCCACCTTTATTGTATCATCAATCACGACTTCCCCGTTGCAGGGCCTGTTGTATAGGTACTCAACCACTTCTTTCATTGTTACAATAGCCGCTGTCTCCATATGGTATAATTCCTTTATTTCCTCCAACGCAGACTGTTTCCCGCTTTTTCCGATCTCCATACGGTTCAGCGAAACGATCAGCCCTACGATCTTAGCGTCCGCCTGTGCTTTAATGATCGGGTATGTCTCCTCAATCGATTTTCCCGACGTTGTTACATCCTCGATAATAACCACCCTGTCTCCATCCTTCAGGCGGCTTCCTAAAAGGATTCCCGCATCTCCATGGTCCTTGACCTCCTTACGGTTGGAGCAGTAACGGATGTTCTTCCCATACAGCCTGCTGATCGCCATCGTCGTTGCAACAGCAAGCGGAATCCCCTTATACGCTGGTCCGAACAATACATCAAAATCCAGTCCGTACTTGTCATAAATCGCTTTCGCATAGTATTCTCCCAGGCGCCCGAGCTGCGAGCCGGTCACATAAGCCCCTGCATTCATAAAGAACGGTGACTTTCTTCCGCTTTTCAGTGTAAATTCGCCAAACTTTAACACTTGGCTCTCCACCATAAATTCAATAAACTCCTGCTTATATTGTTCCATATTCCTACTCCTCCTAGCGTCTTATCTCATACTATCATAAAACAGGCATTCTTTCAATTCATTTTCTTCTTTCCGTTCCTCTCCAGCCCAGAAAAATGCATTTTTTTAGTAAAAATTTCAAATCCTATATAGTAAGAAAATCCGCCGGGCAAAAGACCGACGGATTTCTCGTTTCTATCGTTATCTAAAAGGAATGAGAGTAAAGTGTTGCAATCGGGTTGCCCCGATTGCTCAACTTTATGAGGGGGGAGATAGTTGTGTTACCAACTATCTGAATACTAGTATATCCATAAATTGTGTCCAAAGTATGTTCAGAAAATAAAAGAAATCGAAAGTTTCTAAAAAAGATTTTAAGAAAGTCAAAACAGGAGAGGAAACATCTCCTGTCTCCTCTCCTGCTCAATATCTGCTTCTTTAAGTAAGACTATATCAGATAGTTCATCATCATGCCGACCGCATAATAATTGCTCATGTTATAAGCTCCACTCCTTGAGTACATACCAAACACATTGTATGGATTCGTTGCCGAATTCGAGGTTGCATTTGCTATGTCACCGTTCAGCAGTGAGCTGGAACTTATATTCATTCCGGCAGACGCTTTTGAATATGCTTTCTCCGCGATCCCACTGACGCCGGATACCAGACTCTTTGTCAAAGATGGGTCTTTCTTCATGTTCTCTGCAAAAACGCTCTTATCAAAGCTTAAAGTAGCGTCCTTATTCACGGTAATCCCAAGTTTCTCCAATGACTTCTCTGAGCCCAGTCCTGCAACCAGATTCCGCAGCTGTCTGTCTACGCCAGTTCCTCTGTCATAATTGTCATTGAGCAGTTTCAGTGACGAATTGTATGACTTCACCAGATCGCTGACGGCAGATGCCACCTTATCCGTATCCACATCAGCCTTAATGGTCGTCTTGCCAACGCCCTTAAGTTTCACACCGATTCTGGTATAATCCAGAGAAACATCATTCGTATAGGATTCATGATTCGTCGTCTCACCGTTCTTAGTTACAGAATACTTTGCATTTGCCGCTTCTGTCTTCACATTCTCGGCTCCTGCCGCAGCACCAAGCTGGCCGCTTACTTCAAACGTATTGGACGCTCCGGTAGTCTTGCCTTCGATCTGCAGAGATGCAACGCCGTCTTTCTGCACCACGCTGGCCTTCACATCAGAATCACTCTTGTTGATCTGTTCCGCTGCTTCTTTGAGCATCTGAGCGTTCGACTTTGCGATACCCTTACTGTCCAAAGCGCTTACCTTAACATCCACAGAACCGTTAACACCTTTTACAGTGAAATCCATATCTGTGTCCGCCTTCGCGGAAGCTTTCACTCCGTCGCTGACATT
The DNA here is from genome assembly GCA_022793995.1 of Coprococcus sp. GTDB lineage: Bacteria > Bacillota > Clostridia > Lachnospirales > Lachnospiraceae > Allocoprococcus. The sequence goes on from JAAWDY010000067.1 coordinate 78,992, forward strand.
CACCTGCGCCTGAGCGATCTGCTGTACATCCAGCTCTACCGCCTGTTTATTCTTCACAGGAAACTTTGCATCTGCTGTTGCAATGGATGTATCCGAACTTGTAACACCGAGTTGATTCATAACGCCATTTTGATTCGAGTCTTTCAACTTATTCGCCGCGTTCATCAGATCTGACATACTGCTGTTGTAGGACTTTACAAAATTAAGGCTTGACGCCATCGACGTCCTTCTGGATGAAACAGACGGTACAGACGATACTCCTGAAACAGCCTGCATATACCTGTTGTTTCTGGAAAGCGCCTGCGCCAGACGCATGTTATTAACAGACGCCTGATAATTGTAATATCCCATGCCATTATTAATTCCGCCGATTGCCATATTCTCCTCTCCTTTCTATATAGTTTATACCTTACCAGGATCCAGCCCGAAAAATCTGGGCTTTACAATGCCCTTGGAGGTATATCTGTATATCGACATCTTATCTGCAAATGTTAAGAGTAGCAGAGTGCTCTCCCGTCATTTCCTACTTTCTGTCTAAGCTTCTCAGCTTAAAGCGAGATATCAGCGACTTCAGAAGCTGAGACTGACCTGCAAGCTCCTCGCTTGCCGCAGCGCTCTCCTCCGCCGTTGCCGAATTGGTCTGCACTACGCTAGAGATCTGATCCATGCCTGTCGTTACCTGGGAGATCGCCTCCGCCTGGTTATCCGTCGCGCTGGAAATCTTGTCTACATATGTAACCGCGCTCTTCGTGCTTTCTACAGTCTCCATGATCGCTTCCGCGGTTTTTCCGGCAATATTCGTTCCGCTTTCCACCGCCTGGATCGTTCCTTCAATAAGGGCTGTTGTATTACTTGCCGCCTCCGCACTCTTGGACGCCAAGCTCCGCACTTCGTCAGCCACAACGGCAAAACCTTTGCCGGCTTCCCCTGCGCGCGCCGCTTCAACTGCTGCGTTCAAAGCCAGTATGTTGGTCTGGAATGCAATATCCTCAATCGTCTTGATAATCTTTCCGATATCTCCCGACTTCTGGCTGATCTCATCCATCGCTGCGATCATATCCTGCATCTGTTCATTCGATACAGACAGCTTCTCCTGTGCTTCCATCACCTTGCTGCTTGCTTCTTTTGCATTCTGCGCCGTATTGCTTACTTCTCTTGAAACCTCATTGACTGTCGCCGCCAGCTCCTCTACGGAACTTGCCTGCTCTGTCGCACCCTGGGACAATGCCTGTGCTCCGGAAGATACCTGGTCTGCCCCGCTTGCCACCTGATCGGACGCGTCGTTGATCTGTCTCATCGTGTCGCTCAAATTGCGATTCATCATACGGATTGACTCAAGAAGCGGCATAAAGTCACCTTTATAAGCTTCCTGATTCGCATGGAGATCAAAATTACCCTTTGACATCTCTTCCAAAAGATAGGTCAAATCTCGCACAACCGCCTCTAACCCTCGGCAGGTTGCGTCTACATTGGTTACCAGCGCGCCAAACTCGTCCTTTGAATCATAAGAAAGCTGCTGCGACATATCGCCATTAGCAAGTCCCTGCATAGCCCCCTCAATCTGGTATACCGGTCTTACAATCATCTTCGTCACTCGTATACAGATAAATATTGCAAATACGATAGCTGCTACCATCAAGGCAATCTGAATAATAAGCCCGATATTCGTTGTCCTTGTGCTCTCCTCCATGGTTTCGGTTCGCAGTTCATTCGTCTCTGTACCTAACGGTTTTGCTAATTCCGCCACATTCGCTAACGCTGGAGTACATTGGCTGATCGTCATACTGCGCGCCTCTTCTTCGTCACCGGCGTCCAGAAGTCCGATGATTTTGTCGGCAATCACAAACCAATCTTCTACTGCTGTTTCATACTCAGATACCGTAGTCTGGTCTATGATGTTCAGCTCTTTTATCGTCGAAAAATTGTTACGGATATTCGTAATATTTTCTTCGATTTTCTGCTTGGTCGCCGCATCCGACTTCCCATTGATTACCATATCCCTTACATACCTTCCGACAATATTCGTATAGATACGGTTCTCTTTCACCGCGTCGTCTACTGCAACCGCGGTTTCCATAAAATTATCCAAATTCGCATTTGCTTTCCTTAGCTGCACAATCGCAAAAATGGATAAAATACATGTGAGGAGCAGTACCACCCCAAAAGATACTAAAAGTTTACTTCTAATCTTCAAATTCTTCAACATCGCCATCTCCTTCTGTCCCTGTTTTTCGTTCTGCCGCCTGAGGCGCTTCTTCATCCGTCCCGCCCCTTCTCTCTTGGGCGAGCCTTTTCATCTTTTCTTTCATATCTAAAAATCTGACGCTGATCCGGAGCCATGCTGCTCTCCACTTGCGAGCGCATATCTGCTTCCCAAAACGAAGCCACCGGATCATCCAGCAAAGCAATAATAAAAAGTGATATTTCTCCAATATCGGGAAGAACTGCTGCATATATTCACGCGGCGGAAACGCCCACTCCCGCCTTTTCGTCGCCCATTCTTCCTCCCGGTTGCGCAGATAAAAATCCAACCTTGCCTTTTCTTCTGGCAAAAGTGCTTTATCGAGCTGATTGTTCTCCTGTCGGCGAAAAAGAACAAATTCTTCCAACTCCAGCGCCAGACCATACTCTTGGCGCACGTTTTCTCCAAACCATAACTCAGAAAGTATATTCAGTTGTTCTGCAAACTCCTGCCACTTAAGCTTTTCCAAAATATCCTTTACTTCTTTTTGGCGAAATTCTTCGTTCAGCGACTCTCTGTATTGCCGGAAGTCCATGATTCCACGGATCTTCAGCGCTCCCGCCAAGTACAGCTCAACTATTTTTCCGATGCGGTATAAGTATTCTTCTTCTTTTGACAACGTATGTATAAACTTATAATCTCCTATGCGCCGATATTTCTTTATGGGTACCAAAAACCATTGTTTAAAAGTCTTGTTCTTTACAGGTAGCTCACTGTAAAAGATTACCCGGATTCCTGGTACTCTCTCATACAGAATTCCATTTCCTATTCTGTCTTCCTTCTGCTCATAATCCATGTCCCGCATCAATCTGTGGATCTGAGGCAGATTCTTATTTTCTACAAGAATCTCTATTTGTTCGATATATGCCATCTCCGGCTTAGGATATCGCTTCTCTATCGCCGTGTCTGACAGGAAAAGAGCGTCAATACCATGCTTTTCCAGCTGCCACATAATTACTTCTTCCGCATTCTTATATTCTCCCCGCAGAAGAAGAACTCTCCGGTAACTCTGATAAAACTGTGTTTCACATTCTTCTGATATGACTTTCTCGATTCCTAGAATTCCGAGGTAAACGATATTGACTACATTCTGATAATCGGAAATCTTTAAAATTTTCTCCCAACTTACATGTCTTCGTAATAACTGGACCGGTTTCTGATTAATTATGGCTGCCAACAGCATTAGCATATATCTAATCTCATAATTAATAGCTGTCCCTCCCTCCAGTGATATCAAATCATACCTTCATTTGTTTATCGGATATTTTGCAGAAAAATTAACATTTTTCTGCTTTTTTCTTGCCGCTTTTTTCAAGCACCCTTCTTTCTTCAAAAACGTCCGTCGCCTTCAAATTATAGATCGCATTCTTCTCATCCGCCACAAGTGTGCCAGCAACCAGGGTCATACACCTCCGCCTCATGATGGTAACCAGTTCTCTTGCATGACTTGCCACCAGGACGGTCATTCCCCTGTAATTAACCTCTGCTAGAAGCTGCATCAAATCCCATGCGGAGTCCCCGTCCAGATTCGCCGTCGGCTCGTCTGCAATCAGTATCTCCGGACGGACGGAAAGCGCCCTGGCAAGAAGTACTCTTGCCTTTTCTCCTCCTGACAATTCATTCGGAAATGCCTGAAACTTCCCCACCAGCCCCACCAGGCCAAGAGTTCCCATGATCGTCTTTTTCATCCTCTCGTCCATCTTCCCTGTAGCCAGTATCGCAAACATAATATTGTCATAAACTGTGCGATCCTTCAAAAGTCCTACCTCGGGTGACATAACCCCCAGTCTTCTCCTGTGGGCGGGAATCCGTCGTCTTTTCATTATATCTACTCGATGCCCATTCACCGTAATCTTGCCGGAAGTTACCTCTTCCTGCTTCATAATCAAATTGAGAAGCGTACTTTTCCCCGCGCCGCTTTTCCCTGTGATAAAAACAAATTCCCCTTTATTGATCTCAAAGGAAACGTCGTCTAATGCAACTTCATCCTTAAATTTCTTTGTCACGTGATCAAAAATAATCTGTGCCATATACTCCCCGCCTTATTTTTTCTTCACATTTGCCGAGATATATTGTATACTATATTAACATACATATACACACTAAAGTATACTGTTTTTAAGTTATTCAGTCAATATTGATTCTGAAAACAGGGAGGAAAAATGAAAAAGAAATTACTGTGCGGGGTTCTGATTTTAGCCCTTTTCTGGTGCGCTCCCTTTTCCCAGATCGATCTGGCCTCAGGAGATATCACTCCCCTGGACGACGCAAAGAGCGCCAAAGATGCCGGGGACTCGGAAAACGCTGATGATACGGCGGATCACAAAAGCGCCGAGGATACAGCGGATGCCGGTGAAGACGAAGGTGAAGAAAGCACTGAGGATACAGCGTCCCAGGAAACAGCCGCGCTTCCCGAGCCGACGATAGCCCCTCCTCCCAGAGAGGCAGTGGTCGACGGCGTATATACACTATCGCTTACGAGCAGAATTGGAGCCCTGACTTATTATAATCAAAATGATTCCCGTTGGGCGGACCAGCTTTACGGCGACCAGGATCCGCTCTCCGGATATGGATGCGGGCCGACGGTACTTGCCATGCTTGTAACCAGTTTTTCAGATCAGACTTATACCCCTACCGATATGGCGAAATGGGCGGCAGATAATCAGTTCTGGTCCCCAGGCGCAGGCACCCGCCATAACTTCATCCCTGACGGCGCCGCCGCCTTTGGATTCCATGTCGTGCCCTTTCACAATTATACAGCGGAAGGGATCATCGCCGAGCTTTCTAGCGGTCATGTCCTGGTAGCTCTTTTAGGCCCGGGATCTTTTACCTCTACCGGGCATTTTATCATCATTTCTGATTACTGGACTGGAAGCCAGGTGCGGATCGCCGATCCCGCCAGCCTGGAAAACACCCAGATCCCTTGGGAAATCGAAACCCTGCTTGGCGAGCTGAAATACAGCGCCAACAGCGGTGGTCCCATATGGAGTATATCTCCTAAGTAGCGTTTGAGTAAATAGAGCCTGCCGGCCGTCTCTTTTATGACATGCCGCAGGCTCTTCTTTCTTTTACTTCATCTTCAATTTTAACGGGAAGACTGATAGTAGGAGTCTTTTCCAGCCAGTCTGGAGCTAATCACCCGGTCAAGCTCAATCGTATGTTTCGTAACCTGAGCTGTCTGAGCGCTGAACTCCCGGATCTTTTGCGCCTCGAATTCACCGGAGGATGCGCCCTCCCCCTTCAGCCAGGATTCCACTTCCTTCTTCTGATTGTCGTCCGCCGCGTGAAGAATCAACTGAAGTTCCGCCTTCACTTCGCTTGCCCTTTCCATCTCTTCTCCCCGCATCTTGAGGAGCATCTGAGCGGATTCATTGTCATTTCTGGAACATGCGTCTCCAAGTTCCTTTGTCAGCCGCTCGATCTCCACCATCTGCTTATAGTTCCGCTGTACCCGTTTCAAAACCTCCGACAAAAGCTCTTTTCTGTCTGTCATGGAATCCCTGCCTCCTGATTCTGGTTATATTGCCGCCTTCTTGTCAGCTTCCCGGAATGCATCACGAAGCTCTATGATAAGGGGTTTCAGTTCCTGGACAACAGCTTTATTCCTTCCTATCTGCAGCCTGCCGATCTCATAGAGAAAAAATTCATACATCCTCCGCAGCTCATAGCTGATCTTATACTCCATGTTCAAAGTCCGGTTGAGATACTGTACGATTTCTTTCGACCTCTCGACCGACTTCTCAAACAAATCATAATCCTTATCTTCCAAAGCAATCTCTGCTCGGGTGATGCGCTTTACAAGCTCATCATATAGGAGAAGGAGCATCTCCCCCCGAGTCATGGTGTTTACAGACTGCATTTTATACTGTTCATATCCGTTCTGATACATACCTTTCACCTTTACCTTGGTCTTCCCATCGCCGATTAGGCGATTCGATTCAGGTATCCCGAGTGCCGTGCACGAGGGGTTACCTTGGTCTTCCCATCGCCGATTAGGCGATTAGCCTCCGAACTGGCTCAGCCAGCTGGACTGATTATTCATCTGCGAGATCAATGTTTCAAGAGAGGTAAACTGGGAAATATACCGGTCTCTCTCATTCTCCAGCCGATCTTGAAGCGTCTTGATCATCTTATCGATCGATGAAATCTGATTGTAGATGTCATTCTGCGTCAGACTTAATGGTGAGCTTGGCGTTCCTGCCTTGCGGACCAGGACGCCCTTTGACTCATCGGATCCCAATGGGTTCGCATATTTATACATAACATCCTTAAGATTCGTAGCCAAACCGTTATAAGAAGTTGTACCGTCGGCGTTCGTACCTGCCGTAGATGTGAAGAGCTTCTCCACGTTCTCCGGATCTGTCGCAAGCGCGGAGCGAAGCTTCTCTTCATCCAGCTCGATCTTTCCATTGTCAGAATAACTGTTGGACGTTGAGATACCGATCTTTCGGAACTCTTCCTGCAGCCCGCTGCTTATTACGGTACGGAGCTCGCTGCTCAGCATCCTCAGATCGCTGTCACCGAAGAGAAGGCCTTTCTTCGCTTCTTCCTCGTAGTTCTTGATCTCATCCTCGCTCAGTTCTTTCTTCTGGTCGCTGGTAAGCGGCGCGAAATCCCTGTCATGCTTGGTGGAAAGCTCGGAATTCACCAATTCAACGATTGCGTTGTACTCCTCAACCATAGCCTTGATATTGTCGACTACTTTATCCGCGTCTACGGTCGCAGAAATCTCAACCGCCTCTGCTCCCTCGTCCAGTTTGTCCGGATCATCTGCCTTATAGCCAAACTTTCCTTTCAGGCTGACTGTCAGGCCGTCCACTTCAAAGGAATTGGAATCACGTGTGAGGGTAATCACGTCGTCGGATCCTTCGTACTTGATCGCAATAACTGCATCTTCGCCTTCCGCTGTAAGATTCGTAGTGTCAAAACCGAACGCAGCCGCTACATCCGCATCAAGCTCCACTTTCCCGCTGGCTCCATTCTCCTTGGATGTGATACTGAACTTATCTGTAGCCGCTGAATACGACATTGTGATATTCGTATTCTCGTTGATCTTGTTCATCAAAGTATTGAGCGTGTCGTCCGCAGTGATCTCGATCTTCTTAGCGCCTGGAGACTCTTGCGTTGTAAGCTTGCCGTCGTCCGTGACATAGAGCGCCCCGGTTCCGTCAGCTCCAATAATCTTCTCCAGATTCAGGCCTGATTCTTTCAGCTTCGCATCCAGGTTCACCCGGTTGGAGAGGCCTTCATTCGCCTGAAGTACGCCGTTCTTTCCGAGAAGCCCCCGATCCGCACTTGTGATTCTTAAGGTAGAACTTGGGTCGTCTCCGCCCTTCGGATTCGTCGTCTTAAAAGTAAGGCTCTTTGTGCCATCCGCTGCCTGATCCACCTTAATCCTACCCTTGCCAAAAGCCTTATCCAGTTCACTCTGGAGCGTTGTTTTCAGGCTGTCAAAATCCGTCACGCCTTCCAACTTGATCGTCTGGGACTTTCCGTTATAGTTAAAGGTCATGGTCTTGCCGTCAAGCATCTCTGTGAATGACTTCTTTGATATAAGTTTATCTTCATCTATGACTCCGACATTACCATACGTACCATCGTCGTTTTCTGAAATTCCGAAATACTCCAGCGCAGACCCACCTGTAATCTCAAACTTATTACTGTCGTTACAAGTGAAACTGATCCGTTTATCCGCCCCGATATGCACATTGACTGCTTTTGCCAGCTTTCCACTGGAGTCTTCATCCTCGAGAAGCTTTTTGATAGACTTTTCAATATTCTCTACCGTATCATACTTCAGTTCCGTGCCGTCCGACGCTTTATCTCTTAAATAGATGCTGTAGCTTTCCGCGCCGTACTCGAACGAAATGGACTTCCCTACCAGATTCTCCACATCATACTTTTTATCTGGATCGTCGTCGATCACCCCTGTCGCCATAACCTTGCCTGTGGAAACTCCCGACGCGGAAGTCAGTTTTGCCTTCTGTGCAAGCTGCTTTACGCCCAGGATCGAGAACGCGTTGCTGGACATCGCTCTTCCCGACACTGACACATACTTGCTGTTCGCGCCTGTGGTCGTAATCTTATTCCTTCCCCAGAAATTGGAATTAAACAGGTTCGTAGACGCTGTGATCGATGATGTATACTTATTCATAAAGGAAATCATCTTGCTGCTGATGCCGCGGATTGCTTCCTGCTTCCACTGGAGCTGGGTCTTCTTCTGCTGCTGCTGGGTGATCTTACTGCTGGTGCCGTAAGTCATCTGTTCGATTAATTCGTCTCTGTCAAGTCCGCTGGCAAGCCCGCCGAAGCCCCTGATACTACTGTTACCGATACTGCTGCTGGTTGTGCTTGATAAACTGCCTATTGCCATAGTAATCTTCCTTTCTTTGTGATATATAGTGATGTTGGGGCCAAAAGCCCCAACTATGATACCTACGGATTGTTCCGTGCTTTGCACTCCCACAATCCGCCCACCTTTGAGCAAGCTCATGTGGGTTTAGACCTTTTGACCCTGGTATCATATGATGCATCGCTGTGAATCGCTGCACAAAAAATCTTCCCGATGATTATGTACTTATGGATCAAAACGACGCATTTCTACAAATTTAAATTTATCCTGTACTTATTTATCGGCATATAGTATACTTTAAATAATAGCTGAATTTAGTTTTAATAATGAATGGAGGAATTATTTTGGCTACTATTATCGCACTTACCAACCAGAAGGGCGGCGTAGGCAAGACCACGACATCCAGCGCTCTTGCGTCCGGCCTGGCCTCTTTTTATGATAAAAAGGTACTGGCAGTCGACCTTGACCCACAAGGCAGCCTTGGATTTAGTCTCGGGCTTGATATAGAGAACGGGCGCACAATCTATGATGTTATGCGCGGACAGGTTTCCATGCAACAGGCAATACAACCGACCGACTACTGTGATGTTGTTACTTCCAATATTTTATTGAGTGGAGCGGAACTTGAATTTACCTCTCATGACAGAAAGCTGCTTCTTAAGCAGGCTCTTGCTCCTGTTGTAGCTTCGTATGATTATGTCGTGATTGATACTCCGCCTGCTTTGAATGTGCTTACCGTGAATGCTTATGCCGCTGCCGATCATTTGATCATTCCGATGGCGCCAGAGATTTTAAGTCTCCTTGGTATCACACAGCTGAAAGAAACGATCGATTCTGTCCGCGAAGGTCTGAATCCCAGACTGAATGTCCTTGGCATCATTCTTACTAAGTTTAACCGCCGTACGCTTCTCGCACGCGAAGTAAAAGAGATGGCAGAGAATGTCGCTTCTCAGATGGGAACCTGTGTGTTTGGTACGCAGATCCGTACCAGCGTTTCCGTTGCGGAAGCTCCTGCACATGGGCTCAGTGTATTCGACTATTCGCCCAAATCGAATCCTTCTTTAGATTATAAAGACTTCGTCCAGGAAGTGGTAAGTATGACGTTAGGTAAAAAAGCTGCAGGAGGTGGAATCAATGGCTAGAAAGAGTAATAAAACAGCGCATGTTCTGAATCTGATTGCCGGGCATGACGCATCGAAGGACAATGTCGGAGAGGCCTCGTCTTCGGAGGAGACGGTCGCCCTTCCTCCGTCTTCCGCTTCTTTGGAGGATGCGCCTCCTACACCCGCCACACCCCCAAGTACGGTTTCCCAGCCCGCCGCATCTCAGAATGTTTCTGTCATCGATACAACAGAGGAGGATCCTGTCGCGGATCTCATACAGAAAAACTTGACAAATTCCTTTGAACAGCAGTTTGGGGATGCCCAGACAGATTCACCGTCTGTCCCGCCTCAGTCTGCTGAGGTAATTTCTGAGATGAAGGAAGATCTGGCCCGGAAACTGGAACCCGAGCCTGAGCCCGCGCCTGTTCCTGAACCGGTCACTGTGCCTGAGCCGGAACCCGAGCCGGTTCCTGAGCCAATCACCTCATCTGAGCCGGAACCCGAACCTGCGCCGCTCCCTGACCCGATCGTGATTCCTGAGCCTGCGCCGGAACCTGTTCCTAAGCCTCAGGAGACAAGCCCGGAACCTGTTCCTGAACCAGAACCTGAACCTGATTTTGTTTCTATCAATGTGATGGAACATATTGTAAAAGATAAGATCATCTATTATATGCGCCAATTCGACGTATGTACCTGTGACCGTTGTGTGGCTGATACGATTGCGTTGACTATGAATGGCTTGATTCCCAAATATATTGTGACATCTCCCGCAGCTGTTGATCCGCTTCTCAGTTACTATACCAACCGTCTGATTTCCGATGTCACGGTAGAAGCGACCAAAGCATGCATGATCGTCAAGGACCATCCAAGGCACTAGTGTATTGACATCATAAGATGAAAAAAGAACTGTCCAGCAAATATATCTGTATCAATACATTCGTATTTGCCGAACAGTTCTTTCTTTATGTCGTATATGCTCTTATGCAACTGCAGAGAACGGCGCTCTTTCGCCTTTCGTCTCCGGTTCAAAACCAGCGGTTTCCTGCTGCGGGTTCGATGCCGTTGTCGTCCTGGTCGTACCGCCGGATATATAGACTCTTCCACACTCAGGACAGATTCCTGTATGCATCGTCACGCTCTGGCTCACAACCTTACGGTCTTCCCGCTCTGCTTTTGCCTGCTCCCGCACAACATGCTCCATCTCATGCCCCCGGACTGCTGAGGCAGCCTGTTCCGGCGAGATATGTGACGGTGTCTTATAAGAAACTCCCGCGTCGTTGGAGCCATCCTGGTATTTCCGTTCCTCACAAGTCTGGCACTTGCCCTCTTCCGCTATTTTCTGCGCGCTTTCTGCCCCTTCCAGGCCTTCTGCCTGTTCCTCCTGCGAGGGATCCGCATACTGAATCCGCATACGTACTGCCAGCTCGGCAGGATCCATCCCTTTTCTTAAGAAAGGAATCGCATTGCTGATACCATTTGTACCGTTTGCATCCACCACAGAGACCGGACTTACCGGCTCCACAGGCGTTCCCGGGTCTGCCGCCCTTCCTATTCCAGGCACGTAGACGCCGATTGTGCCATTTACACCGGCTGTCCTAAAGGCTCCGTCTGTGTTCTGGACGTCCGCCGCCCTCTGCAGGGAAGACATAGCGCCCTGAAGATTCTGTGTCTGCCGCGCCCTTGTAAGAGACGCCGCCGAATGTACATAAGTAGGATACAGATTAACGTTAAAATATGTACTGGTTCCGGAAACACCGCTTATGCCCAACATATATTACACCTCTTCTTTATTCTCCACAACATTGTCCCAGATATCATTCACTTCTTCGACACATTCCATATAGATCTGTGCCATTTCATTCGTATGGAGCCCCAGTTCCTCAGCAATCGCCTTGCTTTCCTTCCATTCGGCCTTTTCATAATGGAGGAGCAGCTGATAAAGCTTTCCTGTTTTTCCTTCCTTGGTTATCAACGCTTCCTTTACTTCCTCTACGATCGGAATTTCAAGAAGAATATCCTCGATCGGAGCGTCGATCATATATTCTAATGTAGAGAACATCCCGAGAAGATAAGCGTCAGAACTGTTGATCTCAAATTTTTTCAATTTCTTAACCAATGCCGCTGCAAAATTCGCACGCATAAAAGATGTCTTCAAAAGCTCCTCTGACGAAGAATTATCATCATTTTTCTCAAAGCTCAAAAGATAGATCCACTGCTTTATCTGGCTGATCCCCACACGTACCAACGCCTGCCTCACAGAGGTCGTCTCGTGATGGACTGCAAAATATGCCGAATTTGCCATCTTAAGAAGCGCATAGGTAAGGGACGCGTCCCTGCTGACAATCTCCTCCAGTACTTCCACATCCGGCTCTTCCTTCGTAATCTCAATAATCAGCTGATACAGATTCCCCTGCAAGAAATCCATCTTGCTCGTCTTCGTCTTCATGGCGCCGGAGATAAAGTTGCCTTCCACATAGTCCACCTTGAGATCTTTTGCCATATCGTAGACTTCTTTGCTGTTCACACCCGTGGCGATGAACTCCTTCTGAAAACCGTGCGCCATCTCCACCACATTCGCAACTGACCGTCTCTGTGTCTCGTTGTTAAGCGTACCGGAAATATCCACTTTTATATAATCCACATATTCCAGCATACTAAAGTACTTTGGCGTAAACTGGAAGTCATTAATCGCAAAATGATATCCCTGGTCTCTGTATTTACTGATGAGGATCGTTGCAAGCGAATGAATCACGATATTGTCCTCGATCTGGATTATCACTTGGTCCTTATCAAAAATCTTAGGCGTATTTCGGAACAACAAAGACGGTGTAAATGTCATAAACGTCTTCTTGCCTTTAAAAATACGGTTAGAATTTTCTGATAGAAACGCCACGATCGCATTCGCGGCCACACTATCCGAACTCGGATTATATAAACTATCCTCGTCCGCCTGGATCATAAGTTCATAGCCTACAATTAAGTCTGTCTTTATATCCTTAATCGCCTGCCTTACTACACAATTATCCACGCCGTGCCTCCCTCTGCTCTATTAATGCATCCATGACCTGGACAAGACGTCCGATCTCTGGCTTTGACAACTGTTCATCCGCGCCGAGCTGTTTACCCTTACGCCTCATCTCTTCATTAATCAATGAAGAGAAAATGATGACCGGTATATCTTTCATTACATCGTCTTCTTTCACCAGCTTGGTAAGCCTGTGTCCATCCATCTCCGGCATCTCGATATCCGTAATCAGCAAAGCCGCTTTTTCGTAGAAATCAGAATCGTTCCGGATCGCACAAAGGAACTCCCACGCTTCCTTACCGTTGTTAAAATTCGTTACATTCGAGTAACCCGCACGCATCAAAGAATCCTTGATCATCTTTGTCAAAAGGATCGAGTCTTCCGCAAGAATGATATGCTCATCTCTCTCTATACGATCGCCCAATTTATCAATATCGCTTACCTGGATACTTGTTTCCGGTGCAATCTCCGCAACGATCTTCTCAAAGTCCAGAATCGTGACTAAATTTCCATTACACTGGGCAATTCCGGTCGCCACTCCGTCTTCGCCGTTGGTAAGCGCCTTATCCGGCTTCTGGATATCTTCCCATGAAATTCGACTGATACCCACGACTGTATGTACACGAAAGGCAATATTCATCTTATTGAAATTCGTGATAATGAACAGATCTCTGTCCTTTGTCTCGCCGCTTTTGCCTGTTAGGTATTTCGGCAAATTAATTACAGTCAGCAAAATATCCCTGGGCTTAAAAATCCCTTCTACCGCGTTGTGAGCATGGGGAATCGGCTTCACCTTATCCGCCATCATGATCTCCCGCACTTTCGCCACATTGATTCCATACAATTCGCCAAATATGGTAAACTGCATAATCTCGATTTCATTTGTTCCCGATTCCAATAAAATTTCAGTATCAGCCATAGCCACACTCTCCTTTACCTTCTCTATGTATTTATCGACGCGGCGTCTTTTCCTGATAAGTCCTAAAGGGTACGTTCCGGTTTTCCAGCCGACCGGATAAAGACCTGTCCTGTCGATACATCCAGTAACATGGTACGCGCATAGTTCGCGCCGGTATCTTCACCTGAGATGCGAAGCCCCTCCGCCGTCAAAATCTTCTTTACCGTCTGGGCGTTTCTGATACCGATATTTCCCAGTCCTCCCGCGCCTTTCATCTCAAACATCTTTGCTCCGCCTGCGATCTTACATACAAGCCTTCCTCTTACCGCCCCAAACGCGTAGAGCTTGCGAAGTGTGGCCTGGATGCCGGAGTCTGCAAACTTTAGCACGTTACTATCGTTTGCCTGGCCTTTCTCCGGAAGCATAATATGAAGGAGTGCCCCTAACTTAATCATCGGGTCATAAAATGATATCCCGATGCAGGATCCTAAAGCATAGGTGATAAGCACACCTTCCTGTCTTGTGATTTTCATATCCGCGATCCCAACAGTTATCTTCTTAGTCATTGCTCAAATCAACTCCCAGCTTTCTCATAAGAACATTTAATGATTGTACATCAGGCAGAAGAAGCATCCTGCTGTCGAGCGCTTTCCCGTCTATCTTAAATTTCCCTGTTATCATCATTATTTTGTCTGAATGCTGTCCCATCATTGCAATCGGCATACTCATGATTCCTCCCAGCATATTCACAGCAAGCTGGGGAACGGACAGCTCCACGTCAACGTTCGTCAGTGAAGACAATGCTGTGACATATGAAGAAATCACGATATTTCCAATCTCTGTCAGGACAGATGAGTCGATCTCATCCAGCGCGAGGAAATCTGCTCCCTTTTTATTTACCATTCTGTGAAGAATCTCATCAGCAAACTCCTTCTTTGAAATGAAGAGCATGATCCCTTCTATTTCTCCCGACATCTCCACTAGAATCGCCGCGACCAGATCTTCCGGATCGCCGACGGAATCCAGCGCCGCGTTAAATTCCAATATCTCTACCTTTGGAATCTCCATATTGACCTTGGTGTTCAGCATACTGGATAAGGCCGTCGCCGCATTGCCGCCTCCGATACTCCCGATCTCTTTGAGAATATCGATCTCCATCTCATTCATTTCTTCATATTTTTTTATTGCCATATTTTCCTCCATTCTGTGTTTGTTTCACAGCATTGCATTTCCTGCTTTACTGCCTCAATGCATTGATCGTATTTACAATCTCATCCGACGTTGTCACCATCTTAAGAGCGAGAGAATATGCCCTCTGCGCCTCGATCGTGCGCGTGATCTCCTCCGCCGTATCCACATTGGACATTTCCAGGCAGTGATCTTTGAGCTGCGCGCCGGGAATCAAATAAGGATCACCGTTTTTCGCAACCGGTGCAAATTCGTTGTTTCCCACGCTCCTCATTCCATCCAGGATATCGAATCCATACACCCCAATCGTGCCGCTCAGCTCTCCGTTCCTTACAATAATTGGCATCTGATTCTGATCCAGGACCCAGTCTCCGTTATCATTCACAAGGTAAAAATCCGCCCCTCGCTGAGATAAGCTGAAATGACCGTTCCTAGAATAAGTGACATTGCCGCTGATCGGACTTTGAAGCATGAAAAATCCTTTCTCCACAATCGCATAATCATAAGCTCCTTCACTTGGCACATAGGTATACGGATCAAAATCTGTATCCGTTTTTTCTACAACAATACCGACTCCTGCTTTCATCGGCGTCTCTTCACCCCTGTAGTTGTTCAGATTATAGTACATCAGATCTGAAAATACAGCGCTCTTTGTCTTATAACCATAGTTGTTCACGTTCGCAAAGTTATTCGCAATAACGTCCAGCTTTTTCTGCTCTTCCATTGCGCCCCTTGCCGCCGTATAAAATGATGTATACATATCAATCTCTCCTCTTTATTGAAATGCTTTGCTGCCTGCTATCATATTTTATGCCAAAGAACCTATCCCTGTAATCTTTCCAATCAGTTGGTCGTACATTCGGAATATCTGGGCGGAACTCTGCAGTACCCGCTGCCCGCTCATCATCATTGTCATCTGCTCCGCCATGTTCACATTAGAATACTCCGTATAGCGCTGTGAAACCTTGACATTCTGTGCTGCCTGCGGCTGTGCTGCCGCTTGAAACACACCGCCGGTGATCTTCGTAAGCTGGCTGTAATCCGCGAAATCCACGATCTGAAGCTGGCCGAACGTTTGGTATCCATCCTCCGTCGCCACGACTCCCTGCGTATTGATACTCACGTCGTCTGTCGTCAGTTGGATCGGAGCGTTATCCACTCCCAGCACACGCCCGATTCCTGGGAGTGTGAGATATCCCTCATTGTCCAGGTTAAATGCTCCATCTCTTGTATATACGACTCCGTTGTTCGTCTGTATAGCAAAAAAACCATTTCCTGAAAGTGCCACATCAAGCGTGCTCCCAGTTTCCCTGAGGCCGCCTTCCGTGTAATCCGTCACCCGTTCGTCCGCGATATTCATTCTGGAAACAGTACCTACGGCAGTTTTTCCTTCCTTGTCATACCGATAGATCATTTCCTCGCGAAACGTACTTTCCATCAGTCTGTCGGTCTTGTAGCCGGGAGTTGAGACATTCGCAATATTATTACTAATGACATTCATACTCCGATTCTGAGTGATCATGTTAGAAGCTAAATCATAATATCCCTGAAACATTTTTCTTCTCCTTTTCTTCATTAAATTTTTCCATGTGCTTCCTGAGCTTTCTGATCGCGTTTGCATGGATCTGGGAGACCCTAGGCTCGCTCACCTGGAGCACCTCCGCGATCTGCCTCATATTCAGCTCATCTATATAGTACAGTGAAATTACAAGCTGTTCGTTTTCTTTTAAACTGCCGATTCCTTCCGCCAGCTCCTCCGTCAGCTCCTTCTTAAGGAGCTGATTCTCCGGCTGCTCGTTCATCTCCCCCTGCGGGAGTTTCACACCGATTTCACTTCCCTGTGCCTCGGCTAGCACCATATCCAAGGAAAGGATATTGAACAGCGCTGCCTTGCGCATCGTCTCATGATATTTCTCCAGTGTGATCTCTAAATACTCTGTCACTTCTTGCACAGAAGGGTAGTACCCTAGTTTATTATATAACGTTGTCACCGCATCTTCAATATCTCTTGTACTCTTTCTTGTACTTCTCGGCACCCAATCCTGCTTCCGTGCAAGGTCAATGATCATTCCTTTGATCCGTTTTGATATATAAGTCTCAAATTTTACGTTTTTATCCATGTCGAATTTATCAATGGCGGCCATAATGGCAATGACTCCTTCATTGATAATATCGTCCACCTGAAAAAAACTCATATAGATATCTCGCATCTGCAGCGCAATACTCTTCACAAGATAGATATAACGCATGACGATCTCCTGTTTTACTTCCAGGCTTCCTGTCTCTTTATACAGTTGTAAAAGCTCTTCATTCGTCTTCTCTTTGTATAATCCCTGTGTGTTCATATTGACTGCCTCACTCAAATCTTCCGCTTACAGCGTGATATTTCCGATCGCCTGAATCTGGATATTGTTACTGATCTCATTAAAAGAAAGTACATGTACATCCGGATAGAACTGCTCGACCAAACGGTAAAAATGCACTCTAACCACCTGGCTCGTCAGTATAAGCGGCGTCTGTGCAAGTTCATGGAACTTCTTCACTTCATCCGCAAGCTGTGTGATAACATTCTGCATCACATCCGGGCTAAGCGCAAGATACATACCGCGCTCGCCTGCTGTTAGGCTGGTAACGATATTCTTTTCCAATTCTGCGTCCAAGGTCACTACTTTCATGCTGCCACCCTCGCAGAATTTCCTTGTGATTGTACGCTTCAGCGCCACACGGATATTCTCCGTGATCGTATCCAGATCCTTGACCGTCATTGCAGAATCGACGATCGTTTCCATAATTGTCTCCATATCCTTGATCGGGATACCTTCCTTCAGCAGGTTTGTCAGTATCTTCTGGAAATTTCCGTAGGAGATCAATGCAGGTATCAATTCGTCCACGAGTTCTGGCGACTGCTGTTTCATGTTGTCGATCAGGCGTACCACCTCCTGGCGGTTCAAAAGTTCATGCGCATGTTTCTTTACAGTCTCCGACAGATGCGTAAGCATAACCGACAGTGGGTCGATGACTGTGTATCCATAGATCTCCGCCATCTCCTTTTTGTCCACGGTGATCCATTTGCTCGGGATACCATATGCAGGCTCGATCGTATCGATTCCGTCGATCTCTTTCTCCAGGTTCGGCGGCTCGAGAGCAAGGTAGTAATCTACCAGAATCTCTCCTTTCGCCACCTCTTCGCCCTTGATCTTGATCACGTACTGGTTCGTGTTCAGGCTGGAACTGTCGCGAAGACGGATCGATGGAATGACAAGCCCCATCTCCTGTGCATACTGCCTTCGGAAGATCACGATACGGTCAATCATCTTACCGCCGCTTGCCTCATCCACGAGCGGGATCAGGCTGTAGCCAAATTCCATCTCGATCGGTTCTACTGAAATCAGTGAATATACACTGTTGATATCTTTGAAACTCTCCTCTTCGGCCGCCTGCATCTGCTCGGCCTCCGAAATCCCTGCGGCACCTCCCTGCGCCTGCGCGGGAATACTCATCTCCTCCATACGGCGGGAAAGCTGCCAGCCGCCGATCAAAAGGACTCCTGAGACGACTGCAAGCTGGAATTTCGGCATTCCTGGAACGAATAGCAGGATAGCCAGGACACCGCCCGCTATCATCATCGCCCTTGGCTGCGCCAGGAACTGCTTCGTCACATCCACATTCAGACTGTCTTCCGCAACTGCACGGGTCACAATCATACCTGTCGCAGTGGAAATCAAAAGTGCCGGAATCTGAGAAACCAAGCCATCGCCGACTGTAGCGATCGCATATACGGAAAGAACCTCTGTAAAATCCATTCCGCCCTGGACCATACCAATGATACAGCCACCGATAAAGTTTACCGCCGTGATGATAAGGGACATGGTCGCGTCCCCTTTTACGATCTTCGTGGCACCGTCCATGGAACCATAGAAGTCCGCTTCCTTCTGGATCTTATGACGCCGTTCTTTCGCCTCCTGTTCATTAATCAGGCCGCTTCCTAAGTCCGCGTCAATCGCCATCTGTTTTCCAGGCATGGCGTCCAAGGTAAATCTTGCCGCTACCTCTGCGACACGCTCTGCGCCCTTCGTGATAACAAGGAACTGTACCAGAACGATAATCAGGAAGATCACGACTCCGACAACCACATTGCCCTGGAGCACGAAATCACCCATCGCTCTGATAACCGCCCCCGCCGTTCCAGAATTACCCAGAATGCTTCTCGTTGAAGAAACATTGATTCCAATACGAAACAAAGTCGTTATCAAAAGCAGCGAAGGAAAGATAGAAAATTCCAGCGGCTCTTTGATATTCATGCTGACTAAAAGAATCACCATGGATACCGCAATATTCAAAATGATCATCACATCGAGAAAAAAAGTATTCAGCGGTATGATTAAAAGCAGCACAATCATGACTACAATCAGGGATACCGCATTATTCAATATTCTTTTCATGTTCTACACCAACTTTTTGTTCATGCGGAATACCTCAACCAGGATTTCCGCCACTACTCCATAGTATTCGGCAGGAATTTCACCGTTCAATGGCGTCGAGGCATAAATCCCTCTTGCCAATGGTTTATTCTCAATGACCTTAACCCCGTTTTCCTCTCCGACTTCTACAATCTTAAGAGCGATCAAATCCTGCCCCTTCGCAACCAGGATCGGAGCATTGTCGTGGTCTATATCGTATTTTAGCGCGACCGCGTAATGCGTAGGGTTACGGATAATCACATCCGCGTCCGGCACCGCCTGCATCATACGGCTCCTCGCCATGCTCTGCTGCAGACTTCGGATCCTGCCTTTAATCTGGGGATTCCCCTCTGTCTGCTTAAACTCTTCCTTGACCTCTTCTTTGGACATCTTCATGTCCTTTTCAAACGACCAGCGCTGATAGAAGAAATCAAAACCTGCAATGGCTGCAAACGCGAGACTGATCTTCATCACCATTGTCATAATTTCCTGCAGCACATAGGAAAACGCTGTTCCTGCATTCACATCCAGCATTCTTGAGATCGTAACGATCTCGTCCCTTAGGATCTGGTACAAGATAACAGTCAGAATAATCAGCTTTATCGTTGATTTTATCAACTCGATCAGATTTTTAACGGAAAAAAGTTTCTTGATCCCGTTGATCGGGTTCAACTTGCTAAGCTTAAACTTCATAGGCTCCTTGGTAAAAAGGAACCGGGTCTGCACTCCGGTGGCGACCACCGCGATCCCAATACTGATAACGCCCAGCGGGAAAATGCATTTTGCCAGAGCCGTTACCGCGCTCATTCCAATCTCCTGGAGGCTCCCCAGCGTCAGCTCTTCGATCTTTCCCGCCGCGCTGATCTGAAATACCATGACCTCCCGCATAGAACGGTAAATCATAGGAAACAGCAGCCTTAAACTATAAAAACATCCTAAAAGCGAAGCAACGACAATCACATCCTTGCTCGATGCAACGTGACCTTTCTTTCGTTCGTCCCTTCGCTTCTTAGGTGTGGCTTTTTCGGTTTTTTCATCTGACGCCAAAGGTACTCACTTCACTTTCTGGATCCGGCTTCATCTATAGGTATGTCAGGATACCCTGGACTGTCTTCATCATTGTACTTAAAGCGCCTTGTAGAAAACTTCCGATCGGCGAGAACAGAATGACTAAAAGTCCTATCCCAACAATCAATTTCATCTGAATATTTATTACTAAAATACTAATCTGCGGCGCTACTTTATTCACAATCCCCACGCCGACTTCTACGAGGAACTCTGCCGCAAGGATTGGAATCGATAACTTGACTCCCATCTCAATACATTGGAGAAATATCTCAATGATCCGGCTCGAAAGCTCCCGCGTAATGATAATGCCGCCATACGGTACAATCTCGGCCGAGGTAAGCAGGATCTTCATCAGTGCAAGATGTCCGTCGACAGCAAAAAAAAGCAGGATAAACCATGTCTGGAGCAAACTTCCTGTAACAGCAATCTGTGCATTGCTCTGAGGGTCATATACTGTAGCCATAGACAGCCCCAATTGGAAATCAATCACATACCCTCCATAACTGATGATTAAAAAGAACAATTCCATGACAAAACCAATGACATATCCCGCAGCAAATTCTTTTATTAAGAGAAATGCAAATTCAATCGTACTCCCGATCTCAAACGCCTGCTCTGCTGAAACAGAGTACAACAGCAAAGTCAACAGGAAAATAAACCCGGCTTTTACCGTTGAAGGTACATTGTTTCTCCCCAACATCGGGTTCAGCAAAATAAACCCCGACATTCTCATCAAAATTAAAGAAAACAAGGCCAACTGTGCGGCGCTGTCAAACATCATGTTACCTCTCCTCGCATCAGCCCTGCATCATAGCAAAAATCCGAACGGTAAAATCCTGTAGCTCTTGGAGCATCCTACCGCCTCCAAACACCAGAATGATTCCGATCACCAAAAGTTTGGGTACAAATGTAACAGTCTGCTCATGAATCTGTGTGGCCGCCTGAAGTATCGCAATCAGCACGCCCACCAGCATACTTATAACCAGAAGAGGCCCCGCAAGCTGAACCACCATCACAAATGTCTCATACATCAGCTCCCCTACCTGTGCGTCCGTCATTCTCTAACCTCCTCATCGTCATTCAAACCCCTGTACGATTGTCGTGAATAAAAGTTCCCATCCGTTCACTGTTACAAACAATAAAAGCTTGAACGGCAGCGAGATCATTGCCGGAGGCAGCATCATCATCCCCATGGACATCAACGTACTCGCGACAACGATATCGATCAACAAAAAGGGAATATACAGCATAAATCCGGCAGAAAACGCTCTCTTCAGTTCGCTCGTCATAAAGGACGGTATCACAACCGTCAGAGGCAGGTCCATCTCTTCATCTACCGCTTCCATATCTGAAATGTCTGCAAATAATTCCAGTGCGCTTGTCTCTGTATTCCTCAGCATAAATCTTTTCAGAGGAACCTGCGCCCTGTCAATCGCCTCTTCCTGCGAGATCTCCTGATTCTTATACGGCGTATAGGCATCTTCGTTGATCTCTGTGATGATCGGGTCCATAATGAATAACGTCAGGAAAATAGTTATCCCCACCAACACCATATTCGGAGGCGTATTCTGAATCCCAAGCGCATTCCTCAAAAAAGATAGAATAATCAAGGTCCTGGTAAACGAAGTCGCCATGATTAGAATGGACGGCAACAGCGATATGATCGTCAGCATCAACAGGAGTTCTAAAGTAGGCACCTGTTCACCATTGACGTTAATCAGTGAGTCGTACACTATTCCTTACCTCCTCTTTTGCCAAAACCATTCAGTTTTTCTAATATTGCCTTAAAATCCTGCGTCCTCGTCCCTTCCTCCGTGTCATCCGGTGAAAGGGGGTACAGCTCATTGTCCTGAAGCTCCGACAGAAAACAGATCTGGCTCGCGGTAACACCTACAAGCATATACTTCCCGCCTACCTGCACAATGGCAACATGTCTATCCTGCCCCAGAGTCACCTGGTCAACTAGACGCATATAGCGTGAGCTGCTGCTTTTACTCAGACCTCTCCCTATATATTTACTTGCGATATAACTCAGGTAAATAATGAGTATTACGGCAATAAAAGTGCCAATCACTCTCAGCATAATATATATACTTCCCTACTGTAAGGTCATCATGTTAATCTTCATGATTTCCGTAATTCTGATTCCAAAATTGTCTTCTACAACCACCACGTCGCCCTTGGCGATGCACTGCCCGTTAACATACAAATCCACCTGTTCTCCGGCAAGTTTGTCCAGAACAACCAGCGAGCCTTTTGTAAAATCGAGAATGTCTTTTACAAGTTTCTTGGTTCTTCCAATTTCAACCGAAATTTCAAGAGGAACACCCATAATTAGTTCCATATTCTCCTCTTGCTCTCCTTCCAGGACAACTTCGTTGCCTTGTCTGAGACTGGGCTGTGTCGGCTGCTGCACGTGGATCATCTTCGGCTCCGGTGCCTTCTTCTGATCCTGCATCTGTTGCTGCATCGTCTGCATCTGCTGCATCATTTGCTGCATCATCTGCATCTGCATCATAGACACATCCATCGGCGCCTGCGTGGGCATTGCCGTCTGCATTGGTATTCCCGCTGCAGGCTGCGGCGCGGCCATCTGAGGCGCTTGAGGCATTGCCTGCGGCTGTGTCTGAGGCGCTGCCTGTGAAACTGTCTGCGGCGTGGACGGTACCGATGTACTTGGTGCCGGCGCCGGTTCAGAAGGCATTCCTGCCAGCATCCTCTCGATCTCTTCCTGGGACATGGTTCCGCCGGACGATGACTCACTCGGCGTACTCGCCGCTGTCTCTGGCGCAGGCTCGGAGGGCATTCCCGCCAGCATCCTCTCGATCTCTTCCTGGGACATGGTTCCGCCGGACGATGACTCACTCGGTGCAGCCACGCTTGGCGTGCTCGGCTCCTGAGCTGCATTTGCAGTTCCGCCCTCGTCGTCGATCGCAAGTATCTGATCTTCAGGGAGGAATCCTCTCACCAGCCCTTTCGCAAGCTGAATCGGCATTACATTGAAGAACTCACTCTCCAATTTATCCATGATCTTAAGCGTAAAACCGACAACTACCTTCGGGCGATCATCCACAAAATATTTATCAATAAATTCCTGCTCATTCTTCACTTCAAAAGAAATCGGAGTGGAAATATTGACCATTTTCCCCAGAAATTCTGACAGCGCCGTTGATGAGGCTCCCATCATCTGGTTCATTACCTCGCAGACTGCGCTGATATTTATTTCATTTAACTCAAAATCCTCATCGGACATTTCCATTCCCATGAGCATCTCAACGATCACTTTGACGTCATGCCGCTTAAGGAGCATGACATTTTCGCCTTCCAGTCCCGCAACATATGTAATCTCAACGCCGACAGCCGGTTCTACCCTGTCCATCTGGAATTCTTCTTTTGACACAACATTCACGACCGGCGTTGTGATATCAACTCTGGCATTCAGCATGGTGGAAACTGCTGTAGCCGACGCTCCCAGGCTGATGTTGAGTATCTCGCCTATCGCGTCTATCTCCATTTTGCTAAAACATTCCGAACTCATACTACGCTTTCTCTCCTTCCGGGCAAGTTACACCCACATATTATTTTCCAACCTCCATCGCTTTCTGCGCCATCAGCTTCAGCGCATTGAAAGCCGTAAGGTTCGCCTCATAAGACCTTGTAGCGGACATCGCGTCCGTCGTCTCTTTTACAAGGTCAACATTCGGCATCATAACATATCCGTTTTCATCCGCATCCGGATGATCTGGATTATAAACAGGATTCAAATCTCTCTGATCTTCAATAATCTCCGTCGCCTTGACTCCGCCTTTTGACGCCGTACGGTTCAGAAGAGAGTTAAATCTTGTACGGAAGGATGTAGAAGGCACTTCCTGCAGCACCACCATTTTTCTTCGGTATGTTTCGCCGCTTTCTGTCCTGGTCGTCTGTGAGTTCGCAATATTCTCAGATGCAATATCCAGCCTCAGCCGCTGCGCGGTAAGGCCAGACGTACTAATATCAAATGAATTTAAAAAAGACATAACGGCCCTCCCCTAATTAACCCAGGATCTTCTTTACTGTTGACAAAATACGCTCTGGTTTAAAAGGCTTTACGATAAAATCTTTCGCTCCGGACTTGATTGAATCCATTACCATCGTCTCCTGTCCCATCGCAGAGCACATTACGATCGTCGCGCCCGGATCCATTGCTTTGATCTCTTTTAAAGTCTCAAGGCCATCCTTATTCGGCATCGTAATGTCCATGAATACCAGATCCGGCTTCTCTGCCGAGTACAGATCGACCGCTTTCGCGCCGTCCTCCGCTTCAACAAGATCTGTATATCCAGCCTGTGTCAGCGTAGTTTTTAACATCATCCTCATAAATGCTGCATCATCCACTAACATAATTTTCGCCATTTTTTTTACCTCACTTCTTATTCACATTGTAATTTATATACTCAGATAAGTCCAGGGGAACTATCTAGTAATTAATTATATCTCACGGCGTGCTATACCGCAACATCTTCTTTGGGTTCAACGATACGGTTTTCGATCTTGACCGCAACATTCTTATTATGTACTCCAAGCTGCCCGTTGAACCACGGCTGACCTTCTATGTACAGTGAAATCAACGAATTTTGAGGCTTGTTCAGATCTATTACATCTCCCACATGAAGATTATAAACATCATCCAAATTCAGTTTTGCCACTCCAAGCTGCGCCATGATATCCATCTTGGACTCTCTGATGCTCTCCAGGATATCGTCACGGTTGCTCCGCGTATGCGTCTGGTCGCTCTTGTCAGCCAAATGTTTGGTCTTATCTATAATATCAAATATATTGCCCAACAACGTTCCCGGAATACAAATGTTCATGGCGCCTTCCATATCGCCCATCTGGATCCTCATCATAATGATGACAACCGTTTCATCCACACTGATTCCCTGGAACATACTGGGATTTTCTTCAATCCGTTCAAACTCTGTCTTAAAACTAATATACCCGGACCACACATCGGATGTGATCGCTACCAGATAGCGGATGATCTTGGCATAAAGCGCTAACTCAATATCCGTGTAGGTGTAGGACATATCCACCGACATATCCGTACCGGTCCCTCCAAGCATTCGGTCAATCATCGCTCCCATGAGAGCCGGCGCTATATGAAATACCAGCGGAGGATTCTTGGAATGATCCTGCAGCTCCACCTGCGCAAGCGTAAGTACGTCGGTCTCATTCAGCGCATTCCCGAACTCGTAATACCGCTGCTCTTCCACACCTACAACTTCGACTTCGCTCGCCACCCGGAATAGACCGTTGATCTGAGAGCTTGCGATCCTCGCATAGTTATCGTAAATACTGCGGAGCATCTTGAGTTTATCTTTTGTGTACTTTTTCGGACTGTAGAAATCGTATTTCCTGTATTCCTGTTCTACTTTCTTTGGTTCTGCTGCCGCCTCGTTTCCCTCGTCTGCACCCTGCAGAGAATTCAGCAGCGCATCAATCTGACTCTGCGATAATACATCTGCCATTCTTAATTCCTACTTTCCTTATATCATTCTCTGTTCATCTGCTGATAATATTCTTCCAGGCTGTGTTCCACACTGTCAGACTTTGTAATTAACAGCTCTACCCTTCGGTTTTTTGCTCTGTCTTCCGATGTATCGAACGACGCGATCGGGCGGAACTGCCCGTATCCTATCGCTACTAGTTTTTCCGGTGAAAGCGTCGTCCGGGTCTGTATAAACGCGACCACACGCGCCGCCCTTTCCGCGGAAAGTACTCGGTCGACCTCCGGATCGTTCGGAGTACTCGGATCTGCCTGGGACGTATGTCCTAAGACCTGGATCTCTTTGATCGACTCGTTCACCCCGGAAATGATCGATGCAAATTGTTCAAGAATCGTCTGTCCTTCTTCTTTAATAATGGAACTGTCGCCGTCAAAAAATACTCTGTCCTGGAACGTGATAAATGTGTATCCGTCACCCTTATATAGTTCAACCTCAGCGGATAGCCCCGCGTTCTGTACCGCCGCCTGGAGCTGTTCGTATAACCCGTCAAAGTCGTCTGGATTGATACCTTCCTCCACGCCGCCCGGAACCTCGTCGTTCCCTTCCGCGTCTGTATCTGTAGCAATCTGGGAAATGTCTTTCGCGTCCGGGTTAAAACTCCTGACAACCTGGATCCATTTTGCCTGGTCTACCGAAGAAATCGAATAGAGAAGTACAAAAAAGCACAACAGCAGCGTCACCAAGTCGCCGTACGTGTCCATCCAGCTTCCGCCGTCTGCCTCCGGCTTGCTTCTTTTCTTCATATTCTCCTCCTACTCCTTGCCCTTCTTTCCCTTCCCTGCCGGGGCGGCGTCTGGATCGAGCATCTTCGCACGTTTCTTCTGCGCAACATATGTAACCAGCTTCTCTTTGAGGAACTTCGGGTTATCGCCGGCCTGGATCGCAAGAACGCCTTCGATGATGACCTGTTTATATAATAACTCTTCTTCATTCCTGACTGCAAGCTTATTTGCGATAGGGTTGAAAATAACGTTCGCCAAGATACATCCGTAGAATGTGGTAACAAGCGCTACTGACATCTGAGGACCGATATTAGAGGCTCCTCCTCCGTCGATATCCATCCCCTTCAGCATATTGATCAAACCGACTAATGTACCGATCATACCGAATGCCGGTGAAAATGCCGCTGCTTTAAGATATAAGTTCATTGCGTCATGATGCCGCGAATCCATGGTGTCCACCTCATTCTCCAGCAGCGTCCGCACCTCCTCTGGCTCCGTCGCATCCACAATAAGCATGATACCCTGTTTAAAAAACGAGTCGTCAATCTCATTGGCTTTTTCTTCCAAGGCAAGCAGACCGTTCTTTCTTGCCAACTGCGCCATCTCTTCCAATGTATCCAAAAGAGCCGGCATATTGTACTTATTCCCCTGAAGTAAAAGTTTAAAATGACTAGGAATCGTCACCAGCTTATTGAGCGGATAACTTGCAATAATTGCTGCAATTGCTCCACCGATAACGATCGCCACACTCTGAGGATCCCAGAAATTCCCAAGACTCGACGGTCCAATACCGACGAATACAATCAGAACCACTGCCAACACTAAACCTACAATACTAGTTACATCCACGTTGCTTCACCCCTTACTTAATTATCTATTTGTATGGTAACAATGGATTCTTCCATTGTACTCGATCGTTTTCTCAATAATCTCTTCTGCGCTCTCTTTTACAATATAGAACTTTCCGTTCATCAATATCACTTTGGATTCCGGTATCAGATCTACTGCTTCGATCTGTGCGCAGTTCAGCACAATCTTCGTGTCGTTCAGCTTAGTAAGTATTATCATACCACAGTTCCTCACATTTTTCAAACATATGCTGGATATAGATATATCCAGCATATGTTTTTTACTATTAAAATCACATCATTGTCATTATCGCTTCATATTAACCAATTCCTGGAGCATCTCGTCCGTCACTGTAATGATCTTTGAGTTTGCCTGGAACCCTCTCTGGCAGGTAATCATATTAGAAAACTCGTTCGCCAGGTCCACGTTCGCCATCTCAAGGTAACCGCCCTTGATCTTGCCGGACGGTCCGCCGTTCGGCTTCATCGCTCCGATATCTCCCGCGTTGGCTCCCGGTGTGTAATAGTATCCGGTCGTCTTCTCCAGACCGTTCGGGTTCTCTACCGTAACAAGCGCTAACTGACCGATCGGGATCGTGCGGTTCTGCTTATCCACACCGATGATGGTTCCATCCTCATTGATCTTGTAACTCTGGATCTCGTACTGTTTTCCTGTCTCCGTGTCGATCGGGATCTGGATCGCAGAAAGCTCGTCGGCATAGACCGGATCCACGCTGGCAACCCGAGTGTTACCTTTGTTCGTTGTCTCGATTTTATCATTCCCAAATTTTGTCGCCAACAAGTCGGCTCCCGCCGGGCCGCTGTCGTCTCCCGTGGTCTTCTTCGTTATCGTCAGGTTCACTGTTCCTCCGAGGACCGCCGGATCCGTCGACTCCTGATAATTTGTCAGGGAAATATTATAATTCAAAAATGTAGCGTCTGCAGTCGTCCCCGTCCCTCCAGGAATCTGTACCTCTTTTCCTGCGACTGCCTTGATCCAGTCATTGATCTGATCTTTCAGGTCATCGTGTGCACTTTCCACAGGTATCCCGGCGATGGTGACCGTATACGCCGCGCCGTTCTTGACTACCTCTACATCCGCGCCGGTTACTTTATAAGAAGCCGCCGTTGCCGGAACTTCCGGAATCCCCGTCCCTGCCTGCACTGCATAGCCGTACACGTAACTCCTCTGGTCGTCTACCAGATATCCGTTGCTGTCAACACGGAAGATCCCCACGCGGGATAAGAATAATCCTGAACTTTCTACATTGGTAAATGTTCCATTCACCATGTTTCCTACCAGGAAGAACCCTGTTCCGTCGATCATACAATCCAATGGATTAGAAGATGGAGACGGCGCTCCTGTTCCAAATTCATTCGTGATGGACGACATAACAGAACCATAACCTACCTGGGACGCGTTACGGCCGCCGGCCCCTCCCGCGAGAGTACTTCCTGCTGAACTATTCGTCGAATTTGCATACATGGAGTCCGCAAAGTGGTAGCTGTACCCTTTATATCCCCAAGAATTTACGTTTGCAATATTGTTGCCAATTACATCCATTTTTGATTGATGCGATTTCAGTCCTGCGACTGCCGCAACCATTGATCTGACCATTTTTTTACTCCCTTTCTTCTTAGCCTGCCGCTGTCTTTGTATCTGCAAGTCATACAGATACGAAACCTCCATAAATGGTCCGGCTTACATTAAAACAGCGCTGTCAATATTTGTAAAAATGTTGTCTTTCATTTCCCTTCCCGACATTGTAGTGACTACGATATTATTCGGGACGTTCACAATAAAAGCTCCGTTCTCTCCAATGATAACTACATCCTTCGCACCTTTTGCTTTTGCTTTCTGGACCGCTTGGTTCAGATCGGCGAGAAGATTGTCTGTCATCTCGATTCCACGCTCCTGCACCCGCTGCGCCGCGTGTTTTGAAAACTGGATGGATGATGCTTTTCCTGCTTCTTTTTGTAGAAGAGCCGCAAATTGTATGCCTGCGCTTCCTGCATTCGGTTTTGTATGCAGTCCGGCTGTCGCATGCTGCAGCTTTAGCGCGCCGGCGTTGGTAATTTGATTGATCTTACTCATTCCCCCTGCACCGCCTTTATTCGCTTTCGCTCTCCTTGTTTTCTTCGTCTCCTTCTGAAGACTCTGGAACATTGCCTACTGCCATAACCTGTGCCAGGTCGTATTTGGTGCCATTTACATATACAGACGTTGTCCCTGTGAGATCTACTCCTGATACTACGCCTCTGACCTTATCGACAATTTCTCCCTTTTCATTGGTGATGGCAATCGTTACCTCTTTGCCTAAAAGCCCTGTAGAATAACTGGTGAGCGTTACTGTTGAAAGATTATTGGTTACTGTTGAAAAATTAGAAATTGCTTCCGCCAGCTTTGACATCGTGCTCATGGACGACATCTGCGTCATCTGCGCCATCATATCCGCGTTACTCATCGGATTTGACATATCCTGGTACTGAAGCTCTGCCGCGAACAATTTCCAAAAATCATTTTCCGTCATGGATTTGTTCGACGACGCTGTGGTCTGTGTAGCCAATGTCTCGTCGTACAAGCTATTGATTACACTTCCGATTGATTCTGCCATTTGTGTTTTCTCTCCTCTCTGTTTTTAGCCCGCAAAACCAGCAAGGCCTAACCGCAGTTTCTGAATAAATTGTTCTGCGTCGTCTTCGTTCTGTTCTTTTCGGCCTTCTTTATTGTGCTCCTGCTGTGCTTCCTG
Organism: Coprococcus sp.; assembly: GCA_022793995.1. Classification (GTDB taxonomy): domain Bacteria; phylum Bacillota; class Clostridia; order Lachnospirales; family Lachnospiraceae; genus Allocoprococcus. The sequence goes on from JAAWDY010000067.1 coordinate 109,197, forward strand.
TCTGCCCTGGCCGCTTTCATCTCTTGCCTGGTTCAGATAATCATTCTCCGGCTTTTCTACGATCACAGTCGTATTTCCCCCGAAATTGTGTTCGATCACGCCGCAGATCTCTTTCAGATTATTTCCCAGTATCTCCACAGCTTTTTTCTCAGAACAGATGAGTGAAACGTTCGCTTCTCCCTGCTGATAAGAGATCTTGACTGCGATCTTCCCCAGATTTTCCGGCTCGATATGTATCTCAAATTCATCGATACCGTTCTCCATCTTCGTCACAATCTGACCGGTCACCTGCTCAGGAAGCTCTTCCGGCTGACGTACCTGTACCGTAACCGTCTCTTTTGGCGCCTCTGGATGCATTTCGCTCCTCGCTGGACTTTCCGGGACAACTGCTGTCTGCTGTGTGCTCTGACTGGTGTTCTGAAAATTCTCCGTTTCCTCATTCCGGGACTTTGCGGGTCCTTTCCGGGTCTCTGTCTCAGACACCTTTGCCTCCATTTTCACGGAAATATCCGCCGCTACTTCTGCAACCTCCGGTTTTACGAATGTCTCCGCAAAACTCTCTGCTTCTTCTGGAATACGTTCCTGAATCATCTCCGGATGCTTCTCATCCACAGTCTGCACGGTTTCCATGACCGGCATTTCTACTTCCACACCGCCCAAAACAACTGGCTCTTCTGGCATAACGGCTTCTGGTTCTTCCGGCTGTGCCTGAATCATCTCCGGCCTCAGGTTTTGGCTCATCTGGTATGCTGCAAGCAGTCCGTCCGGCTGAACCTTTTCATCCTTCTCCGTCTCCTTTACAGGCGCTTCCTCTGTCTCTTCCGGCTTCTTTACTGTATCCTTTGTTTCTTTTGAGACTTCCTTCGTCTCTTCATTCTTGCCCTGAAGCAGATTCTTGAAGTCGTCCTTCACTTCCCCGGAATTATTCCCACTCTTCTGGCTTTTTGTTGTCTTCTGGTTCAGATTCAGAGACTGCCCTACGTTTAGCATGTTCATTGGTGCTCCTCCTTTCTTAATATTTTGTTGTTGTCAAATGATCTTGACTCTATAGTAATCTGCATTCATGCAGGATTACCCCATTATTTTCGCCATCGCGCTCTTGGTGGCAACAAATTCTTCGATGAATTTCTCTTCTTCTTTTTGCACCGCTTTTTCGTATTCAGCTCGCTTTTTCTCTTTCAATTTATCAATAGAGGACGTCTCTTTCTTGGCTTCCACCACTTCGTTCCTCTTTGCTTCTTCCTGTTCCATGAGCTTTCTAAGCTGCTCTTGTTTGATACGTATCTTGATGCTGAGTGCTTCCAAGTAATTCTCATAGGCATGGATCTCGCAGATCGCTATCCCTTCCATCTTATGCTCCCTCAGCTCTTGTGTGCATGCAAAATGCTCCTCTTCCAGCTTTTCAATCGCCCGCTCACATTCTCTGACCTTGGCGAGTATCCTGGCGTGTTCTGCTTTCAAGCCGTCGAGCACCTGTTCCTTATAACTCAATACTGTGTCTAATGCGAAAAAGAATTTCTTCATCGTACAATACGCTCCATCATCTCAAATGATTCCTCTAACGAAAAACTTTCATCTATTTTCTGCATTAAAAATTCATTCACCTTGTCGATTTTCGCGATCGCGACATCCAACTTGGGATTCGTTCCCGCCTTATAAGCGCCGATCGAAATCAAATCCTCATTCTTAGAATATATACTCAGGATATCCCTCATCTTTGCCGCCGCCTCCCGATGCTCGGGGGGTACGATTTCCACCATCAGACGGGAGATGCTTGCATTAATGTCGATCGCCGGGAAATGGTTCTCATTGGCAAGCTTCCTTGTCAGCACGATATGTCCGTCCAAAATACCACGGACCGTGTCCGAAATAGGCTCATTTGTATCGTCGCCCTCCACCAAAACAGTATATACCCCGGTGATAGAACCTTTCTCAAATTTGCCGCTCCTCTCCAGAAGCTTCGGAAATTCAGCGTAGATCGAGGGGGTGTAGCCCCTCGCCACAGGCGGCTCTCCGGTCGCAAGACCAATCTCGCGTTGTGCCATGGCAAAACGGGTAAGGGAGTCCATCATCAGAAGAACATCCTTGCCCTGATCTTTAAAATACTCTGCGATCGTCGTCGCGACAAGAGGACACTTCATACGAAGCATCGCAGGCTGGTCTGATGTTGCAACAACCAGAACGCTGCGCTTCATTCCTTCCGGACCAAGATCCTTCTCTATAAACTCCCGGACCTCACGCCCTCGCTCTCCTACCAGCGCGATCACATTGATATCTGCTTTTACATTTTTTGCAATCATACCCAAAAGGGTACTTTTTCCAACTCCGCTCCCGGCAAAAATGCCGATACGCTGGCCCTTACCTATTGTATTCAGTCCGTCGATCGCCTTTACCCCAAACTCCAAAGTATCCCGTATTGGCGGTCTTTGCAATGGATTAATATATGTATTCTCAACATAATAATATCTCGGCGAAGGAAACGCCCCCAAATCATCCATGGGCTTTCCTGTCGCGTCGATGATACGCCCCCGCAGGAACTCGCCTACCGGGATCTTTAAACGACGTTTTGTATTCCGGACAAAGCTTCCGGCAGACACCCCGTTTATATTCTCATAAGCCATAAGTTGCATCTTATCATCCCGAAATCCCACGACTTCTACCGGAATCTGCCGATGAGTCTCCTCATTATAGATCATTGCGATATCGCCGATACTGGCATGGTTTCCAGAGGATTCCATCGCCATTCCAACGACATTCTCAATTTTTCCGATATGGCTTACTGTCTCTGTCTTTTGTATTAGTTCCGGAAGTTTTGAAAACATAGTCTCTCCCCTTAACTACGCTCTTACATTATTCAGTATATCCTTAATGTTCTCTAACTGTGTGCTGACGCTGGCGTCAATGATCTCATCCGGCAATTCAATGATACAGGTCCCTTCCTCCCCATTGTCCATGGTTATGATCTTGATATTATCGGACAACCTTGCCATCGCCTCTAAAAATTCCGCGTCGACATCCATCGAGATCCCTGTATCACATTTGGTTATGTAAATTTTCGCCCAACGCTTCTTACGCATCTTATCGGTTGCCGCAAGGATCATACGCTTCACAATATCGCCGCTGGACTGCAAACTGGTTTGAATAATCTTCTCAGCTACAGCCAGAGATATCCGCTTCAGGTCATCGATATACTGCTCCAAAAGCTTATCCTTTTCCAGCGAAACACTCTTGATTACATCCGCAATATTCGTCTGAAGAGTGCGGATCTCCTGATCCAAGAGCTTTCTTTGTTCTTCGTATGCCTCCCTTAGACCTTCCTGGCGCCCGGTTTCCTTTCCCTCATGATAGCCGCGGTTACGGAGAATATCCGCCTGTTCCCTGGCGTCGTTTAGAATCTGAGCCGCCTGCTTCTGTGCATTCTCGATGATTTCCTGTTCTCTGGCTGATATCAGGTCCTCCTCCGGCTCTTCTTCCTCCTCCTCTTCCTCCAGTTCTTCGCATTCCTCTTCCGGCTCCTCTATCTTAAACCCCGCAAAGAAATCGAACGGTTTTACGTTCTGATCCCTTTCCGGTTCTTTCATAATCCTAGGCAATGATCTCATCCTTTCCGCTCTTGACGATGATCAGCTCTCCAGCCTCTTCAAGTCTTCTGATCACACCCACAATCCTCTGCTGAGCTTCCTCTACATCCCTCAGACGTACATTGACCGTAACTTCAAGGTCTGACCGGATGCTTTCTGCCATACGCGTAGATACATTGGCAAAGACAAGTTCTTTGATATTCTCATCAGAGCCTTTAAGAGCGTATACGATATCCTTGACGTCACATTCACGAATAAATCTCTGTATCGATCTGTTGTCCATGGATACGATGTCTTCAAATACGAACATCTTCTTACGGATCGTATCTGCCAGTTCTTCATCCTCTTTACCAAGTTCGTCAAAGATGTATTTCTCATTCGCTCTATCCATATGATTCATAACGTCCGCAATGTAGTCGATACCACCGATCGTTGTGAAATCCTGCGTTGTAAGAACACTCTCAAATCGTTTCTTAAGCGTAGCTTCCACGACCTTAATTGCATCCGGGGACGCACTCTCCATCCTGGCGATCGCTTCTACTACCTTAATGCGCTTTTCCTTCGGAAGTTCACTGATAATGGTCGAAGCCTGATCCGCCTCCGCATAGGACAATATCAACGCGATCGTCTGCGGACGTTCATGCTGCAGGAAAGAAAACAGATTCTTTACACTGCTCTTCCGGATAAAGTCGAAAGGACGCACCTTCAGCGATTTTGACAGACGGTCAAGTAAAGTCTGCGCCGTGCTCTCACCGAACGCCTTCTCAAGTACTGCTCTGGCATATTCCATGCCGCCGTCCGTCACCACCTTTTGTGTCAAGCAGATTTTGTAAAATTCATCTAAAACTTCCTCCATCTGCTCTGGTGTGACATGCCCCAGCTTTGCAACTTCTATTGTAAGTTTCTCAATATCGCTCTCGCTCAGGTGCTTATAAATCTGAGACGCCTTATCGGCTCCGAGGGAAACTATGACAGCTGCCGCTTTCTGCCCTGGCGTCAACTTCTCATTACTCTCCATCTCCATTGCCTCCATTTAACCAGTTCTTGAGTAACTGTGCGGAAATCTCGGAATTCTGCTCCGCAAACTCCCGGATGCTCCTCTTGAGTTCCATACTTCTGTCGTTCTGAAGCTCCTGAAGCTCTTGATTGAGGTCAAGCGTCGGAAGATCAATCTCTTCTGTCAACTCTGCCTCTTCAAGTTCCTCTTCCTCCTCAGCCTTGCGCCGGCTTCTGATTACGAAGAATACGATAAGCGCGATCAAAAGGAGCAGAAGAACAATGCCTGCAATGATTGCCCAGAGCGGTATCCCCTTCAGAATCTGCAGCACGCTGCCACTTGCCTCTTCGGACGGCTCCTCCTGCTGCGTTCCATTGAACACTGCGCTTACAACCGCAATCTTTTCTTCCTGTTCATATGTCGAAATCCCCGCTGCATTTCCAATCAAGGAGCGAAGCTGTGATTCCCGCAGGCTTCCAAAACTGGTGCCGTTGATCGCAACAGATACCGTCAAGTCGTCTAGCGCTCCCGGAGAAACCTGGCCTTGTTCCTTAATCTGGTTCACCAGGTAGTCGCGGGATATGCTTTCGCTGTATGCATTCGTACCATTGTCGTCGCTGTCCGTATTATATTCTGTATTGTCCGAATTCGTCTCAGAACCCGCAACGCCGCCAGCCGCACCGTCTGCGCCTGCTCCTTCCCGGTAGATCTGTTCAGTATCAACGATCCCCCGCTTATCATTTTCATCTATTTTTTCCGGCGTGTTGTAAGTGATCGACTCGCGGATCAGGTTCTCCATATTGATCTGCGCCCGCGCGGAGATCGAAACATTCTCCGGCCCGTAAATCGGCCCCAGCACCTTCATGATATTGCTGATGATCTGGTTTTCCACAACGCGCGCGATTTCTTCCGCATCCGAGCTGTTCACCGATTTCCCATCTTCCGACTCAACGGATACGTCGTTCCCGTTTCCATCAAAAACGCCTACGTTCGCCATCTCCATATCCGGAACGCTCTTTGCGACCAAACGCTGGATCCCCCGCACCTGGCTCTCAGAGGGGGAGCCACCATCCTTCATCACAACCGTGACAGACGCGCTTGCCTCTCTCGTGTCGTCGCTCAGCACATATCTGCTCTTTTCTCCGAGTGCGATCGTCACCGTGGCTTCCTTCACCCCGTCAAACATACGGATCGTCGCGCCGATTCGATCCTGAAGGTCATAAAGCTCATACTGGGCCTTCTCGGAATCCGTCGTCATCATACCGGAGTTGTTGATGTAAGTATCATATGTAAAACCGTTCTTCGGATATCCTTCCTGGACAAGCGTTGCCTTCGTCTGGTCCACTTCGCTTTTCTTTACCAGGATCGCGTCGTCTCCATCGTATTTGAAATCAACGCCGTCTTCCTGCAGTTTCGTAGTGATCTGCTGCGCCTCCGTCTCGCTCAGTCCAGAAAACAATGTCTCGTACGGTTGGTTATTCAAAATAAGCGCAATAATCACCGCCCCGATAATCAGCGCTGCCGCCCCGATGATGATTATCTTTTTTGTTCTGCTATTTATTTTGTCAGTCAGCTCTTTTAGCTGAGCAATTCTCTCTTTTACGTCCATAGTCCAACTCTCTTATTTTGATTCCCCGCAAACCTTTTGCAGGGTTCTTGCCTCTAAATCCCATTCAGGGACTCCTGAACTCAATCGCCTATTCGGCGATGAATTTCACAAGGTATCAGTGCATAGGCGCTATGCACTGATACGCATAATTTCACTATAAGACTGCATCGCCGTGCTTCGCAGTGCCACAAGCAAATCGACCGCAAGCTGTGCCTTCGCTGCCGCGATCGGCTCTGCGTGCGGATTATCCGTCTGTCCCGTCGCCAGAAGATATTGTTCCTTTGCCAGAGCGTCCTCTGAAGCCTTCACGTCATTGATTGCGTTCGCAAACACATCTTTAAAAACAGAAATCCCATTCTGCCCTGCCGACGACGCTCTTTCTGTACTTGTAGTACGATTTATCTCCAGTTCCCATGGCTGGATCGGTGTAATGAACATCTCACTCATTATGTATCGCCCTTTCTTCATTCTATAAACTATAAATATAAAATATAGCCTTCAATATTTTACTGCGTCTTAAGAACCGTCTGATACCGCTTAATATCAGAAGTAATCGAGTTGAGCAGATATTGGTACTGTAATCCATCCCGCGCAAGCTTAGACTGTTCTACGTCTGCATTAACGTTATTCTCATCAACCCTCGCGGAATCATCTCGACTGTGCAATTCATAATTGCTTCCTTCGATCGCATCCAGCATCGCATTGCTACTCTTTACACCATCCGCCGCAACCAGTCTCTTACGGAACGTCTCCTCAAAACTAACTTCTGTCTTCTTAAATCCCGGCGTGTCCACATTCGCCAGATTATTCAGTGTAGTCTCCTGCGACTTCCACAGAAAATCTAACGCTTTTTCCGCCAATGGAACCGTATTTCCGAATATCGCGATCTTGTTCCAGGACATTCATCCTCACTCCTTTATATTCTATATTATTCATTACAAGATTCATCTATTTCTTACCTTTACATAGTTATCTTATATATCATATACATATTTTCCCGAATTGTCCAGCGTTCCAGAAACTATTTTTTTTCCTTTTTTACCCTGAGCTTTTGCTTCCGCGCAGATCTTATAGGTAAAACCCGCCTTTCTCGTCGTCAGTGTTTGTTCCTCCCAGCAAGGAATTGCCGCCCTGCATCTGCATCCTGAGTATTTGCACATAGTATTCGGCATCCTTCTGTGTATAAGTATATGTATCCTGAAGCTTTTCCAGAAGTGAAATAACTCCTTCTTTGCTGCTTTCCCCTGTACTTGGTAGCGTCACCCCTGTCGAGATATCCATCCCCATATATTCTTTTACTTTTTTTATGTAGTTCCGCGTCTCTTTGAACGGAGGCACGCCGCCATATTTCGCTACATTGCCGCTGCCCGCGTTATACGCCGCGAGCGCCAGATCAATATTGCCGCCGTACTGAGTGAGCTTTTCGGAAATATATTTAGCGCCGCCCATGATATTGCTTCTCGCATCGTACGGATCACTTACTCCCAATGATGCCGCTGTCGCAGGCATGAGCTGCATAACCCCGATCGCTCCCGCAGAAGATACCGCAGAAGCGTCAAATCCTGATTCTGCCTTGCCGATCGCTTTGAGCAGGTTAACCGGAACATTATATGTCTGTGCCGCCTCTTCAAAAACAGCGTCCATGCTTTCCGGAACGTCAATTCCCGCCGCCTTATTATTAAAATATTGAAAAGTATCTGCAAAGCTCCTGCCGGAAGCCGTCTGCGAAGAAGACACCCGACCGTCAGAATACTGGTTCGACGCACTCGGTCCCATCTGTATCTGCTTCAAAACATTGCTGATACGATCATAATATTTTTGATAAACAGAAAAATCTGTGTAACTGTCCGCCATTCTATCCTTCCTTTCCTTCTTTAAACGCGATATCTTTTCCTATTATATCACTTCTTTTAAATACTGGGAAGTTTTTTTTAAAATTCTTCAAAATTTCTTTAAATTTTAAATATAGAAGATACCGGGGCATTTGTATTTTAAAAATGGGGAAACTCAAATCCAGGACATCAGAACATATTGTATTTCAAATCTGCATATGCTATAAGACCGACAGGCAACTATGAAATTAGTGATCCATGTGTCCACCCCCTTCCCGTTGTCCGGCATTTCTCTACACTTTTTCCATAAATCCCCCAAGAAAAAAGACACAATTTTGAGAAAGAGATATTTACATTCCTCCAATTTCGTTATAAAATAGAGACATATCTGTATATTTCTAATATTTAAAAAGGCAGGAGGAGTAAATCGTGTTTAAGAATTTGAAAATGAGAAGTAAACTTTTGCTCTCATTCGGTATTGTGATCGTATTTTATATTGTCACCGTAGTGGTATCGTTTGCCGGGCTGAGCAGTGTTTCAAACGGATTAGCGTCCTTTTATGAGGTTCCCTATCCGATGGTAGAGCATACTCAGGAGCTACAGTCTACGACGCGTCAGGTATATCTGGATCTGTACCGCGCCCTTGTAGCTGGGAACACTTCCGATAGGCAGGCTACTTTAGCCTCGATTGAAGATGCGGCAAAGCAAAAAGACGCTTCTTTGGCAGCGCTTAAGACATGTTATGAAGGAGACCCGTCGATGCTTCAGGCAATCGAAACTGCCGCAGCGAAGACCGGAACTTTAAGGGAAGAGGCTGCAGGTTACATAAAAGCCGGCGATACAGATAATGCGCTGGCTACCATTACCGGCGAATACAATTCCGCGTGCAACGAACTCGATGAGATTTTGAATCAGACGATCGAGGCCGCGAGGGCTACAGCCGATGATTATTATTCTACCGGTATGTCCACCAAGAAAATATGCCAGACGATCCTGTTTATTCTCGCAATTGTATGCGTGATTCTTACAATTCTACTTATTTTCCGGATCGTTAGGGTAATTACCATTCCTCTGGCTGAAATCCAGACCGCTATGATCGCCATGTCAAAGGGCGATATGCATCCCGATGTTTCTTATCAGTCCAACGATGAATTGGGTGATCTGGCAGAAAAATTGCGTTTCGTGCTCAGTACATTAGCAGGTTATATCGAACACATCTGCTCTAAGATGGATTCTCTTGCAACCGGCGACTTTTCCGTAGATTTCGATATGGATTATCTCGGCGAGTTTGAGTCGATTAAGTCCTCTGGTTCCAAGATCCTGGAATCCCTCAACGATACTTTAAGCCAGCTTCATCAGGCGGCAGACCAGGTAGCAAGCGGATCCGACCAGGTTTCAAGCGGTGCGCAGGCATTGAGCCAGGGAGCTACCGAACAGGCAAGTTCCGTTGAAGAGCTGGCAGCGACGTTGAATGATCTGTCCACTCAGGTCAATCAAAACGCGCAAAATTCCCGTGATATCAATTCCTTGATCGAGCTTACCGCAGGTGAAGTTGACAACAGTAACCGCAAGATGGAACAGATGATGGCTGCTATGACTAAGATCAACGATTGTTCAAGCCAGATCGAGAAGATCATCAAGACGATCGAAGACATTGCTTTCCAGACCAATATTCTTGCATTGAACGCCGCCGTAGAGGCTGCGCGTGCAGGGGAAGCAGGCAAAGGGTTCGCCGTTGTAGCAGACGAAGTGCGAAGCCTTGCATCCAAGAGCGCGGAGGCAGCAAAGGACACCACCGTACTAATCAGCAATTCCTTGAACGCTGTTTCCGAAGGAAACCAGATCGCGGCGGATACACAGAGTTCACTGTTGAAAGTCGTCGCCAATGCGCAGAAGATCTCGGACGGTATGGCAAAGATCACAGATGCTTCCGATATGCAGGCTGAGGGAATCTCACAGATCACCGTGGGAATCGATCAGATCTCTTCTGTTGTACAGACCAATTCCGCAACCGCAGAAGAAAGCGCTGCTGCCAGTGAAGAGCTGTTCAGCCAGTCCAGCCTGCTTAAGAACCTAGTCGGTAAGTTCCGTCTGAAAGGGATGCCGGCTGTATCTTCAGCTCCGGTTTCAACCACGCCAATAGAAGAGCTGAGCGTGGATTTATCTTCAGCCTCAAGCTATACCCCGAGTTATAGTACCTCAAGTTATAGCTCACCCAACTTTGTTGATGATAACGCCAAATACTAGAAGGTGAAAGTTCAAGTCAAATACCCCGCAGCTTGCTGCGGGGTATTTGGTCTATGCTTTGCTTTGCGGTAAAAAGCGGAAAACTCTCCTATTCAACTTACTATCATTCTCCTGATCCATACTTGATCGGATCTTTCAGAAAATTCCGGAAAAACTTATCATATTCCTTTTGGTAATGCTCTGCTTTCTCCGAATCTTCCATCACGCGAAAAAAGGTCGCCGCCTGCATGAATTTATCCTGTGTCTGATAGTTACATACCAAATCCTTCATCGCTTCTTCCATCAAGGCAATCGCCTTCTCCTTCTGTCCCCTTCCTGCCCAATATGTTCCGCAGGAACAGACACAGTCGAAATTATCAGGCTCCTCCCTGAGCCAGTCCTCATACCAAGCGTCACTCTCTTCTACCCGCTTCAAACTGTTAAGCGCGTCTCCGATTGCACGGTTATACTCATTCGGCCTTTCCTCTTCCCACGCAAAGGTCGTCTTGACATCACGGCAGAACTCGATCGCATCCTCGAACCTCCGCAGACAAAAATACGCCGTAACCACTTTAGGAAGCCATTCTTCAAAATTATAACGGAACTCAGTCGCCTCATCCACATCAGACAGCTCAAGCTTTCGATATGCCTCTGCAACATTCTCCTTAATCCTCTCCCATACCGGATACCACGTCTCAAGACACCGCTCCATCTCATATTTCTCATATAGTCCGTCGCCAGTCTTAATCGCCGCGGCCACCCCTTTCCACAGGTCGCCTTCTTCCTTCTCGCCATCCTCATCTTCAGAGTCATCCGGTTCCCATTCATCATCGTCCAGAAAATCTTCGTCAAACAGATCATCGTCAAAAGACATTTTATCAAAATCCTTCTGCCGCTTTACTGCCTCAAATATAGACTTCTGCAAAAGTTGGTTTGACATCTTCGCATCTTCCTCCACACTGTTTCCTTCCCCAACCCTTATCCATCGTATCGCTTTTCTCCCTTAAAAGTTCAACATTACATATGAGTGCTCTTATTATAACAAATGTTCACCCTCTTGACTAGTGTTTCTTTTCCTCTCCTTCGCTTCCTTCACTTTCCTCATTCTCAGACAACATTTCCTGCGTCAGTTCATACGCAAAGCGTTTTGTCCCGTCCTGTACAAAGATATTCCCGCAATACTGAAAACCATTTTTCTTCAGTACTCTCTGCATGACCGTATTATTCTCATGCGTGTCGATCCGTAGGTGCCCCCCTGACTGTACGAACGCCCACCCGATGCAGAAAGAAGCGACCCCATGTCTTATCCGGTCTGCCGCAATCCGATGAATGACTCCATATGCGGATCCATCGTCCTTCCATGCCCCATCATAAATGATGGCATAGTTCGTCTCTTCCATGACCTTGAAGAAAAATACGCCGACAACCTTTCCCCCGTCCACGCACACATAACTGTCTCCGTCCGCAATATCCTGCCGAATCCTCTGAGGCTTCGGTTCCGTTTCTCCCCACTGGGTCGGATTCCCATTCTCTCTCATAAATGCTCTTGCATCCTCATAGATCTGTAAGATTCTCTCCAGATCCTCTATCTTTGTTTTCCTGATCTCCATTTCTCCCTACTTTCTATCTCTTGCCGAGACGTATTTTTTCCATATCCTCCGCCAGCTCACGATCCATATGCTGAAACAGATAGTTCTTCCCTCGATCCCTTCGTTTCTCATACTCCTCGTATATCTGTCGCCTGGTGAGTTCTACCTCTTTTAAAAATTCCCGCGACGAAATCAGCGTGCCGCCCTGCCCCAATGTAATCACCTGCTCCACACCGTCCGACGTCACCACCGTCACATGGTATTTCCGTCCAATCTCATGGACTACTTTTTCAATATACTGATCTGCCGTCTCCGCCCTTTTCGTGTAAACAACATGGATATTGTGGTATTTTAATATCTCTATCTCAAAATTATCGACCTTATACGCGTCAAACACCAAAATCAGAATGCACTTCTTAAAACCTTGATAGTTGCAGAGAATATCCATCAGCTTATTTCTTGCCGCCTCAATATTTTCATTTGCCAGCTCTTTTAAGTCATCCCACGCGAAAATGACATTATATCCATCCACCAACAGGTATTCCTGGACGGGTTCCTCTTGTTTTCCCGCCTTCTTTTGCGAATCTGCGGTGATTGTCCTGGTTCCGCCGCTTTGTTTCCGTTCTACACGGCCATATGTGCGAATAAAGATCTCTTCCAGTTCCCGTTCCTGCCTCGCTCTCCTCTCATACTGACCGTCGCCGTCTCTGCCTGGCAGTTTTGACCGGCTCTTTCTATCCGGCGATTCGTCCGCCGCCTCCCGTTCTGTCTCCTCCCGATCTTCTCGATCGAACTGGCTCTCAATATGCATATATTCCGGCACCCGATCCCACGGTACATAGAATCCAGCCCCATGCGTGCAGAAAATAGATCCCGGCGGATTTTCCACATCCCGCTCTGCATCATACCCCATCTCCGCTATGACTTCCCCTGCCTTGCCGCAGGGAGCATAGCCGTCAAATTCGCAGAAAAGCCTGCCTTGCCCTCTGGTATATGCACTTACCTCCCTCTGATAATCACGCATACCTGCGACCGGCGCTTTTCCCGTAAGAAGGGACATCTCCCCACTCGTCTCAGGAGCAGCAAATTCCCCTTGCATTTTCTGGATATCTGCCAGAGCGCGGCCTGTATATTCTGCCGGAACTTCCAGCCGAAACCTGTAATATGGCTCCAGAAGGACACTGTCCGCCTGCATCAGTCCTTGCCTTACCGCACGGTACGTAGCCTGCCGAAAATCACCGCCCTCCGTATGCTTGATGTGTGCCCGCCCTGCAAGCAGAGTAAATTGTATGTCCGTGACCGGCGCGCCAAGGAGCACCCCGCGGTGCTCCTTCTCTGCAAGATGCGTCAGAATTAGCCTCTGCCAATTCCGGTCCAGCATATCCTCGCTGCAACAATTTGTAAATGTCACTCCGCTCCCCGCTTCTTTCGGTTCCAGGAGCAGATGTACTTCCGCATAATGACGCAGTGGCTCAAAATGTCCAACACCTTCCACAACCTTGCGTATTGTCTCTTTATATACGATTTTTCCCGTGTCAAAAGAAACAGTGACTCCAAAACGTTCCTGGATCAGACTTTTCAGTATTTCGATCTGCACCTCTCCCATAAGCTGCACATGGATTTCTTCCAGTTCCTCATTCCATACAATCCGAAGAAGCGGATCCTCCTCCTCCAACTGTCTGAGGCTTTGAAGCATTGTATGCGGGTCCATTGATTCTGGAAAGCGCACGTGGTAGCTTAGCACTGGCTGAAGGATGGGTGTGCGAGACTCCTTTGCCGCCCCCAGCCCTTCGCCAGGATATGTATGCGTAAGTCCCGTAATGGCACAGACCATCCCGGCCTCGGCTTCCTTAAGCATTTCATATTTTTCGCCGGAGTAGAGCCGGATCTGATTCACCTTTTCTTCCCAAGCCTTGGGCGCATTTTCCGCACTTTTCAGGCTGTCTCTGACCCTTAATTTCCCGCTGGTGACACGCAGATGTGTCAGACGGTTCCCCTGAGAATCACGTGAAATCTTATAGACTCTTGCCCCGAAGAGCTCCGTTTCTTTCCTCTGTCCGCCCAGGGCACGTCCCCCTGTCGTAAAACGGCGTATTCCCTCCAACAGAGTGTCCACACCTTGAGTCTTAAGCGCCGAGCCAAAATAGCACGGAAAAACCTTCCGCTCCCCGATCAGGCGGACGATCGTCTCTTCTCCTATTCTCTCGTTTCCGATGTATTCTTCCATCGCCGCCTCGTCAGAAAGAGCAAGCTGCTCCCAGAACATATCCCGCTCCTTAGCTTCCCCGTCGAAGGCAATACACCCCTCATCTAGGGTATTTCTCAATTCGTCCAGAAGCTTCCTCTTGTCCGTACCCTTCTGGTCCATCTTGTTGACAAATACAAACGCAGGGATCCCATACCTCTTTAACAGTCCCCAGAGCGTACGCGTATGTCCCTGCACACCGTCCGCCCCATTAATCACAAGAATCGCATAGTCCAGCACCGGAAGAGTTCTCTCCGTCTCCGCGGCAAAATCCACATGCCCCGGCGTGTCGAGCATCGTCACGCGGACCCCATCCAGCATAAGCTCCGCCTGTTTCGAGAAAATCGTGATCCCTCTGTCCCGCTCTAACGCATGCGTATCCAAAAAGGCGTCCCCATGGTCTACCCTCCCAGGTTTCCTTATATTTCCGCAAAGATACAGGATACTTTCCGATAATGTCGTCTTTCCCGCATCCACATGGGCCAGCAGACCAATACATATATGCTTTGATGACTTTTGTGTATTCTTTTCTTCTGCCTGTTCGCCCATAAAAATGCCTCCTCTCGTGAAAATATACTTTATTAGTATATCACAAGAGAAGGCAATAGTCGAGGTGCTTTTAACCCTATATCCTACCTAACGTTATCATGATATTCAGTATCCACATAATAATAGCAACACAGACGCCAATAATGCACAGTACTTTTCCTGCCTTTGCCTTGCCCGCCTGGCTGGAACCGGATCCCATCCGCGCCCTGCCGAATCCGACGCACCCCAGAAGAATGCTGACAATCGGTATCAAAAATGCAGATACAAGGCTCAGAATCCCGAACACAAGCGCCATATTCGCCGCACTTGTATTGTCCACCGTCCTTACTGGGATCGGCTGACCTGTCGGCAACCCCATCGGACCGTTGACCTGCCGGGCGCCTGTCGGTCCGTTCATCGGCTGTCCTCCCATGGGTCCTTGTTGCACGGGAAGCGGCTGTTGAAGCGTTCTGAGCAAATCTTCCAGGCTGTTTTTATATGGTTTCTTGGAAAGAGTTCCAACAAACCCATCCAAATCCCACTCGCCTCCGACAGTTCCTTTCATCCACGCCTCCAGGTGGAATACCCCGCCTGCATAAGACCATTTCAGATATTTGAATCCTTCCATCATCGCATCCCCGGCGCGGTATGCCGGCTCTCCATGCCAGTCAGACATACTAAACTGATTCTTCTGCAAATAGTCATTCATGATAAAGCTCACGAAATCATCCGGTTTATTCAGCACCAGCTCTTGCACATATCTTGCCATCTTCGATTCCTCTCTTCCCTTGCTTCCCATGCCCTTTCCTGCTAAAAGCTATTTTCGTCTTACTTTGTCTGACGGAGATTAAACTTCTTCGTCTGCGCCTCCAAAAAATGTACCTGCTCAAAAAGCTGCTGGCTCACCGCAGCCGACTCCTGACTGCTGGCTGAGTTCGTTTGTACTACTGAAGAGATCTGGCTGAGTCCTTCGCTTACCTGCGCGATCGCGGTTGCCTCATTCTCTACCGCCTGCGCGATCTTGCCAATCTCATTGTTCGACTGCGTCACTAGCGACAGTGTCTTCTCCAATGTTTCAGAAACTTCGCCTACGATCCGGCTGCCCTTTTGCGTCGCCTGGACAGAATTCTCAATCAGGTCCTTCGTCGCCTTTGCCGCCTGGTCTGACTTCGCCGCCAGGTTACGCACTTCATCGGATACTACCGCAAATCCCTTTCCTGCTTCTCCAGCACGCGCGGCCTCCACTGCCGCATTCAGCGCAAGAATATTGGTCTGGAACGCAATATTTTCAATCGTTGCAATGATATTACTAATCTGCTGTGACGCCTGGCTGATATCCGCCATCGCTGCCACCATCTCCTGCATCTGCTTACCGCTGACGGATACCTGCTCGCCTGTCTCCCGCGCGTTCTTCTGTGCATCAGTCGCTGTCTTTACATTCTGTTCCGCATTCTTAGCCAGTTCCTCCAGCGTAGCGGACAATTCCTCTACCGCGCTCGCCTGCTGCGTCGCCCCCTGTGATAACGACTGGGAACTGCTGGAAAGCTGCTCCGCATTCCCGGATACATTGTGCCCCGCCTGATAAATCCCGGCGATCGTCCCCGAAAGAGAGGTCGTCAGAGTCTCGATGGACGCTTCGATCGACTTAAAATCTCCGATAAACGGCGCGGAGGTATGCACGTTAAAATCCCCTGCCGATAACTGTCCCATAATACTGTTGAGATCCTCGACATATTTATGGATCATCCCCAGCGATTGATTGAGATTATCCGCTAAAGCCCCTAGTTCGTTCTTAGCGCTTATATTCAGATCCAGCTCCAGGCGCCCCTCCTGAAGCGGCCGCGTCCTTTCACTGATATACAGAATCGGACTCACAATCTGCCGAATCACGTAAAGGATCAGGCCGATCAGACAGAATAACGCAATCGCAAGGCAGACTCCGCAAAGAATGTTCATCAACAGGATCGTATTCTCCATATCCTTCATACTATCTGCGCTCATGCTCTCTCCGCGCTCGATCACCTGATCCAGCAAGCCTACGAGTTTGGTAAGTGTGCCTTGAATCGTATTCTGGTAATATGCCTGTGCCTGCGACGGGCTTGTATTCATCTTATCCAGCGCCTCGATCGCAGATTCGTGCAGTTGTTTATGTAATGGTTCTATCTCGGACTTAAGGGCAAGTATCGTCTCGTCGTCCGTTACCGCCTCTCCATACAGCCATTGTCCCAGGATGCAGCCAGTAGGATCCGTGCTTCCTGTAAACTCTGTCCCTGCATATAACGCGTTACTTAGATTACTGGACCACTTGTAATGCGCCGCTTCCGCCTTCTGCGCCTTATCCAGCACAAGAGCCGCTTCCGACTGCGCTTCCTGCATGCCCTGGATCCGCATAATGTTGACAGTCGTCGTAACGCTGAACAAAATCACAGAGGCAAGCGCCGCTATTACGCGGACTCCAACCATTGTCTTAATGCTCTTCATCATCATACTCCTCTTTTCTTAATATCATTAGTTGACATTAGTATAACAGACCGCTCATCGCTTTTCAACGATTTCTTTCCCTTTGGCACAGCTTTCCTTCCACTGGAAACCTATGCTTCTTACTGGAAATTCTCCACCTCTTCCATTGTCGGGATCGCAACTCCTGCACCGGCCCTGGATACTGTGATCGCCGCCGCCTTTGCCGCCATATCCATCGCTTTTTCCACTGGAAGTTCCTGTAGTACGCCTGCGATAAAATACCCTGTAAATGTATCTCCCGCCGCGGTCGTATCCACAGTCTCCACCTTGTATATTTCCTGGACATAGCTCTTTACGCCGTCAAAATAGACGGAACCATCCCCACCCAGCGTCAGCACGATCTTAGCCCCTGGAAATCGTTCTCCCAGGGCTTTAGCCAGATCTTGAGCACCACCGTTTTCTATCCCTAGTATCTGCCCTGCTTCTATCTCATTTAATATGAAGTAATCAATCTGATCGAGAGGAAGCCCCAGCGCCTTTTCATCCATAGGTGAGGGATTCAGAACAATCTTCATCCCTTTCTCATGCGCTTTTTTTACAATATAAGGAAGTTCATTGATCTCATTCTGCAAGATCAAATAATCGCCGTCGCCGAAAGCGGACAGCGTCTCATCCACCTGCTCCCGCGTAATGGCCTGGTTCGCACCACCATACAGGAGGATACAGTTATCGCCGTTGTCGTCGTTCTGTATGATCGCGTGACCGCTTTTTACCTGAGGCAAAATGCGGACATAATCGGTATTTACTCCCGCCTCTCCTAGAAATTCTTCCAGAAATCTCCCTTCCTCTCCGATACTTCCCGCGTGATATACCTCCACGCCTGCTTTTCCCAGGGCAACCGACTGGTTCAGCCCCTTCCCGCCCGGATAAGTGCAAAGCTCCCGGGAAGACAGCGTCTCTCCCCGTTCTACCATGTGGTTCACCTTGTAAACATAATCAATATTAAGCGAGCCAAAATTCAATACCTTCATCCTTCTTTTCTCCTTCCTGTTATCTGCGGTATTTCGCCATAATCTCATCAAATGTACCGTCTGTTTTAAGCTCTGCCAACGCCTCATTGACCTTTTTGCACAGTTCGTCATTTCCTTTTTTCACAGCAAACGCATATTCCTCATCCACATAAGCTGTCTCCAGTACTTTCAACCTGTCTTCGTCTTCTGTCAGAAACTTTGCCGTCTGTTCATCGAGGATCGCGGCGTCGATTTCCCCTTCAAAAATAGCCTTGAGGGCGTCCGTCCCCCATACAAAGCGCCGGACCTTTTCTCCTCCATACTCATCTGTCGCATAAATGTCGCCCGTCGTTCCCTTTTGCACACCGAGCTGCCTGCCCGCAAGAGCTGTCTGATCGTCAATCCCACTATCTACTTTTACAACGATCGCCTGGCTGCCACTCCCATATGGATCTGTAAATTCCACCTGCCCCCGCCTTTCGTCGATTGCCAGAAGCCCCGCTGCTCCCAAATCCGCCTCATCGCTTTGTACCGCAGGCAAAATAGCTTCCATCTCCAGCTCTTTCACAACAAGCTCCCTATCCAGCTTAGCTGCAACTGCTTTTGCAAGCTCCACGTCAATGCCGACAAGCTCCTTTTCCTCATAATATCCATAAGGCGGGAGTTCCACGCTTAACGCTACGACCAGCTTTTCCTTTTTGCTCTCCTTCTTTTCCTGCTCTTCCTTTTCGTCCACTTTTTTGGACTTGCACGCTCCCGCCATACAAACGCAGGCGACGGCGCATGCCAATAGAACTGCCCTGCACAGGATTTTCTTCCTTCTTTTCTTCATATATCACCTATCCCCATACTATAAAATACAGCAGCACCAGAACGCCAAGTACGATCCTGTAATATCCAAATGGCTTGAAATCATGCTTTTTAATATAGGACATCAAAAATTTGATCGCGAATATCGAGACAAAAAAGGCAACCAGACACCCAATAAGTAAGATGAAAACTTCCATGCCCGTATAGTCAAAACCAAACTTAAAAAGCTTCAGGGCGCTCGCCCCACACATAACCGGAATCGCTAGATAGAATGTAAATTCCGCCGCCACGGCTCTTGAAGCGCCGAGAAGAAGTCCCCCGAGTATCGTTGCCCCGGAGCGGGACGTGCCGGGAACTAAGGCGAGCACCTGGAACAGGCCGATATAAAATCCGGTCGAATAGGGGAGCGCTGAAAGCTTCGTAATCCTCGGACGTGCCCGTTCGTTCCTCTTTTCAATCAGGATAAAGAAAATCCCGTAAACGATCAGCATCAAAGCGACCACCACATAATTATAAAGATATTTATCCAAAAGATCGTCAAACAAAATCCCGATCACTCCTGCAGGAATACAGGAAACAATGATCTTCATCCACAAATTCATGGTGAGCCTTTTCTGCTTCGCCGTCTTTCTCGGCGAAAACGGGTTCAGTTTGTGAAAATAAAGAACAACTACCGCCATGATCGCCCCAAGCTGGATCACAACGCGGAACATTTCCATAAATTCCTCACTCTGCGACATGTGAAGAAATTCCTCTACCAAAATCATGTGCCCTGTACTGCTGATCGGGAGCCACTCTGTAATCCCTTCTACCAGTCCCAGGACGATCGCTATTAATATATCTGCCATTTTTTCTCCATCCTTTTTGTGCTTTACTTTATTTTATGTACGCTCTCTTTCGGTATGCGCTTTTACACTTATAATACAAATTTCTCCACAGCCAGTGCAGCTCCATCTTCATTGTTAGAAAGAGTGACGTAGTCCGCCGCTTCTATCACACTTTTTGCAGCGTTCGCCATAGCGACGCCAAGTCCGGCCGATCGGATCATCGCCAGATCGTTCTCACCATCCCCGCACGCCATGATCTCCTCCCTGGAGATCCCCAGATGCCTGCCCAGCCGCAAAAGCCCCGCCCCTTTATCGGCTCCCAGGGCGTTAGCCTCCAGATTCCGCGAAATCGCGCTGGTGACGGCAAGACCTCCCAGCTCCTCGATCCGCCTTCTGGCCTCGCGTCTGTCCTCTTCCCTACGGAAAACGGCATGCACCTTATCCAGAGCGCACCCTTCCATCTCTCGCATCTTTTCCCACAGATCCGGTACTTTTGTACGGGTACTGCGGATATATTCCACCACCGGCTGGGATTCCACATACGCTTCCGCCCTGTCGACCTCTCCTGCCTTAGCAAAACCCATGCCGTCAAAATAAATCTCCTTTAGAGTATCGTATTCATCAAAAATTCTGAGAACCTTTACCGCCAGGTCGTAGTCGACCGGACATTCATAGATCGTCTTCTTCTCCTGTCTGTCAACGATTCTGCCTCCGTTGGACGCCAGCACATACCGCATCCCAGGAAATTCCAGCAGCTCCTTCGGCACTCCGGTTATCGGACGCCCTGTGGCAACGACAAGCTCCACTCCCTTTTCCCTGGCCCGTAAGAGCACATCCCGAGTATATCTAGTTAACTCCTTTTGGTCGTTCAAAAGCGTGCCGTCAAGATCGAATCCGATCATTTTGATATTCCTTTTTCCTGCCTGCTCCATTATTTTCACCCTGATCCTGCTTAGTCCTCCCATTCATCTCGCTGTTCTTCTAAAAAATTCCACCTACGAGGTTAAAACTGCGGTTCACGGCAGCCTACACAAAATTCGCAAAATCTGCCAACAAAACTGTCGGCCGCATAGTTGAAAAAATTTTAGTAATTTATAGTATAACAAAGTTTGCGAAATAAAGCAATTTGTAGTATACTATTAAAAGTACACTTTTGCAGAAAGGAATTTGCGGCATGAAAAAGAAGTTAAAATCATTGCTGAAGACATGTACCGCTCTCGTTTGCGCCGTTTCTATTTGCACACTTACCCTTATCGTCCGCGCAGACGATTCAGTGGACAGCCTTACAAAGAAAACCTCAGATCTACAGAACCGCTTGGACAATCTGAACAACCAGCTCACAGAGTTGAGCGCTGAGATCACAGATCTGGCTGTAAAAATTGAAGAGACTGATAATTCTATAGCGAAAGCAGAGCTTGACCTTACTGCGGCAAAGCTGAACGAACAGCTGCAGTACGATGCGATGAAGAAACGAATCAAATATATGTATGAATCAGGGAATACTTCTCTTCTTGAGATCCTTTTTTCTTCTGAAAGCATGGGAGAGTTCCTCAATAATACAGAATTTGTCAGAAATGTCACCGAGTATGACAGAAACATGCTCAATGACCTGCAGGAGATACATAAGGAAATTGCCGAGAAGGAACAGGCACTAAAAGATGAGCAGGAAGAACTTGCGGTGATGAAAGAAGATATGGAATCGCGCCGTAATTCTTTGAATACAGCGATCTCTACAACATCCGGAGATCTCAAAGCCTCGGCGGACGCTCTTTCCAAGGCCAAAGCCGCCGAAGCCGCGGCACAGGAGGCCCTGAAAGAACAGGCTGCGGCCGAGAATAATTCCGCTTCCTCCGGAGGCGGAGGGCAGTCGTCAGGCGGGAACAGCGGCAGCATTACGGTCGACCCGACTCCGGCTGACACCAATGAATTGGTCTTGTTCGCGGCGATTCTGGAATGTGAGGCAGGCACCTCTGATTATAACGCGCTCCTTGCCGTCGCGACAGTCATAATGAACCGGGTTGCAAGCGGAAGCTATCCCGGAACCGTCACCGACGTTATTTACCAGCGCGGACAATTCTCCCCCACCTGGAACGGGAGCCTAAACAAGGCTCTTCAAAGAGGTCCCTGTTCTCTGAGCTATCAAGTAGCGCAGGATGCATTGAATGGAAAACGTTTGTCCGCAGTAAGCGGGTGCTACTCGTTCCGGGCGTCTTGGACAGGCTATTCCGGAGTAGTCATCGGAGACAATGTCTTCTTCTAAGAAAGGTTTTTATGAAAAAAAGGGTGCGTCCCATGATATCGAAAAAAGAATCCCATGAAATTCAAGGTTTTCAATCCTTTGAATTCCATGGGGTTCTTTCTTATACCTTATAAGACATCAATACATCATCTTACTTATGGATTCCTGTTGCAGATTATCCTTTGTCACCCATACATAACCGGTATTCACTTCAGCCTCATTCGCCTGCTCCAGTATCGCTCTTGCACAAGCGACCACCGTCGCATATCCCATACCGTATGGGTTCTGCACAATCAGTCCTTCCAGCTTCCCGTCTTTCAGAAGTTCAAGTTGATCTTCGCCGCCGTCAAAACTAACAATCTTTATATCCTCTCTCTCCATCTCTTCCAGCACGCTCACCGCCAGCTTCGCCGCTTCCTCATTCGTCGTGAATATGCCTTTTATATCCGGGTTCTTTTCAAGGAGATACTTCACTACATCCTCCTGCGTCATATCCTCTACCGCTTCTTCCAGGTCATCCATTTCTTTTGGTTCCGCCGTTCCTTCATCGTCGGCCGGATCCGCGGGATCCTCAGAACCTTCGGACATCTCCTGCCCCGGGATATCTTCTCCGGGGCTTCGTTCTGCCTGGATCGTCTTCTGCATTTCTTCCAATTCATCCAATCGATAGACACCAGCAATCTTTACTTCCGGGTGATCTTCGTGAATGGCATTTACAAAGCCTTCCTCTCTCTTCTGTGCGGAAGTCGACTTAGAATCATGCACCAAAAGGAGCATATCCCCGTTCTCGCCAATACTGTCGCAGAGCTTGCTCGCCGCTGTGTACGCTGCTTCCAGATTGTCCGTATCCACCATGCTCATAATATCTGGATAGTGGGTTCCTGAATCAAAGGCCACGATCTGGATATGGTTCTCTGCAGCCAGGTCAAACTGTACCTCGCAAGCATCTGCGTCGACAGCCGCAATTCCAATAGCCGCTGGATATCTGGCAAGCTCCTCATCGAGGATATTCACCTGGTCGTCCACATCCGTCTCTGTCTGGGGTGCGGAGTAGACCAAAGTGATCTTATCGCTCCCCTTATACCCAAACTTTTTATTGATATCCTCGACTGCCTTCTCAGCGCCGGCTTTTATCTCAGACCAATATGCGGAAGAGCTTCCTCTCCCTATGACCGAAATACGCGTCCCGGGTTCCAGTTTCAGACCGTCCACATTACTGTACGCCATCGGGTGGATCACATCCAGATTGCATTGACGTTCGTCTTCCTCAGTCTGAACTCCTCCCTGAGAATCATCCTTCTTATCTCCGGTTCCCTGTACGGCCGCCGCACATCCTGCTGCGATCAAGGCCACACAACATCCTGCCGCCACTAAGCTCCATGGTCTCTTCATAAAAATCGCCCCTTTCCGCTATACTTTATTCCTCTTCCTCTGTTCTTCAAGCGGATTTCGATTACCCTCTTCTTAAATCAATCTCTTTCTGACTTCTAATCGCCTGTCGGCGATGTCTTTCACACAGTAACCTTCCTGCGCCTTCCGGCGCACTCAGTGTACCTGATTCTAATCGCCTGTCGGCGATGTCTTTCACACAGTAACCACTATACACCAAAACGCCGGAAAAAGGCAAAACTTTTTCTTAAGATTTCGTAAAGATTTTTTACTTGTATATTTAAATCATATGTATTAAAATAGAGTCATGCAAATGATATAAGGGTCAGAAACGATTCGACCTGCGATACCTGTGGTTCATTCCGCACTTTATGGTATCATACAACTTGCAATACTAAAAGCAAAAGGAGGGTACATAATTATGGCACACGTAATTTCTGATGCTTGCGTAAGCTGTGGTGCATGTGAAGGCGCCTGTCCAGTAGGCGCTATTTCAATGGGCGACGACCATATGCAGATCGACGCTGGCGCTTGTGTTGACTGCGGCGCTTGTGAAGCTGCATGTCCAACAGGAGCTATTTCCGCAGAGTAGTCCTGTATTGAGGTAGTTCAGACAGTACTGGGAACGGATTTTCGCGCTTGTTCGCGGATACCCGTTCCTTTTTCATTACAGAGTATCCAACCATATGCGCTGGAGACACATTTTGTCGGATTTCTTTCCAGCCTCTCTTCCTTTCCTATGTCATATACGCATCATTTGTCGAACGATTTTTGTCCCACATATCCTATTATATGCTACAATATACCTGTAACATGAAATACTTCAGAAACTTTTTAATATCTGTTTCTGAGGCTCCTACATAAAATAATAAGGGGGTAAATCGTATGGGCGACGTTCACTATATGATTTCGGAAACGTCCAAGCGGGTCGGGGTGGAATCCCATGTGCTCCGCTACTGGGAAGATGAGCTAAAGCTTCCGATCGGACGTACAGAAATGGGACATCGGCACTATACGGAAGACGATATACAGCTATTTAGCTGTATCAAAGAACTGAAGGACCAGGGCATGCTCCTCAAAGAGATCAAAAGTGTCTTGCCGGACATGCTCCGTGCCAAAGAACAATTAAGAGCAAAACGCAAAGCACTCGCAGAAAAGTCAGATTCACTAGCATCTCCGGCGGAAATTTCCTTACAGAACGGGAAGTTTGCCGATCTGGAAGCTCTCCTGACCTCTGCAATGCGGAACGTATTATTAGAAAACAATAAGATTCTGGAGGACAACATCTGCAAGGAGGTGACCGAAAAAGTCGCAAAAGACATGGATTTTCTTCTTCAGGCGAAAGAGCGCCAGGAAGATGAACGTTTCCGGAGGCTCGACCATCTCATCCGCCAACAGCAGTCCATACGGCGTGAAGCGGCAAAGCCTGCTCCTGCCCGGTATCTGCGCAAGGTTCTTGGAGAATACTGATCGGGAAGAAAGTTTCTTAGAATAAAAATGGAATCCTGCTTTGCAGGATTCCATTTTTATTCTTCATCTCCCATCTGTCTCTGTGAATTTGCAAATTTTGTGTACTGCGGAAGCCATGTTAGATTCACAGTTCCGATCGGACCGTTCCTCTGCTTTGCGATAATGATCTCCGCCTCATTCACATGTTCGGTGTCTTTGTGATAATAATCATCACGGTAAATAAACATTACCACGTCCGCATCCTGCTCGATGGCTCCCGACTCGCGCAGATCCGATAGCATAGGACGGTTGTCCTTCCGTTGTTCCACTGTCCGGTTAAGCTGCGACAATGCAATGACGGGCACGTTCAGTTCTCTTGCAAGCGCTTTCAGGGACCTAGAAATCTCAGAAATCTCCTGCTGACGCGACTCGCTCCGGCTCCCGACACTCCCGCTCATGAGCTGAAGGTAGTCGATAATAATCATCTCAATATTATGCTCTATTTTATATTTCCTGCACTTTGAGCGCAGCTCAGATATCGAAATTCCCGGCGTGTCGTCGATAATCAGATTCGACTTTCCGATCACTCCGGCTCCTTCGATCAGCTTCTCCCAGTCAGAATCCTTTAAATTCCCGGTCCGGATAAGCTGGGCGTCCACATAGGACTCTAAGGCGAACAGACGGTTAACCAGTTGTTCCTTTGACATCTCCAGGCTGAATACCGCGGTCGCCTTATTCTGGCGGAACGCAACATGCTGGGCAATATTCAGCACAAACGCTGTTTTCCCCATAGAAGGCCTGGCCGCTACTAAGATAAGCTCCGAAGGCTGCAGCCCTGACATCTTGTAATCCAGATCAATGAACCCTGTGGGTATCCCTGTTACCGTCCCTTTATTTTTAGATGCTTTCTCGATCTTCTCAAGGGCGCTTAGGACAACTTGCTTGATCGGCACGTAATCGCCGCCCGCCCGTCTCTGCGCCAAATCGAATACCTGCTTCTCCATCCTCTCAAAAATAGCATCCACCGGCTCTTTTGCGAGGTAACAGGAGTTTACCAGCTCTTCATTCATGCGGATGATCTTGCGCAAAGTCGCTTTTTCCGCCACAATTTCCGCATAATGCCTGATATTAACGGAAGTCTGCACCATTGTAAGAAGATCCCGCCCAAATTCAAGGCTGCTGATCTCTTCTGGAACATCTTTCTCCTTAAGACGGTCCTGCAATGTAACCAGATCAACCGGAGTTCCTTCATTAAAAAGTTCTACAATAGAATCAAAAACCACTCCGTAGGCTTTCTGGTAAAAATCATCCCCACAGATACTCTCCGACGCCGTCGCGATGGCGTCTCTGTCCATCAGCATCGCGCCGAGCACGGACTGCTCCGCCTCTATACTGTGCGGCAGTACACGCTTAATGAGCGCTTCATCCATTATGATTCCTCCTTATACCTGCGGCTGTACCATTCATTTGGCGAAATATGAACAGCACACTAAGCCTCTCCCACATGAACCGTAAGCTCCGCCGTCACCTGCGGATGGAGCTTGATCGGGACGCGGTGAACGCCAAGAGACTTGACGGCTTCCTTGAGCTGTATCTTTTTCTTATCGATCTCATAACCCATCTGCTCCTGCACCGCCTGGGCGATCTCCTTTGAGGATACTGACCCGAAAGCTCTTCCGCCCTCCCCGGTCTTAATGCTGAGTTCTATTTTCCCGGCTTCCAGCTTTGCCGCCAGATCTTTCGCAGCTTCTAAATTCTCCTGCGCGATCTTTTCCTTATTCTGCTTCTGAAGCTTCAAATCGTTCAGATTTTTACTATTCGCTTCTAAACCAAGCTTCTTTGGCAAAATAAAATTTCTCGCATATCCATCGTTTACATCAACAATTTCACCTTTTTTCCCCAATGCCTTTACATCCTGCATTAAAATCACTTTCATTGTTATAATCCACCTTTCTATCAATCAGTGTTAGTAGAAGCAGATCATGCTTAAATCGCACCCTCCGCTATCATCATACTTATCGTTTTCTTCAAATCCTCGATACCGCGCTCCATGTCAGTATGCTCGAACTGCGCGCCCGCCGTGTTCAGATGCCCGCCGCCGCCAAGGCGTTCCATAATGATCTGGACGTTCACTTCGTCAATAGCCCTCGCACTGACATAAATCTTTCCGTTGTACTCCGTAAGGACAAAGGATGCTTTGATTTCTTCGATATCCAGCAGTTCATTCGCCGCCTGCGCACCGATGATCGTCGGGCTTTCAATCCCAAGATGCTGTCCTCTTGCGATCGCATATACATCCCGATATACCTCCGCACTGCTGATGATTGCCGCCTTCGCCCGATAGGAAGCCATATCATCCCGCAGAAGCTTGCGCACATACGTAATATCAGCGCCACACCGCCGCAGATATGCCGCGGCCTCGAATGTACGAACTCCCGTACGATTCACAAAATTATTCGTATCGACTAAAACGCCTGCATACATGCTGTTTGCCTCTGTGGGGGTCAGCTTCAAATCGTCGCTGAAATACTGCAGAACTTCCGCAACCATTTCACAAGCAGAGGATGCGTACGGCTCAATATAGGAAAGCACTGCATTTTCAATCACTTCATCACTCTGCCTGTGGTGATCCAGTACTGCGATCGTCTTCGTCAGCTTCAGCAGGCGCTCGCACTCTGTCATTTTCGGCTTATTCGTATCCACCACGATCACCATGGTGCCCTCATCCGCCAGTTCTTCCGCCTCACGGGAATCAACAAACAGATCTTCCGGATAGGCTGGATTATTCCTGAACGACTCATAAAGCGGACGCAATGTCACCGAAATATCATTCAGGACGATGTGAACCTTCTTCTCCAAAGCAGCCGCGGCCCTGTAGATTCCGATCGCCGCGCCAAATGAATCCACATCCGTCATCTTATGCCCCATAACAATGATCTGCTCTTTCGCTGTAATAAATTCCCGAAGCGCCTCCGCCTTTACCCTGGCTTTCACCCGGGTATTTTTCGAGGTCTGCTCTCGCTTCCCTCCATAGTAGGATATCTCCTGCCCGTTCTTGACAACGACCTGATCTCCGCCCCTGGCAAGAGCCAAATCGATCGCCACACGCGCATAGTTGTACCCGATTAGATACGTATCCCTACTCAGTCCCACTCCAAAACTTAATGTGACAGGAACCTGGTTTCCGATATTGACACTTTTCACATCCTCAAGAAGTGAAAAACGGTCGGCTTCCATTTCTTCAAAGCTTTCTTTCTTGATAATAACAAAGTATTTATCCTTTTCCAGCTTTTTCGCGATTCCGTTCGTATTCGCTATATACTGGTTAATCTTACGGTCAATCAGCGCAACCAGAAGCGACTGGCGCACCTCTTCCACACTGTCCATAACTTCGTCATAGTTGTCGATATAAATGAGTCCCGCCACCAGACGTTGTTTCTCATTCTCCCGCAGGCATTCGTTCAGCTCTGTCACATCCTGGAGATGGATTGCGATAAAATAGTTTTTCTCTGTGGGCATTTCCATAAGCTGTTCCGTCTCATTCAGCCCGTCTACAGAAACGCAGCGTATCTCCGCCTGGTAATCCCTCTCATTATATCTAAATTCAAGGCTTACTGTCGCATCCTCCTCTTTCGGGAATACACTCTGATTCATCTCAGGAATATATTTATTCAGATGCGCATCCCTTATCGTATCTTCTCCCAGAACTTCCCGAAACTGTGTGTTCGCCCAGACGATCTTACCGTCGTCCAAAAGGATCGCATAAGGAACCGAAAGCTCTTTCAGCAATGTGTTCTGTACAATTCCGTACTGTGCAGCAAACTCCACCAGATCTGCAAACAAAAGAGACTTGTTGGAAAAATACATGATCCCTACTACCGCCGCGTAGACCAGGATGAAAGCAAACATAAGCATTCCTGCTTTTCGGTTGGTCTTGAATATCCAGATATCCATAGCGGCCAAAAGAAGAATCATGATTGCCGGCCACTGCATGTACAGCCTTAACTGACCCTTTAACTTTACATTTTGCTTCATAATTTTACCCTCTTTGACTGTGTGGAACTGGCAGGCTGAACGGGCGCGGTGAAATGCCTACGCTCTCCGACGTGCCAAGCTCATGCGCTCCGCGCATGAGCTCACGGGCTTCGCCCTCACGCTCTCTCGACGTGCCAAGCTCATGCGCTCCGCGCATGAGCTCACGGGCTTCGCCCTATGGGAACAAGAGACAGCAAACTTGCCTGCAAGCAGGCAGTTTGCTGTTTCTTGTTCCCGCACGTCTCATGCCTACGTGAACATTATACCACCGTTTCTATATTTAGGGAAGAAAAAAGTAAAGGGGGCGGTCAGATGTAATCATGCAGCTGCCTGTAACTATCCCACTTTTTGAACTTTCTAACCAGTGCGGCGAACCGAAAATGCCTAAGAACAACACGAATTAGTTCTTATTGCCGGCAGACTGCGTATCTATCTTTCAATCTCTTTTTTGTGTCATTCATCGTATGTACCTCCTGACAAATCGATTTTAACCATATATGTAAAAATAAGGTTAAATATAGAAAACCCACCTGTGCGGCCAGGGCTGGGAATGAAACGCAGCAGCCGCACAGGTGGGTTTTCTCATTTATAGGTGGGTTGCCCCAAACCGGTATGTCTGGTATTCGTGCTCGCAAGGATTACCGAACGCGATATGCATCTCCAGCTGCTCCAGGTCGAATACCATCGCCGCCAGGGTCTTATTCCACGGCTTTTCAGGATACGGATGGGAACAGATGCTATTCGGGAACCGTTCGTGGCTCCTCAAAAAGTCTTTGCCCATATCCACATCGATCTTCCCAAGATTCCTTTGTACCTGTTCTTCCATCACCTCATAGCGGTCCCAGGTTGTCTTGGAGCAGGTAAATTCCGGTTCCTCCGTGCCGACGACGGTATGGTTTGCATGAACCAGATATTTATCGTCTGTCCTTACATAAACCTTATTTGGGAAACACTCCACGCTGGCTATGTAACCCGTCTGATCCGCGATTCCGAACTGATTCGGGATATCGTGGGGCGCTTCCTTAAGAAACTGTACCGCTTCTTTTGCGGTCCGACAGTTCAGCAGATGGCGAATAATCACATTGGTCGGGATTCCGTCTCCCGTCACGCCGTTGTCGATATAGGTCCACATCACTGCCACGCCGCTGTTATTGATCCCCATGTAAGCGGGAACTCCCGGGTGCGTATAAAGCAGAACTTCCTGATCGCCGTTCACATGATGAATTACTGTGTCCAGTTGGTAGAGCCATTCGGTGAAACACTCGTCGTTCGTCTGCCCGACGATTGTCTTCTGTCCACAGGACGCTTCCCCTGTCACCATGAAAGCCGTACATTTGTCGCTTATCTGATCTCTGGCGAACGATTTTTCATAAGCTGTTGCAAGCGCCAGAATTTGACAAAAATCCATCTGCGCTCCTTCCGCCATTCCTTTCATTTCTTCCAGTACTTCCGGCGTCCATTTTTCCATATGCGCGACGTACCGCTGCGCCATTTCTTCCCATTTACCATAATCAAAGCCTTCCCTGTCCATATAGTATCGCTTCTGATTCTGATAGTTGGTCTCAATCTGCATTTTCAATTCCCTGCCGATCTGCTTTCCTCTTGAAAATGCGTCTCCTTCCACAACAATATATTTTTTATACATTTTGCTCTCCTTCTTTCTGCAGTATACCGTATCGTGCCGTAGTATTGTCTCTGCCATACTACACTAACCCCAAGTATGGGGAAACCATGATTACAATCGCTGACACTACAAGTAATGGAACCATAATTTTCATTACTTCTTTTAGATAAACCGGATACGGGACATTCGTGATCTCCAGAACTCCCATCTTCGTGGCGTCTGGATACAGGCCGCTCGCCATAAAGTTCAGTCCCACGGTAAATGCGGAAACCAGCATCATCTGCCCGCCTTCCGTGCCGATCGTTGTCCCTGCAAAAAGCGCCATTGTAACCGCGCCCAGAATCGGCATCGTCATTCCTGCCATACCGCTTGTGCTCTGGATGAAGAGCGCCGCGATCACGAATAGAACGATCGCCCCGACGGCAAAGCCCCACGCCGGGATACTTGCAAGCGCATTACGAATCCAGTAAACAAATGTGATACTCATACCATATGAGCTGTCGCCCATGATAAGCGAGATTCCCCTGGAAATCGAGATGACAAGCGTAAGGCTTACCAGCTCCGACGCGCCCCGCACAAATTCTGAGACAAAGTCGTCCATGGATATTTTATTGATAAAGGCGACCACTACCGAACCGATCAAAAATACGATTGAAAATTCATCAAAATACCAGTCTGCCAGCCAGGTAAACGAGTCCGCCCCAAGCAGGTTTCCGACAACCGGCGCATGTTCCATAAGCCATACGGACGGTGCGTTGACTACTTCATACATCGTCTGATCGCCTGCCGTGATAGACCCCCACGGTATATATCCGAGCACAATCACCAAAATCATAATTCCAAATACGATAAGAGACCAGATTCTTTTCTTTGTAAGCTCCGGGAATTCGGTCATGTCCGATTTCGCGGAAAGGGTATTGATATTGTCCAGGCTGTACAGGGCTGATTTTGTCTTATCTGCTTTGACCCTTTCTGCATAGCGGATAATCAGAACAGCGCCTATTGCATACAAAGCGGCAAAAAGCAAGATACGCATTCCAATCCCTGTTCCAAGCGACAGCTCTGGGTTGCCGATGGCTGCCACCGCCGCCCCTGTCGAATATGGGTTTACTACGCTCGCCATATTTCCGATCACAGCGCCGCCGAACAGTACGAATATTCCGGTCAGCACGTCGTATCCTGCCGTGACGCACAGAGGGATAAGCACCAGGGCGTACGGTGGAAGTTCCTCCCACGAGCCATATACGGTTCCCATCAGGGCGAACACCAGAAGCAGCACCGCCAGAAGCTTTTTCCCATTCAGCTTTTTAAGAAGCGCGCCGACTCCCGCGTCCAATGCTCCGGCAAAATTCATCAGGGCAAGGAAAGCGCCGGAAATCAAAATGGAAAAGTTTACGTCCGCTCCATTTGCGAATCCCTTGATCGGCGCCATGAACACATCCCAGATTCCTGCCGGGGCGGTCCCGGCATCCTCCACTACGCCGCCTTCCGCGTCGAACGAAGCATTATAATAAATGACGTTTTCCCCGTTTTCATCCGCGGTCATGACAGACGTAGGCACAAACCAGGTGAGTATTGCTACAAATACCAAAACCATAAAAAGAAGAATCATTGCACTCGGCATTTTAAATTTTTTCTTACTCATCGTTCCCTCTCTTCCTTAACAAAATACATTTTTCATTTGCTCACCCCGGGGATATATAGAATCGATCGATCATTTATTTATATTTTAAATAAATGATGAAAACACGTCAACAGACAGCATTTCAGGGAATGTTGTAAAAACGACAGAAAGAGAATTTTTGTTGGAATTGTTAAAAATTCAGAAATATCTATAACGCACAAAGGACTCACAAAACCCTCATGTTTTGCAAGTCCTGACTTATACTATAATTACAACTGTTTCCAAAAGTATTTTCCCTAAAGGCTGTTGGCTTCCTGCCGTAATGATTCATTTATTAAGCTCTGAAGCAATGACAGCATAGCTTTAGACTCGAAAATTGTACTTAACATATCTTCTAGGTCTTTCATACTTTTTACTAAAAATTTCTCCTGCAGCCTGCCGCCATTATATTCCCTCGCCAATGTCTCATTCATTACAATCGTCACGGGATATGAAATAGCTCCATAATCCACAAACATCATTCTGTATTTATAATGTTCCAGTCCTTTCACGGTCAGATAGACCTCATACCGATTTCTTTC
Source organism: Coprococcus sp. (assembly GCA_022793995.1). Classification (GTDB taxonomy): domain Bacteria; phylum Bacillota; class Clostridia; order Lachnospirales; family Lachnospiraceae; genus Allocoprococcus. Next base: position 141,852 of record JAAWDY010000067.1, read on the forward strand.
ATCATTCTGTTCGCCCAAAGCATCTTGTATATTAACTTCCTCCGGTTCTGATAATGTGCCCAGCACTCCCTTTTTTGTATACGAACATATCGGTCCCTGGTATTCCTCAATTTTTCCTAACACATGACCGTCCGTTGCTTCTTCCATCTGCTTTAATGAATTCCTTATCACTGTTTCTGGTGTATATTTGTCAACTAGTTCAAAACTAAATGTTTTTTTGTCCATTATCTTCTCTCCTTTTATTCCGTTTCTATTTCACACATAATTGGAAAATGATCGCTTATCTTTTTATTTGGACGTCCTTTACTGTTCATTAAACCGCCGTAACTGCACGTTGTAATTATTTTCAATTCTTCCTTTTTAAAGGCTGGCAGAACGTCTTTACTTATAATCACCTGATCTAAAATCTGCCACATCGGACTATACAGCTTACTGTCGTTCAAATAATATGTTCCTGGAGGGTATGTAAAATCACCCATAAGATTCCACATCGGATTATAAAATTTTCTATATTCTGTCCCCGTTACTTTTCTTGTCGCTCGATCCGTAATATTCAATGCAGATAACCCATGGAAGGCCCGCGCGTCTAAACAACCTTTACCATAAGGCGTCTCGTTCATATCACCTATTATGATCGTTTTTTTAGAATGGATTTTTTCTTCCATTTTCTTTAATTCATACATGATTTGTTGAATAAGCTCGAATCTTTCTTCGCTATAATCCCCACGTAGATCAGACATTAAATGAACAAAACATAAAATATATTCTTCTTTTAAAATCTGAATCGTATAGTATTTATGCTGATTCCCTGCTGCTATATCAACATAATTCGCCCATATCTTTATTCTCTCACACCCTACAGTATTACATCTGACTAAATACTGTTGAGAATTTTTCAACATCATATCCAGTTCTTGTCCATTCGCAGTATATTCTGAAACTGCCAATATATCTATATTATAATCTTGAACAAGATTTTGCAGGTACTCGTTAATATTATTTCTATGTGTATTCCAAAACAGAATTCTCATTATTCGGTATTCGTTCCCAGTCACATTTTTAGGGTATTTTTCACCCCATATCTTCCTTGTTTAACCTATTCTCATTTTAACATTTTATTTATTGAAAGTCACTTGGTTTTTCAATAAACCTGTCTCTTTTAACAAAACAGGCACATCGCTTCTCGCAATCCGCCCGTTGAAATTCCACTTATTTATTGCTTCATCGCCCCGTTTACCAACTGATACAGTAGGATCGCCAATTCCTGGTATGGAAGCTCCAACTCCTCCGACGCCCATTTTTCCATGATACTGTTCACCCCGCAGACCGCATACCGGATGATGGCGGTATGCTTCGCGCCGTTTTCCGAAGAAGCTGCTTCCTTATGGTCCTTAACCAGTTTTTCTATGCATTTCTCGACGATGTCGCCTCTTTTGGCAAGCGCCAGATAGAGCTGGCGGTGCTTGTCTATATATGACACCAGATCCCGCATCTGGTTCAGCATCACCCGGGACGTGCCCCCGCCCAGAATGAAACTGACCTTCTGGACAAATTCCTCCTCCATATCCTCCATCACATCATAGATATCCAGATAGTGGGAATAGAAGGTGGAGCGGTTGATATCCGCCATGCTGCACAGATTCGTCACCGTGACATGGGACAGCTCGTTTTCCATCAACAGTTCAGCCAGCGTCGTCTTTATCATACGCCTCGACATGACCGCACGGCGGTTTTCCTTCACCCGAATCCCTCCTTCCCGCGAGACTTACGCGCCTGCTATAGGAAATACTTCCTGAACCGGATCTTTTTATATTCTGCTTCACAGGGATTGTCGAACGCAATATGCATTTCTCCTGCGCTCAGGTCATAGACCATCGCCGCGAACGTTTTATTCCACGGTCTTTCTGCGCATAGATGGGCGCAGATACAGTTTGGAAACCGTTCATGACTCTTGAGAAAATCTTTGCACATGTCCACGTCAATGTTGCCATAATTTTTCCTGATCTGCTCCTCCATGACCTCGTACTGATCCCAGGTAGCTGTCGAGCAGGTATATTCCGGCTCCTCTTTCGCGATGACGATATGATTGGTATGTACCAGGTAACTATCCCCTTCCTCAATATATACCTTGTTCGGAAAGCATTCCATGCTGACAATCCGTCCATTTTTGTCCGCAATACCAAATTCATTGGGAATATCGTGCGGAATGCTCTGTAAAAATTCAATCGCTTCATCCACTGTTTCTAGATTAAGAAGGCGCCGGATAATCACATTGGTTGGAACCCCGTCGCCCACCACGCCGTTGTCTATGTATTCCCACAGCACGGCAAGACCATGGTTATTCATCCCAGAATAAGCCGGAACTCCCGGATGTGTATAGATCAGGCTTTCATGTTCGCCGTCGATATGATGAATCACCACGTCCAGAGGGTAGAGCCATTCGGTAAAACATTCCTCATTCGTCTGTCCCGCGATTGTCTTATGCGCGTAGGTCGCCTCGCCCGCCACCTGGAACGAGGTGCATTTCTCCTTCACCATATCCCTGGCAAACGATTTTTCGTAGGCGGTGGTAAGGGCCAGTATACTTTTGAAGTCCATCCCGGATCCTTCTGCCATCCCCTTCAGTTCTTCTAATACCTCGGGCGCATATTTCTCAATATGGGGAAGATAGCGCATCGCCATCTCCCCCCATCTTCCATAGTTAAAACCCTCTTTGTCCAGGTAAAATTTCTCCTGATTCTGGTAATTCAACTCGATCTGGACCTTCAGTTCTTTGCCGATCTTAAGTCCCCTCGAAAAGCTGTCCCCTTCGACAACGATATACTTTCTATACATTTCCATCCGTCTTTCCCCGTTTTATCTTCTGCCGTGATGTCCTCTGCCGCCTTGGCCTCCCCAGCTGCCGGACCCACTGTTTCCGCCCCAGTTTCCATAGCCGCCGTTTCCACCCTGATAGCCGCATCCGCCATGATGACCGTAGCCGCTGCCGCCGCAGTTTCCATATCCGTAACCGCCACAGGTGCCGTCTGTATAGTTATCGCAGACACCGTCGCCGTTTGAATCCACATATCCATATCCCTGGCCCTGCCCTGCGTTTGTCTGCCTGTTACTATAATAATCGCAGACGCCGTCGCCGTCTTCATCGAGGAACGGGCATCCTTCCCCGCAGTAATCGCATACCCAGTTGTAGACTGGAGCCGCATCCACAACCGTCGCTGCTTCCACAGGAACTTCTACCGCCGCTGACTCTGAAGACGCCTCTATAGCCGGGGCCGCAGCTTCTGGGGCTGCCGTCTCGCTGCTTTTCGCCGCTATCCCTGAAAAAATGCTTGCCGTTTCCATTGAGAGTAATAAAGTTGCCGCCGCAACACCTGATAAAAATGCTTTCATTGTTTTCAATTCCTCCGTTAAAAGTATGATATCATTTTATTGCTTCATATATAATACGATTCATGTATGATATTCCATTCATATTATTTTACTTTTTTACCAAAGAAATCTTTCCTCGAGCATCCTGCCCTGCCGCCTCCGGCACAGGCGCAGGCACACGCACACGCGCAGGCGCAGCCGCCTCCACGGGAACCATGTGTTCCGCCTCGTCTTCCCCGCCTTCTTCTTACTCCTGTGTACACGCTTCCCATACCACGGTTTTTCTCATAGCTTTCTTTCAGCCCGTTCCGCTTTCCTTTTTCAAATAATATGACCGTATATACGATAAGCCCGACGCCGCCAAAGCATGCTGCCAATATAATCAAAACAGTCCGCATGATCGAGCCGCCGGCGCTTTCATCATAATCGTCGTGGAATGAATAGCCGTCCGAGGGATACCAGACCTCCACAGTGACCCGTTCTCCTGGGGCCAGGTCATAATATTCTCCCAGATAGCTTTCCGTCCCATCGTCAAACGGCATGGTGGACTCTGTGTCCCTGTCATATTTCCAGAAGATCTTCAGTTCTTTGACGGCGGTCTCGTCGAACCATCCCGGTGTAAACTCATATGTATAGCTGTCGGATCCTTCCTCATACATCCGGTGCTGGTGGATGGAAAACTTCATGTTTACCGTTTCCCCTGCCTTGTATTCACGGTCCAGGTTCAGTCGGGCATAGTCACCGTCAGAGCCATAGTATTCTATATCATCGATGCTGTCGCTTAAGGCCTCCAGGTCCTCCACATAATCGTTGGGAATCCCGATTTTCACCCAGCTTAAGGGGCCGTCGCTCGTGCTGTCCAGGACTTTCCAGTCGATCTCATAGGTCATGAGAAGGGAACCGTCTTCCTGTACGTCAATCCAGATCGTCTCCTTTTGAATCTCGTCCAGCGGCTCGGCCGCAGATGTATATAGACTGGACACAAAAAACAAGGCAAAAAGAAATAAGGCAAATGAGCCGGAGCGTCCTTTTTTACTTTTATTCACTTTCATCTGCATTTTCTTCCTCCCCGCGCTTTACCGATTGTCCCAGGGGGCATTCCTGCTTCATCTGCTGGGAAAACTCCCGGCGCTTCTTACATGCCGGATGGTTCCAGATCTTGTTCCATTTCGTATTATGCATATTGCCAAAAGTTTCCCGGTCAAGGCAGCTCTGGCAAGGCACCACGTCCCCGGAAGGCGTCACCGCCATATTGCTTAAGCACGCCCCGCAGGAGGGGATGGCGAGTCCCATTCTTTGCAGGTCTTCTTCGGCAATCCATCCTGGAGAGGTAAACTGAATTTCCATGCCGTTCTTCCCGCAGTATTCTGCCGCCTTCCCCACAATTTCCGTGATTTCCTCCTGCGTCAGCTTCATGTCCGCCGCGCCCGGGGATACGGCTCCTCCGGCCGGGATCATCCCGGAACAGGTCGCATAGACCACGCCCAGAGATTTTAAAAACTCCACCGTCCCCGCATAATCCGCGTTTTCCCTGCACAATGGGGTATTCACATTGACCGAAAGCCCCGCTTTTACCGCGTTGCCAATTCCCGCCACCGTCTCGTCATAGTGCGCGGATCCGGTCAATTTATTGTGTATGTTCCGGTCGGCTGAGTAGAGTGTGATCTGCACATTATCCAGCTCCGCTTCCACGAGCTTTTCACAATATTTCCCGGTCAGTCGCACGCCGTTCGTGTTCAGACGCGTCACGAACCATCGCGCCGCATAAATCAGTTCAAACAAATCCTCCCGCTGGGTCGGCTCGCCCCCGGTAAAGGTAAGCTGCGGAATCCTCGCCTTCCTGCATTTTTCAATGATATGCTTCCACGCCTCCGTATCCAGCTCTTCCTCGTTCGCATGAACCTGCCCCGCCGCGTAGCAGTGAATACAATGCTGGTTACAGTTCCATTTTCCATCCTTTTCCATCGCGCTCACCATAAGGTCCATCCGATGAGGTGCCGTCATGTACGGCGCATAAGAACCGATGTCCATCTGCCCGATGTCAATTTCTGGCGTCTGCCCCCTGGCAATATCCTCGAACACCTCTGAGATAAGAAGCAAATCCTCGCGGAACAGCTCCTCGTCGGCGGATGGAAACACCTTCCTCATCCCAGCGCAGGTATCCCGAATGATCTGTTCCAGCTCCCCGTCCGGCATCTCGCCGTCCCCGTAGCGGTTCAGGTTCTTGATAAATTCTGTCAGGAGAATCGCCCATGATTCATTTACCGGCACAATCTGATTCCCGTTCAAAATCGCCACAGACGGGACAAAATGGAACCACCTGAACCTCGGCGGAATCATATGGATACGGATCGCCCCGGGATCCTTGGGATTCCATGTTGTATGTACCATACCTCTCCAGTTTTTCCATTCATACCATTTTTCACGAATCATAGACGCCTCCTATACTAAATGAAAAGAAAGACCATATTCATCCCCACAGCCGCGAATATGATAAACAACATCTTCACATATGAAATCCGCACTTTCCTGAGCTTTACATTCGGATACTGTGCAAATAAATCCTGAATCTTCTTTTCTACCTTTTTCCCGAAGTAAACCGCAGTAAACAGATTCCCCAGCACGGCGTACTGGACGATCAGCCCCAGAGCGGCGCATATACAGCCAAACGCCACCGAATCCCCGTCCACGGTTCCCAGCGCAATAGACGCTGCGATCATGATGATACTGCTGTTCCGTCTTTCTTTCTTATAGTAAAAGCTGCGGTCCATATTCCCGATCACGTTATACGACAGCTTCGGGAGCGGACCGGGGACTTTCCCGGCAAAAAACCGATACGCTTCCATAATCCGGCTCTGTACCGGTCCGTTCCCCACTTCATAGTAGAATGAAATGTAACCTCTTTTTTCCGGTATCCGATACGCGGTACTCGTGACTTTTATTTTTCTCGTCTGCATCGCCTCGGCGATCTCCCCGTAAGAAATGTATTTCGTGACGCCAAAAACCGTCCGCCTGACGCCGTTTGCTTCAATTCGCCAGACGCACCGCTCCAAAAGGTGCTTTACCTTTTCTCCCAGCAGGATAAGAACCGCAGCCTCCAGCAAAAGCAGTATCCGCGGAAACCTCATCTTAATGATCTCTTCAATCATAAAATTCACAAATACGATAATCAATATAGCCACGCCCGTGCGCCGCCTCATGCGCCCTGGAAAGATAGGGATTTCATATTCTACCCCGTTCATCGCTGTCCTCCCCCTTCGGAGCGCCCCGCCTGTTGCCTGGGGGGTGTGATCCCTCTGACGAACGGAATCCCCAGCCGTTCGATCTCCTCTTTTAATTTCGCATACTTGCCCCTGCTCACCGGGACTTGCGCGCCCCCGCTAAGCCTCGCCTCATAGGTCTGTCCGAATTTGCTGGAACTCACCTGCGTGATGCTGGCAAGTGAAATCAAAAACGACTGATGGCATCGGAAGAATCCATAATCGCAGAATATCTTCTCCAGCTCCTCCAGGCTTGACGCCGCCTGATACTCCTGTCCGTCCTTCATGCGTATCCAGATCTTGCGTTTTTCCTTACAGATATAGAGCATATGCCTTGGGTCTATAAATACATACTCCTGCCCCGCCTTCACCGCCACCTTCCCGGCGTCAGGAACGCCTTTTCTCTCAACCCTCTCAAATGTCTTTCCAAGGCGTTTTACGTCCACCGGCTTTGTGAGAAAATCAGCCGGCTCATATTCATAACTCTCGGCCGCAAAATGCGCGTGTCCGGTAAGGAACACATACGGCAGGCCCGCATGGTGTTTTTCCAGATATCTTGCTAATGCGAATCCGTCCTTGCCGGGCATCTCGATATCGAGAAAAACCAGGGAAACCGGCTTCGTGTTAATCAGTTCCAGGGCGTACGCCGGTTCCTTCGTATACAAGATCTGCTCCTGCGGCACATAATGCATAAGCGCCGCGATGGAGTCCTCCGCCGCTGCCGGCTGGTCGTCGACCAAAAGCACCAATCCTTTAAACATTACCCGCCCCCCTTTATCAGACTTAACGGAATCTTGGCGACAAAGAACAGGATATCCTCCTCCAGGCGCGAATACACTATGCCGCCATACTTTGCCGCCAGCGCCCGCACCGACGCGACGCCGACCCCTTCATGCCCTGTTTTGGAAGAAGCGCCCAGCTGATAGGCTTGCGCCGCATCAAAGCTTCTCGTCCGGTTCGACACATTGATGATACAGAATTCGCCCCGTTTCAGTATAGAAAGCTTGATTCCATAGGACTTATCAGGCAGCATCTCCGTCTCGTCTATGGCGTTTTGCAGGAGGTTCCCGATCACCTTATTTGTCTCGTAAACATTCGTCGCAATCTGCGACAGATCATTTTCAATCGTAATCTCCATGGGAATGCCGCTTAGCCGAGCCCGATTCTGGAAAGACAGAATGAGGGCGCTTACCGCCGCGTCTTTGAGCGGAAGCAGCGCGTTCATGTTGATCGAGTCACTCAGAAGCTCGCCCAGATATTTCTCACACGCTTCATAGTCCTTTCTAAGAATCAGGCCGTGAAGCGTCTGTACATGGAAATTATAGTCGTGCCGCTGGGAACGGATGACGCTCATATAAGTCTGCATCTCGTCCCTGTACTGCTTCTCCGTAAGGACGTTGAGCTGTTCCCTCCTGTTCTCTATAATCAGATCCAGCATATGAAGCCCCGCAAAAAAAGCGAACCACTCCAGAAGCATCATCGAAATACCGGCGCCTTCTCCCACCGCCGGTATCGAGAGGGCAATTCCAAAAATAGGGAACAAATAATAGACTGCCGGAACTTTCCCCGCCGTTTTCCCATTCCCTTCCTCCATCCCAATGTATTCCTGCCAGTCCCTACCCGGAAAATTCCCCGATAAGGAACGGCAAAACAGGAAGGAACCAGCCAGGCATAACATCACCAGCACAATACGGAAAAAGAGTGAGATTCCTTCCATCCAAAGTAAGGTACGGGAAGTGACCTGGAACATACCGTTTAACGCACACGCCACAGATACCGCCGCTGTCGCGGCCATCACCGCGTTTCCGTCCATGGATCTCTCCTGCGGATGTATCACAATAGGAAGATACAAGATCAGAAACGCCTGGCAAGCCAGATAGCTCATCCCCATGCTCCTGTTCAGACAGAACACACTGCCGCAGATCATACCCGCAATCAAAGAGAGGGCCACGCAGCGGCGTCTCTGCATTCCCAGCCATTTTAAGGCGATCATACAGGAAACGGCCGCTTGTATGCCCAGAAAAATATATCCGGCAATCAGCATGGTCCTCCCTCCCTTCATTCAAGCTCTATTTTCATTCCTTAATCTAATATTCTAAGTATATCATTGCCTCCTTTACTTTTCAATCATCTCATCCATTCCAGGATACAGCATTTTCGCGATCTGCTCATGCAGCATCCGGGTATCCATTCCGCCGACTGACTCGTGCATAAGCTCTCCTTTATAGAAATACCGGAACGCCGGGATTCCGAAGATATGGAAGCGCTTCGCCAGTTTCCGTTCTACGGAGGTATTGACCTTGATGAAGCGGATAAACGCCATGTCGTCGGATACCTCCCTGTAATGCGGGGCCGTGGCCTCGCACGCGCCGCAGTGGTCGCCGTAAAAATCCACTACCGCATATTCCGCGGTCCGGATCAATTCATCAAAATTTTCAGTTGTCGCTTCGATTACCGCCATATTCTAATCCTCCAGATAGTTTTGTGCTTCGGGCCCTAAAATGTGTAAAAAGACCCTCTCCTGATAAGTAACCTGCCTGTAAAAGGAGATATCCGTCTTCTCCCGGACCTGCTCTTCCGTCAATTCATTCTCTTTCGCAAGACGCTTTACCTCTTCCGCATAATCCTCCTCCGTTATCACAAACCCATTCTTTTCGCAGAAATAGGTATAGATGAGATAGGGCACGAAATATCTTTCCTGCTCCTGCGCCATCCGCGCAATCGCTTCTTCCTCGGTAACCACGCTTCCGTCCGGCTGTTTCTTCGGGTCGTACCCGCCCTCCAGCAGACTCCTGTACCCGAAGCGCGCCCGCAGACTGCACCATTCCTTTTCTTCTTCGTCGTCCATATCAAATGTGCTGTTTGCCATCACGGCCTCCAGCCACATGCGCACGATGGCATTGCACGCCTCCTGTCTGCGCCCGGGATCTTTCTGCTTATGATACCACTGGAAATAATCTTCGACCGTCTTCACTCCGGGGATGTTAAGGACTGCCGTCAGATCATCGTTTACGGACCAGACCTTCTTACGTATCACATTCTCGATACGCAGGGAAACTTTCACCTGCCCGATTTGGGTGTCCATCTCATCGCCCTTCTTTCTGCCGGCAGCCTGACGCTCCGCCTCCTCTGCCCCCGGAAGTCCCCGTCCCGGATACAGAAGGATGACCCGGTCTTTCCAGCCATCCAGAGACGCCGCAGTACAGATGCATCTTACGCTGTCTCCCGGTTTGATCGCGCCTTCCACCTCTTCCTCTCTGGAATGATCCCTCGCCAACGCCTCAAGTTCTGCCTGAACCTCGCCATCCGGTATCTTCCATTTTCTAAGTTCATCCTTGATCTCGACCTGTTTATAGTCATAACAGGACGTCATTTTTGACTTCATGGCTTTTCCCTCCTGTCTTTACTTTGCGATTCCCGCGCCCGCCTTCGCGAAGGTACGGTAATATTCATCTGTTTCCAGTAATTCTTCCGGCGTACCGCATGCCTTCATCTTCCCATCCATCAGAACAATGACCTGGTCCGCGAATACCGTCGCCGAATAATTGTGCGCGATGAGGATCGTCGTCCGCCCCTTCATCAGGTTATGGAGAGCTGCGGTCACATCCTGCTCGCTCTTAGCGTCCAGATTGCTGGTCGCCTCGTCAAGAAGCAGATAGTCTGGATTACGCATCATCGCCCTGGCAATCGCGATACACTGCTGCTGTCCGCCCGAGAAATTCGAGCCGCCCGGTCCCACCTGGGCATCGAACTGCCCCGGCGTCTTCATAATAAAATCATAGATATTCGCCATCTTTGCCACCTGGATCAGCTCTTCCTCCGATACCTGACGCTCCACCCCATAGAGGATATTCTCCCGCACCGTACCGGAGAGGAGCGGCTTTTCCTGGGAAACAATGGCAAAACTCTTCCTCCAGGAAGAAAGCTTGAACTGGGTGATATCCTGCTCTCCAAAGCAGATACTCCCCTCTGTCGGATTGTACATCCTCTCCAGGAGCTTAAACAGGGTACTCTTGCCCGCGCCGTTCGTGCCGACGATGGCCGTAACCTTTCCCTTCTGAATCGTACAGTTCAGTTCTTTCAGCACCGGGATTGTCTGATAGGAGAAGCATACGTCCTTCAGGCAGATGTCCGCGTCCGCTACGTCCATCTCGCAGCCTTCCTCGACCTCATCGGGGACTTCCAATATACTTCCGATCTTCTGTACAACACCCGCGCTCTGTGAAAATTGTCCGAATCCGGTAGACAGTTCTCCCAGACGCGCCGTTGCAAGCCCGCACAAGGTATAGAATCCGATCAGCCTTCCTACCGTAAGCTCTCCGGCAGCCACAAGAGAACTTCCCAGTACAAACGAGATCACGATGGTGAGGCATCCCACCAGTTCCATTCCACCCAGCTGGATCATGGACGTATAACTTAAGAAAATATTAGCCTTGCACTGTTTCTGGAACAAGTCGTCCGCCCGGCAGCTCTCCTCGTCCTCCATGTAGAAGGACTTGATAAGCCGGAGGCTCCTCACCCGTTCCGCCAGATACCCCATCACTTCCGCCAGCCGGGTTCTCGCCTTTGCTCCTGTCTTGTAAGAGAGCGTACTGTATACCGCCGTGATCGCCAGAATCACCGGAATAGCCAGAAGGCTCGCCATACCCATTTTAAACTGGAAAGAAAATAATTTCTGGTACGCGACGATACCGGCGTAAAAGGTGGTAAATATATTGATGATGAGCTGGAAATAGCTTCCCGCATTATCGGCGTCCGTTGTCACCCGGGTCACCAGCTCGTTTACGTCGTCGCTGTCATAATAACTTGTGGGAAGATGCATCATCTTATCCCACACCTTCAGCCGCACGCTCAAGTTAATCTTCTGAAGTACCAGCCCGGAAATATAAGTAAAAGCGATAATGGTGATCCCGGATATGAGCTGGAACTCGATATAACGTATCAGTTCATCCGTCTTAATACTGTTCTGTGTCCCGTCAATGATCGACGCGGTGAGCGAGATTGCCTCCACCTCCACATGGGACCGTACGACTGAGAGGGCTACCACCAGGAATAGCAGCATCCAGGGAAGCCGGATTCCTTTGAAAATCTTCGTATAATTCTTTATAATGCGAATCACTGCTGTAGCGCCTCCTTTTCTTCCTGGCATGCGGCGATCAGCTCCATAAACGCCGCACAGTTTCCATATAGTTCCCGATACGTCCCGCAGCCCGCCATCTCCCCGTTATGGAGCACGACGATCTGGTCTACTTTTTCCAAAAGGGAAAGGTCGTGTGTGATGATGATCTTCGTCCTGTCCTGGAACATCTCAAATATCGTATCCTGGATCATCCGGGACGCCGATGCGTCCAGGGCGGAGGTTGGCTCATCCAGGAGCAAAATCTCCGTATCACGCATAAATTCCCTGGCAAGCACTAGCTTCTGCCTCTGTCCGCCGGACATGGAAGTTCCTCCCGACGCGATCGGGGTGTCCAGCCCTTTTTCCCATTTTCTCAAAAGCTCTGCAAAGCCAGACCGTTCTGCCGCCTTCCAGATCGTTTCGTCTGCTATTTTTTTATGCAGTCCATAAGTCAGGGCTTCTCTTGCCGTGCCACTGAAAATATCCGCCCCCTGCTGTACATATCCCATATAACCGCGGAGCGTCTGAAGCGGTATCTGGCTTACCGGAACATTTCCCAGCGTCACAGCCCCTTCATCCGGCTCATAGAAACGTTCCAGAAGGCTCATCGACGTAGTCTTTCCGCTTCCACATAGACCGATGATAGCCGTCGACGACTTCGCCGGGATAGTAAAGGAAATGTCCTTAAGAGCCTTCTTCTCTCCGTAGGAAAATGTCACGTTTTTGAATACTACATCCATATTCTCCGGCTTCTTCTCCCCTTTCGCCTTGTCTTCTTCCAACGGCGCTTTGAGAAGCCTTGCCGTCCTCGCCAGCGTTCCTTGGATTGTCTTAAGGCTCATCCAATAGGAAATCAGATTGTCGAAGGAAGTGGAAATCGTCCCGGAAAACATGTAGAACGCTACCCACTGCTGGATCGTGATATCCCCTCGCTTCAAAAGGACCACTCCGAACACCATGACGATCATGACCTGCATCATCCCAATCAACGTCCCCAGCGCAGTCACGCTGCATTCCAGCTTTGTCACCCGCATATTGGCGCCGAACAGCCTGTGGCACACATTTTCCCCGTTTTTCAGCTCATTTTCTTCGTTCGTGTAGGTTTTGATGAGGGACAGATTCCTCACGCGCTCCGCAAGATACGCGGTCAGCCCTCCGATCTCCTGGAACAATCCCGCCTGCGTCCGGTAACGCCACTTCCCGATAAATACCATATAGATAATTTTCACAGGCAGAAGGATAAATATGGATACCATCAGCCAGATATTATAGGAAGATACGGTCGCAAGCGCCACGGCCAGATAATAGATCATGGGAAGGAACCCTGTTAAGAACTGCACCAAAAGCTGCATTCCCGTGGTCGTATCATTCGTGATCGTACTCATCAGGTCGGACGGATTATTGCTGTCATAATAGTCCATCCGGATATGGAGCATCCTGTCCCATATGGCCCTCCTCGCGTTCCTCGCCGCAACATGCTGCGCCGGCGTCCTGAGCGCCGTGTCCCCGCATAGTACAAGAGTAAATACGACATAGAATAAAATCGCGTCCCACAGCACTTTATGATCTAAGCTCCCGCTCATCAGCCCCGCCGTGACGGTCGGAAGTTTCAGCATCACCTTATTGTAAAGGAAATTGCACAGAAATGCCGCCAGGATCCAGTGCCATGGTAAATGTATCTTCATCAAAAGGTTCCAGAACTCTTTCCAATTCCCTTTTTCCTGCTTTGTCTTTTTTACTTTCTCATTCACGTTCTTGTCTCCTTTTCGCATACCCTTTCGGGCGTCCCGCCTATAAAAACGGCAGGCGGCTCTCCGCCTGCCTGCCGCCCCTGTCTATGTGATTCGTGTCTGGACTTACTCGTATTCCATCAGACCGTTGAAGCTCTTCATCATCTCAATATATGCCTCCGGGGTCTCGTCCGTAATCGTACCCGTCGATGCAAATGTCACGATCGTCGCCTCGATCACATCTCCTTCCGAATATGCATACAAGACATTTCCTTCTACTGTAATATTCTGTCCCTGAGACTTGTAGAACTCCGCAAGCGACGCGGCGTTTTCCTCATCCGGCGCTACAAAGTACTGGTACTCCCCTACCGGAACTCCGTCCTTCGCGTACAAGATCTCATACATCTTATCTGCATTATAACCCATATTGCCCATGTCGGTAAGAAGTTTGCATCCCGCCTCCCCGACAAGCACGAACCGCTGGTCGAAATCCAGGTCCTGCGGGTCCGTGAAGGTATAGCTGTCCGTCATCGCAAGCGTAAAGTCCTTCGCGATCTCCTCTTTGCCTTCTTCCTCCGCCCCAGAGGTTTCTTCCCCTGCGGATTCCGACTTGGACGCCTCCTCTTTGGAAGCGCTGTCCTTGCCGCCGCAGCCTGTCAGTACGATAGCGCCAGCCATCATACATATTATGATAGTAGAAATCCATTTATTTTTCATCTTATTCTGCCTCCTAGCTCCTCGGTTTTTCCCTTTTTTCGTTTTATACTTTCTATTTCCTGCTGGTCGCCTCAGTGAGTCCATATTCTTCTTTCATGAACTCCCTGTAGCCTGCGGGAGTCTGCAAATCTTCTTTTTTCGTTTCTTCGCAGACCACTTCTTCGTTTATCACATAACAACGGAACTCGGCTGCCGCCTCCTGATCTTTCATATAATAGATCACGTAAACCTCTGAGACAGCCGCTTTTTTCTCCTCAGACGCTACCTGCGCCAACGCGCTGTCCGCGCCTCCATGGAAGACAAAGCGTTCGTCGTATGCCAGGTTTTCCGGATCCTGGTAATGGTATCCTGCGGTTATCACCAGGTCTTTTCCGCCCCTTTGCGTCTCGTCCGCATCCGCGTCTTTATCCGCCGCATCTCCGTTCGTCACGCTTCCTGCCTTCGACGGGTCGAACGGAATCTGAACATCCTCCTGGTCTTTCGCTGCGTCCTCACCGTCCGGCGTATCCTCGGTGCTTCCTTGTGTATCTTCCGTATTTTCTGATACGTTTTCTATATTTCCCGAGGTATCCTCCGTACTCTCTGATATGTCTTCCGTATTTCCTGGCGCACCCTCTACGCTTCCTGCGGTATCCGGGTCAAAGTTATCCGGCTCTTCTGATTCCGCATCTCCTGCTTCCGGAAGGTCCGTTCCTTCCGCCGGCTCTTCTGTTGCGCGCTCTTCCGGCTGCGGCTCCTCTGCCGCTTCGATCTCCGCTAACTGTCCTTCCTCTTCCGGCCTGCCTTCCTCTTCGGGAAGCGTTTCACTCTGGACAATGCAGGAACCCTGTTCTGTCATGCGGAGCGTGAAAATGGTCTTCTCGGACGGGTTATTGAATTCCGTATATCCATTTGTTGCAGGATTCATTAAAAACTTTATATATGCCTCTGCCGTTGCTTCTGAAATCAGTCCGTTGCCTGCCATGCCGTCGATTGTTTTCTGGATCTCATCCTCCTGGGTAACGACCAGGTTCTTTTCCGCCGACACCTTTGCCGTGGACCCCATCATCTGCAGCATTTGCGGCAAGGTCTGTCGCATTTCTTCTGCGTCCGCCTCGCCTGGCGTCACATAATAGGTGTTGGCTCTCACCGTTTTCCCATCCTTGGCAAAGAGGATTTTATAAATTCCTTTAATCTCTGTGTTGATGCCCATATACTGGAAGCCCATCACTTCTCCGGCTACCGCCGGGCTGTCCGGCGCCCCGTAGAGTACATACCGGGTGTCGAACGCGATGTCCGTCGGATCTTTGGCTGTATACCATCCGTCGATTTTTACCGCATTTTCCGAATCATCCGGCGCTTTATATTCCACATATCCGGTAGATAACATGAATGCCACATATGCATCCGGCGTCGCTTCTGAAATCAGCTTATTTCCTGCCAATCCGTCGATCGTACTTTGCACGGCGTCGTCTTTCACAATCGCTACATTGCCTTTCACGGATACCTCTGCTTTCTTCCCCAGCATTTCCATCATCTGTGGCAGAATCTTCTGTATCTCTTTCGCGTCCGCCTCTCCTGCAGTTTCGTAATACGTATAGGCTCTCACCATTTTCTTATCTTTTGCGTAATAGAACTGGTATACACTGTTGATCTCGGCTTTGATCCCCATCTGCTCGAATCCCATGGATTCTCCCATAACCGCCACGCTCCCCGGCGCTCCGTAGAGCACGTACCGGGTGTCGAACGCAATGTCCATCGGATCTTCGGAAGTGCAGGATTCATTGATCTTCACCGGATCCAGTACCGGATTATTGGGTTTATCTGGATTGTCCGGCTTATCCGGGTTGTCTGGTTTATCCGGGTTGTCCGGGTTATTCGGATTATCCGGTATATCCGGGTTATCCGGCGTGTTCGGATTATCCGGCGTACTTGGATTATCCGGTGTATTCGGGTTGTCCGGCGTGCTCGGGTTACTTGAGTTATTTGAGTTGTTCTGATTTCCCGAGGGACGGTACTCAGTCATTCCTCCGAAGTAGAATCCCATTCCCAGGTATGCCTCCGGGGTTGCGGAAGTGATGCTGCCCGCTTTATAATATGTATCAATTGATGTCTGGACATAGCTTCCTGTGGAGTACACATACACAACGTCGCCCCAGCGTCCGCAGGTCATGCCGCTTCCGCTCCATTCCGACACAAGGCTCTGTGCTTGTGACTCACTTCCCATCACATAGCAGAGATATTCCCCAGCCGCCTTGCCGCCCTTTGTATAAAGAATCGCATACGCTTCTTTACAAGTATATTTCCCTCCCCTGCTTGCCCTTTTTGCCGGCGTACAGCTTGAGCCGCCGTGCAGGACGTACCGTCTGTCGAAGCTAAGTCCCGACGGGTCGGAGAAGGTACACAGACTGCTCATCTTGATGCTGAAACTGTTGCTTGCGCTCGTTCCGCTGGCATGGGTTCCTCCGGTATCCACATATCCGGTGTTCGTCATCCCGTTTCCCGCCGCGCCGGCGTCCAATCCACCGTTACCGGCTCCGTCCGCGTCGATTCCGTCGTCCTCTGCCTCTTTGTCCTCGTCCTCTGCGGAAGCATCGTCCTTTTTCTTATCCTTTTTCGTATCTTTGTCTTTCTTGGCAAGCAAGGTATCCTCTAAAAGCTCGCCCGCTCCGCCACTGTTCGCCAGAAGGAAACCGCCCCCAAAGCTGACAAGAATCGCCAGCACGATGATTCCTCCTGCAATGAGTTTCTTCTTTTTTTCATCCATTTTCTCACACTCCCTGTGTATAGGTATCTACGACAGCCATACCCGAAACTTTTTCACAATGGTAGCACAAAATACACTTTCTCCCAACCGGTTTTGTCTATTCGGAAGATTTCAACACCCATTTGGAAGCCTACAGGCTTTCTATCCGGGTCAGCATCCCTTCCGCCGCGTCCAGGGACTCCTGTCCCCCTACGATGCATATCCCGGCTCTTTCACAGATACGGTCCAGAATCTCACCCACACGGACCAATTCCTCCGCCGTGGTATGCAGGATTTCCTCCCGTATCTTTTGGCGCGTCTCTTCGGTCAGCCCGGCAAGATAATCCTCCGCCGAGCGCCTGGCCTTCTGCCTGACGGTCATAAGCGGTTCCGTAGACGCGATTGTGCTGATAATATAACGGTCGGACAGCCCTTCCCTTTCACATAGGCTGCGAAGTGCCTCCCCTGCGCCTTCAAAACTCACAAGAGAAGCCGCCGCGTCCGGGTCGCGGAAAGAGGTAAACGTCACGTCCCCGTTTATCGTAATCCCGAGCCTTGTCCCATAGGCGCCGCCCTTGACACGGACTGTGTTCCAGAGATAACCGTAGCTGAGTATCCTCGCCGCCACCTGCATGGCTCCATGGTAATCGAATCCGCACGCGCCCAGGTTCGCGCCCCTTGCCGCAAACCCAATCTGCGCCGGGATCCGGATGCCGACCGCCTTTCCCTCTTCCGGGGCGTCCGGGCTTCCTACATCATTCCGTTTTCTGTCGTTTTGTTCTCGTGCATTTTGCTCTGCCTGCGCGTTCCCCCAAGGAATAAGGTTCAGCATCTTACGCAGGGCGGCTTCTTCGTCCGTCCCCGCGGCGCTGAGCGTCATACGCTCCTTTACCAGTATCCGATGGTACAAAGCTTCCAGAACTGACAAAAGCGTTTCCCCTTCCTCCTCAAAATGCGCGTCCATATCCTGTATCCACCTGAGCATCCCGATGCCCTGCAGGGCTTCCTTTGCCGCGCCCCTGGCGGAAAACCACGAGGCAATCCGCCCCGACGCGTAAGTATCTCCCGCCATCAGCACATGCTGTTCCAGCGACAGCCGAAGCTGGCGGATTCTTGCCCGGATATACGGCAGATCGTCAAACAGGGAATGGTTCAGCACTTCCCCGGCCACCTCCGCCGCGTCTTCCAACTTTTCCTCCAGCGCCGACACGCTGACGATCAGGAAAGGCATACACTCCTTCGTTTCTCCCGGCTTTGCAAACGCGTCCGCCGACACCTCGAATCTTCCCATCCTTCCCTGTATCTCCGCCTGAAGTTCCGATATACCGTACTTCTTCGTCCCCACCTGCCCCAGAAGCATGCGAAGGAAGGATACCTTGTTAAGCTCCTCCTGTGTGCAGCCCTCCAGCGAGAAATAATAGGTAAAATGCAGAATGCCGTCTGTCTCAAGATTCTGGAGCAGTACCTTGCATCCGTCCCGCTCTGTGACCGTCTGTGAAACCGTATCCATTGTCTTCGGTATGTCCGACAAGGCAAGCGTGGGGAGCAAGGCGATCTGATCCGGAAAGTCCGGCGTCTCCTGCGCTTTTCGCAGCATGGCAAATTCACGGATTACTTCTTCCTTTTGTTCTGTTGTCCAGGCTTCCTTCACAGATCGCAGACGCAAAAGCTCCTGCTTACGCTTTTTCTCCCCGATCGTCCTTGAGGGCAGGAGAACCATTCTCGCACAGTGCGGATTTTCCAACATCATTTCCCCGATCAGCCGTTCAAAATATCCTTCTCGTATCTTCTCCCGAAGGGTACGGAAACGTTCTTTATAGACGAGGTTCTGCGCCGGGTCGCCCCCGTACAGCCAGCTTTCCAGTATCCGCATGGTGTTCACAATCCCCTCCGGGAAGCCGCCGTACTCCTTCTCCCGCATATTGAATTCCATCCGGTCCAGCGCCGCCTCAAGCCGCCTGTGGTCCAGCCCACGCTCCGCTGTAATCTGGAGCGTTTCCCGCACGACCCGCCAGATCTCATCCTTCTTCTTCGCCTGCGCGTTGCGCACCGCCAGTTTCAGACAGGTCTGCTGCATCCCATCCTCAAAAGAAAGCGTTACGTCCTCCGCCAGGGCTTTCCCAAGCAGCGCGCTCTTAAGCGGCGTATCGTTGGAGGAACACAGTACCTCGGCAAGCGCCGCGCAAGCCAGATTTTTCTCCGCCTCGTCAAATGCGCCGCACACCCAGCCTTCTGCCAGAAGCGCTTTATTTTCCGCATTTTCCTCTTTTCCTATTTCATAGTGGCTGATATATTCCACTGAATTTACCTGCTCCTGCATCGGGATATCCGCGCCGTCATCCTGCCGCTCAAATCCGTCCAGCTCTTCGTCAAGCCTGGCAAACACCGCTTCGATCTCCATATCCCCGTCCAGTATGATATATGCGTTGGAAGGATGGTAAAAACGCCGGTACGCCGCCACATAATCCTCATAGCTTAGCTCCGTGATATGTTCCGGGTCGCCGCCGGACTGGAACCTGTAACAGTTGTCCGGGAAAAGCAGGGATTTCAGCCCCGCGTCAAGAAGTGTATCCGCGGAAGCATACATCCCCTTCATCTCATTATAAACAACCCCGTTGCACATCATTTCCCCTTCCGGCTCCTCCAGCTCATAATGCCAGCCCTCCTGCAGGAAAATCTCCTTCTTTTTCACACAGAGCGGGTGGAAAACCGCGTCCAGGTACACGTCCATCAGGTTCATGAAATCCTTCTGGTTCCTGCTGCACACCGGATACATTGTCTTGTCCGGGAATGTGAACGCGTTCATAAACGTCTGAAGCGAGCTCTTTATCATTTCCACAAACGGCTTGCCGACCGGATATTTCTTTGAACCGCAGAGAAGAGAATGCTCCAATATGTGGAAGACTCCTGTGTTATCACTGGGAAGAGATTTGAAGGTAATTGAAAATGTTTTATTTTCCTCTCTGCGCTCCAGCCACACGAGCCTTGCACCGTTTTTTTCATAATGCATCTGGTACAGGACAGCCTTCATTTCAGGAAGCTCTTGTACCTTGTCCAATATAAAATGATTTTTCTCCGCCGCCCTCCGTATTTTCTTCTGTTTCTGTTCCATAGTCTGTTTTACCGTCTGCTCTGTCGTCTGTTCTTTCATCTGTTCTGCCATCTGCTCTGTCGTCTGTTCCATCGCTTGTTCCTCTTTCCGGCTCTTTCTGGTATTTCCGCCTTTTTGTTTCAAGTGGTTCCAGAATAAAAAAAAAACAGACAGCCGTCAATATCTGCTGTCTGTTTGGCATGAGCGGCAGGTTAATCTGCACTTTTCTCCCGCGTCGTCCCCATCATTTTCCCTAACTGCTCTATCATTCCCGCACTTCCGTTCACGGATATTTCGCCTACCTTTTCACATATCCTCTCCAGGTACTCCAGCTCTTTCAGCCTGTACAGCGTGCGGTTCTCGTCCATCAGTTTCGCCGTGTTGAGGAGCGACCGGGTGGACGCCACCTCCTCCCGCCTGGAAATCACGTTTGCCTGCGCCGCCTTCTCCGCCACAAGCACCGAATTCATGATTTCCCTGATCTCGCCGGGCAGGATGATATCTTTGATTCCTGCCGACAGGAAATTCACACAGAACATTTCCTCCCGCTCCTTAAGGGCGGCGTAAATTTCCCCGGAAATCTTCTCTTTCGCTTCCAGGATCTCATCTAGCTTATAATTCCCCACGATCTCTCGGATGGCAAGCTGAACGGCGGAATAAAGCTGTCCCTTTAAATCCGAGATCGCCGCCGCAAATTCTACCGCATCCCGTATCCGGTACATGCAGGAGACGTTCATCCGGATTCCGATCTTGTCTCTGGTAAGAATCTCCTGCCCCACGATACTTAGTTCCTTCTGCTTCATGTCAAAGACCTGGTATGTAATCTTATGTTTGTGGTTCCAGAAACGGTATATCCCCTTGGGAACCTGCCGCTTAAGCACATTGTCATAGTAGATCAGCCCGGTCTCTCCTTCCTTTACTTCCATTTCGGTATAGAATTTCCCCGGCATCAGGGAAATCATCTGCTTTGTGACTTCCGCTCCTATGACCGGTTCCTCCATGGAAACTATTTTTATGTCATATTTGTCGAACACGTTCCAGAATGTGTATTCCTTCCGGTTGGCAAACGACGTTAATTTCCCGTTTACATAGATAAAACCCGCCGAACCGTCCGGGATTTCCCGGTGCACGGTCGCCTCAAGGAACCCGGTATCCTTTGCAAGCACCTGGTATGGGACGTCCAGATAATCAAGCTCCCCCGCCATATCCTCGATCTCTACCTGATACCCCAATAATTTTGAAAAATGATAGGTTCCGGAAAAAATTATTTTCTTAAACACGCCGTTTTTTAATACAAATCCAGCCTGGTTATCCCTGATTATATATCTCATATCCTTTTCCTCCTTGTCTTAAACTTTTGATGATACTTTCATCCTTCCTCCATCGCCCTGACGCGGGAGCCTTGTTCAGCGGACCGTGGGGATGAAGGACGGTTCATCTGCCGGCGTCTGTTTCCTGCCTTGGCCGCCTTTCGCTGCCCTTTGCCGCCTTTTTGCTTGAACCGCTGTCCATCCTTCCCGCCCGCGGTATCCCGAAGCCCTCTGGCATCCGGACGAACCGCATTCTCACCCCGCGCGCAAATACAACTCCTGCGCGTATGCGCATTCATGCGCGGGATGTGCCGGAATCAGGACGAAAGTATTCTCTGGATTGCGGAGTCGAACCGCGGACATATTGTCCTGCCCTAACCTCATACTGTGTACTCTACCACTGAGCTACCGTCTTAACGGGAGGGAGTCGAACCCTCGACACCACATACCTTCCGGCTTTTGAAGCCTGATAAGATTTATGAAATATTTATGATATACCTGACGGCACGCCGCAGGCACCGCCGGGCAGGAAGTAACTTCCCATGCCCGAGCTTTATAAATGATTTCCCAAATTATCCTTTGACTATGCCCACTGCGTTTGGAATCACCACATCCTTTAACGCGATCACACCGCCGATCGGCATCCCCTTCCCAGCATGGGTGTCCGGCATCAGGCATACTCATTTATGAATAAAAGGAAGCTGCGACAGATGATACGCCTGTTCAAGTCAGCTCTCTTCTAACTGGCTGTCGTTTTCTAACCACACTTTTACCGGAAATCTTGTCTTTTCATTATTCAGTACAAACATATCATCCTCATCCTTTCCTCATGTTTTTTGTAACTGATGGGTATATTATATCCAGAAATTCCCTGGGAATCATTTCAAAAAAGTTGCGAAGGTGGAAAAAAGCAACAAAAAAGATGGAAAAACGACCTTTATAATCGTAATTCCATCTTTATTATTTCCGTAGCTCCTTATAATTTCTTTCGGGTAACTTGCTTTCATTAGACTGGGACGATATCCTTTTTAGATACAGCTTCCACTTCTTTAACCGTAAATCCAGTAATATCCGCGATATCCTCATTGCTAAGTTTTCCAGACTGCTTCATTTTAATTATCATTTCTTTTTTTCTTGATCGATTAATTCCTCCATGATCCGGCACATAGATTCAACTCCCTTCTCGTCCTCTTTGTAATACCGCACCTGCCTTGCCAATGGCTCATAATACATATCCTTTGGATCTTTACAAAAAAAATCATGCATAAGTTTTCCAACTGGACTGTCATCCCGATACGCACCATTCACATAAATAATGTGAGAACCATCTCCAAATGCTTTTCCTGTCTCCAGAACGATTCTATCTGCGTGATATATCGGAAGATTCGCCCCCATAATATCATGTTCCGCAATAAATATTACATAGCTTTCCGGCAGATTATCATATTCTTCACTTTTTACCAAAGTATTTACATCCATGGTACTGCTGTTATATCTGGCTCTTTTCACCCCTGCGCCTTTATCAGCACGCTGAACTTCAATATCTATCGGCTCATCAGCACTGTTTATCGCGGCAATATCAAGCCGCACTGAGTGCCCCTTCAGATTTTTTATTTCGCGCTGAGTACGAACCTTACGAACTTTAATGTCCGGGTTATCTAATATGATATGAAGGAGCAATTCAGTACATTCAATATTCTCATCAAATACCCGGCTCAAAAATTCATCGTCAAATAGGCGGAACTCCTTTATTTTTTGCAAATATTCTTCTCGTTTCTCCCGTCTGCTCTTCACCTGTATCCCATCTGTTGCTTTATAATTCTGTCATTAAGATTTATACGATCATATAATCCCTTGCTTTTCAACAGTACGCGTGTTCTGCTTCACTCTTCGCGTCAGCATCACGCCCCTTTCCCTTCAAAAATGTTCCACCGCATAGTAGAATGTGATATACTTTACCATATGATACCGGAGTCAAAAACACTGCACGGATTGTTTCCCAGGAGAATGTGAGAAATGTCTGATTTTCAAGAACTAATAAAAAGTTTCCCTAAAACAAGAGATTATGTCCGGGATTTTTTCGTATACGGTTTCAAGACCAGAAATGATTTTACGGATAAAAGTCCGCGGACTTATGATAATGAGCGCAGACGGCTGGAGAGCTGGCTCGCTCCCTATGTGCGGAAAGACTATACCTCCGATGGCTCCAACATTTCCCTCTCTATGGACAGCAACCTACTGGACTCTAATCCTTTGTTCCAGGTGTGGAAAACAAAGAGTTTTACCGACAATGATATCGTCCTCCACTTTCTGATTCTGGATCTTCTCCAGGACGGAAATGCGCGGACGGCGGAGGAGATCACCGATGCCCTGCTCGGCGGATATGAAGCCTTGTTCGATATACAGACAGTCCGCCGAAAATGCAATTCCTACGTAAAAGAAGGGCTTCTAATTAAGAATAAGCGCGGCAGGACCGTTCTTTTCTCTCTTGACAACGCGCTCGCCCGCTGGCTGAAATCCAACGAAAATATAAAGGACGCCCTTACCTTTTACCAGATGGCAGGGTGCTTGGGAATTGTCGCGAACCTTCTGCTGGGACAACTCGATTCCCGTAACCAATCTTTCCGGGTGAAACACAGCTTCTTTGTACATACCCTGGAAGACGAAATTCTTCTTGACCTGTTAAACGCCATGCACAAAAAGGAAACCGTCCGCCTCGAAATCAAGAGTTCCCGAAACGGTTCCGTAAATACCGCGGACTGTATTCCACTGCAGATATTTACCAGCACAAGAAGCGGCCGCCGTTTCCTATGCGGATATATCAAAAGAACCCGCCGTTTCTCCTGCTTCCGTCTGGATACGGTCAAACGTGTCGCTCCCCTGGAGACGGATGGCGACTATGACGACCTGCTGCAGAAACTAAACCAGAACCGGAAGTATCTCTGGGGCGTATCTTTCCAGGGACAGGGCGGAGGGCGTCTCGAAAAACTGACTATGACCCTGCATGCAAAAGAGCCCGATGAAAATTATATCGTTGACCGCTTAAAACGCGAAGGAAGGGGCGGCGCTGTCACAAAAACCGCGCCGGACACTTACCGATACGAAGTCCAGGTCTTTGACTGCAACGAAATGCTTCCCTGGATACGGACGTTTATCGGCAGGATTATTTCTCTGAAATGCACCTGCAAAGCCGTGGAACAACGTTTTTACCGGGATTTGCGGACAATGTACCGCATGTATCAAATAGATGAAAAAACCAGGGAGGGCAATACGGATGGAACTGTTTTCTGAAATATATAGCTGTTATTATCAAGTACTGCGCCATTTACTTTGCAGCCAGGACGCCCTGACCCTGCCGGATATCCGCCGTCAAATCTGCGGCGAAGGGTTTGAAGAAAGCCTGCTTGCCATCATCCCAAAACTGGAAGACGGTTCGTGGAATTTATTTAAAAAAGACGGGGAACTCTACCTCTCCAAACTCTCCTCCGCCTTTATGACGCCGCTCTCCGCCCTTGAGAAATCTTATCTGAAAGCTCTCCTGTCCGACCCGCGGACAGGGCTCTTCCTCAGCCCGGAACACACCGACTCTTTGAACGGTATGCTGACGCATATTCCGCCCCTCTGGAAACCGGAACAATTTTACTATTACGACCGCTTTTTGGACGGCGATCCTTATGAGGACGAAACATATAAGCGCAATTTCCGCCTTCTGCTCCAGGCGCAGAAAAACAGACGGTACGTGGAGATCGACTACTCTGCCCCGCATGGAAATCGCCTGCACCACTACTATATCCCCGCCCGCCTGGAATACTCCGTAAAAAATGATAAATTCCGCCTCCTCGCCCTGAAACACAGCCGCGATAATAAAATGCGTCTTGAAATCCTGAACCTCTCCCGTATCCAAAGCGTCCGCCAGACAGAGCGAACGCTCGCTTCCAGTGTGGATCTGGATTCCATAATCCGGGCTTCCTATTATAAGGAACCTCTGCGGCTGCGCATCGTCAACAAACGAAACGCCCTCGAACGCGCAATGCTGCATTTTGCCAATTATGAGAAAAATACCACCAAAATAGATGAGGACACTTACGAATGCCTCGTCTACTATAATCAAAATATGGAAACCGAACTTCTGATCGAAGTGATGTCGTTTGGTCCTATGCTTACCGTGCTGGGGAACGAAAAGTTCCTCAACAGCTTAAAGGCAAGGCTTAAGGCGCAGGCGTCAGCATAGTTTCTATTTTACAATGGTGCCTTTTCTTTGCCTTGTCATATCCGTCATACCATCGTCTTAGCTCCTCCCTTGTTACAAAAAACGGCTCTTCCCGACCTTTACGGTATCTTTCATAAAGCATATCCACTTCCGCATCCGAAAATCCAAAATACCCGTCATATAAGCAAACCGTACATAAGGGCGGTCTTCTATTCTGCCAATATATTCCTCATAGGAACGAAAATTCCTTGGCACATCATTGAACGGGATATGAACCACATCGAAACGGTTTCTGAAACTGTCATATTCTTTCGCCCCGGAAATCGCAAGCCGGTCAAAAACTTCCTTTGAGTCGCAACCCTTTGAAAAAAGGCCGCAATCATATTGGCCGCGATTGTTTTCCCGAATCTCCTTGGCCTCGTCAGACAGATATGCTTATTACCTGCTTTTACAAAACCAAATAATTCCTCCAACATCCTGGTTTTGTCCACAAAATATGGCTGTTCGACCTCGTTCCTAAAGAGTGTGTATGCCGTTCGGCTGTTCAAGTAAAGCCCCATATACTTGTTTCCTTCCTTCTACGAATCAACAAAAATTAATTAATCCTTTTCAAGCAATTTCAATGTATCCGCAACTTCCTGTACCGTACATCCTACCTCCCTGGCAATCTGTTCCTCTGTATAATGCGGATTCCCGCTTGATACCCGGAATTCTTTTTCTGTCTCGTTGGATTCCAGAAACGGGATCTCCTTCCCGAAAATAATGCTCAGCACATCCTGATGGGCCTGCGGGTCTTCCATCACTTCATCGAACAAGAACCGGCTTGTAAGGTTCAGCTCTTTCAATGGCTTCATGATTGGTTGTGTATTTTGTTTCTTATCCTGTTTAATGCTCTGTTCCTTATTCTGTTTTTTATCCATACCTTTTTTTCTTTTAGTGTATCATGTTTCCCGGTTACTTAAAAGAGAAAAATCATACCCATAGGCATCCCTCCCAGCTTGGTGACGCAGCTTTCCCACTGCTACTAATCCATTCCTCATTAAGGAAATCTTCCGGCGAATTGCCGTGAAAATAGAAGTTAGAATCAGAAATTTTTTGAACCATTGTCAAGGATTTTGAATCTTTGAAATGCAAACACAAAACGCCCTTGCAAGATAAGAATACCGTACATATCCTTATTTGGCAAGGGACTATTGAAAACATATGATTTATTTTTATATTTCATTTTATAATAATATCGAATGCTATCATCCCTTTCTCCACATCATAGACTCAAACCTCTCCACATCAATAAACTCCCTCACAAACTCCGTCCCCGGATGCCTGCATATCTCTTCCGGCGTCCCCATCTGTTCAATCCGCCCATGGTTCGTGATGATAATCCGGTCCGCTACCTCCATCGCTTCCTCCTGGTCGTGGGTCACAAAAATACTCGTAATCCCTACCCGGCCAATCATCTCCTTCAGCCACGACCGGAGCTCCCTCCTCACCTTCGCATCGATTGCCGCAAAAGGCTCATCCAAAAGTAAAAGCTGCGGATTCGGCGCCAGCGCCCTGGCAAACGCCACCCTCTGTTTCTGCCCTCCTGATAACTGGTGCGGATACCGCTTCCCCAGCTCCCGCATCGAGATCAGCTCCAGCAGCTCCTCCACCCGCCCTTTCGTTTCACTCTTACTCTTTTTCTGCACCTTAAGGCCAAACGCGATATTCTCCGCCACCGTCATATACCGGAACAACGCATAATTCTGGAACACAAACCCAATCCCCCGTTTACTCCCCGGCAGATGGTTCACTCGTTCCCCATTAATCAATATGTCCCCCGAATCCGGCTCATCCAGCCCCGCGATCATCCGCAAAATCGTCGTCTTCCCGCTCCCACTTGGGCCAAGCAGCGCCGCAAGGCTACCCTTTTCCACCCCAAAACTCACATCCTTTGAAGCCTGGAACCCGTCAAACGTTTTATTGATATTCCTCATTTCTACATACATATCCGTTTTCTCCCAAAATGACCTGCGCTTTCCCTTCTCATTTCCTCTTCCATTCCACCAGGTTCCGCAAAACCAAAATTCCTACTGCCAGGATCACTAAAATCGACGATACCGCAAACGCCGCCGTTGTGTGAAACTCATTGTAAAGAATCTCCACATGCAACGGAAGCGTATTGGTCTTCCCCCGCAAATGGCCGGAAATCACAGATACCGCCCCGAATTCCCCCAGCGCCCTTGCAGTACACAAGATCATCCCATACAGCAAAGCCCACTTGATATGGGGAAACGTAATTCTTCGGAAAATCGTAAATCCCCCGGCGCCCATCAATGCCGCCGCCTCTTCCTCCTCCTTTCCCTGTGCGTTCATCACAGGAAATAACTCCCGGAACACAAACGGCAGGGTGACAAACACTGTCGCCAGAATCACTCCCGGCACAGCAAATACAATTTTTATATGGTGGGACTTTAGAAACTCCCCCATCCATCCAATATTCCCGAATGTCAGAATAAAAATCAAGCCCGCAATGACCGGCGAGACCGAAAACGGGAGATCGATCAAAGCCGCTAACACCTGCCGTCCCCGGAAATAAAACTTGGACAACAGATATGACGCAAAAATTCCAAAAACGGTGTTCACTGCCACCGCGACCACCGTAGCCAGCATCGTAAGCTGGAAGGCCTTTACCGTGTACTCGTCCAGTAGATTCTCCTTATACACAGCCCATCCTTCTTTTAATGCGTTTATCACAACGACCGCCAGCGGAAGTACCAGCATAACAAATAGAAAACATGCGCTGATACCAATCAAAACATATTTTACAGCATGATTTCCTTCCCTTTTCTGGGGCGGGATCACCTTCTGCAAAGAGCAAACCCCATCCCCGACCATATCTTTTTCATAAGTTGTTCCCATCGTCTCATTCCGCTCCGCCATCGCCTTCCTCCATTTCCGGTATTATCCCTCGCTGAATCTCTGCATATAAATCTGCACAGAATGAATCCCCAGCATCAACAGGAATGATAAAATCAATAACACCAATGCAATCGCTGTGGCATCTTCGTACTTATATTGCTCCAGCTTCGTCATAATGAGAAGCGGTGCGATCTGCGTTTTATATGGAATATTTCCCGCGATAAACACCACGCTCCCATATTCCCCGATTCCCCTGGCAAAAGCCAGGCCGAATCCCGCCAAAAACGCCGGGAAAAGTTCTGGAAATATGACCCGGAAAAAAATCGTGATCCTACCTGCCCCAAGCATCGTGGCCGCTTCCTCGTACTGCCTGTCCAGCTTTTCCAATACCGGCTGGACCGCCCGGACCACAAACGGAATCCCAACAAACACCATGGCAATCGTAATCCCAATCCGGGTATACGCGATCTGGACCCCTATTTTCGCAAACCACCTGCCGATCCACCCCTGGTCCGAATACAGATACGTCAAAGAAATGCCTGCAACCGCGGTAGGCAGGGCAAAGGGAAGTTCAATCAGCCCGTCCATCAGTCGTTTCCCCGGGAATTCATACCGCACGAAAACCCATGCAAGGATCATCCCAAATACCGCATTGACAACAGCGGCGAGAAAGGCGCAGGAAAGACTGACCCCATACCCGGAAAGGATCTGGGGCGCGCTTACCACTTTCCAAAATTCCGGAAAACTGAGGCTTCCTGCTTTTAGGAAAAGCGATGCCAATGGAATCAATACCAAAGGGCCCAGCATCGCCAAAGTCACTCCCAAGGATAACCCAAATCCCGGGATTACCCTGACGCCTCTCTTATTCTTCACTTTTACAATCTGCTGCTCCATACAAAGCTTCCCTTCCCTACCATTTCTTTATCCCGCACTACTGGGCATAAATCTGGTCGAAAACCGCGCCATCTTCAAAAAAAGCCTTATACGCCTCATCCCAGCCGCCGAAATCATCTATGGTTACCAGGTTCATAGCCAAATCAAACTGTCCCGCAAACTCCTGCAGAATCTCTTCGTTCGAGGGGCGGTAATAATTTTCCCCCGCAAGGCGCTGGGCCTCATCGCTGTACAAGTATTCCAGATAGGCTTTTGCGATCTCTTTTGTCCCATGTTCGTCCGCATTCTGGTCTACCACCGCCACGGACGGCTGCGCCAAAATACTGACGCTGGGCGTTATGATCTCATACTGGCCCGGATACTCCTCCATGGACAAATAGGCTTCATTTTCCCATGCGACCAGCACATCCCCCTGCCGGTTCTCTACAAACGTATTGGTTGCTCCCCTGGCCCCGGAATCCAGGACTAAGACGTTTTCATAGAGCCTCTTCATAGATTCTTTCGTTTCTGCTTCATTATTTCCATCCTTTTCCTGCCAGTAGGACCATGCGGCAAGGAAATTCCAGCACGCCCCTCCGGAAGTCTTGGGGTTCGGCGTGATTACTTCCACGTCTTTCTTGATCAGGTCGTCCCAGTCTTTAATATTTTTCTCATTTCCTTTCCGTACTAAAAATACGATTGTCGACGTATAAGGCGAGCTGTCGCTTTCAAATTCGTCCATCCAGCCGCCGTCAATCAGGCCGGCTTCCTCGATCGCCGTGATATCATGGGCGAGCGCTAAGGTCACCACGTCCGCCTCGTTTCCCTCGATCACGGAACGGGCCTGGGCCCCGGAGCCCCCATGGGACTGGGTGATTGTCACATCCTCCCCGTTCTTTTCCTTCCAGTACTTACAGAATAATTCGTTGTATTTAGCATAAAACTCCCTGGTGGGGTCGTAAGACACGTTCAAAAGTTCCAGGCTTTCCTTCCTGTCAGACGATGAATCCTTTCCCCCGCCGCAGCCCGCCGCAAAAAGGGATGAGGCCATCGTCAGGATAAGAATACATAACATACCTCTCTTCTTCATGGGTTTCCTCCGCTTCTATTGTTTAAGCCGCGCCAATAGACCTAGCAGCTTTCCGATCTTTCCCCCGCATATTTTCTTATTCCTTCTAATTGTCCAAGCACATTTTCCGCCGCTTCCTCCAGGCTCTTCCGGCTGGTATCAACTACAATATCCGCATGTTCCGGCGGTTCATAAGGACTGGAGATTCCGGTAAAATTCGGTATCTTTCCTTCCCTCGCTTTTCGGTACAGCCCTTTCACATCCCTCTTTTCACATTCCTCCAGGGAAGTACTGACATAAATCTCAATAAAGTTTTCTTCCCCGATAATACTTCTTGCGTTCTGCCGGTCGCTTTCAAATGGTGAAATAAACGAAGTAAGCACAATCAGCCCCGCGTCGTTCATCAGTTTTGCCACTTCCGCGATTCTCCTGATGTTTTCAATCCGATCCTCCGGCTCAAAACCCAGGTTCTTATTTAATCCCATACGAATGTTGTCCCCGTCAAGAAGCATGGTATAACGCCCCGCAATACTCAGCCGTTTCTCGATTTCATTTGCCAGGGCGGACTTCCCAGACCCGGAAAGTCCCGTAAACCAGAGCGTCACCGGTTTTTGCCCCATTTTTGCAGCCCGGGTTTCCCTGGTGAGATCAAGCTTCTGCCATACAATATTTTCCGACCTTCTCAGGGAATGTTCCACGACACCGCAGGCTGACGTCATGTTGCTTACCCGGTCGATCAGGATAAAGCTTCCCATACTTTTATGCCTGGCAAACGTATCGTACACAACCGGAGAAACTACCGCGATATCGCAGACAGCAATTTCATTTTTATACAGTTTAGACACCGCGATCTGTTCCCCGGTATGGATATCAACCCGGTATTTGATCTCCATCACAGACGCAGGCAGCATCTTTGTCCCGATCTTAATCAGGAAATTCTTCCCCTGCGTCAATTCCTTATCGTCCATCCATAGTAGGGTGGATGTAAACATGGTACTGACCTTTAGCTCCGTATCGTTTGTCAGCACACACCCTCTTGAGACATCCACTTCCCTGCTAAGGGAAATGGTCACGGCCTGTCCTTTTTCTGCCTGCGGCATTTTCTGATCTGCCGCCAGTATGGAAGACACTTCTGCCCTTTCGCCGCTTGGCAGGACGGTGACCTCCTCCCCTTCCCGTATGCTTCCCGCTTCAATCTGTCCCTGAAAGCCACGGAAATTCTGGTTCGGACGGCATACCCTCTGCACAGGCATCACGAATCCTTCTTCCCCTTTTCCTTCCTCTATATCCACGGTTTCCAGATAATCCAGAAGCGTCTTTCCCTCATACCAGGGCATATGGGAATATTTTAGGGTGATATTGTCCCCTTCCGTCGCGGAAACAGGGATTACCTTCACATGGGAAAGCTCCAAATCCACCGCAAGCTTTTTGATCTCTTTTTCCAGTTTTTTATATTCTTTCTGGCTGTAATGCACCAGATCCATCTTGTTGACCGCAAAAACAAAATACTGGATTCCCATCAATGCGCAGATCCTGGCATGACGCCTGGTCTGCACCAAGACTCCCTGCGAGGCGTCTACTAAAATCACCGCCAAATCCGCAAAGGAGGCCCCTACCGCCATATTCCGGGTATATTCCTCATGTCCCGGGGTATCCGCCACAATAAAACTTCTCTTCTCTGTTGTAAAATAACGGTATGCCACGTCGATCGTGATCCCCTGCTCCCGCTCCGCCATCAGGCCGTCCAGCAATAAGGAGTAATCGATCTTTCCGCCCCTGCTTCCTACTTTGCTCTCCAAAACCAATGCCTGCTCCTGGTCCGTAAAAAGCAGTTTTGCATCGTACAGCATATGCCCGATCAATGTGGATTTCCCATCATCCACGCTCCCGCAGGTGATGAATTTTAGTAACCCTTTCATTTTAAAAATATCCCTCTCTTTTGCGTCGTTCCATACTGCCCGCCGCCTCATGGTCGATTACCCGGCTTGTCCTCTCGGAAGTGACCGCGCCTAATGTCTCTTCTACAATCTTTTCCAATGTATCCGCTGCCGATTCGATCCCGCCGGTCAACGGATAACACCCTAACGTCCGGAATCGGACGCTTTTATACTGGATCTCCTCTCCTGGAAGGAGCCGCATCCGGTCGTCGTCTACCATAATGATGTTGCCGTCCCGGTACACAACCGGACGTTCCTTCGCGAAATATAAGGGGACAATTTCAATCTGCTCCCTGGCAATATACTGCCAGATATCCTTTTCCGTCCAGTTGGAAAGGGGAAAGACGCGCATGCTCTCCCCTTTATGGAGCTGTGTATTATACAGCTTCCACATCTCCGGGCGCTGGTTCTTTGGGTCCCATGCCTGTTCGCTGTTCCGGAACGAGAAAACCCGCTCTTTTGCCCTTGATTTTTCTTCATCCCTTCTTCCGCCGCCAAATGCCGCCGTAAAACTATACTTGGATAATGCCTGTTTCAGCGCCTGGGTCTTCATGATATCGGTATACGCAGAACCATGGTCGAAGGGGTTGATCCCCTGCCGGACGCCTTCTTCATTCGTATAGACCAGCATCTCGATTCCTTTTTCCTTTGCGGTCCGGTCGCGGAATGAGATCATTTCCTTGAATTTCCATGTTGTATCGATGTGTAAAAAGGGGAACGGCGGCTTCTCCGGGTAGAATGCTTTCAGGGCAAGATGCAGCATCACAGAACTGTCCTTGCCGATGGAATAAAGCATGACCGGTTTTTCACATTCTGCCGCTACTTCCCGGAGGATGTAGATGGCTTCTGCTTCAAGAGCGTCTAAATGGTTCAACTCATTCATTATACTATTTTCCTTCTATCATTTTCTTAAAATACGCAATCGTCCGCTCCAGCCCCTCTTCCAACATAATATGTGGTTCCCAGTTCAATTCCTTTTTTGCCAAATCTATTACCGGCTTCCTCTGTGCAGGATCATCTGCTGGAAGCGGCATATGTACAATCCGGGACTTGATTCCTGTAAGTTCAATTACCTTCTCCGCCAGTTCCAACATAGTAAACTCTACCGGATTTCCTAAGTTGACCGGACCGGTAAACCCTTCCCTGCTATCCATCATACGACACATTCCCTCAACTAAATCGTCCACATAGCAGAAACTCCTAGTCTGGTTCCCGTCCCCGTAGACCGTGATATCTTCCCCTTTTAAAGCCTGGACAATAAAATTGGACACTACCCGTCCGTCTCCCGGATTCATATTTGGCCCATAGGTATTAAAAATACGGATTACTTTGATATCCAAGTTATGTTGTCTGTTGTAGTCAAAGAACAACGTTTCCGCCATGCGCTTCCCCTCGTCATAACAGGAACGGATCCCAATCGGGTTCACGCACCCCCGATAACTCTCCGGCTGCGGATGCACCTCCGGATCGCCGTAAACCTCGCTGGTGCTGGCCTGCAGAATGCGCGCATGAACCCGTTTTGCTAGTCCTAACATATTGAGAGCCCCCATCACAGAGGTTTTCGCTGTTTTAATCGGATTATACTGATAATGCGGGGGACTTGCAGGACACGCCAGATTATAAATCTGATCGACCTCAAGATAGATCTCCTTTGTGATATCATGCCGGATCAGTTCAAAGTTGTCATAATCCAATAAATCTTTTATATTGCTCTTTGAACCAGTAAAAAAATTATCCAAGCAAATGACTTCATTTCGCTCTTCCACAAGCCTCTTACAAAGATGCGAACCAATAAACCCGGCTCCTCCTGTCACTAAAATCCGCTTCATACCGCTTCCTCCCTTGCCGCCTTGTATGGTTTGACTCCTATTTGATAATAATCTAACCCGTATTTAGCCAGGCTCTTTGCACTGTACTGGTTTCGCCCGTCAAAAATCACCGGCGTTCTCAGCCGTTCCTTAATCTCATAAAAATCAGGACTTCGGAATTCCTTCCACTCTGTAATTAATACCAGGGCTTCCGCCCCCTTCAAAGCGTCATATTTGCTCTCACAATACACAACCTTGTCATTTCCCTTTAGGTAGCACCTTTTTGCCTCTTCCATGGCCTTCGGATCATAAGCCTGTACTTCGGCTCCAAGCCGTGTCAATTCATTAATGATCGTGATCGCCGAAGATTCCCGCATATCGTCCGTGTCAGGCTTGAACGCAAGCCCCCAAACCGCGATCACCTTTCCGGATAAGTCTTCTCCCAGTCTCTCCTTTATCTTAGTTACCAGCACTTGTTTCTGTGACTCGTTGACTTCTTCCACAGACCCTAGCAGTCTTGCCTCGTATCCATACTCGCCTGCCGTGCGTATGAGCGCCTTTACATCCTTTGGGAAACAGCTCCCGCCATAGCCGCAGCCCGGATAAATAAACGAGTATCCAATACGTCTGTCGCTTCCGATTCCCTGCCGGACTTTATTGACATCCGCCCCTACCCGTTCGCAAATATTGGAAATCTCATTCATAAAAGAAATTTTGGTTGCAAGCATGGAATTTGCCGCATACTTTGTCATCTCCGCACTGGCAACATCCATTACGATAAAATTCTCCGTATTCATAAAATAGGGCTTATATAACTCACGCATCATCTCCTCGGCATCGTCGCTGTCCACACCGATCACGATACGGTCCGGCTTCATACAGTCTGCGACGGCGCTCCCTTCCTTAAGGAACTCCGGGTTTGATATCACGTCAAAAGTCAGACGGCTCTCCCGTCTGTTAAGCTCTTCCTGTATCCTTCTACGGACTCTTCCTGCCGTCCCTACCGGTACGGTAGACTTGTCCACCACATACATATGATGCTGCATATACATTCCAATACTTCCCGCCACTTCAAGGACATAGTGCAAATCTGCACTTCCATCCTCCCCCATGGGCGTTCCTACCGCAATAAAGCAGATGTTGCAGACTTCTAACGCCTTCTGTATCTCTGTTGTAAAATGCAGATTCCCTTGTTTATAGTTATGTATTACCATTTCCGTCAATCCCGGCTCATAGATTGGGATAATCCCATCTTCCAGATTCCTGATTTTCTGCTCGTCTACGTCCACGCACCAGACCGTATTTCCCATGTTTGCAAAACATGTGCCTGTCACCAGACCGACATAGCCTGTGCCGATTACTGCAATTCTCATGTTAAGTCCTCCTCTCTGTTTTAATTAGATATACTGTATAAAATCTGCCTGCACCGGCTAAATACAAACTTATATCTTTAATTTACTGTAAATACTTTGTCCAATATTTTTTCTCGGATCAAGAATCTGTGGAGAAAAAGCGTCCGTCTTATTTCGGCATTCCCGTGTAAAATCGCA
Source organism: Coprococcus sp. (assembly GCA_022793995.1). Classification (GTDB taxonomy): domain Bacteria; phylum Bacillota; class Clostridia; order Lachnospirales; family Lachnospiraceae; genus Allocoprococcus. Next base: position 177,521 of record JAAWDY010000067.1, read on the forward strand.
GAATACTCCGCACGAAAACAATTCTTCTTCCGTAAATGTGAACGTCTCGTTCTTCTCACGAACCGCATTATAAAAATCTTTTAAAGCCCTTTGCTTTTTTATTGCTTTCTTCCCATATATATCTATCTGTACTGAAAAATTAGTCAGGCTCTCCGTCTCGGGATTATAAATGTGCCAAATTTTATCTTTTTCGGTAATAAAATATATTTTCCCATCTACCAAAGCAGGAGGACTGGCTATTTTACTACAATTAGCCGAATCGTCTCCGTCTGAATCCAAAATTTCATCCACTCTCTTGATTCTTCGCACTTCCTTATCTGAAGTATCTATATAGTACGCATGATCTGCTACTGTTGGAAACAAATATAGTCTCTTATTCACGATCAGAGGCGGCCTAAAGAAAACAAGATCTGTATTCTTTTCTCCTGCTTCCAATTCCAATATTTCCACGCTACGCGTATCCTTACTCCATATTGCAACCTCATAGCTATGTCTGGAAGGCAGCCAATATTTCCCCTCTGAAAAGCATATACCGTTAAATCCTCTTATATCTGTTTGTATCTCACAAATTTCTGTCTCATCTGTTCTCAGATCCAATTTTAAGACCACATTCGCACAGCAACAGGGAAAAAGAGCCGTATCCCCTTGGACGATACCGATTCCCCAATAGGGGGAGTCTTTAAGTCTTCTTCTTTTTTCAACATGTCTCACCCAATCTGTCAGGTAAACCAAGTCCATTGTACAAGTATTTAATTTGATAATCGCCGGATAGTAATGTCCGATAAAATAGATATACTCGTTATAGACAATACTTGTCCAAAACTTGCATAGCCCGTTCTGGCCTTGATATACCCTATCCAGCCTGATTACCTGCCTATTTTTTGATTCCAAATCATATACAACTATATTTTCAGCCAGACACGGCGGCAGGAAAATCTTATTCCCTATCTTTGCCAATACTTTATACGGCGTTCCTTGTCCGTCCAAATCATCTTGAAAACTTGTAATTAATCTTGCTTCTTTTTCTTGGCTTTTCCAAAAATATAAGCCGCTGCCATCAGAACTAGAAAAAATAATTCCCTTTTCAACAGGAAGAATCTCGTTAAAAATGATTTTGTTAGACATGTCTTCCTCCCCGCTCAATACCATACTCCTTCCAGTGATCTTCCCATTCGCTCTTCAAGACTTTTAATGCTGTCGGCGTAATAGTCATATACTGTCTCCCAGATATCCTCATACTGTTCAAAATTGAAGTCAGCCGTCGTAATGTCAAACACTTCTTTGCGTATTTCATCTATTCTAAGATATAGCGGAACCGATTCAACATTCATTCTCAGCATATTTAACGTGTGATTGACATAAGCTCCTCCCAGATCTTTAAATACAGTATCTCCTCTATTTTCGTAGGGGAACTCTTCATAATCTATTCTTAATTCTTTCGGCAGCCCAATAAATTCCTGTATTGTCTCCATTTGTTCTGAGGGATCTTGAATTAATTCTTCAGATAAGACAATTTTTATTTGTGTCTTTGGATAGTAACGTTCATAGATGCGGATAAAATTTATATACAAAAATCTCCAATAGTATGTTTCAATATATTCTTTCATTAAGTCCGGACACATTTTTCCATATTTCTCGATGAGTTCAAATCCTTCTTTATCCGCTTCCCTCATCGACATCTTGAAAGCAGATTTTAAGGCTTCTACAGGATTCCTTACCAAAAAAAGAATTTTTAAATCCCTTCCAAAATATTGATAAACCGAAGCGGCATAAAACAAATAGGTAGGCTCTATTCCTCCATTCAAAACGCCTATGCTTTTCCCATTATTGTCCTGATAATTTTGTCTAAATTTCTTATGCGTGCTTTCGGTTATCTCTGTTATAAAAAAAGTTTCTTTCACATCCGGGAGAAATATATTTTTATTTTGCCTAAGCGCTGCTTGTAAACTGGTCGTACTGCATTTATGAAATCCTGGACACAAAAAATCTAAATGAACTTTTTTTGATTCTTCAAATATTCTTTTTTGCTCTGCATTCAAAATAGGAATCAGCTCGATGAAAGAGTCTGGAATAAACGGTGCGATCTGCTGATACAACAGCCCTCTCCATTCCTCTTTTTCAACAGCTACCAGAAATACTGTATCTGACAAACACATTGATCTGATCTCGCTAACCGGATGAATATCCTGATTATAAAATGAAAAATTATCAAAGCATGCCTGTGGTTCTATATGGAACTCTTTTTCTAATATATGCCTCGTCATTCTTCCCCAAAAACCCGCTGGTAAAATAGCAAACTGTTTTATTCCTTGCTCTATCCTTTTTTGAATCGCCCTCCGTATAAACAGTATGTTCTGCGCTTCATAGTCGTATAAGCTTTCCGTCTGATACATATTCTCCATAGATCCCTCCCCTATAATCATCATTTGCCTAAGTTCGCAAACAAAATCTCTTCGTAATAGGCTGTATCGCGAGCCGTTTTCCAAAAAATATCCGCCATCTCCAGTTCCGGCTTTTCCCACGGCTTTTTATCGCCGGCATAATGTATAATCCGAGGGTCTTTCGCATTCTTTAAATACGCCTGTCTCTCCCGCTCGGGTATCGTATACAGCCGCCATAAATACTGCCACTGAAAGTTCCAACTCTCTTCAATAAAAAGCACGTCGCCCTGCAAAGTCAAATTCAGTACGTCTTGATCCATATAAAAAAACTTTCTTCTGCTTCTTAAAGAGTCCTCTTCCAGCAATTTGATACATTTTTCTTTGATCTCTCTCTCGGCAAACCGCTTTGTATCAATCAGTAAAATCCCTGCGTTAAACCCTTCTCTTACGTCCATATCGATCGATTCTCTATAGTGTTCCACTAAAAAAGTACAAACCACGTCATGAATAGCCCCGATCGTTTTTCCTTCCAGAGACGTCTCATAAAACTTCTTAATGTCATCCTGAACTACTGTATCCGAATCAATATAAACAATTTTCGGATACTGCTTAAACAATTCAGCTATGAACAGCCGATAACATGTCGCTACCGATAAGTGCCCGCTGCCTTTTATCTTAAAATTCCCCCAAGATTGCTGTAAGTCAATACACGTAATATAAACATTTTTCCGTGACAACCGCTGCATAGCTTCTCGATTTTTTACGCTTAAATCCGTATACAGTATATATATTTGGTAATATGTATCTGGGTTTGTATGTGAAATCAAAGACTTCACCGATATATACATATAAGGGGCATATTTATCGTCCGACGCATATACGATCGGCACTATGCTTCCAGGATAGGTTTCATTCATCATCTCATCTCCAATAACTGAATTTTACTGTACGTAAGTCTCAACCTGTTTCTATGGTATAAAAAGTAAACGCCTGTCAGCCATTCCCCTAGAAATGCAAGCGCCCTGTCTTCATAGGAGTGCCCGCGAGGTCTCCACTTTTCTTCGATTTCCTCCAGTAATGGGAAAATCCACTCTGCATATTCTACAAATACAGCGCTTTTGGCAATCATCATATTATAAGGAATGAAAAGCTCCTGAGAAAAATACTTTTCTGCAAACACGGCATATTCTGGATACCGTTTCCGCAATGCAGCTTTCATCAAAAGAAAATCTTCTGCATAATGTATAGAACAATAATGCGTCTCAATTGTCGGAAATAGAACTTCTGGCTCTACCAACACCACGTCTGGCCGTTCACTTTTTATCCTATCCAACGCATGATCCATGTCAAATATCCGCCTATAATGACATAGGCCAATATACTCAGAATCCCTCGCGGCATTTTTCCATAACCAATATATCACTGTAAATTCATTGAATTGTCTATTCTTTTGTGAAATATTACGTCCTGTGTTATCGCCTAATTCAGCAATTTTTCTGTCGGATATTTCCCTCCCGCCCTGTATGGGTATTATATTCGGGTGTCTTGCCTGAAGCTTCACGCTCCTATCTTTTTCACTTTTAACCATATATATCTTGATTACGGGATCGTTTTTCTGTACGGTTCCTTTGCATAAATTTTTTTGTAAATATTCTCCGAAATACGCCTCATATTGTTTTTCCGCGTATCTATGCTTTAATTCTTGAAATTCTTTTTCTGGAACATGGATATAATTCGTATAGTCTCTCTTTTGAAGTTCCCTGCAAATTTCTTTTACATAGGCATCCACTGTTCCGATAAGAAACAAGGTTTCTTCATTCGGCGTATCGATTTCCTGCAATTCCACAATAGGTAACTCCCAGCAAAAATCAATTTTAGCGCTCTGCCTATCTGTGATTACTATGCCGCTTATACATATATCTTTTGTCTCTGACAATAACATTCCTGTCAAAACCTTTGCCCGAAACCCAGCGCCATATATGTACACATACCGGTACAATGCCGACTGTCTTTTAAACCATCCAAACAAATCCGTTCTATCCATTGCCATACGCATTTTGACTGCTCCCGATTTTATCTAGTTTCTTCTGTATTTACTCCAAACAATCTTTTCTTGCGGCACCCCTTTTCCACAAAGCATTTTTTCCACTGATAAACATATCGCCGGATCGTCGATGGCAATCAATACATAGTCGTAAGCCGTTTGGTGTTCCAGCAACATTTCCGGCCCGTATATGCTCTCTTCTTTCTTTATATTTTTATAATTCTTGTCCACCCATAACACGATCTCTGCATAGTCAATGATCTGGTTCTGGGCCTTCAACACGCTTCCCACAACACCCGCGCCATATAAAGCAACCCGACTATTTGGGGGAAGTTTATCAAAAGGAAACAGATGGTTTTTAAAAAGATCATGCTCTCCCATCTCTCCCCCTTTTAGATTTCTAAAAAGGATTTCCTCATAATACGGCGTCTTCCTAGCTTCCTCCCAAAAGAGATCCGCCATTGTAAATTCTGGATGTTCCCAAGGCTTTATCTCACTCACATAATGAAGAAGTTTTATATCCCGGGAGCCTTCCAAATATGTATTCCTATACTCTGCACATAGCAAATCCAGATTTTCCATATAGCGGTATAAAAAATTCCATTCTGAACCCAGGAAGCACACTTGCTCCTTCAAAACAATATTTAACGCGTCCTGATCCATGTATTGCAGCTTTCGCTTTTCCCGATTGGAATCCTCTATCAGTAGTTCCAGACACTGTCTCCCGATCTTTCGTTCACGGAACAATTCCATATCAATCAATAAAACGCCGGCATTAAAGGTTTTTTCTACGCCTAAATTGTGATAATACTCTTTTAACTGCTCTGATACGGCCTCCCGCATCGCTCCTACCGTCTTCCCATTTAATGGACTTATAAAAAGTTCCGCTACATCTGCCAAAATCAATGTGTCGGAATCAATATAGAGAATCCGGGAATACTGCGAGAACAATTCAGGCAGCAATAAGCGATAGCAGGTTTCTACGGTTAGATAATTACTATTTTTAATAGCTATTCCCTTCATATTCCTGCTAATATCTATGCAAAGTACTTCTATATTTGTTCTATTCAAACTTTTCAAACGCTCTATATGCCTTTTTTCTAAATCTGTGTATAAAATATAAACTTTATACGTCCAGCTGTCGCTTGTATGCGCAATTAAAGATTGTAAGGATATATACATATAGGGGGCGTACTGATTATTAACGGAATAAACGATTGGTACAATTTTATCCGACATCGCTATCCATTCTCCTTTCCGACTTCCAATACACTGTGTGTCTGAACTCCGCTAATACAATGAATAATCTTCTCTCTTTGGATTCCCAGTTTTGTTAACTGTCTTTTTATTGCTTTATAAGAAGTAACGTTCGCAACTACAAAATATGAATCTTTTGATAATTCATAATTTTCCCTGCAATACTCTTCCGGTGTTCTACATACCAGTCCCAAGATCTCTTCCCCGGATTTTTTCTTATCGTTATCACAAAGACCTACGACGTTTTTCTCAATCCCAAGCCTATGGCATAAAGCCAAAAGCGCTCTGCCTTGTTCGCCCAAGCCGAATATAATAAATCTATGGCCGCCGATAAATTCGTAAAATTTCTTTTCTGTGAATTTTTTTGCCTGGTAATAGTATCTAACGGCAGTATCAAATTCATCTTTTCCCCGCATCAGGGCATTGTTCAAAAAGAATTCATCCAGCACTTCGTCGCGAATCTCTGAATACGTTAACGACTCATAACATGACCGTAAGATTTCCAAATACCCGCTAATATTAATTTGTTTTTCCGCAGAGCCGTTCTGGCACAAATAATAGTCGTATATTAAGCAGAAAAATCCAAAGCATCGGTTAAATATAATTGCTCTAAAGGGCGTTGTTATCCGATTTTTTTCTGTATATTCCCAGATAAATTTTAGCTCATCCGTCACAAAACGCATGTGGGATATCTTGTTGTATTGAGACGCGTTTTCATTATCTCTTCGATAGTAGTACGACTCGGACTGTATATACATTATTTTCTTGGCGCTGATAAACGTCTGGAACACAAATCCCATATCCTGAAAAGCCGCGCCGCAAGTCTCGTTTAACGCGATTCTGTTCTGTAGTAGGAAATCTCGGTTATATATTCCATTCCACATATTCATGTCATGATATAAAATCCAAGGATGATCCTGTGGTTCAATCACTGTGTTGTACAACTCTTTATAATATGTTGTAAGAATGGAATAATTAAGTGTGATACGTTTTTCTCCATCACCCATAAACAAATCAAAATCACTTTTCACAAAATCAACTTGATTTTCCTTTGCTGTTTCATATAACTTTTGATACATCCCATGGTGAATGAAATCATCCGATTCTACAAATCCAACGTACTTCCCTTTTGCGGATTGAATTCCTTTATTGTACTGATATCCCAAACTCTTTTTTTCAGACTTTAATACAACGATCCTGCTATCCGCCTTTTTATATTTTTCAATTATTTCTAACGTACCGTCCGTAGAGCCTGCGTCCACAATAATCAGTTCCAGTTCTTTCAAATCCTGTTTCAGCACGCTCTCGATAGCTTTTCCTATATATACCGCTGAATTAAGACACGGCATTACAACAGATACTTTCATATTTTCCATAAATGCACCCTCTCCAATTTTTTAATTTTAGACTCTCCAAACTTTCTCTCCATGCGTTATCTTCCATCCTTTTCTGTTCCGCATAAAATATAGGGACGTCAACACCTCGCCGATCCTGCCAATATATCTTGGCAAACGGTCCCCTTCTATTTCTTCACTTTTCTTCGTAATCTCTTTAAGTAGCGGAAATATCCAGCCGCAATAATCATCAAAAACCTCTTTTCTTGCAATCAACATATTATAATTATATAAATACGGAGTTCTCAGAATTGCCGCAAACCTTCCATATTCTTCTGGTTCCCATTTTTCTAACACTCTTTTCATGACCTCCACATCATCAGGCAAAAGATACCTCCCATACTGCCCCGATGCATCCGGGAAGCATACAAACGGCAAGGGCAAAACCACGTCGATCTCTCCCGTCTCCAAAAGATACAGTTGCTTTCTCGTAATACGCAGCACCCTTCTGTAGTGAAATAACCCTGTTATTTTCCGTTTATTATATTTCCATGCATAATAAGAGGCCGTCAGTTCACCGTAAAGCGCATTCTCCGCTGAAAGGCTGTCTTCGCCTTCATCTGTAAGCTTTAACAGCTTTGTATCCGTTAGAGCCGCTCCCACTTGTATCTTTTTAACCCAGGGTTCTTCAAGATATTTTTTACTCAGCTCCTTATCCTTATGGCTGAGCGCCATATACACGCAGATATCGTCAAGCCTCACGCCCTCTTCGCTTTCGCGAAAATCCTCGATCAGCGACAGCCCTTGTATTTTCTTTAGATATTTTCCCATCAGTTCATATTCTAAATGCGAATGCAATTTTTTATAGTTGGACAATCCTCTTCGTATCAACTCCTGTTCAATCGAATCCTGATACTCTTCCGGCGTTGCAATTAGGATTAAGCTCTTTGCCAAATCACTTCCACACTTTTCTAATGAACATACCGGTATTCCTTCAATCTGGTCCGGCTGTCCGTCCTGATCCGTTACGAGAAATCCTTTTACCGTCGCACGCCAAATTTCTCGAAGCGCTTTATACGCGCCATAAGCCACAATTCCTGCCCCGTATAGGTACATCTGCATCCTTAATATCTCCTATTACATTCCCATGCCCAGGCATGGCGCAATATTGTCCGAATATCCCCATATTGGGGATTCCATCCAAGAATCTCCTTTGCTTTTTCGGCGCTTCCTACCAATACAGGCGGATCCCCGGGACGCTTTCTGCACAATTCCACAGATATATTTCTTCCTGTGACTTCTTTCGCCGCCTCGATTACTTCTAGAACACTCGTCCCCACTTCATTTCCCAGATTGAGGCAGATGCTCTCTCCTCCCCCCTCCAGGTACTTCATCGCTCTTATATGGGCGTTTGCCAAATCAGTCACATGAATATAGTCTCGAATACAACTACCGTCCCGTGTAGGGTAGTCCGTGCCAAAAACGCCGATTTTCTCTCTACGACCTGAAGCGGCCGCCAATATTAAAGGAATCAGATGCGTCTCCGGATCGTGGCTTTCCCCAATCTCACCGCCCGGATCCGCGCCAGCCGCGTTAAAATAACGCAGACAACAGTAATTTAAACCATACGCCTTGTGGTAATCGCTCAATATTCGTTCTACCATCAGCTTGGAAGCCCCGTATGGATTGATCGGTCTTTGCGCCATTTCTTCTGTAATCGGGACCACATCCGGCGCTCCATAGGTAGCGCAAGTAGAAGAAAACACAATATCCTTCACTCCATGCCGTACCATTGCGTCAAGTAAATGCAGTGTATTCGCCACATTATTATGATAATATTTCCCCGGATTCTCTACAGATTCCCCCACATAAGCGTAGGCGGCAAAATGAAATACCGCCTCTATCTTATATTTCCTGAAGATCTCATCCAGCCTTCTAATATCCGCCAGATCTCCTTCTTCCAGAATCCCCTTGCCTACTGCTTCCCGATGCCCGTATACAAGATTATCAAACGCCACTGTCTGATAACCTTTCCTCATAAGCATCTGGTTGATATGGCTGCCAATATACCCCGCGCCTCCTACAATAAGTATCATGCTTTTCTCTCCAATTCTTTTTCCGCCAATTCCAACGCGCTGGCAATTACTTTATCCATATCAAAGTATTGGTAAGCGCCCATACGCCCCGCAAAGATTACTTTACGGCTTTCTTGGCTCTTTTCTTTATATTGTTCATACAATCGCATATTTTTTTTATCATTCACAGGGTAATAAGGTTCATCACCCCGCTTCCACGAAACCGGGTATTCACGGGTAATAACTGTTTTCTCCTTATTCCCTTTTCCAAATTGAAAATGCTTATGCTCGATAATTCTCGTATAGGGCGTTTCCCTGTCAGTATAATTCACCCCCGCTGTTCCTTGATAATTATCTATATCAAAAATTTCCGTTTCAAATCTTAGACTTCTATATTCCAATTCCCCAAAACAGTAATCAAAATATTCGTCAATTGCACCCGTATAAATAATCTTTGCCGCAATGTTTTCATATTCTGCTTTGTTTTGTAAATAATCAGTATTCAATCTTATTTCAATTCCATCTAACATCCTTTTTATCATTTTTGTATATCCCCCTATGGGAATCCCCTGATAAGGATGATTAAAATAATTATTATCAAAAGTAAACCGAACCGGAAGCCTTCTTATTATATATGCCGGCAGTTCTCTACACGGTTTTCCCCATTGTTTTTCAGTGTATCCTTTTACCAGTTTTTCATATATATCCTGTCCCACCAGCATAACAGCCTGTTCTTCCAGATTTTTCGGTTCCTTGATCCCGCTTTTTCTTTGCTGCTCAAAAATTTTTCTCTTTGCCTCGTCCGGCGTGACGCATCCCCACAATGCATGGAATGTATTCATATTGAAAGGAAGATTGTACAACTCTCCCTTATAATTCGCTATCGGGCTATAAACAAAATGATTAAAAGATGAAAAGCGGTTCACAAATTCCCATACTGTCTCACTATCCGTATGAAAAATATGCGGACCATATTTATGTACCTCGATTCCTTCTATTGTCTCGCTATATATATTCCCGCCTATATGGCTGCGCCGGTCAATGACGATGCATTTCTTTCCCTTATCCGCCATAGCCCTGGCGAAAGTCGTTCCCGCCAGCCCAGCGCCTACAATCAGATAGTCGTACATACCTTTTTCCCGCCCGTTTTCTGTTCTCATTATCTATACAGTACAAAAATCTCAGTCTGGCGGTCATAATTGACCGCCAGCTCAAGACTCTATACTCTGAAAAACTATTTTGTAATGTTTAAGGTTGCCCGTGCTGTTTTTCCATTGTTAAAAGTAACGATAAGGTATCTTGAATCACCTACAGATGCCCTACGGTTGCACCTTGCTCGAAGCTGGCCTCTTTATCCTTTGCTCCTTCTGTTGCTGCGATCAACCCCTCCGGATCCATCGTTATACGCAAAGGTAGTCGCTGCTGGACTTGTCGGAAGCTGAACACTCAGAACATTTTTATCCACATGTCCCTCAAATTCACCTGTTCCTGTTGTGTTTCCCGTTCCTGCCGGATCGCCTTCAGCCGCAAATGCCGTCGCACTCATTCCGAGCACCATTGTTCCTGCCAGCAGTTTGTTAAACTTTTTGCTGTTCATCTTTTTTCCTCTTATTTTCATTTATCTGCCCGCTTGTATTTTCAGACATTCCTTAAACCTCCGCTTATCAATTCTTCGCTTTCCTTGTCTGTTTTGCTATCTATATGAAATATAGAATATAAACCTATTTATTAAATTCCAAATATCTGCTGCCCTTCCATCGCTTCATACAGCGCCCGGTAAATGTAGTAATCCACCGGTTCTGTAATTTTGATGTTATTCTTACCGCTTGTCACAATATGCATGGGTTCCCCATACAAACTGCAAAGATGGGCAGAATCAATCGTCTTTTTATCATTTTTCCTCGCCCATTCATATAACTCCATAATTCTCCCAAAACGGAACGACTGTGGAGCTTTCGCCACATACATCTGTTCCCGCGGCGGGACATCGCAGATGCTTTTTCCATCGGTACTGCGTACTACACTTTCCCTTGCCGCCTCCGCGGTAATCGCATTCCCATATTTTTTCACAGCCTCAATGTTCTCAGTAATCAAACTGCCCGTAACCAGAGGCCTTACGCCATCGTGGATTAACACAATATCATTTGTTTCACGGTACTCCTTCATCGAAAGCAGCCCATTATAAATCGAGTCATGTCCCGTCTCGCCGCCAGGGACAATTTTCTTTACCTTCGTGATTCCGAACCGCCTCAACAACCCTTTCAATTCTTCAATCCATTCACGGATGCAGACCACAACAATATCGTCAACATCTTCATGATATTCAAAATGTTCCAATGTATAGATAATAATGGGCTTCCCATGCATCTCCAAAAACTGTTTTGGTTTTGACCGACTGTTCATCCGTCTGCCCGTTCCACCCGCAAATATCAACGCTGTCACCATAATTTTTATTCCTGTTTTCTTCATGTATATTATTAAATAAAACATATTGGACATCTTTTCATAAATTCAAAAGATGCTGCGGTTTTCCCCGCTTCGCTCCCCACTACGTCACAGTTTCCCGTGTTCATGGGGTCTTGGCATACCCAATACGCAGCTTTCACTGCCTTCTAATGCCGTTTCATGTTTTTATACCCTTTCGGGCACCCTTCATGCGTCTGCATTCGGTATATATCAAGAACATGTCGTCCAGTCCGAACCTTAAGCTCCTGCTTTCATAAAGCCGTCCGCTTCTCCGGTCAAATCCCGGCTCATCGCCGTTATTCATCTGAATTCCCGTTCTTATGATCTTTTTACTCCTGATGCCGCCTGCTTTATCACTTTTCCTTCTCGTCCCCGTTTCAGTACATTCCTGGCGGTATTCTCTTTTTCTTTTACGGCGTATCCGCAGGATACACAGGAAAAGATTCCTTCTTTCTTATTCCCGATCGCGCCGCATCTGCTGCATTCTCTGCTGATATCTTTCCCAAGAACTTCTATGATCTTCACCGATTGTTCTTTACACTTCTGCCCGATACGGCTGCGGATATATCCCCTCTGCCACAGGTTTACTGAATTGTTGATTTTCCTATTGATTCCCCCGCCTTGTGGCTTCGGCGTTTTCGTTATATAGATAACCCGGGGCCGCTCCTCTATAAGGAAGCGATTCAGCTCATGGTTGATATAACTATGAAGCTGTTCTTCAAGCCGTTTTTTCTTCGCGGTATACTTCTTCCGCCCCGCGTTCGCTTCCCGGTTACGGTTATAGCTCTTTGTCTGTTCCCGTATCCAATCGGCGTACTCGATCTGACGCCGCCCCAGCTCCGTGCCATATTCCCGGCCGCCATCTGTCGTCACCAAGGTAAACATTCCCAGGGCGATTCCGACCTCGTTACAATAATCTTCATGCTGTCTGACTGCCACATTAACCGGCGCTTTGATCTCTATACGATTCTCTTCAGGATACAACTTAATATAAAGCTGAGACTTGTACTGATTGTTATCCGTTAAAGGTACGAATACGCGCTTTCTTCTTTCCTTCGTGGAAATGTAAATTCCATGGTCTGCATAACGATACGCCCGTTCCGCGATCGCAAACCCTCCCTGGACTTTGGTATCCATTAGCCCTTCTGGACTTTGCTTACCACATTTCGTATGATTCCGCCTGACTTGCCTACACAGATATCGTTGCAGTCTTGGAAAATCTACCTTCCCGGCCAGCTCGTCATGCTGTCTCTGGATATCTTTCGGAAGCATCATCGCCCTATGCTCAAGTACTGCCTCGAATGCATTATTTACTCTTAGCAGAAACCAAAGATAGTGCTTTTCTTCCTGTGTAAAATTTTCATTTTCACTCACCAGACGTTGGACCTTTGACTTTGCCTTCGTCCACTGGCTTTTGATATCCCCCAATGCGTCAAAAACAGCCAGGTAAAAATATACTGAAGGCAATTTTAAAGTTTCCCGCATTCCACTGGCTGTCATTTCATTCTGTATTGTGTACCCTGGATAAAGTTTTGAGAGACTTCCTATCCCTCCATAACGTATGTATACGTAATTCTTCACCTTTGCATAATCGTCTGCGATCTCCAGAAGTTTCCTCATATCTTCTTCCGGAATCGGACTGCTGCTATACTGGTGAACCGTTTTGCATATCGTATCCGGCGGCATCTGCCCTCCCTTTCTTCTGCAAACACTGATATTCTTTGCTTTGAACCTTTTTTGACCGTCAATTTTCGCAGAATATTAAATTCTACGAAACGAAAATCGGCAAAAAGACATCGAGCTTCATTATACATAATAGCAAAAACACTGTCAATCGCTTCATCAAAACATACCAGAAGTTGACAGAATGCAGAAAAGACTTGAAATAATGTATTTCTAATGTGTCCCTCATAACCTATGTCGGCACATCCAGGCAACTTCTTAATAGGTCAAAATAATTTTTAGTCTATAAAAAATCCTTTTACCGTCACAATTCTGGTCAAATGTAATGGATGGGCCATGTACGAATCAGACAGAAATCCGTAAAGAACATTAAGCAGAAATATGGTTTATTTACCGTCAAAAATATGGTCGGAAAGCCAGAAACATTCAGTAAATACCGGTTTTGCCGGTGTGTTTCGTAGAATTTAATATTCTACGAAATTTACCAAAAATAACCATGTCCGGTATGTTTAATATTCCGGTTATGGTCTTTTTTTATTTTGTAGCGACCGACGATATTGTCTGTAACCATGGTCTGTGGAATTTAACTTTCTATATAGCCTACTTTTTCAATTTAGCTCTATGTCATATTAATATTGATTTAGATTAAAAAAACAAGAATTTATCACTTGACAAAATTTAATAACATGATATTCTATAATGATACAGTTTTGAAATTGTATGAGCGGCATGGGCGAGAAGGAGAAATAAGATATGTACGAGTATGTAAAAAAATCCGAATATGCGCCTGTAAGAAAAGAACTTGAAGAAATTATTAGGGAAGTTCAAAATGAGATGCGGGAAAAGTATGGGCTGACATTCCAGTTTCAACTAATCGGAAGTGGGAAAAGGCATCTTGTAACCAGGATTCGTGGGGGAAATAGCGGATATGATTTTGATTATAATTTGATTATTCAGCGTTGGGGAAATATGCATTATGATGCCAAAATTGTAAAGCAGAGTTTTATGGCGTCTTTAAAAAATGCTTTGAGAGGAACTCCATACTCAGCCCCAAAGGATTCGACATCGGCTATTACGATAAAGGTTGTCGATAAAAAGCAAAGTAAAATATTGCACAGATGTGATTTTGCCATTATCTATTACGAGCATTGTAATAGAAATGATGGCTATTACTATTTGAGAAATAATAAGAGACAAAATGTATATGCATTCGTTTTCCGCTCGACAAATTCTGGCATAGAAGAAAAAGTGGATGACATTCTCGGGGAAGATGGCGGCTGGGCGTATATTAGTGAAGAATACCGAAAATTGAAAGATATCAATGAAGGAAGTGGGAAACATTCGTATTCTCTTTATACCGAAGCAGTCAATAATGTGTATAATCAAATGTTTTATCAGTAAATTGCTGTTAAAAATGGGATTTTTATTTTGATGGGGATATAAAAATTTCTTGCGTTTTGCCCTAGTATGTGCTACATTAAACATAGAACGGGAAAAGCCATAGAAGCGGCTCTGTCCACATTATGACAATTTTACCTCATACGAGGCATGCCGTCACTACTGCGAATAGTGGCGGCTATTTCTTTTTTTCCTTGTAAATCTGATAAATCAAATTGGCATGGGCGACAACGAGTATACCGATCTGAATCAAATCCTGATATGTAACGTACGTTGCCTCGCCCTCCTTTCTTTCGTACCCGCAGGGCATGATATCTGGAGGGCTACTTGAACCCTCCGAAAAAAATAAGAGGGGCAAAGCCGCCTTTAGCTCTATGGATTTCCCATATCGACAATATAACATATTTTCTGCCACTGGGCAATATCCTTTTTGGCAATGAATGGGAGCGTCTCTATTTTAGCTCATTTGTAAAACTTACTTCCACCCCTATTTAACTTCATGCGGAACTTA
>JAAWDY010000068.1 GCA_022793995.1 Coprococcus sp.
AAAGGACTTGCAAGGAGAAAGCAAAGGAAGTATAGTATAAAAAGACGTTGAACTGATATATCTGATACACATCTGGCAGTTTCTGCCACTATAATTCCTACAGTAAATTTACGCCGCCCAAGCAAAATGTTATAATTGCTTGATTGGAAAATGTGTGCTACAATCCACTCATGGAAAAACATAGGAGGAGGAAGCCATGAGATTTCGTCCATGTATTGATATCCACAATGGAGCGGTAAAGCAGATCGTCGGCGGAAGCCTGAAGGATGAGGGCGACGCGGCACTGGAGAACTTCGTCTCCACAAAGGATGCGGATTATTATGCGCGTATGTACCAAAGAGACGCTCTTATAGGAGGGCATGTGATCCTTCTGAATCCAGTTTCTTCTGATTATTATGAGGCCACCCGCCGGCAGGCCTACGCGGCGCTTTCGGCCTACCCGCAGGGAATGCAGGCGGGAGGAGGAATCACGGCGGATAACGCGGCGGAATTTCTGGAGGCAGGGGCCAGCCATGTGATTGTGACATCCTATGTGTTCCGGGACGGGAAGATTTCCTGGGAGAATTTGGAGAGGCTGGTACACGCTGTGGGGAAGGAGCATGTGACACTGGACGTTAGCTGCAGAAAGAAGGAAGATGGGTACTATGTTGTGACGGACCGTTGGCAGAAATTTACAGATGTTAGGCTAAATGACCGGGCGCTGAATGATCTGGCAGGATACTGTGATGAATTTTTGGTACATGGTGTGGACGTAGAAGGTAAGATATCCGGCGCGGCGGAAGAACTTGTACGCCTTTTGGCGGCGTGGGACGGCGCGGCGGCGGTCACTTATGCCGGCGGGATTGGAAGCATGGAGGATGTACGCCGGTTTGCCGAGATTTCCCAGGGGAGACTGGATTTTACGATCGGGAGCGCGCTTGATATTTTCGGCGGAACGATTCCTTACGCCGAGGTCGCCGGGGCGAATAAAGCCTTACTCCCACTGGCAAGCGAGCTTGCCGTGTGAAAAGACTTTTTGCACTGATATTATAAATTGATTGAAGAAAAAGGAAAATAGTGTTACAATGCAAAATAGGGTTTTTTTATTCATCATAAGGAGTTTAGGTTATGGGCTTATTTGAGAAAATATTTGGAACACATAGTCAGAATGAGTTAAAGAGGATCTATCCGATTGTAGACCATATTGAAGCGTTGGAACCGCAGATGCAGAAGCTGAGCGATGAGGAGCTCCGGGAGAAGACCAGGGAATTCCGGGAACGGTTGGAAGGCGGGGAGACTCTGGACGATATTCTTCCAGAGGCTTTTGCGGTCGTAAGAGAAGCGTCGGTCCGTGTCCTCAATATGCGGCATTTCCGGGTGCAGCTTGTGGGCGGTATCGTCCTGCACCAGGGGCGTATCGCGGAGATGAAAACCGGTGAAGGAAAGACGCTGGTGGCAACGCTTCCGGCATATCTGAACGCACTTCCCGGGCAGGGCGTGAATATTGTAACGGTGAACGATTACCTGGCGAAGCGTGACGCGGAGTGGATGGGAAAGATACACGAATTTCTAGGGCTGACGGTAGGCGTAGTCCTGAATTCCATGAGCAATGACGAGAGACGGGAAGCGTATAACTGTGATATCACCTATGTGACGAACAATGAGCTGGGGTTTGATTATCTGCGTGATAATATGGTCATCTATAAAGAACAGCTTGTGCAGCGGGGCATGAAATACGCCATCATCGACGAGGTAGACTCGATTCTCATCGACGAGGCGAGGACGCCGCTTATCATTTCTGGACAGAGCGGGAAGTCGACCCGGCTCTACGAGGCCTGCGACATTCTTGCAAGGCAGCTTCAGAAAGGGGAGGCAAGCGGAGAATTCTCGAAGATGAACGCCATTATGGGCGAGGAGATCGAGGAGACCGGCGATTTTATCGTCAATGAGAAGGAAAAGAATATTAATCTGACCGAAGACGGCGTAAAGAAAGTCGAACAATTCTTCCATATTGAAAATCTTGCGGATCCGGAGAACTTAGAGATCCAGCACAATATTATCTTGGCGCTGCGCGCCCACAACCTGATGTTCCGCGACCAAAATTATGTTGTCAAGGACGACGAGGTTCTGATCGTCGATGAATTTACCGGGCGCATTATGCCGGGACGCCGTTATTCCGACGGGCTCCATCAGGCGATTGAGGCAAAGGAGCATGTGAAAGTCAAAAGAGAGAGCCGGACGCTAGCGACGATCACCTTCCAGAATTTGTTCAATAAATTCGAGAAGAAGTCAGGTATGACTGGTACCGCTCTCACCGAGGAAGCGGAGTTCCGCGACATTTACGGGATGGACGTGATCGAGATTCCAACGAACCTCCCGGTTCAGAGAATCGATATGAATGATGTGGTCTATAAGACAAAGAAAGAAAAATATAACGCAGTGATAGACGCGGTCTGTGAGGCGCATGAAAAACAGCAGCCGGTGCTGGTGGGTACGATTACAATCGAGACTTCTGAGCTTTTGAGTAAGATGCTGACAAGGCGGGGCATCAGGCACAATGTCTTGAACGCCAAGTTCCACGAGATGGAGGCGGAGATCGTCGCGCAGGCAGGACAGCACGGGGCGGTAACGATTGCCACGAACATGGCAGGCCGTGGTACGGACATCAAGCTTGACGACGAGGCGAAAGCGGCGGGAGGACTTAAGATTATCGGTACAGAGCGGCACGAGTCCCGGCGTATCGACAACCAGCTCCGCGGACGTTCCGGGCGTCTGGGCGATCCGGGAGAGTCCAAGTTTTACCTTTCCCTTGAGGATGATTTGCTGCGGTTATTCGGCTCTGAACGTCTGATGGGTATCTTTAACGCTCTTGGCGTGGAAGAAGGCGAGGAGATTGAGCACAAGATGCTTTCCGACGTGATCGAGAAAGCACAGAAGAAGATCGAGAACAATAACTTTGGCATCCGTAAGAATTTGCTGGAATACGACCAGGTAATGAACGAACAAAGGGAGATCATCTACGAAGAGAGAAGGCGCGTGCTGAACGGAGAAAGCATGCGGGACGCGATTTTCCATATGGTCACGGAGTTTGTGGAAAATGCTGTGGACTCTAATATTCCGGCCGACTTAGATTATGAAGACTGGAACCTTGGGGTGCTGAACAGGGAGCTTTTGGCAGTGATCCCGTCCATGGCGGCTGTTACGGATGAAGACGTTAAGGGAAAAGAAGTCAAGCAGTTGAAGCATCTCCTTAAAGAGCGGGCAGTGAAGGCGTACGAGGAAAAAGAGACGGAGTTTCCGGAAGCCGAGCACTTGCGGGAAGTGGAGCGTGTATTCCTCCTCAGGGTGATCGACGCCAAATGGATGGCCCACATCGACGACATGGATCAGCTCCGGCAGGGAATCGGGCTGCAGGCTTACGGGCAGAGAGATCCGCTTGTGGAGTACAAGATGCTGGGCTACGATATGTTCGGGGAGATGACCCAGGCGATCACAATGGATACGGTGCGTTTGCTCTTCCATGTGAGGGTAGAACAGAAGGTAGAGAGGGAGCAGGTCGCAAAGGTGACGGGTACGAATAAGGACGACAGCGCGGTGAAAGCGCCGAAGGTGCGTTCTGAGAAGAAAGTATACCCCAACGATCCGTGTCCCTGCGGAAGCGGGAAGAAGTACAAACAGTGTTGCGGACGCAAGAAATAGAGGGAACGTAAGTAATAGATTGAAATCAGGAAATAGAAGGAAACCACAAGATAGAGGGAAAACAAGAAATAGAGGGTATATTATTTATAGAATGGATAGAGGTGAGATAAGTGGTTGAGTTTGAAGGCCTAAGAAGCGCGCTTGGCGCATATGACGAACCCCTTAAGGAAATGAGGGATTCACTTTGACCTCCCTGTAAAGAGACAGCGGGTGGAAGAATTAGAGCGGAAGATGGAAGAAGAGGGGTTCTGGGAGAATATTGAGGAATCCCAGAAAACGATGAAAGAGATCAGCAGTCTCAATGATTCTTTAAAAGCATCGGATTCCCTGGAAGAAAAGTATGAGGACATCAGGATGCTTATTGAACTTGCGGACGAGGAGGAAGATACCTCCCTGATTCCAGAGATCCGAAAAGAGTTGGAATTTTTCAAGAAAGAATTTGAAGAGCTGCGCATCCAGACTCTACTGTCCGGCGAATACGATACGTACAATGCGATCGTGACCCTGCATGCGGGAGCCGGGGGAACGGAGAGCTGCGACTGGGTGAATATGCTGTACAGGATGTACACCCGGTATGCGCAAAGCGAAGGGTACGGGCTCACGGTCCTGGATTTTCAGGACGGCGAGATCACTGGGCTTAAGGGGATTACCTTTGAGGTGAATGGAGAGAATGCTTACGGACATTTTGAGTCGGAAAAGGGCATACACCGTCTGGTGCGTATCTCACCGTTCAATTCCGCGGGGAAGCGCCAGACTTCCTTTGCGTCCTGCGACGTGATACCGGATATAGAGGACGATATCGATGTGGAGATCAATGAGGACGACTTGAAGATCGATACGTATCATTCCAGCGGAGCCGGAGGGCAGCATATCAATAAGACCTCTTCTGCAGTCAGGATCACGCACCTTCCTACAGGGATTGTGGTGCAGTGCCAGAACGAGAGGTCGCAGCTTTTTAATAAGGATAAGGCGATGCAGATGCTCCGCTCCAAGCTGTATCTGCTGAAAAAGCAGGAGCAGGAGGAGAAGATGTCCGGGATCCGCGGTGAAGTGCGGGATATCAATTTCGGAAGCCAGATTCGCTCCTATATCATGCATCCGTATACCATGGTAAAGGATCACAGGACAGGCGAGGAGTGCGGCAATGTGAACGCTGTGCTGGACGGGGAACTGGAAGGATTTATTAACGCATACTTGAAACAAAGGAATAGTAATGGATAATACAAAATACTTTGTCGTTACAAAAAAAGCCGTCCCAGAGGTTCTTCTGAAAGTGGTGGAGGCAAAACAGCTTTTGGCGGCCAACCGGGGGATGACGATCCAGGAAGCGGCCCAAAAGACCGGCATCAGCCGGAGTTCTTTCTATAAATATAAGGACGACATTTTCCCGTTCCATGAGAATGAGAAAGGGCAGACCGTCACGCTGGTGATTCAGCTTGACGACACGCCGGGCGCGATGGCGGAGCTTTTGGGCAAGGTAGCCAAATATCAGGCGAATATCCTGACGATCCATCAGAGTATCCCGATCAATAAAGTGGCGACAATTACCCTCAGTGTGGAGGTGCTTGCCGGAACCGGTAATCTGTCGGATATGGTGGAAGAGATGGAGCAAAATACAGGAGTGCATTATTTAAAGATAGTAGGCAGGGAGTAAGAAGGATGAAGATTGCAATATTAGGTTTTGGAACAGTCGGTTCCGGAGTGGCAGAGGTGTTGGATACGAACAAGGCCTTGATTACACAAAGGGCGGGCGAGGAGATTGAGGTCAAATATGTTCTGGATCTGAGGGATTTTCCGGGGCAGAAGATACAGGAGAAAATCGTACATGACTACGATGTGATCGCGGACGATCCGGAAATCAAAGTGGTGGTGGAGGTGATGGGCGGCGTGGAGCCGGCTAATACGTTCGTGAAACGGGCGCTTCTTGCCGGGAAAAGCGTAGTTACCTCGAATAAGGCGCTGGTGGCAAAGTGCGGAGCGGATCTCCTGAAGACAGCCAGAGAAAAGAAGGTCAATTTCCTGTTTGAGGCCAGCGTGGGAGGAGGGATCCCGATCCTGCGCGCTCTGGGAGTCTCTCTTACGGCGGACGAGATTGAGGAGATCACCGGTATTTTGAATGGAACTACCAACTATATGATGACAAAGATGTTCTACGAGGGGGCGGATTATAGGACGGTTCTTAAGGAAGCGCAGCAGAACGGATATGCGGAAGCGGATCCCACGGCTGATGTGGAAGGGTACGATGCCTGCCGCAAGATCGCGATCCTTGCCTCCATCATATCAGGAAAACAGGTGGATTTTGAGGATATTTACACAGAAGGGATCACGAAAGTCACTTCGGAGGATATGAAATACGCCAAGGCGATGGGGATGACGATCAAGCTTCTGGCTAAGTGCATCTACCGTGACGGCAAGATTTCTGCTGGGGTAGCGCCCTGCCTGCTTCCCGCGGAGCACCCTCTATATAGTGTGAACGATGTGTTCAACGCTGTGTTTGTACGTGGGAACATGCTGGGAGACGCAATGTTCTACGGAAGCGGCGCAGGGAAGCTGCCGACGGCAAGCGCAGTGGTATCGGATGTGATCGCAGCGGTCAAAAACCCGGACAAAGACATCATGAATTTCTGGTCGGAAGAAAAGCAGCCTCTTGTGGCCTGGAAGGATACGAAGAAGAGGTTCCTGGTGCGGGTAAAAGGCGATTGGCCTGAAAAGGACGGCGAGGTCCGAAAGGTTTTCGGCGGCGACGTGGTATTTGTGGAGACGGAAGAACGTCTGGGAGAATGCGGGTTCGTCACGCCGGTTATGACGGAGGAAGCGTATCAAGAGAAGGCAGAGACCTTTGACGGGATTTTGCATATGATAAGGATAGAGGAAGACTAGAAGCTCTGCTGGGCAGGTAGGAGGAAAGTATGCTGGTAGTAAAGAAGTTTGGCGGCAGTTCTGTTGCGGACAAGGAACGCATTTTTAATGTGGCGAGGCGCTGCGCAGAGGAATATCAGATAGGAAACGACGTGGTTGTCGTTCTGTCCGCGATGGGGGATACCACGGATGATCTCTTAATGAAGGCGGAAGACATCAATCCGTACCCGTCAAAGAGGGAACTGGATATGCTGCTTACGACCGGGGAACAGATTTCCGTAGCGCTGATGGCCATGGCGCTCCAATTCCTCCATGTTCCGGCGATTTCATTGAATGGGTTTCAGGTGCAGATGCACACCACATCCCGGAATGGGAACGCGCGTTTAAAGCGAATCGACACGGAACGTATCCGGCATGAACTGGAGAACCGCAGGATTGTGATTGTGACTGGATTTCAAGGAGTCAATAAGTATGACGATTATACGACTCTTGGACGGGGAGGTTCCGACACAACGGCAGTGGCGCTGGCCGCCGCCCTCCATGCGGATAAGTGTGAGATCTATACCGATGTGGAAGGCGTGTATACCGCGGATCCCCGGGTGGTTCCGAACGCCAGGAAGATCACGGAGATCACATATGACGAGATGCTTGAACTTGCCACATCCGGCGCTAAGGTCCTGCATAATCGTTCGGTGGAGATGGCGAAGAAATATGGGGTGGAGCTGGTCGTCAGATCCAGCTTAAACACAGAAGAAGGAACCGTAGTCAAGGAGGTAGTCAAGGTGGAAAAGATGTTAATTACCGGCGTTGCCGCGGATAAAAATACAGCAAGGATTTCCGTGATCGGAATCGTGGATCGTCCGGGAACCGCGTTTAAGATTTTCAATACCCTGGCAAAGCATAATATCAATGTGGATATTATTCTCCAGTCTGTCGGACGCGGAGGAACAAAGGATATTTCTTTCACTGTTTCCCAGGAGGACCTCAGGGAGGCGCTTCAGGTGTTGGAAGATTACAAAGAAGCGCTGACGATCCAGGAGATCACCTACAGCGAGAATGTGGCGAAAATATCGATTGTAGGCGCGGGAATGCTGAGTAACCCAGGCGTTGCGGCGACAATGTTTGAGTCGCTCTGCAATTCTAATATTAATATTAATATGATATCCACGTCCGAGATCCGTATCACCGTACTGATCGACGAGAAGGATGCGGATAAAGCTCTGGTCGCGGTCCACGACGGTTTTGGGCTGGAGGATTAGCAGGGGATCCGCGGCTTTAGCGGCTTTATCCGACTCTGCCGGCATTTTAGGTGAGTTTTTTCTGGCTGAGCATACTGTTGTGGTATTCGACTGAGAAGGTCACATCTTCCCCGAACCACTCCGGCGGGACAAAGGAGAGCGCCGCGCTTTCATCTGGAAATTCTACCTCAGCGAGAATGAGGGGCGATAGCGGGGCCTTGAAAACGTCCAGCTCGATCGTCAGATCATCATAGCCGGGGCAGGGGATGAGGTAGCGGTCTTTTTTGAGAAGGATCCCGTCCGTTTTGGCGGAAAGATGCCGGTAGGCTTCTTCGGTGAGGGGGAGATTATATTCTTCCCGCACCATGAGTCCCGATGATTTGTAGGTAAGTTCATATTTCTCGTCGTCTTTGCGGATCCGCACCACAGGATCGGTGCAAAGGTAACCCTGCTCGATACGGCGGCGGGGGAAAGAGTCGAGATTGGCCGGCAGGCTTTTTATAAGATATTTTCTTTCGATTTCCATCATTGTTTCAGTCTCCTCTTCTATCGTGTTTTCTTGAGTTTATGAAGGACGTTCGTCCCCTTAATTCCTATCAGCCGGATTCTTGCAGCAAGTCATCCGGCCAGTAAAGCAGCGGTTTCAGACATTCAGTCCCTCGCCCTTCGGCGGCTTTTCAATGGGCTGGATGCGTTACAGTTTGCGGTGGGTTAGGCCGTGAACTATAACCAGTATAAAAAAATATCACACGATTTACAAGGGCAGATGATTGTATTTTGTGAGATGGTCTGCTAAAATATGGCTGTGAATCGAAAAATATTTCTAACTGTGCGGCTGATTCAGGCAGTTTCAGTAAGGAAATGTCTGCTTATATGCAAGCATAGCGCATCCATTTCCTTACTGAAGCCCTGCCGTGCATCGCAGCCGCACAGGAATAAGATCAAGAAAGGACAGACGGATATGAGTGAAGTAAGCGTATTTTTGGCGGATGGATTTGAGGAGATCGAGGGACTGACGGTCGTTGACCTGATGCGCAGGGCAGGTATCGACGTGGAAATGGTGTCGATTATGGAGAAAAAGAAGATCATGGGTTCCCATAAGATCGTGGTGAAGGCGGATGTCAAGTTTGAAAAGGCGGATTTTTCCGATACAAAGATGCTGGTTCTTCCGGGCGGGCTTACCGGGACGGAGAACTTGAAGGCGCACAAAGGGCTGAGAGAACTGCTCCTTAAGTTCCATGAAGAAGGCAAACATTTGGCCGCCATCTGCGCGGCGCCGACGATTTTGGCAGGCCTTGGCCTTCTCGAAGGGAAGAGGGCGACGTGTTATCCTTCTATGGAGGAGGAACTTGCCGGGGCTAAGGCTGTGGGGGAAGCAGCGGTTACGGACGGCACGGTTACGACAGGACGCGGAATGGGTGCGTCCATCGCATTTGCGCTGCAGCTTGTCGCACTTCTTCGGGATCAGGAGACGGCAGACGCTCTTGCGGAGAAAATCGTATATCAAATAAAGTAACAGGAAGGAATATGGATGAAGAAATATATTGCAGCAGGGGCGGCAGTGGTTCTGCTGCTCTTTGTGATTGTGATCGGCGCGCGAAGCTGTGCGGGAAAGTCTGTGGACGCGGCAGGATATGTACAGGCGGACCTGGACCTCATTTTCCAGGGAGAGACGAAAGGAGCGAAAGAATTTCTGGGGGCGTCCCATGCGGATCTGGATAAGGTCTACGACAATGGGATTTCCGCGTTCGTGCAGAATTATCTCACAGGAGGAGCCGATACCCAGGGACAGTTCTCAGCGACATATGAATACTTGGTGAAAGAGATTTTCCGGTGTATGAAGTATCAGGTGGGAGAGGCGAAGGAGACGGAAGAGGGAACCTATGAAGTCCCGGTAACGTACTGCCCGGTGAATGTATTTACCACCTTTATACCGGAGCTTAAGGAAGAGGCGGCAAGAATCGAGAAGGATGCCGCAGATGGGAAGTACGAAGGGACGGACGAGGAAATCAAGAAGAGTATGCTCCTGGATTATATGACCCATTCTTACACTTTGCTGGAAAGCGCGTACCTTGATATGGAGTACGGTGAAAGGGAGGAATTTGTCTTTACCGTACATGAAAAGGACGGCCTGCCGGCCATGGAGGAAGAGGAAATAAGCCGCTTTATTGAGCGTATTTTAGAGCTTGATAAACTGTAAGATATGTGATATACTCTTAAAATGAGTGTAATAATGCAGATAAGTCTGTCCGGCTTTCATTATAAGCGATACGCCAAGGGCATCTCCGGATGTCCAAAAGGACATGGACAATAAGGAGGAAATACCCAAGGGCATCCCTGGATGTCCAAAAGGGCGTGGACAATAAGGAGGAAATACCCAAGGGCATCCCTAGATGTCCAGAGGGCATGGACAATAAGGAGGAAAACAAATGAGTTTACAGGTTGAGAATTTGGAACACAATATGGCGAAGCTGACGATTGAGGTTTCGGCAGAAGAGCTGGAGAAGGCGCTCCAGAAGGCATACCAGAAGCAGAAGAATAAGATCAGTATCCCGGGATTCCGTAAAGGAAAGGTCGCGCGCCAGGTGATCGAGAAGATGTATGGCCCGGAGATCTTTTATGACGAAGCGGCAAATGCCTTGATACCAGAGGCATACGCTGATGCATATGATGAGAGCGGCCTGGATATCGTCTCTCAGCCTAAGATTGAAGTGACGCAGATTGAGAAGGGCAAGCCTTTCATTTTTACAGCGGAAGTCGCAGTGAAGCCGGAGGTGGAGCTGGGACAGTATAAGGGTCTGGAAGTGGATGCTTTTTCTGAGGAAGTGACGGATGAGGAAGTGCAAAAACGTCTGGAGGAAGAACAGCAGAAGAACGCGAGGACGATCGTTGTGGAAGACCGCCCGGTACAGGACAGGGATGAGATTATCCTTGACTTTGAGGGATTTGTGGATGGCGTTGCCTTTGAAGGCGGAAAGGGAGAGAATTATCCTCTGGTGATCGGATCCGGTTCTTTCATTCCAGGATTTGAGGAACAGCTCATCGGAGCGGAACCGGAGAAGGAGATGGAAGTAAACGTCACGTTCCCGGAGAACTACCAGGCGGAAAACCTCCAGGGAAAAGACGCTGTATTCAAGTGTACGGTGCACGAAATTAAGACAAAAGAGCTTCCAGAGTTGGACGATGAGTTTGCCTCAGAAGTTTCTGAATTTGATACTCTGGATGAATATAAGACAGAGCTTGCGGGCAAGTTAAAAGAGCAGAAGATCGCGGAAGGAAGAAGGAACCAGGAGAATCAGGCAGTCGAGAAGATCATTGAAGGCTCTAAAATGGATCTCCCGGAAGCAATGGTCGAGACGCAGTGCAGGCAGATGAAGGATGATTTTGCACGGAATCTCGCACAGCAGGGCTTGACGATCGAGCAGTACGCCAAGTTTACTGGTATGACGGAAGAGAAGATGCTGGAGGAACTTCGTCCGCAGGCAGAGAAGCGGATTAAGACCAGGCTTGTACTGGAAGCGGTCGCAAAAGCGGAGAATATTGAGATTTCCGACGAGAAGCTGGACGAAGAGATCCGCAAGATGGCGGAAGCTTACCAGATGGAAGCGGATAAGCTTAAGGAAGTTATGGGCGACAAAGAAAAGGAACAGATGAAGCAGGATATGGCGGTACAGGAAGCAGTCACATTTGTGGTCGATCATGCTTCTGCTGTGCAGAAATAGAGAAGTGTAAAAGGATATCTGAAAATTTTAGGAGGCGTTTACATGAGTTTAATACCTTATGTCATTGAACAGACAAGCCGCGGCGAGCGCTCTTATGACATTTATTCCAGACTTTTGAAGGAGAGAATCATCTTTTTGGACGCTGAAGTGACGGATGCTTCCGCAAGTGTGATCGTTGCGCAGCTTTTGTTCCTGGAAGCGGAGGATCCGGAGAAGGATATACAGTTCTATATCAACAGTCCGGGCGGTTCAATCTCAGCAGGGATGGCGATCTACGATACGATGAATTATATTAAGTGCGATGTGTCTACCATGTGTATGGGGATGGCGGCGAGTATGGGAGCTTTCCTTCTTGCAGGTGGGACAAAAGGGAAACGTCTTGCGCTTCCGAACGCAGAGATCATGATCCATCAACCTTCCGGCGGAGCACAGGGGCAGGCAACGGAGATTGAGATCAATGCAAAGCATATACTGAAGATCCGCGAGAGGATGAACCGGATTATGGCAGAGAATACAGGGCAGGATTACGACGTGGTTGCGGCGGATACGGAGAGGGATAATTGGAAGACCGCAGAAGAGGCGTTAGCGTATGGTCTGATCGATAAGATCGTGACAAAACGGTAAAAGACAAAAGAGGGGAATGTCCGTTACCCGGGCATTCCCTTTTATAAAAAATCCGGGAAAATGTAAGAAGGCCGTCCCGGCGGCGATGATGAGGAGGAAATCCCCTATGGCAGGTAGGTATGAGGATATCGTAAGATGTTCTTTTTGTAATAAGACGCAGGCGCAGGTGCGTAAGATGATCGCAGGTCCCAATGGAACCTATATTTGCGATCAGTGCGTTGACATCTGTTCCGAGATCATTGAGGAAGAACTGGAGTATGAAGAAGAAGGCAGATATGACGACATTAATTTGCTGAAACCAGAAGAGATCAAGGAATTTCTTGACGACTATGTGATCGGGCAGGAGGACGCAAAAAAGGTTCTTTCTGTTGCGGTCTACAATCACTACAAACGGATCATGGCGGAACGGGATCTGGGCGTGGAGCTTCAAAAAAGCAATATCCTGATGGTAGGGCCGACTGGGTGCGGTAAGACGTTTCTGGCACAGTCTTTGGCGAAGATCCTGAATGTGCCTTTTGCGATCGCGGATGCGACGGCGCTTACGGAAGCAGGTTATGTGGGCGAGGATGTGGAAAACATCCTTCTTAAGGTCATTCAGGCGGCAGACGGGGATATCGAGAGAGCGGAACATGGCATCATTTACATTGATGAGATCGATAAGATCACAAGAAAATCAGAGAATCCATCCATCACCCGCGATGTCTCAGGAGAGGGTGTTCAGCAGGCGCTTTTAAAGATCCTGGAGGGAACGGTGGCGAATGTTCCGCCGCAGGGAGGCAGGAAGCATCCACATCAGGAATTGATCCAGATCGACACGACAAATATTTTGTTCATCTGCGGAGGCGCGTTTGAGGGAATCGATAAGATCATCGAGCGCCGGATCGATAGGAAGTCAATCGGATTCGAGGCCCAGATCGCAGAGAAGCATGAGAATAATATTGATTATCTTCTGGAGCAGGTGCTACCACAGGATCTTGTAAAGTTCGGGTTGATACCGGAGCTGGTGGGCCGCGTGCCTGTCACCGTATCCTTAGAATCTTTGGATAGAAATTCGTTGATCCGGATTCTTACAGAACCGAAGAATGCGATCGTAAAACAGTATCAGAAGCTTCTGGAATTGGATGATGTGGAACTTGAATTTGACCGCGACGCGCTGGAAGCGATTGCGGAGACATCTCTGAAACGGAAGACCGGGGCGAGAGGGCTTCGCGCCATCATGGAGAATGTTATGATGGATATCATGTACCGTGCACCGTCCGACGATAACCTGCAGTACTGCAGGATCACCAAAGATACAGTTCTCGGGAAAACATCTCCGGAAGTGAATCACAGGACAGTGAGGCCGGAGAGTGCATAATTGCGCGAGGAGAAATGACATAATATGAATAGAACCTTAAGTATTCCAATGGTAGCACTGCGGGGGATGACAGTCCTTCCGGAAATGGTGGTGCATTTTGATATCAGCAGGGAGCGCTCGATTGAAGCCGTGCAGGAGGCGATG
This sequence comes from Coprococcus sp., assembly GCA_022793995.1. GTDB lineage: Bacteria > Bacillota > Clostridia > Lachnospirales > Lachnospiraceae > Allocoprococcus. The sequence continues at coordinate 13,623 of JAAWDY010000068.1, forward strand.
GCAGGAGATCAGAAGATCTTTCTGGTAACACAAAGAGACGCCGAGGTTGAAGAGCCGGGTGTGAAAGAGCTTTATCATATGGGCACAGTGGCGGCTATCCGTCAGATTATGAAACTGCCTAAGCAGATTCTTCGTGTGATTGTTTCCGCGGAGGAGAGGGCTGTCCTTAATGCGCTGGAGATCACGGATCCGTATATGCGGGCGAATGTTACAGTCATAGAAGAGAAAGAGACAAGGATGCCGGGGGATATCAGCCTTGACGCCATGGTTCGCGGGATGCGGGACATGTACCTCGAATATGCGTCAAAGAATCCCAAGGTTACAAAGGACATGGTAAACCAGGTCCGGGGAATCACTGACCTGAAAAAGATGGTGGACCAGGTCGCGGCAAGCCTTCCCACCCGTTACACGGAACTTCAGGAGATTCTGGAAGAGACAGATCTTATGAGGCGGTATGAGCTTCTTGCATTTAAGCTTGTCAATGAAGTCCAGGTCATGAATATCAAAGAAGAAATCCAGGCGAAAGTAAAGGAAAGGGTCGACAAACATCAAAGAGAATATGTTCTTCGTGAACAGCTTCGTCTGATTCGTGAAGAACTGGGGGATGAGACGACGCTTTCCGACGCGGAAGAGTTCGAGCAGGCAGCCTTGTCTCTCGAAGCGCCGGAAGAGATTAAAGAAAAGCTGAAAAAGGAGATCGGCCGCTTCAAGCATTCTATGCAAAGTCCGGCGGAGTCTGGGGTGATCCGAGCGTATATTGAGACGATGCTGGAGATGCCCTGGGATAAGAAAGCGGAGGATTTTACAGATATCAAATACGCGAAGGAACTTCTGGAGGCAGAGCATTATGGACTAGAGGAAGTAAAGGAGAGGATCCTAGAATTTCTGGCTGTCCGCGCCTTGACGAAAAAGGGCGAAAGCCCGATACTCTGTCTGGTGGGGCCTCCGGGAACCGGGAAGACTTCGATCGCGCGGTCGCTTGCCAAGGCGTTGAAAAAGCCGTATGTACGCATTTCTCTGGGCGGAGTCCGCGATGAAGCGGAGATCAGGGGACACAGGAAAACGTATGTCGGCGCTATGCCGGGAAGGATTGCAAAGGGAATTAAGAGTGCAGGGGTCAAGAATCCTTTGATGCTTCTGGACGAGATCGATAAGGTCAGTACGGATTATAAGGGCGATACATTTTCGGCGCTTTTGGAGGTTCTGGACAGTGAACAGAATAATCGGTTCCGCGACCATTATCTAGAAGTACCTTTAGATCTGTCCGAAGTGACCTTTGTCACGACGGCAAATACAGTGCAGACAATACCAAGGCCTCTCCTTGACCGTATGGAAGTGATCGAGGTGAACAGCTACACAGAGAATGAAAAGATGCATATCGCTACACGTCACTTGATCCCGAAACAGCTTGAGAGGCATGGCCTTGCGAAAGAACAGCTTACCATCAGCAAAAATGTGATCTGGAAGATGGCAAGAAATTATACAAAAGAGGCTGGAGTCCGTCAGATGGAACGGGAGATCGGCAATATCTGCCGGAAGGCGGCAAGGGAAATCTATGAGCATAACAGGAAGCATGTGCAGGTGACAGAGAGAAACGTGGAAAAATATCTGGGTAAGGAGAAATTTTCTTACCAGATGGTAAACGCTAAAGACGAGGTAGGGATTGTGCGTGGGCTGGCGTGGACCAGTGTGGGCGGAGATACCTTACAGATCGAAGTCAACGTGATGCCGGGCAAAGGCGAGATTATTCTGACAGGGCAGATGGGAGATGTGATGAAAGAATCGGCCCAGACTGGAATCAGTTATATCCGTTCAGTGAGCGGCTCCTACAAAGTGCCGGAGAACTTTTTCGAGGAACACGATATTCATATTCATATTCCAGAAGGCGCCGTTCCCAAAGACGGACCTTCCGCAGGAATCACAATGGCGACAGCCATGCTTTCTGCAGTGACCGGACGAAAAGTGCGGGCAGATATTGCTATGACAGGGGAAATTACCCTGCGGGGACGTGTGCTTCCGATCGGAGGACTGAAAGAAAAACTGTTGGCCGCGAAAAACGCCGGGATAACGACAGTACTGGTTCCCCAAAAGAATGAGAAGGATGTGGAAGAGATTTCTTCTGAAATTACGAAAGGGCTAGAGATCATACCCGTTTCTCAGATGGAGGAAGTCCTGAATATTGCGCTCAAACGCCGCAAAGCGCCCCAAAAAGAGGGAAAGAAAAATGGTAATCAAAAAGATTAATTTGGAAACAGTCTGCGGAATAACGAGCAAACTGCCGGATAATACTTTACCCGAGATTGCATTTGCTGGAAAATCCAATGTCGGGAAGTCTTCCCTAATCAACGCTCTTATGAATCGGAAATCTTATGCCAGGATTTCCTCGACGCCGGGGAAGACTCAGACCATCAATTTTTACAATATCAATGAAGCAATGTATCTGGTCGATTTACCGGGATACGGGTACGCCAAAGTATCGGAGAAGGAAAAAAAACAGTGGGGGAAAATGATAGAGCGGTATCTGCACAGCTCGAAACAGCTCCGCGCGGTATTCCTTCTTATTGATATACGCCACGACCCGTCCGCTAACGACCGTCTCATGTATGAATGGATCACAGCCCAGGGTTTCGCACCAATCATCATCGCGACAAAGCTGGATAAAATCAAGAAAAGCCAGGTACAAAAACAGATAAAAGCGGTAAGAGATGGGCTTGGAATGGCAAAAGAGGCGATGCTGCTTCCCTTTTCCGCGGAGACGAAACAAGGCAGGGATGCGATCTGGGAATTGATGGATAGGATCATAATTCAAGAGGATGGAGACAGAGTTCAATAGAAAACTCTGTCTCCAATTTTTACGCTTTCATGTCCGAGACTTGCCATAACACGATATTTGTCGTATAATAGGAGTACTTGGCGAGGTATCGCACGAGCCTAGTACGAGTACCCCCCGTGGGGTAATAGGAGTACTTGGAAGCGGACATTAGGGAGGGATGGCATATAGGAAAGAAAATTTTAAAGCTGGCGGCGGTCAATTTGGCGATTGTGATCGTGGCGGTCATACTCTATTCTCCCGGTCTTGTGTGCCTTCGGATTACGGATTACAGTATATTCCGGGCAGGAATGTCCGTGATCGCAGCGCTTGCGCTGGTCGGCCTCTTTTTTGCGGCAAATATTTATATTCTAAAAGAACCGAAGAAAAAACCGATCGAGATAGAGAAGATCACAGATCTGGATAAAGCAAAATCAATTCTAAAAAGCTATGGGAACAGCCGATTTTTCGGGAATTTTTCCAGAACGGCATCCGGGCAGCTGGATCGGATCCTAAAATGCCGGAACCGGCTATCCGGGATCCTGGAACAGAAGTTTGCTGAAGGCACCATGAGCTGGGACAAGTTCAACAGCGTCGCACTGGCGGCGGAGTCGTCGGCAATCAGGAACGTGGTCGCTATGGCGAACCGGATGCAGCTTTTTGACGAGGCGGAATACGCAAAGCTCCAGCATTACCGGGAGGATGACATACCAGATGATATACAGGAGGAGCAGATCCGTCTGTACCAGAAGAATTTTGACGCGGTGAAATCTACGATCGCCCTGAATGAGAAGATTCTTCTGAAGCTGGACGCCCTGTCAATGGAGCTTGCCACGTCGGAAGCAGGGAGCAATGAAGAACTGAACAGCGATCTGTTGGGAGAGATTGAGAAGCTGATCGATGAGACAAAGTATTATCAGTAGGATTTAAGGATGGAGGCTATATGAATAAGAAGGTTATAGGGATTTTATCGGCAGTCATTGTGCTTGTCTGCGCAGCGGTATTCGCAGGTATTTATCTGACGCGTAATATTGGAAAATCAGAAAAGGTTATTTCACAGGAGAGCGCGACAAAACAGCTGGAGAAGATGGTCGACCGGATCGATCCGAATATAGGGACGCCGATGAAGTCACCGATCGAGTATGATGCTGTAGAAGATGAAGCAGATGAACTGCCAGATATCGACACCTGCGACGTGACCGTTGAAGCTACAACAGGGTTGTATGCGGAAATCTATTCGTCGCCGGAAAAGGCAGGGACTGGCACGGACGGCTGGCTTTGCGAGATGGCGGAGGAGTTTAACCAGCAGGGATATGAAGTGGGCGGACAGAAGGTATCTATCCAGGTGCGGAAAGTCAACAGCGGGCAGGCTCTCGATTATATTGCTACCGGTAAGGCAGTTCCAGAAGGATTTGCCCCGTCCAGTATGCTCTGGGTGGACATGCTGAATGCAAAAGGCGTGGAGACAGAGACGATTACAGAGAGCATGGTAGGTAATGTGACCGGAATCCTGCTTTCTGAAAAAACCTACAAGCAAATCGTAGATAAATACGGAAGCGTAGACCTTAAAGCAATCACTGAGGCGACGGAGGCAGGCGAGTTCGCGATGGGCTATACGAACCCATTCGCCAGTAGTGCAGGACTGAATTTTCTGATCTGCACGTTGGAGCGCTACGACTTGGCGAATCCGCTGTCCGACACAGCAATCGAAGGATTCCAGAAATTCCAGAAGAACGTGCCCTTCGTGGCGTTGACGACCATGCAGATGCGGGATGCGGCGGAGAATGGCTCGTTGGATGGATTTATCATGGAATACCAGTCCTATGTTAATGATAAGACACTGTCAGGAAACTATAAATTTACGCCTTATGGATACCGGCATGACAATCCGCTTGTGAGCATGGTGTCTGCAAGTCCGGAAAAAAAGGAAATCCTCACACAATTCGCTGAGTATTGTACTTCAGAGAAAGCGAAGAAAAGAGCTGAGGAATACGGTTTTAATGGAATGCCGGATTATGACTGCGAATATGGAACAGTTTCCGGAGATGTTCTGGTTTCCGCCCAGAAGCTATATAAATCGAATAAAGATACCGGAAGGCCAGTTATCGGCGTGTTTGTGACAGATGTTTCGGGAAGTATGTATGGTGAGCCGCTGGCGGCACTCCGTGCTTCACTGATTAATAGTATGAAATATATCAATACAGAAAATTACATTGGAATGGTGAGTTATTCAGACCAGGTAACCATCGAACTTCCGATCGATCAGTTCAGCCTGGAACAGCAGACATTGTTCAAAGGCGCAGTTGAAAATCTGTACGCCACCGGAGGGACGGCCACATTTGATGCAATATGCGTCGCCTTGAGCATGATTAACGAAAAAATGGCGGAATATCCAGATGCAAAGCCGATGATTTTTGTTCTGAGCGACGGAGAAACGAATGTAGGCTATAATTTGAGCGAGGTACGCGACGTCCTGGGAGGAATGCGGATACCGGTCTACACGATCGGCTATAATGCCGACTTGGAGGCTCTGCAGAGCATCAGTTCAGTAAATGAGGCGGCAAGTATCGACGCGTCTACGGACGATGTGGTCTATCAGCTGAAAAATCTGTTCAACGCAAATATGTAAGGACAGACAAGATAAGAAGGAGGAAGGATATGAGCGGTTTTACATTGGATCTGCCAAACACAGAAGAGATAAAGAAGGAAGTCGTACAGGAGCTTGCGCCGACAGTAGAAGAAAAGAATGTAATCACGAACGCAGTCCAGGAGAAAGCACAGCAGATTATGGAAGTAGACCTGGATTCCTTTGCTGAACGCAGGGAATTTGTGCAGGTAGTGGAGACGTTCGGGGCGGATATCGTCAGACAGTCCCAGGCAAAGAACAGTATCCTCCAGAAAAGGATGGGAGAGTTCAGTCATGCCGGCGGCGAGTCCGGCGAAGTGGCAAAAGGACTGGAGGAGCTTTCCATTAAAATGCGGGATTTGGATCCGTCCGGACTTGATTTCACAAAGACAGGGGCGCTGGGGAAAATATTCAACCCGATCCGCCGTTATTTTGAGAGATATAAGACTGCAGACGCGGAGATCGCAGGGATTGTAAAGTCCCTTGATAAAGGGAAAGCAATCCTGAAAAATGATACTACGACTCTGGAAATCGAACAGGCTGCGATGCGGGATCTGACAAAACAGCTCACACAGAAGATCGAGCTGGGTTCACAGCTTGACACTTATCTTGCAAATGCTGTGGAGAACGCTAAAATATCTGGTGAGGCGGAAGAACGGATCCAGTTTGTGGAGGAAGAGATCTTGTTCCCGCTCCGCCAACGTCTGATGGATTTCCAGCAGCTTTTGGTGGTGAATCAGCAAGGGATCATTGCGATGGAAGTTGTGCGCAAGAATAATAAAGAGCTGATTCGGGCGGTTGACCGGGCCGAGACAGTGACAGTGGCGGCTCTGCGTGTGGCTGTTACGGTTGCGGGAGCGCTGTATAATCAGAAGATCGTGTTGGAAAAGGTGCAGATGTTGAACGAGACTACGAACAACATGATTACGGCAACGTCCCGCATGCTGAAAGAACAAGGTACAGCTATCCAGCGGGAAGCTGTGGAAGCAAGTATTTCACCGGATACGTTAAAACAGGCTTTTGCAGATACTTTGTCCGCATTGGATGATATCAGCACATACAAGACAAAAGCGCTGCCGCAGATGGAACAGACAATCCAGGATTTCCGCACGATCGCGGAAGAAGGCGAACGGCAGATCGCAAAGATGGAGAAGGGAAAAGAGATAGGGCTTTAAAATATGATATATGAAGTCCCCTGGCTGTATGGATACTGTCAGCCAGGGGATTTACTCGATTATACTCTGATATATTTTTGATTCGGACTTTTGGGTTTTTCTGGAATCGTACGCTGAACCAGCCCTTTTTCCAGCATAGGCGCAAGGATATGTTCCCTGAAATACTTTTCTGTTTTTATACCGCAGTATTTCTGCATCTCATTTCTGGTGCGTGGGATAGAACAGAACTCTACCAGCTTTTCCACGCGCTCATCATCCAATATCCTATTGGCAGCTTCAGTAGTAACAGTGGCGTCCCTAACAGTACAAACAGGACCGGCTTTTGCCGTTGCGATCTTGGTGAGAGGAATCGTTATTTTGAAAATATCTCCTTCTATAAATGTTGGCTCTCCTCCGGAGTACATTTTGGTGTATTTGTAAGTATTGCGCATTCCAGATCCGAGTTCGTCCGCCAGCCCGATTTCACGAAATATTTTGGAAACCGGAGGATTTTTCTGGAAAGGATCAAAAGCCGCAAGCGTGAGGACGCCATGACCATGGGAAAGGTTGGCATTTTCGGTATAAATTTGAGATTCTTCAATAATCAGCTTTGCAACATAACCGCTCGAAAAATCCCGGTGCGCCAAGAGATTTGAAATAATTTCCCGAAGGATATGATCTCTTGCACTGACGCTCTGAATCCCGTCTAAATGGAAAGTATCATTTAAGTGCTTTTGCCCAAAAGCGAGAAGACGGTCATAACTCTCAAGAAGATTTGTGATGACTACGTCACGGTCGTCGAAAAAACCTTATTCTTCCTCTTCAGGCTCATCCGGAGTCTGCAGCATGCCGTTTTCCTCTTTCTCTTCATCTCTAACGATCTGGATATTTTTCTGTCTGTCAACCGTCTCCAAAGTCTCAGCTATACTTTTGCCCGCTTCATCCATAAGCTTTGCCGAGCGTGATTTTATCTCGGCGATCCTTTCAATTTTCCACTGGGGCGCCCCGCTTAAATATTGGTCGTTTTCCAGTTCACTTTCTTTGATGGCGGCTTCCTGGTCCAGGCGGTCTTTTACGGACATCATAGTCCCTGCTTTGTCCATTCCAGTGGAAATACTGACGATATCCGTCATTTTCTGTGTTTCGTATTCTTCCTTTGTCATTTCCTTTTTGGAATCGTCATTCTCGTTATTTTCAGCATCCTCTGTAACTTCCTCCGCCATTGCCTGCGCGATCTGTTCATCGATCGACTCCAACTGTTTCTCGTATTCCTCCAGCTTCTTTTGATCGATCGGTCCACCCTCCGCGCCTTTCTTGATGAGGGCGTTCTTGTTTTCATGGATCAGCTGTTTTTGCGTCATAAGCTGTTGGATCAGGCTTTGCTTTTTACCCTGCCGGGATAGTAGGACCGAGTCCATTCTTGCCAAAGGAGACGCATTTTCCTGCTGTCCGTTTTGTACGGCATTTCGTTCCAGCTTCTGGTTGATCGCCATGGATGCCTGGAAAATAGAATTTTGTCCGCATAAATTGATTTTCATAAGTAGGGTCCTCCATATTTTAGTCTTGAATTAGGTGTTCGGTGTAACAAAAATGTTTGACATATCATGAAGTATTGACTATAATATGCTTAACAGGATAGTCGGAAGGGAAGCTGCGTTTCCCCGTCCCGGCGAAATAACGAAACTAAGAATAGTCGTCTACTTTACCAGAGCGGGACGGCTATTTCTTATGTGTATAGATCAGAATCTCAACAATGAGTAACGCGATAGTTACAATGAGGCTGAGTTCTTCATATGTACTCATAATCATCACTCCTTCCGACAGGCTCAGAACGGGTGAAAAGCACGTCCCCCGGCTATCCGGGTAAACATATCACAGATAAATAAAAGCGGGATGTATAGTATAAATATCGTCCGGAAAGAAAATTTTATAAGTATAGATTAAAAGACTCTTAAGTTATCTAGATATTGTACGATAATATAATTGAGGAACAAATAGAGGGCATCAGTCAGGAGAATAAGAACGGCGGCGCTTTCTTTTTCTATATTCAGCAATTTTTGTAAAAGGGAGAGTCATTGTATGAGCCGGGCGGTAAGACGACAGCTACTTTCCATGGCGGACACGTTGGAGAAGGCGAACAGAGCGTTGAAGGATGCTTTAACGAGGAATGTTGTAAATGAAGAGGGCGTAGTACAACTGCTGGCGGATTGTCAGGATACCGCGATCTATATGGGGAATAAGATCGAGACGCTGTACGGCGAAGGCACGGACAGTGTGGCCCGGTTAGAAGATTTCTGTGAGATTCTATATGAGATCACGCAGGTTATGGGAATCCCGGAGCAGCGCAGGGAGAAGCTAAAAGCGCTTGCCGGGAATCTGAAACAGGTTCGCAGGACCATAAGCAGTGAAGTCCCGGATAGGTTGGAAGCAGTATTTCTTCCATATAAAGCGTCCATGTGGGATTCTCTGGAAAGTGTGTGGCAGGCAGCGGACGAAGATGAAGACTGTGATGCCTATGTGATTCCGATTCCCTACTATGATAAGAATTCGGACGGTAGTTTTCGGGAGATGCATTATGAAGGGGAGGAGTACCCGGAATATGTGCCGGTGACTCATTATGAGGATTATGATTTTGCCGAGCGGCATCCTGATATGATATTTATCCATAACCCGTATGATGAGTGTAACTATGTGACGAGTGTAGACCCTTTCTTTTATACAAAGAATCTAAAACAGTTTACAGACAAGTTAGTATACATACCGTATTTTATTTTGGGCGAGATCAACCCAGAGGACGAGAACGCGATCAAAGGGATGAGCCATTTCTGTACGACTCCGGGGGTGGTAAATGCAGATGCGGTTATCGTGCAGTCGGAGGATATGCGGAAGATTTACATCAATGAGCTGATGAAGCATACAGATGGCTCGGCGGCGCAGCGCAAGTATTGGGAGAATAAGATATACGGATTAGGTTCACCTAAGGTGGATAAGATTCTCAGTACCAGAAGAGAAGACCTCGAGGTTCCAGGGGAATGGCTGAAGATCATTCAGAAGGATGACGGAAGCTGGAAGAAGATCATACTTTATAATACCAGTATCGGCTCTCTCCTTGCTCAGGATGAGAAGATGCTGGCGAAGATGAAATCTGTATTCGGCATATTTAAGGAAAGCCAGGATGAAGTGGCGCTATTGTGGCGTCCGCATCCACTTGTCAAGGCTACGATCGAATCCATGCGTCCGCGTCTGTGGATGGATTACAGTGAGATCGTAGAGCATTATAAGGAAGAAGGATGGGGAATCTACGACGATACGGCGGACGTGGATCGCGCTATGGTGTTAAGCGACGCATATTACGGGGACTGGAGCAGTCTGGTGTATTTATGCCAGAAGGCAGGGAAACCGGTGATGATACAGAATGTGGAGATCATGGATTAAGTAGTAATAGGCTAAGATATAAACAGGAAGGCGTCGGAAGATGGCAGCTGTGCAGAAGTCTGGGAAATTTGGAAAAAAGATGAGTCTATTGTTGGTAGCAGCCGTGGTTGGTGCGTCTGGCTTTGTACACCCGGTTACGGCGCAGGCAGAGGAGCCATCTCAGAATGAGACGGGGCAGACAAGAGTGATTGACAAGGGGCGTGGTTGTGCGTATAATAGAGAAAGTCTTGCTTGCTGAGCAAGATATTCTTTATAAGATATAAAGTATATATATAATATTATATTAATGTTTTGGAGGAAATTGAAAGAATGAGCGAGAAACAAACAGAAAAGAATCAGGATACAGATAAAGATAAAAAGAGTAAGTTAGTAATTGGTGAAAACCATATTTTAAGCTAAGAAACTTAAAGGGCAACAGCAGTTTTTATTTTGTTGCCCTTTATTTGGTTATGCGAACAGGAAGGTGACCATGAAGATTATAATATTTGGTGCAGGCGTTTATGGGAAAAAGTGCTTATATTTTTTGTCATCAATAGGGGTGACGGTTGATTTTTTTTGTCAGACATATGTGGAAGAGAACCAATATTTAAAAGAGATTCCTATTTTGGATATCTCCAGACTTTCAAAAGTTGAAGAAAATAAAATTATTTTTATTGCTATCAATAATCGGAGCATAGTAGAAGAAATAAGAGAAAAAATCAAACAAGAAATAAAGGGGATTATTAATATTTATAACTATTGTGATTTGCGTCCGGAGTGTGATTTGGTATATGAGGGACAAGAATTTGAAATTAGGATTATGTATGATTACTGGAATACATATTTAAAAAATAGCAAACTATTAAAGGAGTCAAGAGATAAGCTATGTCACGGACTTTTAGCAGAAGATATAGATAAAATAGACAGAATAATAAATCGTATGGCAGGATTTATAGTAGACAAATCTCTTAATTGTGATATTTATACTCTTGAAGAAAAAAGAAAAATATATTTGATGGAACAGGATATGTTTGAAAATATCGGATATAAGATAAAAGGTGACGAATGTTTTTATCTTTATAAAAATTATAAGTTATATGAAAGGTGTTTTGAAGCAAATGTGTTCTATTACCAACTTGGAATGGGATTACTTAAAAATACAGTTCAGATAAAAGAGAAAAATATTGTAGACGTTGGTGCATATATTGGTGATTCATCAATTGTTTTATCAGACTACACAGATAGGTTTGTATATGCATTTGAAGCATTTGATGGTAACTACCAAAAAATAATTAAAAATGCAAAATTAAATAATAGGACCAATATAATACCAATCAATTTAGCTCTTGGAGAAAGTTCTTCATATAAATCTTTCTATTTAAGAAGTGATTCAAATACTGGACATGGCATGATTCAGAGAAAAAATTTGAGCTATCGAGACGAGATTCAGGTAAGGCAAGTTACATTAGATGAATATGTAAATGAAAATGATTTAGATATTGGTTTGATTAAGGTTGATATTGAAGGGGCAGAACGAGAATTCTTATATGGAGCTAAAGAAACAATTTGTTCTCAAAAACCTACTTTATTGATTAGCATTTATCATACGGCAGATGATTTTTTTGAATTGAAATCAATGATAGAACAATGGGGATGTGGATATTCTTTTCGTGTATTTCAGCCCATTACTAGAACTAGTTTTTTGCTGGAAACAGCATTAATCTGTGAAGTACTTTTATAGAAATTTGTATACGAGGTGTTTTGAGATGAAGCATAGTATAAAAGATGCTTGTAGTGGTAACCAGAGAATGTATTTTTTTGATGATAATATACAAGCATTATGTGAATTTTCAGTCATAGACGAGGATTTTAAAGTACTTGCCGTATATATTGGAAATGAGTTTATTTCAAGTAACATTTTTTTGCTTAAGGATTGTATATACATTACGTCGTTTCAAACAACTGATTTTTTGAAATATGATATTAAACTTGGAACTTTAATTAAAATTGTTAGTAATGATATAGATAGTAATTTAGAATGGCCCAATATATATGATCATCATATGATTTCAAATAACAGATTATGGAGTTTCCCGAATTATCAAGGTAAGCCTATATATTATTATGATTTTGAGTCTGGCTTTTCTATAGATAAGAAATTATGTAATATTTATGTGTTAGAGTGTAATGATGAATCGGTTTCGAGATTTTCTACAAATTTTAATAATACTTATTGGAAAGCATTTTATAAAACAAACAAATATTTGAAATATGATTTGCAAAGTCAAACAGTTAAATTATATGTAATTTCTGATTCTGAAATTCAAATTAATTCCATTAGTTTTGATGGGGAATTTTTGTGGGCAACTTTAGCTAATAGTGCAACAATTATCAAGTGTACACAGGAGGGAGAAATACTAAATATATTTGAAGATATTGAAGGTCTAGGGGAAGAGATTTTTTCGAGATTATATTGTATAGAACAATACATTATAGGTGTGCCGCGTTTCGGAGATTTTATTTTGTTTATAGATAAGAATTTAAACGATACAAAAAGGGTATATTTGCGGGAGATTAATCCTGAGTTAGATATTAAAATGGACGGATGCTCTAAAATTTTAAAATGTTTAAAATACGGTAATAAACTTTTTTTTTGGGGATTTGGAATAGATGCACTTATTTTGACTGATATAGATGGCAATAGTGCTCGGTATATTCCAATTAAATTTACAAAAGATGATTTGGAAAAAATTACTCGGATAAAGATGATAAAAAATTCAATTATATTTGAAAATGGTACTAGAAGCTTTCCGAATTTTTTATTAGGGATTGTAGAAAATAGTAATAGAATTGAGAAGCATTATGAAATAGACAGAGGATCATCGGGAAACAAAATTTACGAAGTTATAGGGAAGGAGAATTCATAATTTGGGTATTTTGAAGAAAAAAATAAAAACAATTAATGAACTTGAAAGTATAATATCGCAAACTAATGGGTGTTTTTTCTATGGGGCTGGAAATATTTGTCACAAAATATTAGATTATTTAGAACAAAAAAATAAGAGGCATTATGTTAAAAATATTTTTGTGACAAGGACAGAGGAAAATCCTAAAGAGACTCATGGAATAAAAATAATTGAATATTGTGAAGAAAAGTATATAAAAGATTTTCCTTTAATAGTGGTAGTTCTATCGTCTAATATGCAAGCTGAAATTTTAAAAGATATAATACAAAGCGGTACAAATATTTTTGTAATAGATAAAAAATTTGAAGATAATTTAGATGTTGAGTTAAAAAATACAAAATATATATGTAAAAAGAAAATACTACAGAAATATGTAGAGGATTCAAAAGGTCACGAAGAAATACAAGATATTCGTTTCTTTTCGCTACCTTATTGGGATGCATATTCTCCGTTTAGTGCAGTACCTTGCCTGGTTGCCCGTCTACAGCAAGAAGGCTATAGTGTCGGGCAAGCTGATTTGGGAATTTTATGTACACATTGGATTATAAAGTATAAGTGGAGACAAGCGGCGGATTTATGTATTACACGAGAGTTTTATGATCAAAATGTCAAAGATTATAAAAAGAACTTATATAATTCATATGAAGAATTTTTAGATGATATGTGGTTTTTTAAAAGCAATATTTTTAATGTCGAGTTTGTGAAAAAGAAATATATATTTATGAACCCGGTACAAAAAAGGATAGTGGATGCTTTTTATGAAAAGGTATGTAATCTTGAGTATACCGGATTTGATTTTGAACAATGCCACGATCTTATGAAATATGTAGATGATTATAGCCAAACAGACTTTTTGGAAAAGATTATATCGAAAGAAATAATTCGTGTATTTCGAGGTCTTCCTCAAATTATTGGTCTTTCTGTAACTAGTACAGAACAATTTTTGCCTGCTTGCTTACTTGCAAAGGTAATTAAAGAAATTTGGCCCGGTAAAATTATTATAATGGGAGGTAGTTGTGCTGATTTGTTTATAAAGAGTCAGTATAAATCCAAAAGAGATATATATCATTATTTTGATTATGTAATTGCAGGTGAAGGTGAGACTTCTATTTCCATGTTATTGAATTATTTGATTAAAGGGATAGGTAGCATTGATAAGATTCCTAATCTTGTTCATATTGATGATATGGGAAATCCTGTTTTTGCAAAAAGAATAGTAGAAGAAGTAGATTCATTACCAGTGCCATGTTACGAGGGTCTTGATTTGAAGATGTATTTATCGCCTGAACCGATATTGCCTTACCAATCTTCTCGTGGATGCCATTATGGATATTGTGCTTTTTGTAATCATGACGAAAGTTATAGACACCATTATAGATCTAAGGATATGAAGAAGGTAGTGAAAGAATTAATTTATTTATCAGAAAAATATAAAGTTCAAAACATACAGTTTGTTGATGAAGCCATAAGACCAGACTGTTTCCGTGATATGGTAAATGAAATGGATAAGTATAAAGAATTTAAGCATATTAATTGGTTTTTCTATTCCAGGGTAAGTCGACAATATGATGAAAATATAGTTGAAAGGGCGTTTAAAAATGGGTGCAAAATGGTTATGTTTGGTGTGGAAAGCTTTAATCAACGTTTGTTAAATTTTATACGTAAAGGAATTGACGCTGAAACATCAAAATATTGTTTGAAATTATTTCATCAAAAAGGAATAAAGACGTATGTATGGCTTATGTGTAATCTTCCTTCTGAAACTTTAGAGGAGGCTAAACAAGATCTCGAAAGTGTGCATGAAATGGAAACGCAGATTGATGCGTTTAGTGTAGGTCCATTTCTTTTAACTAGGAATACAGATATGTATACGGAACTCTCTAAGTTTAATATTATATCTATAGATGAAAAAGAAGCTTATAGATTTATGTCTCACAATAAAGGAGTGGTGATAGATAAGGATGCAATGCTCAGATTTTATGAACAAGAGTATAGAAAATATCAGATGGATTGTTTCTCGACTGGAAATCGGTATACATTATTTTGGGAAAGTATGATGTAGCAATGAAATAATTTCTACTTTTAGTGAGCAAGAGGGAGAGACATATTAGCATTATAAAACCATTCTATAAAAAAATTATTGGGTTTCCTTTAGGGTGAAAAGAGGAAATTTATATGCATACTGAAAATACAAACTTAAAGAGCAAGGTTATGATTTACGGTGCGGGGGATTATGGGAAGCGCCTATATCATTTTATGAGAGACATGGAATGTAAAATTGATTTTTTCTGTCAGACTAAAAGTGATGAGACAAAATATTATGACAACATAAAAATCATTAGTGTGGAACAATTGCTTGAGATGTCGAATGAGAATATAATACAAGTTTTGATAGCAATGAAAGATACTGAGGTTAGTGCGCAGATAAAGGGATATTTGCTCGATAGGATATCTACAAATACATACGTATATGAATGTGGCAATTTTATTAACCAAAATATAACAGATGCTATTGGAGAAAAGAATTTTCAGTGTAATGTATGTGGAAAAACTGTAAAAGAATTTAAACAAGGTGGATTTTATTCTAAAGTTTTTTACAAATACCATATTATAGGCGGTGGATTAAGGGATAATGTGATTTGTCCATTTTGTGGTGCAATAGACAGGGTTCGTTGGCAGTATCGAGTTTTAGGAAAATATATGTCAGGAATTTTTAATGATAAATGTACTGTATTACATTTTGCCCCAGAATCAGAGATTAGCAAAAGAATACAAGCTAATGTTTTGTGTGATTATTATGCGGGAGATATCGTACAGGGAAGGTCAATGCATGTTGTAGATGTCACTAATATTCAATTTAGAGATGACTTTTTTGACTATATCATTATAAATCATGTTTTAGAACATATAGAAAACGAGAAAAAAGCTATTTCTGAGATAAAAAGAGTACTTAAGCCGAAGGGAAAAATTATGCTGTCGTTTCCGATTTGTACAGATATAGATACTTACGAGAACATGGATATAAAAACTTCTGGAGAAAGACTTAACGAATATGGACAAGAGGATCATGTGAGATTATACGGAAAAGATTTTAAAACGAGATTAGAGAATTATGGGTTGAAAGTAACTGTTTTTTCGCCACAAAACGAATGTAGTAAAGAAGAAATAGTAAAATATGGTTTCATTTATGATGATGTTTTGATGTTATGTACTTTATTCTAAAAGTTTATATATAATATTAATAAAAGAAAATATGAAAAGCAGAATAGGGTTTCATAACCCCATGGGTGTCTTTTGCAGAAAGGTGGATATAGTGTGAAGGAAAGTAAATTAAGCCAAAAATGTGAAATAGATACAAAACAAGGCTCACACCGTGGACCTGAATAAGAGTATTCCCACCTTGATAAAAGATGCGCACCTGCATATCAACAACAAATGGGTGGGTGCATTTGACATTGATGTCAGGAATGCCTTATAAAATCAAGTCTATTGTAACACGAAAACTTGAAGGTGTGAACCACTTTCATTACTATTTGTGCCGCCAGCCAAAGGCGGCGGAATGGAGATTATTATGAAAATATCAGTTATAGGAACGGGATATGTTGGCCTTGTCACAGGTACATGTTTTTCCGAAACAGGTAACATGGTTTGGTGTGTAGATGTCGACGAACAGAAAATCGAGAACTTGAAGAGGGGGATAATACCGATCTATGAACCTGGTCTTGAAGAAATGATAAAAAATAATTTTGCGATGGGGCATTTACATTTTACAGCAGATATCAATGAAGCTTTAAAGGAAACGGATATATGCTTTATTGCTGTGGGAACGCCAATGGGTGAGGACGGGAGCGCAGATCTACAATATGTAAAAAAAGCCGCGACAAGCATAGGGCAGGGTATGACTCGTCATATGTATGTGGTGGATAAATCTACTGTTCCTGTAGGAACAGCGGGAATGGTACGTGATGTCATACAAAGTGAGCTTGACAAAAGGGAGGTCAATCTGACATTTGATGTGATTTCAAATCCTGAATTTCTCAAGGAAGGTACAGCTGTATCTGATTGTCTGAAGCCGGACCGTATTGTTATTGGAACAGATAGCGAGAAAGCTGTGAAGGTGATGAAAGAATTATACAGCGCTCTTGTTAAAAGAGACGACAATTTTATATTTATGGATATTGCGAGCGCTGAAATGACGAAATACACTGCGAATGCAATGTTGGCAACCAAAATAAGTTTTATGAACGAAATAAGTAATATCTGTGAAAGAGTTGGTGCAGATGTTGATAAGGTAAGACTGGGGATCGGAAGCGATTCAAGAATCGGATATAGCTTTATTTATCCAGGATGCGGATACGGGGGAAGTTGTTTCCCAAAAGATGTTCAGGCTTTAATCAGGACAAGCCGTGCAATGGGATATGAACCAGATATTTTGGGCGCAGTTGAAAAAGTAAATTTTGAACAAAAGAAGGTTATTCCGGAAAAAATCAAGAAGAGGTTTGGAGAAGATTTGACCGGGAAGAAATTTGCTGTATGGGGACTTGCTTTTAAACCGAACACGGATGATATGCGTGAATCAGCAGCGATTACGATCATTAACGAACTTACAAGGTGCGGAGCGGAGATTGCTGCTTATGATCCGAAAGCAGTAGATGAGGCGAAAAATTGTTATTTAAAAGATAACGCAAGAGTCAGTTATGCTGACAATAAATACGAGGCGCTTAAAAGAGCGGATGCATTGATATTGATTACAGAATGGATAGAATTCCGGCAGCCTGATTTTGAGGAGATAAAAGAGCTGCTTAATCAGCCCATAATATTTGATGGAAGAAATCAATATGACAGAAATGTCTTAAAAGACAAAAAAATAGAATACTATCCGATTGGCGTAAAAGTAGAATCAAATTAGAAAATATATTGAAGGGAGATAAAAATGAAGATATTTATTTCAGGAGTTGCAGGATTTTTGGGCAGCCATTTGGCAGACGCCATGTTGGCTGAGGGACACGAGGTAGTTGGCGTCGATAATCTCATAGGCGGTTATCTGGATAATGTTCCGGATGGAGTGGAATTTTATCAGGTTGACTGTCAATCTCTGAACACAATGAATGAACTAATGCAGGGAGTTGATATTGTTTACCATACTGCGTGTACAGCGTATGAAGGATTGAGCGTATTCTCACCGAATCTGATCTGTCAGAATACATATCAGATTACAGCGTCGCTGGCATCTGCCGCTGTTTCACAGGGTGTGAAGAGATTTGTGCATTGCTCTAGCATGGCCCGTTATGGGACACAGGATGTTGTACCGTTTACGGAAGATATGATACC
Organism: Coprococcus sp.; assembly: GCA_022793995.1. Taxonomy (GTDB): domain Bacteria; phylum Bacillota; class Clostridia; order Lachnospirales; family Lachnospiraceae; genus Allocoprococcus. The sequence continues at coordinate 31,923 of JAAWDY010000068.1, forward strand.
GAAGCCACAGGATCCATATGGAATTTCTAAGCTGGCGGCAGAAAACCTGCTTCGCTGTTTGGCAGAGGTACACGGCATGGAATTGGTGATTGCAGTTCCTCACAATATTATTGGACCTCGTCAGAAATATGATGATCCATATCGCAATGTAGCCTCTATCATGATTAATCTGATGCTTCAAGGGCGCCAACCGATTATTTATGGGGATGGAATGCAGAAGAGATGCTTTTCTTTTGTGCAGGATGATATTGCCTGCTTAAAAGCATTGGCGTTTCAGGACAACTGTATCGGTGAGGTCGTTAATATTGGACCGGATGAGGAGTTTGTTACAATTAATACTTTAGCTGAGACGATTGCGGACATACTGAATTTTAAATTAGAGCCAGTCTATATGTCTGGCAGACCGCAGGAGGTGAGGCTTGCAACCTGTTCAGCGGATAAAGCGAGAAGACTATTGGGATATCATACAGAATACTCTCTACGGGTTGGATTATCTGAGATGATTCAGTATATTAAGAACCGAGGGACAAAGAAATTCCGTTATCATCTTGATTTGGAAATCATAAATGACAAAACTCCTGCAACATGGAAAAATAAATTATTTTGAGGAATTTAAAAATGAGCAGACTTGGTATTTTTCAAATGAGCGACAAGGATGGAATTGTCGAGAGATATATCACTTATTTACTGGCTGATCTAAGAAAAAACTTAGATCAGCTTGTAATCGTTGTAAATGGTACATTACAGGAAGACGAAGCTAAAAAGCTGGAACCATATGCTGAATACATATTTTATAGAAAGAATGTAGGATTTGATGCCTACGCTTTTCAACAGACCATATTAGAATTTATAGGTGTTGATGAGATTCGGCGATATGATGAGCTGTTGTTATGCAATGATACATTCTATGGACCATTCTATCCTTTTAAAAGTGTCTTTGATGAGATGGCAGAATCTTCGGCAGATTTTTGGGGACTTACGATGCACGCTGCGACGACTTCTGTCGGAAGCGGCTGTAAGAGGATGCAGGAACACATACAGAGCTATTTTGTTGTTTACAGAAAATCTGTGTTGTTGAGTAATGATTTTGAATTGTTCTGGCGGAATGTTAATTTTAAGCAGTACACATTTCTGGAGCTGGTATATGATTATGAAATTAGAATGACACAGTATTTCGCCTCAAAAGGGTTTACGTATGAGGCATACGTGAAGGATGGTGCATTGAATGGAAGCGAAGAATATAATTATAACCATTATGCTTTTTCGCCGTATTTGTTAATAAAGAAATATAAGATGCCGGTTATTAAGCGGAAAGTATTTATGGAAGGAAAGAATTTGGGTATGTCGGCAGGAGAGGAGGTGGAAAAAGCTTTTCTTTATATTGAAAGACGTACGTCTTATGATATTGACATGATTTGGAGTGATCTTCTCAGAAAAGTAAATATCACAGATATAAAGAATACTCTAAATCTGAACTATGTACTTCCTGTTGAAAGTAATTATGAACTTCCACCAGGAAAAAGGATAGCTGTCATAGCGCATATTACTTATGATGATTTAATAGAGGATTGTATGGAATATTTGTTGAATATTCCAGAAGAGATTGATTTATATGTTACATCTTATAAGGATAACGTTCTTCAGCGGGTTAAGGACATTGCAGAGAGTAAAAAGGCGAATCTGTATACAAAACAGATTATTAACAGGGGGAGAGATGTAAGCGCTATATTTGTCGGCGGAAGGAATATCGTACCTGATTATGATTATATCTGTTTTGTCCATGATAAAAAGACGTCGGGCAACCGAGGACAATATATAACGGGCGCTTCTTTCCATGACTTGGTTTGGGAAAATACCGTAGGTTCTAAGGGATACATTAAAAATGTGATTCAATTATTTGAGAATAACCCAAGGCTTGGTCTTTTGTCACCACCGGAACCGCTTCACAACAATTACAGCGCAATACCAGGTAGGGAATGGCTAACTAACTATAAAAGGACTTTTCGTGAAATGGAAAGAATGGGACTGAATGTGCCGGTAGGTGAACATAGACAGCCGTATGCCCTTTCTACGACTTTCTGGTTCAGGCGTGAGGCTTTAAGAAAAGTCTTTGAGTATCCACTACGATATGAGGATTTTATAGAAGAGCCAGTGCCGATGGACGGCGAATTAAATCATGCATTGGAAAGAGTTGTTATCTATGCGGCTCAGGATGCGGGATATTACTCTGGTATTGTAATGAATTCTAGATATGCGTCGTTGAATATCCAGAACCTATATTTATTAGTAGCCAGACTGAACGTAAAAAAGATGTCTAGGCTGTGGAAATATATAGCTTCTAAAGATAGTTTTTATATTTATGGGGCTGGTGGAGAAGCACAGATATTAAAGAGACAGATGGATGATATGGAGATTACTCCCAAAGGGTTTGTCGTGTCAGATTCACATTTTGCAACCTGTAAATCGGAATTGGAGCCAATCATAAAGCTCAGTGATTTTCCGAAAGGAGAAGGGCTTGTCATAGCATTAAATAGAGAAAATACAAAGGAAGTAGAAAAAGAGCTGAAAAAGATAGGGATAACTGACGTATGGTATTTTAATAACTGGGATACAGAGGAGAGCGATGGATAAAGTAATATCGGTAATTATGCCGTCTTATAACCGTGGAAGAATTATTTCCAGGGCAATAGACAGCGTGTTAAATCAATCGTTCAGGAGCTTTGAATTATTGATCGTGGACGATGCTTCTGACGACGGTACAAAGCAGATGATAGAAAAATATCATGATAAAAGAATTCGATACTTGAAAAATAGACGTCGGCATGGAGCAGCGTTTAGCAGAAACCGAGGAATGGAAGAATCGACTGGAGAATATATAGCTTTTTTAGATACAGATAATGAATGGAAACCAGATTATCTAACGAACAGAATACATCAGATGGAAACTTTGGGAACCGACATTGCATTCGGCAGGGTCGAAAAATGGAACGAGTGCGTATCATACTGGCCGGAGGAAGAAATTGAAGAAGGAATCATAGACCATGACTGCCTGATACGGATGTTGTGCATTTACAATCCTATGGATACAAATTCTGTTGTGATAAAAAGGAAATGCTTTGAAGAAATGGGAGGATTTGATACGTCCTTTGTAAGACTCCAGGATTGGGAATACTTTTTCAAGTTGGTGCAAAGTAGAAAATATAAAGTTTCATATGACGGTAGAATTAATGTGATTTTGTATATCCAGCCTGATAGTATAGCAAATAATGGGAAATTTTGGGAAATGAGATTAAAACTCCTGAAAAAACAAATAGATTTGATATTAGATCTTGATGTAGAAAACGAGCTGATAGAGAGTTTTGAAATTTCTCCGGAAGAGGGTGGATTATCCTACTATCATTTTGATAAGGTGTTTTCACTAATACTGAAAACAGGAGGAAATACTAAAATTCAGAATTTGCTTTGGAATCAATTATCAAAGCTGAAATCACAAAAAGAGATAATGCAGGGTCAGAATTGTCTTATTGAAAACCAGAAACAATGTATTGAAAACCAGAAACAATGTATTGAAAGTCAAGGATATGGATTTAAACGTGATAATAAAATACTTGCATGTTATGAAAGATGGATGCGCAGTGAGAGTTCGGGAAAAGGAGTTGTCCAGATTCTAAGAAAACGCAACGTAACGAATATTGTAATTTATGGCATGGGATATCTGGGAAGGTCTTTAGTAGAAGTACTGAAAGATTCGTATGTACAAATCATTGGAATTATTGATAAGAACACGAAAACCCGAGTTTCAAATGTGAAATGTATATCAGACTTAGATGAAATAGGCTCTTTTGATCAAATGGATATGATAATTGTTACCGCTATAAATGACTTTACAGAAATTTGTTCGGAATTAAATGAACATGTCGATATACCGGTGATATCTTTAGAGGACTTAATAGTGTGATAGCAGAGCAATAAAAAACTGTTGTCATAACAGTTACCAGGAGGGGAATATGTCTGAACTAAAACAGTTATTTGCCGCTTATAAAAATAGTAAAATTGCTATTTACGGTCTGGGTAAAGAGACTGAAAGGGTGCTATCGGAGCTGTTGCCTGAGTTTCAGATTATCGGTCTGCTTGACGGCTACAAACAGGATGGGATACTGTACGGAATGTCGATTATTTCTCTGGTACAGGCGGTACAGGAAAAAGTAGATTTAATCCTGGTTGCTGCAAGACCTGGTCCGTGCAGGACAATCGCAAAGCGTATTGGAAAGGTATGTATAGAAAACCAGATAGATGTAATAGATGTTCTGGGAAACAATCTGCAGCATACAAAGAATGCGTATTATAATTTCAGACATATGAAAGGAATCAGAAAACAGGAGCTTTTAGAACAGATTAACTTATATGATGTAATCAGTTTTGATTTATTTGATACATTATTGATGCGTCAGGTTTTATTCCCAGAAGATGTTTTTGAGTTGGTTGACTACAGGTTGAAGAAGCAGGGAGTCGTAGTAGAACAATTTCCAGAAAAACGTATGTCCAGTGAAAAGAAATTGGCAGAGAAGTCACCGTCTCTTGTAGAAATTTATACATATATGCGGGATGTATATCATATTTCTGGACTAATTCCGGAAGTAACGGCTGAGTTGGAACGGCAGGTTGATTATGAACTGATTATTCCCAGAAAAGAGGTATGTGATATTTTTAAAGAAGCTGTTCAGAGAAGGAAATGTGTGTATATTGTATCGGATTCTTATTACACAAAGGAACAGTTAGCTGAATTTCTAAATAAATGTGGAATTACAGAATATAAGGATATATTGAGTTCCTGTGATTATCATACAGCTAAGACGCAGTCGCTTTTTCAGATATTAAAGGATTTGGCTGGAACCTCCTGTTGTATGCATATTGGGGATGATAAAAAAGCGGATATAGAACATGGTGAAAAAAATGGGATCGAAACCTGCCATTTATGCAGTGGGATTGAATTGCTGGAATCAGCCGGGTATATGGGTATGTGGCATGAAATAGAGTCCTTTTCGGATAAGCTGAAAGCGGGGATGTTTACGGCAAGAATTTTTAACAGTCCCTTCCAGTTTGAAAATGAAAATGGAAAAATCTGTATTACGAATATTTTTGATATTGCATATCTCTTTTTTGCGCCTGTGATATGCGATTTCATTGTCTGGTTTTATGAAAATGTCCATAAAAAAAAGCTGCTGAATATATTTTTCTGCGCAAGGGACGGATACTTAATAAAAAAATTATATGATGAATTGGAAGGGAATGCTGCTTCAGTTTATTTCCTTACTTCCCGTATTGCGGCAGTTCGTGCAGGGATGGAAAATGATGAAGACATCAGATATATTGAGGGGAAATCATTTGACGGTTCTATAGGGGAGGAACTAAGGAAACGTTTTGGGATTTCAGTGGATATAGAAGACCCGCGGCTTAAAAATGGCAGTTTAATGGATTTTTCAAAAGAAATCATAGATAGAAGTTCAGCCTGCCGCAAGCGGAACAGGAAATATTTAGATAAACTAAATATAAAGGACGGGGATATTGCATTTTTTGATTTTGTTGCAAAGGGAACCAGCCAGATGTATGTGCAGCGCATGATAAAAAATCATTTAAAAGGATTTTATTTTCTGCAATTGGAAAAGGAGAATATGAGGGATTATCACTTGGATATTGAATCCTTTTTTGAATTAACAGATGAGAACAGTAAGGCGGTTTTTGAAAATTATGATATTTTGGAAATAATTTTGACATCTCCATTTCCTTCCGTGGTTGAGTTTGATAATTTCGGAGAACCTGTATATGCAGAAGATTTAAGAACCACAAAGGAGCTTAATTGCATACAGGATGCACAGAATAGTATCTATGAATATTTTAAGAATTATTTGAGATTCTGTCCTATGCCAGAGCGGCAGGTGAACAAAAATTTAGATGAAATCCTGCTTTCTATGGCGCTTAATGTCTCTATAACAGATGCCAGTTTTTTGGAACTAAAGGCAGAAGATTCTTTTTTTAACAGGACAACAGATATAACAGAGTTGCTATAAAGAAACAGGGAGCGTATGAATATGAATTATGTAATTATCTTGGCGGGCGGCAAGGGTGAGCGTTTTGAAGGGGATGTACCAAAACAGTTTGTGGAACTTACGAATAGCCCGATGCTTGTATATTCTATGAAAACAGCGCAGAAAAATAAAAATGTGGACGCAATATGTGTGGTAGCGCCGGAGTCGTACCATATCCAGGTCAGGAAATGGGTTGAGGAATATGAAATTACAAAGTTTGTATTTCTTGCGAAATCAGGCCAGGAAAGATATCAGTCTGTGTACAATGGATTGATGGAGCTCCCGGCAAAGCCGAGAGATTCGGTGATGATTATGACAGCGGTGTGTCCGTTTGTTTCTCAGGTTACGCTGGACAAGTTATATGCCGCGCTGAAAAGATGGGACGCGTGTATTACGGTAATAAAAGCGACGGATGCGATTACTTTTAGTAATGATGGGGAAAATGTCAACCGTACACTGCAGAAAAAGAAACTGTTCATACAGCAGGGACCACAGATTTTTCGATATAATGTATTAAAACAGGCGCATAAAGCATACAGGGAGGATGAAGACCGGGTAGAAGTAAATGAGGATAGTGAGTTAGTGCTTAATATAGGAGTTGAATGTGGAATGGTGCTCGGCGACAGATATTGTGTGAAAGTTACTTACCCGGAGGATTTAGCTATTGTACAGGCGCTTTATCCTTTGTTCGTGAAAAAGGAGGCAGGGAATTATGGAAATTGATAGAAAAATATTGATGAGAGACGCAGAAGCCATTGCAGGTTCCCCTATAGATTGGACTAGATTAGAGGGGAAAGTACTATGGATTTCCGGGGCAAATGGATATGTGCCTCAATATATCGTACATGGTCTTTTAAAAAGAAATGATTTATATCATAGTGGAATTAAAATTATAGCTATGTGCCGTAATAAGGAGCGGGCGGAGCAACGTTTTTCGGCATACAGGAACAGAGAAGACTTTGAATTATTTTTGCAGGACGTTCGTATACCGATACAATACGAGGGGCATGTGGATTATATTATCCATGCGGCTAGCCCGGCAGGTACGGTCGACAGATATGAAGATCCTGTAGCGACATTTGATGCAAATGTCATTGGATGTAAAAATATGCTGGAATTTGCCCGAAAGAAATGTGCGGATTTTTTATTAATTTCCAGTATTGATATTTATGGCAGCATTCCTGGCTGCGACCGATTTGTGGAAGACCGCGTTGGTGAACTGAATCCCTTAAATCTTCGTAATGTATATGCGTGTGCAAAACGGGCAGCAGAAACTTTATGTGCCTGTTACTCTTATAAAAATGTCGGATGTAAAATAGTCAGACCTTCACAGATTCTTGCAGGCGGAATTGCGTTAGATGACGGCAGGCTGCATATTGATTTTATATCACAGATGTTAAATGGAAATATGATTGTTTTAAAAGGAGATGGGACTCCGAGAAGGACATTTTTATATATTACAGATGCAGTTACCGGTATGCTGACGGTATTGTTAGAAGGGCAGTCGGGAGAAGCTTATAACCTATGTGCGGAAGAGTGTGAAGCTTCTGTGCTGGAATTGGCACAGATCATGGTTTCCCATGTGAAGGATAGAGAAGTAAAAATCAGTTATGACATGGAGACGAGAAAAAAGGATCCGGCGGTTACACAAGTGGTTTCCGTGGTGTGTGGATGTGCGGATAAAATAAGCTCTCTCGGATGGAAACCGGAGGTCTCGTTAAATGAGGCGTGCAAAAGAATGATGGCATATTATAGGGTAACATAGAATCCGATATAGAAATTGTTTACTACTTGTAAAAAAGGGATTTTCGGCATATAATAGTAAAAAGAAAAAGGGATTTTCGGCAATTCCCAACGAAAAGAATTGGGGATTTTCGGCAATCTGTTTTTCGGGCAGAGAAAGGTGCTGTTTATATGCTGTTTAAGAGGAAGCTTTACGATAAGATGCTGGAGTGGAAGAGGGAGTTTGACGGAAAGACTGCCCTCCTAATCAAGGGTGCGCGGCGTGTTGGGAAATCCACTCTTGTAGAGGAATTTGCGAAAAATGAGTATGAAAGCTATATATTGATTGATTTTTCGATTGCTTCAAAAGAAGTGAAAGTCTTATTCGACGATTTGTCGGATCTGAATTATCTATTTCTGCGTCTGCAGATGATCTATCAAGTGAATTTGGTCGAAAGAAAATCGGCGGTCATTTTTGACGAAGTGCAGATGCAGCCGAAGGCAAGGCAGGCGATCAAGCACCTTGTCAAAGACCATCGTTATGATTATATTGAGACAGGTTCTTTATTATCCATTAAGAAAAATATCAAGGATATTGTTATTCCGAGCGAAGAGACAAGGCTGCAGTTATATCCCTTAGACTACGAAGAATTTCGATGGGCGCTGGGGGATACGGTCACCATCCCTCTGCTTAAGAGTATGTATGAGAAAATAATGCCTTTGGGGGACGATATGAACAGGCGGCTTCTTCGGGATTTTCGTTTGTATATGCTTGTGGGAGGCATGCCCCAGGCGGTCGATACTTATATTTCCACGAACAATTTAAGTATTGTGGATCAGGTGAAACGGAATATTCTTGAATTATATGAAGAGGATTTTAGAAAAATCGACCCTTCTGGAAGGGCGGGGATGCTGTTCGACGCCATCCCGGCAGAGCTTGGCAAGAATGCTTCCCGTTACCAGGTATCCAGCGTGATAGAGGGGGAAAAGGGAGATCGCGTGAGTGAAATCCTTGCAGACATGCAGGATTCGATGACGGTGTATATTTCCTACCATGCGGATGATCCAGGTACAGGAATGCCGCTCCATAAAGACCCTCGCAGATACAAACTGTTCTTATGTGATACAGGCTTGTTTACGACTCTGGCGTTTAAGGACAGGGATTTCACGGAAAATGAGCTTTATGAAAAATTATTGAGTAATAAATTGGCGGCGGACTTGGGGTATTTGTATGAAAATATCGTCGCACAAATGTTGAAGGCGGCGGGGAATGAACTGTTTTATTACACGTTTCCCAAAGAAGCATCGAACCACAACTATGAAGTGGATTTTCTGGTGGCAAGAAAAAATAAGATATGCCCCATAGAAGTAAAATCTTCCGGCTATAAGGCCCATGCTTCATTGGATGCATTTTATGAGAAGTTTTCGCCAAGGATATGGAAACGGTATTTGATCTATACAAAAGACGTCAGGAAAGACAAGGATGTTTTATGCCTTCCGGTGTATATGGCAATGTTTTTGTAGACGGTATGCCATTGTGAAACGTAGTTTTATTGCGGTTTCTATTGCACAGATGGAAAAATCTTATGGAAATGCCGCCGCATAGTTGCTATAATAAAAGTACTTGGGGGGATATTCTTCCATAAAAAGGCCTTCCGTGAAAGGTTTGCCTTGAAAGGAAAGCAGCCTAAAGGGGGAAGGGGCATAAAAAGAAATGGAGACGCAAAAAAAGAAGCTTCCGATCGGAATTGAGAATTTTGAGGAGATCAGAAAAGAAGATTTCTATTATATCGATAAAACAGGGCTTATTGTACTATTGGATCAATACCAGCAGCAACGACGCGGTGAAGCGGTTTATCCAGGAGCCGTCAAATGCAACGACGAAGAGAGAAATAGAGCGTCTGGTGGCGGGCGAGACCATTACGAAGGAAATTCATCAAGAGCTGACGTACCCGGAGATGTACCAGACGACAGACAATATCTGGAGCCTGCTTTTTACCACCGGCTATCTGACCCTGCGGGGAAAGCCGGAAGGCAGGCGGATGAAGCTGGCGATTCCCAATCTGGAAGTCCGGGATATTTTTGTGACGCAGATCATGGAGTTTTTTAAGGAGAATGTACGGGAGGATAAGGATACGCTGAATTGTTTCTGCAAAGCTCTGCAAAACGGTGAGGCTAAGGAGGTGGAGAAGGTTTTCACAGAATATCTGAGAAGGACCGTCAGTATCCGGGATACGGGCGTAAGAAAGGAAATGAAAGAAAATTTTTATCACGGTATCCTTTTGGGAATCCTGGGAGTGAAAAATCGGTGGGGCGTCTCCTCCAACCGGGAAATGGGAGAAGGTTATGCGGATATCCTTGTGGAACCGGACAGAGGGGACATGGGGATTATTATAGAAGTGAAATATGCGCACGACGGCGATCTGACAGGACATGCAGGGAGGCGATTAGACAGATTGAGCATACGGGATATGACGAAGACCTGGAAGACGACGGAGTGGAATATATTTTGAAATATGGAATTGCGTGGTATAAAAAACGATGTAAAGTTATGTGCAGCGGCATTTGACTGAAAGGAGCGTGCAGAGGAATTGAATTTATCTACCAGAACAGACGAGGATCTGCAGGATTATTATCAGGCGATCCAGGACAAAGATTATATAGAGGAAACGGACATACAGCGTCTTCTGGACGCGTACCATATCAAGTACGACGTTGATGTGGTTTATGTTGCGGAGATGCAGGTTAACCGCAAAAGTATTGTTTATACCCATGTAAGCTGCCCGGCAGGAAAGGGCGTTCTTCTGGAAGAAAAAAAATATATTTTACCCGGAGACCAGGCAAGGGACAGCTCTCTTTATGATGAAGAAGGGCTTTGCGAGTATAGGCCAGTTTCCAAGGGGAAAGACTCTGAAGCGAACGTCCTTAACTACGGGATATTCCGGCACAATAAGTGCGACGGATGGGTGGGGATGGCGGTTACCGACCGAAAGAGGGAATGGACGAAGGAGGAGCGCCGTGCGATTCAGAAGCTAGGACGTGTCCTGCGCAACGTCATGTATATCGAGAGGGATACGAAGGTAAATGCGGCGGACCAGGAACGGCTTGACGAGCAGGCGCATGTCCTGGAGGCAATTTTCTCTACAATAGACTGCGGCATGATGCGGCATACGGTTGATGGAAGCCGTATCATCAGTATCAACCAGGCTGCGCTTGAAATCCTGGGATACGAGAGCGAGGAAGAGATGATCGCGGCAGGGTTCGACCTGATCGCTAATTCCGTGTTGGATGAAGATAAGCCGAAGCTGAAAGCATGTATCCGGAGGTTGCAGGATGTGGGGGACAGTGCGAACATTGACTACCATGTCCGGCACAAGGACGGGGCGATACTGAATATCATCGGAAAGATCAGACTGCTTGAAGAAGACGGAGTGCGGTTTTATCAACGTTTCCTTTTTGACTATACGGCGCAGAGGGAGTTGGAGGAGAAAGAGCACGAGCAGGAAAAGGCGCGCCAGTCGGAACTAATTCAGGCGCTCAGCGGTGATTTTAACGCGGTCTACTGTGCGGATTTGGATACCGGGACAGTTGTTTCGTTTCAGATGAATGAAGAGACGAACAACAAGTACAGTTCTGTTCTGGGAAAAGAATTTCATATTGAAGAGGGAATAGAATATTACATACAGGACGTAGTGTACGAGCCGGATCAGGAGAGCCTGCGGCAGGCTGCGTCGGTCCCATATCTGTTAAAGGAAATGGCGGAAAAGGGAGCCAGTTATACAAACTACCGTGTGGTTCACAATGGAGAAATTGAGTATTTCCAGATGAAGGTCGTTTGCGCGGGAGGATGGGAAGACTCACACCGTGTTGTCGTGGGATTCCGCAGCGTGGATGAGGAGATCCGCCATGAGATGGCACAAAAAAAGCTGGTGGAGGATGCCTACGAGATCATTGCAGGGCTGAGCAGTGATTATAATTTCATTGCATTGATTAACACAGAGAATGGGGAGATGTCCACGTATAAGGCCAACGATGATTCCATTGAAGTCGTCGCTGCTCTTGCAGGGCGGAAGGATTATTATGAGGCGGTCACAGCATATGCGGAGTATGTAGATGAAGAAGACAAAGAGATGTGGTACACATCCACCAGGCTGGAATATGTGATGGAACAGCTTGAGACAAAGCGGATCTACAATGTCAATATCCGGAATAATACCCATGAGAAACAGGAGCACATTCAGTTCAGCTTTACCAGAGTTGCTGGGGAGAAGAACGAGTCCCAGATCGTGCTTGCCAAAAGGATCATTACGGAGATGGTAGAGCAGGAGATCAAGCAGCGTAAACTTTTGGAAACCGCGCTTGCCCAGGCGGAGAGGGCGAACAAGGCGAAGAGCACATTTCTTTCCAATATGTCCCATGATATCCGGACTCCGATGAACGCGATCATTGGTTTTACCGCTCTTGCCACGACTCATATCGACCAGAAGGAGAGGGTGCAGGAGTACCTGGGGAAGATCATGTCATCCGGGAATCATTTGCTGAGCCTCATTAATGATGTGCTTGATATGAGCCGTATTGAAAGCGGGAAGATCCATATAGAGGAGAAACTTTGCAGCCTGCCGGAGATTCTGCATGAACTGCGCAATATCCTGCAGGCGGATATGTCGGCGAAGCAGTTAGAATTTTACATTGACGCGGTGGATGTCTATAATGAAGAGATCTATTGTGATAGGCTTAGGCTGAACCAGATCTTTTTGAACCTTCTGGGCAATGCCGTCAAGTTTACGGGAGCAGGCGGTACGATCACGATGCGTATTATCGAAAAGCCGTGTTCGGTTTCCGGGCGAGCGGATTATGAGTTCCACATAAAGGATACGGGAATCGGCATGAGCAAGGAGTTCCAGGAGCATATTTTTGAACCGTTCGAGAGGGAAAGGACTTCTACGATCAGTGGAATCCAGGGAACCGGGCTGGGGATGACGATCACGAAAAATATCGTCGATATGATGGGTGGTACGATTGTAGTGCAAAGCGAACCGGGGAAAGGGACGGAATTTATCGTTTCTCTGTCCTTCAGACTGGAGTCTATGCCGAAAAAACCGCAGGAGATACCGGAACTGAAAGGATGCCGCACCCTGGTAGTAGACGACGATTTTAATACATGTGACAGTGTAAGCAGTATGCTGCACCAGATCGGGATGCGTTCTGAGTGGACGATGTCTGGAAAAGAGGCGGTGCTTAGGACTAGGCAGGCTGTGGCTCGGGGCGACAGGTATCAGGTTTATATTATCGACTGGCTGATACCGGATATGAATGGAATTGAAGTGACCCGGCGTGTTCGCGCCGAGGTGGGGGACGACGCTCCGATCATTGTTCTTACAGCCTACGACTGGTCGGATATTGAAGGGGAAGCAAAGGAAGCGGGGGTCACCGCATTTTGCAGTAAACCGTTGTTCCCTTCTGAACTGCGCGAATGTCTGAGGCTGATCTCGGAGGGGGAGGACGAGGAGGTTCAGGCGCCTTTGGAGGAAACCAGGCGGCGCCATGAAGGAAGAATTCTTTTGGCGGAAGATAATGAACTCAACCAGGAGATCGCGACTGAGATCTTACAGGAAGAAGGATTTACAGTTGAAACGGCAGAGAATGGGCAGATTGCGGTCGATATGCTGAGCAGTGCAAAGCCTGGATATTACAAGCTTGTTCTTATGGATATCCAGATGCCGGTCATGAATGGATATGACGCCGCCAAAGCGATCCGAAGCCTGAAGGATGAGGCACTTTCCTCCATCCCGATTCTAGCTATGACGGCAAACGCCTTTGACGAGGACAGGGAAGCCGCGATTCAGTGCGGTATGAACGGGCATATTGCGAAGCCGATCGACGTGGATAAATTATTAAAAACACTGGATATGCTCTTGTAAGAGTCAGAAGTGGAAAATAGACATTCGAGGTAGGGTAAATGAAAATAGGGATTTTTGACTCAGGGATCGGCGGTCTGTCGGTCCTGCATCTCGCAATGAAAATGATGCCCTGCGAGGAGTTTTTATATTATGCGGATGAGTCTCATGTGCCATATGGAGAGAAAACAGAGGAGGAGATTCTGCGCTATGTGAAAGAAAATCTGGATTTTCTCGTCTCAAAAGGCGCGGAGGCGATCGTGATTGCATGCAATACGGCGACCAGTGTAGCGACAAAGGAGTTCAGGAGCAGATTCCCGGTGCCAATCGTGGGGATGGAGCCGGCTGTTAAGAAGGCGCTGGAGCTATATAGGGATGAGGAGAAGCGTATTCTGGTGGCGGCGACGCCGGTCACGATCGCGGGGGACAAGCTTCATGACCTTCTGGAACGGGTAGATAGGGGGCATGAAGCAGATCTCGTTTCTCTTCCATGGTTGGTGCGTTTTGCTGAGAAGGGAGAGTTTTCATCCCGGGAAGTAGATGATTACCTGAAGGAGGAGCTGGGAGCATTTGACCTGGCGGAATATTCGGCCCTGGTTCTGGGATGTACGCATTTTAATTATTTTAAAGAAAGATTCCGGCATGTGTTTCCGAATCCGGTGCATTTTGTGGACGGAAATGAAGGGACGGTCCGCCAGCTTCTCCGTGTGCTGCCAGGAAAACCGGGGACGGTGGGGGATGGGAAGGTTTCCTACTATTTTTCAGGGAGAGGGGCGTATGTGGATGAGAAAGAGCGTCTGGCGTACTGCCTAAAGCAGCTTGAAAGGGTGTACTATATCCAGTAGCTCTATGTTTGCCGCCCTGCATACGGCAAGACATCAGGATGACATTTCTTCCGTAATGCCTGCATAGAATAGGTAACATAGAATCTTGACTCCTGGCTCCTAACGGAAGCGCCGGCGCGAACGAATGCCGCTGCAGGTGTCAGGGAGGCAAAGCGGGGGGTATATAAGATGCGCAAGTGGCTGTGTTCCCCGGGCGGTATCATGGCGGAGATCGTTGTTCTGGTGTTGCTGCTTGGGTTTTACCAGGTCAAAAAGAGCCAGGATATGCTGCAGGATACTGGAAATGCAGACATCGTACATATCAGCGCTACAGACCATGAAAAGGCGGATTACATCAAATGGGTGGATTTCGATGTGACGGCAGAGGCGATGAAGCAGGCTTACCATTATGATATAGAAAGCTGTGATAAAGAGATCCATTTGGACTGGGTCGAGCTTCTGGCATACTTGGGGGCAAAATACGGCGGAGACTTTTCCAGGTATCGGGCGTCTGATCTGGATGATGTGGCTGAACGGATCATGGGCGGCGCGGAGACAATGGAAGAGATCACGGCGGACATGGAACATTTCTCCTATTACTGTGAAGCATATGGAGCCGTCCTGGGAGGGATGGTTGGAGAATATGAAGCGGAGACGCCGTCTGATACGGAGACGCCGTCCGATACGGAGACGCCGTCCGATACGGAGACAACGTCCGATACGAAGGCGCCGTCTGATACAGGGACAGTTTCATCAGAAGACAATTTGGAAGACGAATCAAAAGATGAATCAAAAGAGGCGGCGCAAGGTATATGGAAGCGTTATTATGGGTTAAAGGCGTTCAATCCCATAGCGAAAGGATTCCCTTATGCGGATTATGACGATTTTGGCGTGTCGAGGAGTTATGGATTCCGCAGGAATCATCTGGGGCATGATATGATGGGGCAGGTGGGGACTCCGGTCATTGCGGTGGAATCTGGCGTGGTGTCCGCCCTGGGATGGAATCAGTACGGCGGATGGCGGATTGGGATCGACAGTTTTGATGGGAAGCGTTACTATTATTATGCGCATCTGCGGCAGAACCGTCCCTATGCAGAAGGGATTGAGGAGGGAAGCGTCGTGCAGGCCGGAGATGTGATCGGTTATGTCGGGCGTACAGGGTACAGTTCGGAGGAAAATGTCAATAATATTGACGAGTACCATCTTCATTTTGGACTGCAGCTCATTTTTGACGAGTCTCAGCGAGATGGGAATAATGAGATTTGGGTAAGCTGCTATGAGCTGGTGCGTTTTCTGTCCGCGAACCGTTCTGACGTGACGCGGAACGACGCCACGAAAGAGTGGACGCGTACCTACGGGTTCAAAGACCCGCAGGTTACAGAGTACTTGAAGGAAAAAGAGGCGGATTAGACCTCCTTAATGCCGGAGATGTCGGAATCAATCACCAGAGAATAATTGGTGTAGTACACTACGAATCCCGGTTTGCTTCCGTTTGGTTTTTTTACATGTTTTTTTTGAACATAGTCAATCTCAACTTTTTCCGCGCCGGAATTGCTGGAATAGTGGGCGGCAAGTCTGCCTGCCTCCTCAAAGGTGCGGTCAGGGAGTTCCTCCCCGTTCGTTTTTACGATCACGTGGGATCCGGAGGTTCCTTTTGCGTGGAACCACCAGTCGTTCCCGTTGGCAAAATGGAATGTAAGCTCATCGTTTTGCAGATTGTTCTTCCCGACGTACATATCGAAACCGTCCGAGGAAAGATAGTGGAGCGGGCGGCTTACGATCTTTGGTTTCTTTTTCAGGGCTTTACGGCGGATATAGCCAGTGCCTGTCAGTTCTTCCCTAAGCTGCGTAAGGTCGTCTTCGTTCTGCGCGATATTCAGCGCGCTCACAATGGATTCCAGGTAAGTGATCTCATCGTGGGTCTCGGCTGTCAAAGTAGTAAGGGCCTCGAATGTTCTCTTCTGTTTGTTGTATTTTTCAAAATATCGGACGGCGTTTTCCTGCGGCGTCTTCTGAGCGTCCAGAGGGATGCTTATCATTTCATTGGTATAATAATTGAGGGCTTCCAGCTTTTTTGCCCCCTTTGGCAGGTTGTAGCCGTAGGTATGGATGAGCTCGCCGTAAACTTTGTATTTATCCCGGTTCTGGGTGTCGGAGAGTTGTTTCTTCTGCAGGTCGTATTTCTTCCGGTTCCGGTCCAGAGCGGTCTGGACAATATGGCGCAGGTCTGCGGATTTCTGACGGATCCGCGTGATACTGTCCCGGGAAGCATAGTAGATGCGGATGACCTCGGAGATGGAGGAGAAGCTTTCCTTCCGGTATCCGGTCAGATGGGTCAAAGGGAGAGGGGAAAATTCCTTCGGTTCGTTCCCGTCATAATAAATACACGGAGAAAATTCCCCCAGGGATACCTGCTCAAAATAATATACAAATTGCCTGTATAAATGGGAAAGAACGTCCGGGTCCAGCTCCTTTGCAGGGAGATCTGAGTCGATCCCGGCAAGGAAGCAGATCTCTTCCGCCGCCACGGGGCTGATGCCTGTGAAACTGTTATAGAGCGCTTTTGAAAGCGGCATGGGTTTCGCGAGAAGCTCCTGGCAGAACCGATCTTCCGGCACAGTGAGGGGATCGGATTTTTTCTGGGTATCTGTTATAAAATACGTTCGTCCGGGAAGGACTTCTCTGACAGAACTCATCTGCGCGGAGACATGCTTGATGCTGTCAAGGATCATGCCCTTCTCGTCGCAGAAGATGATATTGCTGTGTTTTCCCATGATCTCGACGATCAAAGTCTTTTTGCACAGGTCGCCCAGTTCATTCAAATGTTCGACGTCCAGGTGGATAATACGCTCCAGGCCGGGCTGGGAGATATCTGTGATGCGTCCGCTGCCGATATATTTGCGCAGCAGCATACAGAAATTAGGCGCGGTCATGGGGCTGGGCTTGTTTTCTTTCGTCAGATAGACGAGCGGGAGGGACGCGCTTGCGGAGATACAGAGGCGCCTCTGTCCACGGGGCGTCCTAACAGTGAGCAAAAGCTCGTCCGTCTCAGGCTGCGCGATCTTGTAGATCCGTCCGTCTAAAATCGTTTCCTTTAATTCTTTCACGATATTTGCGATCGTGATTCCGTCAAATGCCATTGTCATACCTCGATTCTTGTTCCATGTATCTGTATTATATTGATGCGGGACAGGAGATGCTATACGGATTGTTCCGTGCTATGCACTCCCACAATGCTGCTTGGCATCATTATAATTATAAGCGAAAAGCTCCTTTTGACAATAGCAAAAATATTTTATATCCGCAAGAACTTATCTCAATGAAGGTTGACGGGGTTTTTCAAATGCCATATAATATACTATATGAAACACATCGCCGAATAGGCGATTAGGTTCACGAGTCCCGAGAGCTGTTGCGCGAGGGATACTCACGGGTATAAAAGCAGTAAAATCTGATCGGATGTGATCGAAAAAGAAGGAGAGCCAATGATAAAAAGTATGACAGGCTTCGGGCGATGCGAGGTGTCCGAGGCGGAACGGAAGTTTACGGTGGAGATCAAGGGCGTGAATCACCGATATCTGGATATAGGAGTCCGTATGCCGAAAAAATTAAACTTTTTTGAGACGATGATCCGTAATGCGCTTAAGCAGTATGTGCAGAGAGGGAAAGTCGATATATTTATTACATATGAAGACATGACGGAGGGGCAAGTTTCCCTGAAATATAACCGTACGCTGGCGATGGAATATATAGAGTATTTTCATAAGATGGAGGAAGAATTTGGGATTGATTATGACGTCCGTGTGTCCACTTTAGCGAAGTGCCTGGAGGTGCTGACAATGGAGGAGCAGACCGTCGGGGAAGAAGAGTTGTGGAACAGTCTCAAAAAGGCGCTCGACGGCGCGTGCCGTCAGTTTGTAGAGACGCGTATGGCGGAAGGGGAAAACTTAAGGAAGGATATCCTGCTGAAATTGGACGATATGCTGGAAAAGGTGGCGTTTATTGAAGAACGTTCCCCGCAGATCGTTGCAGAATACCGGGAGAAGATTGAAGCAAAGGTGAGGGAGGTCCTTGGGGACGCACAGCTGGATGAAGGGCGGATCGCCGCTGAAGTTGTTATTTTTGCGGACAAGATCTGTACGGATGAAGAAGTGGTCCGTTTAAAAAGCCATATCCAGCATATGCGGGAGACACTTGGGGCAAAGGACGGCATCGGACGGAAATTGGACTTTATCGCTCAGGAGATGAACCGGGAAGCGAACACGATCTTATCGAAAGCAAACGACCTCGAAGTGTCCAACCGCGCTATAGACCTCAAGACTGAGATCGAAAAAATACGGGAACAGATACAGAACATAGAATAACAGTTCACTCATCAGCATTAGGTTGACGGCTTTGTGCTTGCACAAAAAGACGGCAGCCTAATGACTGATGGAGAGAGCGCCCGCCTATGAGCAAAAAGAGCCGCGAAGCGGCGAAGAAGCGCCAGAGGCGCGTTTTGCGAATGGCGCGGGTGAACTGTCGCGGCGCGAGGAGGCGCGAGTGAACAGCCGAGCCATGAAGAGGCGCGGGTGAACTGTCGAGCCGAGACTTGAAAAAGGGCGTCATTTGTGCTAAACTATTGTGGGCGTAAAGCGTCCATAAAAATGGGAGAGAACGAGCATGGAAGAAAAAAAAGGAGTACTCATTGTAGTATCAGGGTTTTCCGGCGCAGGCAAGGGAACTTTGATGAAATGCCTGACAGAGAAATATGAGAATTACGCGCTTTCAATTTCCGCCACTACCCGGAGACCAAGACCAGGGGAGGAGGACGGAAGGGAGTATTTTTTCAAGACTACGGAAGAGTTTGAGAAAATGATCGCAGAAGATCAGCTGATCGAGTACGCCAGATATGTGAATAATTATTACGGCACGCCAAAGCGATATGTATTGGAGTGTTTGGAAAAAGGAAAGGATGTCCTCTTGGAGATTGAGATCCAGGGCGCCTTAAAAGTAAAAGAGAAGTATCCGGACGCGCTGCTTTTGTTTGTAACGCCGCCGGATGCCGAAGAACTAAGGAAACGTCTGGTGAGCCGGGGGACGGAGACGGCTGAAGTGATCGCATCCCGCCTTAAGCGGGCGTCGGAGGAGGCCCAGGGGATGGATTCTTATGATTACCTGGTAATCAACGACGACCTTCAGGCATGTGTGGAGGAGGTTCATGGGATCATCCGGTCGGAACACCGCCGCATGGGACGGAACCGGGAGTTTGTCGTCCGTATCCAGAGCGAGCTAAAAAGAAATATTAGCTAATAGTAAAAGATGAAGGACAAGATGAAAGGAGAAGATGTCATGCTGCATCCATCGTATACAGATTTAATGAAGGTTGTGAACCAGGGCGTGGAAGAAGGAGAGACACGTATCGTCAACAGCCGTTATTCTATCGTGCTTGCCACGGCGAAGCGCGCGCGTCAGCTGATCGACGGACAGATGCCGCTTGTATTTGCAAAGGACGGGGAGAAGCCTCTTTCCATCGCTATCGATGAGCTGAACAACTCTAAGATCAAGATCATTGCGGAAGAAGAGTCGTAGACGAGTGGCGGAAGGCGGGATGTCTCTCCCTAACGGGGAGGGCGTCCCACTTTCGGCGTATGGGAGAAGATTTATGAATATTCTATTCATTTCACTGGGATGTGACAAGAACCTGGTGGATACGGAAAAGATGCTGGGAATTCTTGCAAAGCGTGGGCACCGGATGACGGATGACGAGCAGGAGGCGGATATCGTCATTATAAACACCTGCTGCTTTATCCATGACGCCAAGGAGGAGAGCATACAGAATATCCTGGAGATGGCCCAGCTTAAGAAGACCGGCCGCGTGAAGGCGCTTATTGTGACGGGATGCCTGGCGCAGCGGTATCAGGAGGAGGTTTTAAAGGAGATCCCGGAGGTGGACGCTGTCCTGGGAACGACTTCCTATGAAGAGATCGCAGAGGTGATCGAAGGGGTTTTAAGTGAAAGCCCGATGGAGCGGGGCAATGCTAGGATCCGGATGAAGGATATCAGTTACCTGCCTCATTCCCGTGCCGGACGCCTGGTGACAACGGGAGGTCATTATGCATATCTTAAGATTGCGGAAGGATGTGATAAGCATTGCACTTATTGTGTGATTCCTCAGATCAGGGGGAATTTCCGCAGTGTGCCTGTGGAAGAACTCCTCGATGAGGCGCGGCAGCTTGCCAGTGAGGGAGTAAAAGAACTGATCCTTGTGGCCCAGGAGACGACCGTTTACGGGAAAGACATTTATGGAGAAAAGATGCTGCCCCATCTTCTGCGGGTGCTGTGCCGGATAGAGGGGATCCGCTGGCTCCGTCTTCTCTATTGTTATCCGGAAGAGATCACCGAAGAACTGATCCAGGTCATGAAGGAAGAGCCTAAGATCTGCCATTATCTGGATCTGCCCATTCAGCATGCCAGTGAC
Organism: Coprococcus sp.; assembly: GCA_022793995.1. Lineage (GTDB taxonomy): Bacteria > Bacillota > Clostridia > Lachnospirales > Lachnospiraceae > Allocoprococcus. The sequence goes on from JAAWDY010000068.1 coordinate 52,912, forward strand.
AGGATCCTTGCGCGGATGGGACGCAGGACCACGAAAGCGCAGCTAAAAGAGATCATCGGACGGCTGAGGGAGGAAATCCCGGATATTGCCTTAAGAACGACTTTGATTACCGGATTTCCGGGAGAGAGCGAAGAGCAGCACCAGGAGCTATTGGATTTTGTGTATGAGATGAATTTTGACAGGCTGGGCGTATTTACATATTCACCGGAGGAAGGAACTCCTGCGGCGGATATGCCGGATCAGATACCGGAAGAAGTGAAGGAAGAGCGGCAGGCGGACATCATGGAAATGCAGCAGGACATTGCGTTTGACTGTGCGGCGCAGCGTGTGGGAGAAGAGCTCCTGGTTATGATCGAAGGAAAGCTTGCCGATGAGAACGCTTATGTGGGGAGGACCTACCGGGACGCGCCGGGCGTAGATGGATTGATCTTCATAAATACGGATGAGGAACTTAGATCCGGAGACTTTGCCAGAGTCCGGGTAACTGGAGCGCTGGAATATGATTTGATAGGAGAACTGCTATGAATCTGCCGAATAAATTAACTATACTTAGAATTATTATGATACCGTTCTTTGTGGCGTTCCTGCTGTTTGATATCACAGGGGCAGCGGATAAATGGATCGCGTTAGTACTGTTCTGCGCGGCGAGCCTTACGGATCTTCTTGACGGCAAGATCGCAAGAAAATATAACCAAGTCACAAATTTCGGGAAGTTTATGGATCCCCTTGCGGATAAGCTTTTAGTCTGCACGGCGATGATCTGTCTGGTATCCATGGATCTGCTGAATGTGATCGTAGTTTTGGTTATCATTGCCAGGGAATTTATCATCAGCGGCTTCCGTCTGGTGGCGTCCGACAATGGGATTGTAATCGCGGCGAGCTATTGGGGCAAATTTAAGACCGTATCGCAGATGGCGATGGTGATTGTACTGATTATGGATCTTGGCGGTGTGTTTGATGTGGTCGGAGACGTTCTAATGTGGATCGCGCTGATTCTTACAGTGATTTCGCTGGTTGATTATATTGCAAAGAATAAACAGGTGTTGACGCAAGGAGGAATGTAGTATGGTTGTGGAATTGATTTCTGTAGGTACTGAGATTCTGCTTGGAAATATTGTGAATACAAATGCGGCTTACCTAGCGGAGAAGTGTGCTCTGCTAGGTTGTTCTTTATACCATCAGACTGTGGTAGGGGATAATGAGGAACGGCTGGAAGCGGCTGTCCGTCAGGCTATGGAACGGTCGGACGTTGTGATCCTAACAGGCGGGCTTGGACCGACCAAGGACGACATGACGAAAGAAGTCGTGGCGAAGGTGTTTAAAAGAGAGCTTCGGATGGACGAACATTCAAAGACCAGGATCCAGGAGTTCTTTGACAAGATAGGGAGTAAAAAGGTCACGGAAAATAACTGGAAGCAGGCGTTGGCGCCGGAAGGGGCGATCGTTATTGACAATCTCAACGGAACGGCGCCGGGGCTGATCATCGAGGATAAAGAGCAGGGCAAGAGGGCGATTCTCATTCCGGGTCCTCCCGGGGAGATGAAGCCGATGTTTGAACGGGACATCGCGCCTTACCTGAACCGTCTGCAGCCGGAGGGGATCTATTCCCATATGGTGAAACTATGCGGAATCGGGGAGAGCCAGGCAGAGACGATGGTATCGGACCTGATGGACGCCCAGACCAACCCCACGCTTGCGCCGTACGCCAAGACCGGAGAGGTACATTTCCGGGTGACGGCAAAGGCGGAAAATGAAGCGGCGGCGGAGGAACTGATGCGCCCCATGATTGAGAAACTGTATCGGCGGTTTGGGAACGCCATTTATACGATTTCCGAGGAGGAGACGTTGGAGGCGTCCATTGTGGCGCTTTTAAAAGAGAGGAAAATGACGGTCACAACGGCGGAGTCCTGTACCGGCGGGCTTCTGGCGGGACGCCTGATGAATGTGGCGGGGGCGTCGGATGTTTACCGGGAAGGTTATATTACTTACGCGGATGCTTCTAAGGAAAAGCTCCTGGGAGTCAGGCATGAGACGCTTACAAAGCATGGGGCAGTCAGCGAGGAGACAGCTTCCGAGATGGCGTTCGGGGCGGCAAAAGAGGCGGGAGCCGACGCGGCGCTCAGCGTGACTGGGATCGCGGGACCCGGCGGGGGCACTGAGGATAAGCCGGTGGGCCTTGTTTACATCGGCTGCGCGGTGGACGGACGCGTGAAGGTGCGCAGATTCCAGCTTACCGGGAACAGGGAGAAGAACCGGAATTACGCAGTGGTGCGGGCGCTTACATTTTTGAGGGAGGAGCTTCTGCTGGAGAAGGCGCCGCAGGGACAATAGGAGGACAAATAGGAGGAAACGCGAAATCATGTTTGTAAGACAGTTACAGGATCATGAGATACTGGACGCTCTGCATCTTGTGTGGGATGTATTCGCGGGGGAGATCGCCCCATTTTATTCCCCGCAGGGAATCGCGGAGTTTCAGAATTTTATCCGGATCGAGAATTTCATGGTTCCGGTCAGAAACGGGGCGATGGTCGTGTTCGGTGCAGTGGAAGAAGGGGAATTATGCGGTGTTTCCGCTGTCCGTGGCAACGGGCATGTGGCTCTGCTATTTGTGAAGAGAAACTGGCAGAGAAGGGGCGTGGGAAGAATGCTGATGGCTTCTATGGAGCAATACTGCATCGGGGAGCTTGGCGTGATGCGGATGACGGTAAACGCCTCGCCCAACGCCGTAGAAGCTTACCACCGTATGGGATTTCGGGACACCATGCCGCTTATGGAGCAAAATGGGATCCGTTTTGTCCCGATGGAGAAGATGGCGCCTCCAGGTATCCATCCGCAGAAAATGGGAAAGGTCCACAAGGGACTGTTTGTCGGGATCGTGACATGCGCTGCGGTTTTATCGGTCTTTCTTCTGCTCCTTTTTGTTAAGGTCATTTTCAATATCACGGAGAATAGAGTGTATACGGACAACTATGAACGATTTGAGGAGGAAATGCCGCAGGAGTACTGGTGGGATGACGACGGCGAAGACGAAGAGGAAAGCGAGGAAGGCGGGATCATGGCGATACGATGCTATGAGGCTGAGGAGCTTCCTTATGAAATAGTGGAAGAAACTTATACATACCGCTCTACGGTCAGGGCTTCCGAGTACCCGATGGAGTTTAATATCAAGTATCCGCAGATCGAAGGGCTTGCTGGCGGGAAAGTGGATGAAGTGAACGAAATCCTGAAAGGATGTGCCATGCGAACGGTGGATATGCTGTACCTGAACCCCAGCGACGATATGAAAGAACAGATGCTAAAGGAGACGGACCCGTTTTTTGCGAGCCAGGTCATTTACCGGGTTACGTATGCGGGGGAAGATTTTATCAGCGTGACGTTTTCCGACCATTATTATGCGGGAAATTACTATCTTGAGTTCCAGGACCTGCGGACAATAAATATGCGGCTGTCGGACGCACAGGAATTTGTGGCGGCAGATATCGTGGAATTGGACGATGCATTCATGCAGGACTGGCATCAGAGGATGAAGAAAGAGGCTCCGGGGGCGGAGGTTCTGGAACGAATTGAGATAGAAGAGTTTCGTTCTATCCTTAAGGGAGAGGATCCAGAAGGCCGTTACAGCGACGAGTTCTTCGTCAGTGCGGACGGGATCGAGATTGGGCTTACTTACCATTACTCGGACGGGACATACCTTTCACGCGGATGGATCACCGCACCGTTTACCCTGGACGCACTGAAAGAGTACCGTTCGGACAGTGATTTTTGGAATCTTGTTCAATCTGCTAATTGACGAATATAAAAAATTGTGCGAAAATGTCAATATATGGGTGTTAAAAATGTATCAAACAATGTTACGATTCACAGACGATATGGATTTGCAGGTAGACTCGCCATGCTTGCATGCAAGAGCCTATCTGCAAGTCCATATCAGGCCTGCGAAGCAGGAACTCCATCCACATAAGCAGTCTTAGCTCCGTAAGGAGCGGGGGTGGAGCCTCGAAGAGGCGACGAGTGCGTATGTGGGTGGAGGGCTGTGAATGGCTGTCAAACAATGTTACGATTCACCCATGCGAAGAAAAATCATATACATTTGAAAGGAGTTTTAACATGATTTATTCACACGAAGTAGAAATGATGTGCCCGGTAGCCCAGGGTGCGAATCACGGACCGGCTCCGATTCCGGAAGAAGCAAAATGGGTGAAGGCAAAAGAAGTGAAGGATATTTCCGGTCTGACGCACGGCATTGGCTGGTGTGCGCCTCAGCAGGGAACCTGTAAACTGACATTGAATGTGAAGGACGGTATTATCCAGGAAGCATTGGTAGAAACCATCGGATGTTCAGGAATGACGCATTCCGCGGCGATGGCATCTGAGATTCTTCCGGGAAAGACGATTCTGGAAGCTCTGAACACGGATCTTGTATGTGATGCAATCAACACCGCGATGAGAGAATTATTCCTCCAGATCGTTTATGGAAGAACGCAGAGCGCGTTCTCTGAGGATGGGCTCCCGATCGGGGCAGGACTTGAGGATCTTGGGAAAGGCCTGCGTTCCCAGGTTGGCACAATGTACGGAACCTTGGCAAAGGGTCCGCGTTATCTGGAGATGGCGGAAGGATATGTGACAGGAATCGCTTTGGACGATCATGATGAGATCATCGGATATAAGTTCGTAAGCCTCGGCAAATTTACAGATTTTATCAAAGCCGGCGATGAACCGAATGTGGCGTGGGAAAAGGCACAGGGACAATATGGCCGTGTCGCGGACGCAGTCAAGATCATTGACCCACGGAAAGAATGATCCGCTTAAGAAACGGAATCAATGAAGAATATTACATAGGTAATGTTAATAGATCAGGAGGAGAAGTAAATGGCTTTATTTGAATCATATGAGAGAAGAATTGATAAAATCAATGAAGTATTGAACAGCTACGGCATCGCTTCGCTGGAAGAGGCGGAAAAGATTACAAAAGACGCCGGGCTTAATGTATACGACCAGGTAAAGGGCATTCAGCCGATCTGTTTCGAGAATGCATGCTGGGCTTATATTACAGGCGCGGCGATCGCAATCAAGAAAAATGTTTCCACGGCAGCCGAGGCGGCGGCAGCGTTAGGCGAGGGCCTTCAGGCGTTCTGTATCCCGGGTTCTGTGGCGGATCAGAGAAAAGTAGGATTGGGACATGGAAATTTGGGCAAGATGCTCCTTGAAGAAGATACGGATTGTTTTGCTTTCCTTGCAGGGCATGAGTCTTTCGCAGCGGCAGAAGGCGCGATCGGAATTGCAGAGAAGGCGAACAAGGTTCGGAAAAAACCGCTTCGTGTTATCCTGAACGGATTAGGAAAAGACGCGGCGAAGATCATTTCCAGAATCAATGGATTTACATATGTACAGACAGAGTACGACTATTATACAGGAGAGCTGAAAGAAGTGCAGAGAACAGCGTACTCCGAAGGACTCCGCGCGAAGGTGAACTGCTATGGGGCAAACGATGTACGTGAGGGCGTCGCTATCATGCACAAAGAAGGCGTCGATGTTTCCATCACAGGAAACTCTACGAACCCGACCCGTTTCCAGCATCCGGTAGCGGGTACTTATAAGAAGGAATGTATCGAACAGGGCAAGAAGTACTTTTCGGTTGCATCCGGCGGCGGTACAGGACGTACGCTTCACCCGGATAACATGGCGGCAGGTCCGGCTTCTTATGGTATGACGGATACTCTGGGACGTATGCATTCCGACGCACAGTTCGCAGGCTCTTCCTCTGTACCGGCTCATGTTGAGATGATGGGGCTGATCGGCGCGGGAAATAACCCGATGGTTGGAATGACTGTGGCAGTGGCCGTTTCGATTGAGGAAGCGAAAAAGGCTGGGAAGTTCTAAGAAATAGCGGAAAATAAAGGGCTATCGTTGATGTGAGGTGTCAGCGGCAGCCCTTATTTTGATAATCAAAAAGGCGATATTGTCGTATTATGAAAAATATGTTATATTGTCGATAGGGAAACCAAAGAGCCATAGGCGGCTTTACCCCTCCAGTATAGTTTTGGAGGGTTCTAAATAGCCCTCCGGACGTAAGAAAGGAGGGTGATAGAATGTATGTTACATATGCTGATCTTTTTCAGTTCTGTATCTTCATTTGCGCCCTTGTCGGGTTGTGCTACACAATCTTTAAGGGAAGAAAGAAATTGGCACAATTACAAAAGAGCAAAATAAATATTATAGTAGTAAGGGTATGCATACAACGCATATCCTTTTTCGCTTTAGAAGTGTTAAAACAACAAGGTGTGGGGGAGATTATAAAATAAACATACGTTCTGTATCGGGCCGCAAATCAAGAAAAAGGGATTTAAAGATTTATTATGAAAATCAAAAAAGGCGGTATTGTCGAAAAAAAAATAGCCGCCACTACGCCCGATAGTGACGGCTTGCCTATGTTAAAGCATAGGTAGCAACTTACAGAAGGGGTAGAGCCGCTTGTGTGGTTTTCCCTCTCTGTTTATAATATATCATATCTGGTATCAGGATTCCAAGAAAATTATTTATCGTTTTTGTTTGAAGTGTGCTAGGATATAGAGTGAGCGTTCCTGCAAATCTTTGCAATTTTTCCCTAATTCATAAAGAAATAGATTGACTTTCCTGGCATTTTATGGTTAATATGTCCATATAGATTAATTTAATATGAAAATAAGTTAAAAGATAATTCACAATTAATATTAATCAAAATGATACGAAGGCATTCGGGAAAACGGAGGACAGGATATGGCGATTCAATTTGATGAAAAGAGGAATATGTTTAAGCTGGATACAAAGTGTACCACTTACTTAATAGGCATCTCAAAGGAAGGGTATGTCGGGCATATATATTACGGGAAAAGACTGAAGGAATTTGGCGGCGGATACCTTCTGCGGACGGAGGAGTTTCCTTTTACACCGGAGGCAAATAAACGGGAGAAGGCGGCGTTTCTGGATGTGTATCCAACAGAGTACCCGACCGGAGGACTGGGGGATTATCGGGAAAGTTGTTTGGACATAAGGAACAGCGAGGGGTACATGGGGAGTGAGATCTTCTATAAGGAGTACTTGGTTGAGGATGGGAAGCCGCATCTTCCTGGACTTCCGGCGTCGTTTGGGGAGAAGGATGAGGTGCAGACGCTTCAGATTATATGTGAGGATCCGATTCTTCGGATGCGTGTGACTTTGATGTACTCGGTGTTTGAAGAGGAAGATATCATTACCAGGAGCGTGAAGATCGAGAATCAGGGTGAAAAGGCGCTACACCTGGAAAAGGTGTACAGCGCTTGCCTGGACATGGACAATCAGGAATTTGAGATGATCGATCTGTGCGGTTCCTGGGCAAGGGAGCGGTATATCCAGCGGGAGAAGCTGCGTTATGGAAGGCAGCGGGTATCCTCGTCAAGGGGAGAATCCAGCCATCAGGAACATCCCTTTATGGCGCTTGTAACGCCGGATACGACCCAGGAGACAGGGGAAGTTTATGCGATGCATTTTGTGTATTCGGGGAATTTTACCGCGCAGGCGGAGCGCACCCAGTTCGACTATGTGCGGATGGTGCTGGGAATATGCGCGGAAGGTTTTCGCTGGAACTTGAAAGCAGGAGAAAGTTTTCAGGCCCCGGAGGTGGTCCTCACCTATTCGGCGGAAGGGCTGGGGAAAATGACGCGCTCTTTCCATGATTTTTACAGGAAGCATTTAATCAGAAGCCCGTATCTGTATAAAAAGCGGCCCATACTTATCAATAACTGGGAGGCGACGTATTTTGACTTCAACACAGAAAAGCTCCTGGCGATCGCAAAAGGGGCGAAAGAACAAGGGATAGAAATGCTCGTCATGGATGACGGCTGGTTCGGGAAACGGAATTTTGACGACAGCTCGTTAGGGGATTGGACGGTGAATGAGGAGAAGCTAAAAGGCGGGCTTCCCCATCTAGTAAAACAGGTGCGGGATCTAGGGATGGAATTTGGTATCTGGTTTGAGCCGGAGATGATCTCCCCGGATTCCGACTTGTACCGGGTGCACCCGGACTGGGCGATTCAGATTCCGGGCAGGGAACCGGGACAGATCAGGGCGCAGTATGTTCTGGATCTTTCCAGGCAGGAAGTCCGGGATTATGCCTATGAATGTGTGGCGAAGATCCTCAGGAGCGCTCCGATCTCTTATGTGAAGTGGGATATGAACCGGCAGCTCACCGACCTGGGAAGTATCGCTCTTTTGGCTGACGCCCAGGGAGAGCTTAGCCATCGCTACATGCTGGGCGTGTATGAAATGCAGGAACGGCTGGTGACGGAATTCCCAGATCTCCTTCTTGAGAATTGCTCAGGGGGAGGAGCAAGATTCGACCCGGGAATGCTGTACTACAGTCCGCAGATTTGGTGTTCCGACGACACGGACGCGATCGAGCGGCTCCGGATCCAGGAGGGGACGGCGCTGATCTATCCACTATCTGCCATGGGGGCGCATGTAAGCGACTGCCCAAACCATATTGTAGGAAGAAGGACGCCGTTTGAGACGCGGGCAAATGTGGCGCTTGCCGGGACGTTTGGATATGAGCTGGATATCACCAGGATTTCAGAGGAAGAAAAGAAACAGATTCCAGGGCAGACAGCGCTGTACCACAAGTACAGGGAACTGATCCAGAAAGGGGATTATTACCGGATTGCCTCATGGACGGACAAAAAATCGCTGGACTGCTGGGAGGTGGCGGCAAAGGACGCATCCCACGCGTTAGTGACCTGCGTACAGGTATTGGCGCAGCCCAATATACACAGCAGGAAGATCAAACTAAAAGGATTGGATAAGGAGAAAACATATAGACTGGAAGGAAGCGGGGAAGTCTACAGCGGAGAAGAGCTGATGTACTGCGGATTCCTGATAAAAGGGCTGGAAGGAGATTTTGCCAGCCGGCTGTATCATTTTGTGCGGGAAGATGTGCAAGAAGAGGAGGGTCCGCAGTAGTGTCCGTGGGCTGTCTATAGTGAAGGAGGGACGATAGTGGGAAAAGTCAGACTGGTCGATATAGGGCGCCATCTAGGCGTCAGTTCGGTGACGGTGCATAACGCGCTGACGGGAAACCGGGGCGTCAGCGACGAGCTGCGCAGGAAGATCGTCGATACAGCGAAAGAGATGGGATATGAACAGAACGATTCCGCTAAAAAGAAAGAAGAGGCGGTCGGTGAGTTCAGAAAGATCGGGGTACTGATCGCAGAAAATTATCTGGCGCAGTATTCTACTTACTATTGGAAAATCTACCAGGAGCTATCTTTGATTGCGACGGAGAAGCGGTGCTACACGATCATCGAGGTGCTGAAAAAGGAGATGGAAAAGAGAACCCTTGAGCTTCCCCAGATCATAAAAAACGGAAGCATCGAAGGGCTTATTATCATCGGTGAGATCGATAAAAAATATTTACGGATGCTTCAAAGGGACAGCGATGTCCCGGTCGTATTCGTTGATTTCTATAACAATGAGATCGCGCAGGACGCGGTCATTGCGGACAATTTCTACGGGATGTACCGGATGACGGAGCTTCTGTTCGAGCAGGGGATTGAAGAAATCGGTTTTATCGGATCGATCTATGAGACGAGCAGTATCATGGACCGGTACTGCGGTTTTATGAAATCCATACTGGAGCACGGGAAAACGGTGCCCCAGGAATGGCTGATCGAGGACAGGGATGCGGTGGGGCAGGTAGGATTTGAACTGCCCAGGTGCCTCCCCCAGGCGTTTGTCTGTAACTGCGATTTGGTAGCAGGGATGACTGTATCCAAGCTGCAGGAGCTGGGGATCAAAGTTCCGGAACAAATCTCGGTGGTGGGATTCGACAACTACCTGTACCCTGGCTTTGCGGATATGAAGATCACGACGTATGAGGTCAATACAAAAGCCATGGCAAAAGTGGCGGTAGACAAGATGCTGAAGCGTCTTAGGAATCCTGCGAAAGGAAGAAATCTGGAAATTGTATCCGGGCATGTGGTATGGAAAAATAGCGTAAAGGCTAAAAATAATTAATTGATAAAAAGATTAATTCATAAATTAAGTTGATTATTATGTAAAACAATACAAAATAAACAAAATAGCAAATTGGAAAAGTAGAAAAAACGGCGAAAATGTGCAAGGCGGCAGAATGGTAATTGCAAAAAATCTCGAAAAGTATTAAAGTTAAATTAACTTAAAAATAGTTAAATTAATATTAAACGGAGGTAAAAGCAATGAAAAAGAAGTTATGCAGCCTTGCACTTGCTTTGTCCATGACTCTGTCATTGGCAGCTTGCGGAGGAAACGGAGGGGACCCGGGAGCAAATTCAGCGAATGTCCCGACTATCGATGAACTAAATTTTGACGACTACAAGGATCTGAAGGCGGAGATTCGTGTCCTTACCGACAGCTCCCGGAACTTTTGAGCGCATTCTCAGAAGTAGAGATGCTCTCTGACAACGCTCCTTTGGAAGGCGAGGAAAGCCTTTATGACGATATCCGTAATACGGCGGAGGTTATGAGCGGCGGACATCCGGTAGGAGAGCTTCTGGAGGCAGCACTTTATGGGACAAACACCTTTGACGAAATGATGGATCAGTGGAATGAAAAATGGACCAGCGCCCAGGAGAGTTTCGGGGTTGAGGTAAACGAATAGGATCCGCATTTAAAAGATGAGATTACTGGAGAGAGGCGGCTCCCCGGAGGAAACTGCCTCCCTTCTTACTTTAAGAAATACATCGTGTCTGAAAGGAGAATAATATGAGTAATCCGAAAACGAACACTCAGGCAGAGCCGCAGTCCTTTAAGAAATGGATCGGTACCAGGAAGGTACAGAGAAGGCTGGTTATCTTTACATTCATGTTTGTACCGCTTTTCTTGCTTCTGATGTTCACCTATATTCCGTTTGCGAAGATGGTACAGTTCAGTTTTTACAATATGAAGTACATAGGCGCAAGGACGTTTGTGGGGCTTAAGAACTATGTGGAGATATTCCAGAGGAAAGAGATCTTCGGTTCCCTGCTTGTCAGTCTTTACTATATGGCAGGCGGTGCGGTACAGCTTGCTCTGGCCTTGTTTTTTGCGACAATGATGGTATTTAAGGTAAAGGGCGAGTCTTTCTTTAAGGCAACCTTATTCTTCCCTTATCTGATCTGCGGTATTGCCATTGGTTTCATTTTCAAGTTTTTTTACGCGAGAGGGTTTGTTCTGGATACGATCCTTCAGGCGTTTGGCATGGATCTTGAAAATATTCCTTTATGGCTCCAGGATAAGAGTATCAATAATATCTCCCTGGCGGCGACCTCCGTATGGCGGTATACCGGGCAGAACGTGGTCCTGTTCCTGGGAGCCATGATGTCCGTGGATACGGATCTTTATGAGGCGGCTTCCCTGGACGGGGCGAACAGATGGCAGCAGTTCCGATACATCATCCTGCCGAGTATCAAATCCATTATTGTTCTGAACTTAATCCTCTGCGTCAGTGGATGTTTGAGTGCGTTCGAGCCTCCTTACGTTATCACGAACGGTAACATGGGAACAGGAACATATTTTGTTATCATGAACCGGATTGCGCATCAGAACCAGAGAGTCGGCCTTGCCTGCGCGATGGCGATCGTCCTTCTTTTCCTCATCATCGTCTGTACGGTGGGACAGAAGTTGTTCTTCAAATACGCGTTTAACGACGGGAACAGCGACGAGTCCAAAGCGGCTGTGCGTAAGCGGAAACAGGCTGAGAAAGCGAAGAAGCAGGCAGCGAAGAAAGGGGGAAGCGTATAATGAAGAAAGTAAAGGGAACAGGTATTGCATCGATTCTTTTCAGCATTCTGAAATATGTTTCGCTGATTGCGGCGTCTCTGGTGGCGCTCATCCCGGTCTGCGTGTGTGTTTTGACCGCTTTTAAGACCAACGAAGAATACGCGGCTACGAAGGTGTTAGATCTTCCGGCGTCCTTTGGATATATTGAGAACTTTAAGATCGCCATGGAGAAGGCGAACATGCTCCGGTGCTTTGGAAATACCGCGATCGTCCTGGTAGTGGTGCTCACGGTTTCCGTATTTACCGGGTCGATGCTGGCATATGTCCTGAATCGGTTCCGTTTTCCGGGCAGGGGAATGATCGAGAATTTATTCTTATTTGCATCCCTGCTCCCGGGCATCGCGATGCAGGTCACGATCTTCCAGATCATGTATTCCCTGGGGCTGATTAACCATCTGTATGGATATATGATCGTGCTCATGGGCACAGATATTATTTCCATTTATATTTTTCTGCAGTTCTTTGAGAATCTGCCGGTATCCCTGGACGAATCGGCGATTATGGATGGGTGCACCTATTTTGGGGTCTTTTTCAAAATTTTATTCCCGCTCCTGAAGCCAGCGATCATGACGTCCCTGGTGCTTAAGGGCGTGAGCGTGTATAACGAGTACTATTCGTCAAACCTATACCTGCAGCTTCCGGAATTAAAGACCATATCCACGGCTCTTTATACCTTTACCGGACCTTATGGAAACCAGTACAACTATATCTGTGCGGGCGTCCTGATCACGATTATCCCGATCCTGGTATTCTTCCTGGTATTCCAGAAACAGGTATACAGCGGTATGGCAAGCGGAGCCGTCAAAGGGTAACGGCGATGTAAGATAGGAGGAATTGTAATGAGTAATGTCAGAATATTATCGCCGGAGGTTCCGAACATACCCTGGCAGGACAGACCTGAGAAGTTAAGCGGGGCGCCGGTATGGCGCTTCCGTGACAATCCGATCGTGGGAAGGAACCCGGCAAAGGAAGTGGCGCGGATCTTTAACAGTGCAGTGATGCCTTATGAGGACGGATTTATAGGAGTGTTCCGGGGGGAGCAGACCAACGGGATTCCCTATATCTATCTGGGAAGGAGTAGGGACGCCGTTCACTGGGAGTTCGATGAAGAGAAGATACCGTTTGTGGATGAGGAGGGGAATCCCTTCATGCCGGCGTACGCTTACGACCCGCGTCTGGTGAAGGTGGAAGAGACTTACTATCTGATCTGGTGCCAGGACTTCTACGGGGCCTCCATCGGGATGGCAAAGACCACGGATTTCCAGACGTTTACCAGGATCGAGAATCCATTTTTACCTTTTAACAGGAACGCGGTGCTGTTTCCGCGGAAAATAAATGGAAACTTTATGATGCTTTCCAGGCCCAGCGACAGCGGCCACACGCCGTTCGGCGATATTTTCCTGTCGGAAAGCCCGGACATGGTGTACTGGGGAAAACACCGCCATGTGATGGGGAAAAGTGAAGAATGGTGGGAGTCCTTAAAAATCGGGGGCGGCGCCGCGCCGATCGAGACTTCGGAAGGATGGCTTTTGTTCTATCACGGTGTGGGCGGAACCTGCAACGGCTATGTATACAGTATCGGCGGCGCGATTCTGGATATCGACAATCCGTCCATTGTAAAATACCGCTGTGAGAATTTCCTCCTGACGCCGGAAGAATGGTATGAGGAACGGGGATTCGTCCCGAACGTGACTTTCCCCTGCGCTACCATCCACGACGGGGAAAGCGGGAGGATCGCCATCTACTACGGCGCGGCGGACACCTATGTAGGGCTTGCCTTCACCACGGCGGAGGAGATCATAAGCTATATCAAAGCGCACAGCGTAGTGAGAGAGGCAGACCGGGAAATAGGAAAACGATAGATAGGAAACGGAAGGGGAATGGGTATGCAGACAATGGTAAAAGAGATCAGACGACACTTAGAGAGTGAGCTGATCCCGTTCTGGGAAGGATTGAAGGATGAAAAGTTCGGCGGATATTATGGATATATGGGTTATGATCTGAATTTGGATAAAACTTACGAAAAGGGATGCATACTGAACAGCCGCATCCTGTGGTTTTTCTCGAACGCCTATATGCTTCTGGGAGACGGAAAGCTGAAGGAGGACGCGCGGCACGCGTACGAATTCCTCCGGGATCACTGCCTTGACCGGGAATACGGAGGCGTGTTCTGGTCCGTCGCCTGCGACGGGCGGGTGAAGGACGATACAAAGCATACCTATAATCAGGCGTTTGCCATCTATGCCCTTTCTTCTTATTATGACGCGGTAAAAGAGGAAGAGGCGCTTGAGCTTGCGAAAGAGCTTGAGCGTCTGATCGAGGAAAAATGCACGGATTCCCTGGGATATCAGGAAGCGTTTACAAGGGATTTTCGCCCGCGTGACAACGAGAAGCTGTCTGAGAACGGCGTGATGGCCCAAAAGACGATGAATACCTTGCTCCATGTGTTCGAGGCGTACACAGAGTTATACCGTGTATGCCGGGACGAGAAGACGGCAGCGAAGCTGCGCGGCATGATGGATACGGTGGCGGACAGGGTCTACAATCCAAAGCTTGGGAGGCAGGAAGTCTTCTTTGATAAGGAATGGAATCCCTTGATCGACCTGTATTCTTACGGGCACGATATCGAGGCGGCTTGGCTCATCGACCGGGGCGTTAACATATTGGGGGATCCGGAATATGAGAAAAAATTATCACCGATTACAAATGAGATCACAAAACATATATATGAACGCGCGTTTGACGGAAAGGCGCTCATGAACGAGGCGGAAAACGGCGTTCAGGATAAGACCAGGGTGTGGTGGGTACAGGCGGAAGGAATCGTAGGCTTCCTGAACGGGTACCAGAAGGAGCCGGATCACAAGGAATATCTAAACGCGGCGGAAACACTCTGGGAGTATATCAAAGCGCATCTGATCGACCAAAGGAACGGTTCCGAATGGTTCTGGGCCGCGGACGAAAAAGACCGCCCGATTGAAAAACCGATCGTGGAACCGTGGAAATGCCCGTACCACAACGGGCGTATGTGTATGGAAGTAATCAGGAGGATAGGAAAGTGATACATAACAGATATTATGCAGAACTGGACAAATATGAAAGATTAGTCCAGAGAAAAAATCAGAAAAGCGATTTTTATAACGGGATTTTTGACAGATACGAGTACCCGGTACTGACCCGGGAGCATATCCCCCCGCATTGGAAGTACGACCTCGACGCGGATACGAACCCTTACTTTATGGAGCGTCTGGGCGTCAACGCGGTGATGAATTCCGGCGCCATCGAGCTGGACGGGAAAATTTTTCTTGTAGCCCGTGTGGAAGGAAACGACAGGAAGTCGTTCTTCGCGGTCGCCGAGAGCGACGAGGCCACGTCAGGTTTCCGGTTTTGGGATGAACCGGCCGTACTGCCGGATACCTGCCCCGAAGAAACGAACGTATACGACATGCGTCTTACAAAGCATGAGGACGGGTATATTTACGGTGTGTTCTGCTCGGAGAGCAAGGATACCACAGATGCCGACCTATCCGCGGCGGTAGCGCAGGCGGGGATCGTAAGGACAAAAGATTTGAAAAACTGGGAAAGGCTTGCCAATCTTAAGACGCTTCGTTCTCCACAGCAGAGGAACGTGGCGCTCCACCCGGAATTTGTAGACGGGAAATATGCGTTTTACACCCGCCCGATGGATGGGTTTATTGAAACCGGAAGCGGCGGGGGAATCGGGTTCGGGTTTTGCAGCGACATCACTCACGCGGTAATCGACGAAGAGAAGATTATCAGCAGGCGTGTTTATCATACACTGACAGAAGCGAAAAACGGCGCGGGGGCAGTCCCGATCAAGGGGAAAAAGTGCTGGATCCACATCGCCCACGGTGTGCGCAATACGGCGGCGGGACTTCGGTATGTGCTGTACGTTTTCGGGACGGATTTAAAAGAACCGTCAAGGGTAGTCGCGGAGCCGTCGGGCGTGTTCCTTGTCCCACTGGGAAGAGAACGGGTCGGGGACGTATCCAATGTAGTGTTCACGAACGGCGCTGTGGCGAGGGAGAACGGGGACGTATATATCTACTATGCGTCCAGCGATACCAGGATGCATGTGGCGTCCACCACGGTGGATAAACTGGAGGATTATCTCTTCCACACACCGAAAGACGCCCTGCGCTCCGCCGACTGTGTGAAGCAGAGGCGCGCCCTGATCGGGCATAATCTGGAGCTGATTAAAAAATATGGAACTGTCTAGAAAATTTGGAACTATTTAGAAAGTCCGAGGAAAGTGTGCCACATGAGAAAATGGATCGAGGATATCCGGGAAAAGACCAGGGATATGGACAGGGAACATACCCTGGAATATATCAGGAATTATTATTGGTATCATATCCTGATCGGGTTTATTATTCTGGGGCTTGTCGTTCTTCTCATCTATCATATCGGCTGGGGAGAAAGGAAAAAAGAGTTCTCCTGCGTCCTGGTGAACCAGGCGGTGGATTATGGACGGGATGAAAAGATTGCGGAAGGCTTCGGCAGTTTTGCAGGAATCGACCCCCGGAAAATTTTGATTGATTCGGACTATCACATTTCTTACCCAGGAAAAAAGCTGGAAGATGTGAAAGAAAGCTCTTATGAGAAATTCTTCTTTAACTGGTCGGTGGAGGAAATTGACGCCATGGTTATGGAGGAAAGTTTCTATGAATACTGTCTGGGGCAGGAAGGGGAATTTACCGGCGAAAAGGTTCCGGTCAAGGGGACTCTTCTGGAAAGCCTTCTTGAGGAAGAGGAGGACGACCCGCTGGTGCTGGTGTTTCCGGCGAACGCGCCGCACAAGGATATCGCGGCCGTATTTCAGGAGTATGTGAAAGGAAGGGAAAAATGGTGAAGAAATTAAGCGTAGAAAACCCGTTCTTTGACTTTATGGGAAGGCTTGGGGATATCGTGCTTTTGAACTTGTTATTTTTGGCGTTTTCCCTTCCGGCCGTCACGATTGGGGCGTCCTTTACGGCATTGTACCAGTCGCTTGAAGAAATGGCGGAGGGTGAATTTATCTCCGCTTACCGCAATTTCACATCCGCTTTCAAAAAACATGTAAAGACAGGGGTGAGGGTGTGGCTCGTCCTGCTTGTGACCGGCGGCGTGCTTTTGTTTGACCTGATCTACCTTGGGAGCGTGGGAGTTCAGGGAAACTGGGGAATCGTCAGCGTCGGCGTGGGGTGCCTTCTGGTACTGTGGGAGATGGTGTTCTGCCATATTTTCCGCGTACTCCTCACAGAGGAAGGGAAAACTGCGGAGATCTTTAAGCACGCCATGTTCCGGGCGGTACGGTATTTTCCATATACACTCCTTATGATGGTCCTGAACAGTATCCCGCTGGTCTGCTTTATTGTGGGAGGCGCGCTTTTGGAGTTCGTTGTGCCGCTTTATCTGGTCTTCGGGTTCGCGGCGACGGTATTTGCAAACACTTTTTTCTTGAGGAGATACGTATGATCGTTCCATTGGATGATAAAAGACTTAAATTTAGCGGCAGAATCGACTGGACAAATGCAAAGAAACCGGAGTTCGTTTTCCCGGCGACTTCTTTGCATTTTCGGTTTTATGGAAAAAAAGCGGTTCTCACGGTAGGTAACCGGGGCGGAAGCGGGTGGCGTTATTATGCGGGAATGGTCGTGGATGGAGAGCAGTCCTGCCGCGAGCTTTTTTACCAAGGGCGTACCCGCGTCGTCCTGGTGGATGAACCGGAGGAAAAAGAGCATGACGTCCTGTTTTTTAAACGGATGGATTCCTGCCATGAAATGATTCTGGAGGAGCTGGAACTTTCGCCGGGCAGCCGACTTTTGGAGCCGCCCGGACGACAGAAACGGAGGCTGGAATTTTACGGGGATTCGGTTTCTGCGGGAGAAGTATCGGAGGCTGTCGGATATGCGGGAAAAGAAGATCCGGAGCATAAGGGAGAATTTACCAATAGCTGGTATTCCTTTGCCTGGATGACAGCGAGAAAGTTAAAAGCTGAGATTCATGATGTGGCGCAGGGCGGAATCGCGCTTCTGGATTATACGGGATGGTTCCGCGAGCCAAACCAGACGGGGATGGAGAGCGTATGGGATAAGATTCATTATAACCCGGACATATCCGCGCCGACACAGTGGGATTTCTCCAAATATGTCCCGCAGGCCGTGGTCGTGGCGCTGGGCCAGAACGACAGCCATCCGTTGAATTATATGAAGGAAGACTATGAAGGAGAGAAGGCGGCGCTCTGGCGGAAGCGTTATGAAGAGTTCCTTAAGAAGATCCGGGGGAAATATCCCAGGGCGCACATTGTCTGCTGTACGACGATTTTGATACACGACCTGGCATGGGATAAGGCGATTGACGAGGTGTGCCGCCGTATGGGCGACGACCGGGTAACGCACTATATGTTCCGAAGAAACGGAACCGGTACGCCGGGACATCCGCGGATTACAGAGGCAGACGAGATGGCCGGGGAGCTGGCGGATTATCTGGATAGCCTGCATATAGAAGGATGGGACTGAACAGGCAGGAGAATAGGAAAAGAGAAGACCGACGGGGTGGGAAAGGAGACATAACATGGATGTAAAAAAAGCATATGAATCCTGGCTTGAGGATGCATATTTTGATAAAGAGACGAAAGAGGAACTGCGAAAGATCGCGGGAGACGAAAAAGAGATAGAAGACCGGTTCTACAGGGAGCTGGAATTCGGAACAGGGGGGCTTCGCGGTATCATCGGCGCGGGGACGAACCGGATGAATATTTACACGGTGCGCAAAGCGACCCAGGGACTTGCGAATTATATCATAAAGGAAGGCGTTAAGGAGAAGGGCGCCGCTATCGCGTACGATTCCCGGAACATGTCCCAAAGGTTCGCAAAGGAGGCGGCATGCACCCTTGCGGCGAACGGGATTAAAGCGTATATGTTCCCTTCGCTCCGTCCCACGCCGATGCTTTCTTTCGCCCTTAGGGAGCTGGGATGCGCGGCGGGCATCGTGGTGACGGCGAGCCACAATCCGGCTAGGTACAACGGATATAAGGTATACTGGGAGGACGGCGCGCAGATTGTAAGCCCCAGGGACAAGGAAATCATACAGGAAGTGAACGCGGTAAAGGATTACGGCGCGGTCAGGACCATGGAAATAGAGGACGCTATGGCGGCGGGACTCTATGAAGTCATCGGCCCGGAGATGGACGACAAATATATGGAAGCTTTAAAATCGCTTACGCTTCGCCCGGAGATCATCAGGGAGGAGGCGAAGAACCTGAAGATCGTCTATACGCCGCTCCATGGGACGGGAAACCTCCCGGTGCGCCGCATTTTACAGGAATTGGGATTCGAGAATGTCTACGTGGTAAAAGAGCAGGAGACACCGGACGGGAATTTCCCTACGGTTCCTTATCCGAACCCGGAAGATAAAAACGCGTTCGCCCTGGCGCTGGAGCTTGCGAAAGAAGTGGACGCGGACGTCGTGCTGGCGACGGATCCGGACGCGGACCGGCTTGGAATCTACGCAAAGGATACGCGGAGCGGAGACTACCAGAGCTTTACCGGGAACATGTCGGGAATGCTGATTCTGGACTATATTTTGTCCCAGAGAAAAGCGGCCGGGACGCTTCCCGCAGACGGCGCGGTGGTGACTACCATTGTATCCGGGAACATGGCGCGGGAAATGGCGAAGGCGTACCAGGTGGATCTGATCGAGACTTTGACGGGATTCAAATATATCGGGGAGCAGATCAAGCTCTTTGAGGAGAGCGGGGAGCACGAGTATGTGTTCGGGTATGAAGAGAGCTACGGCTGCCTTGTGGGGACGCACGCAAGGGATAAAGACGCGGTCGCGGCGGTGATGGCGCTCTGCGAAGCGGCGGCGTACCTTCGCCATATGGGGACGACGCTTTGCGAAAGGATGCAGGAGCTATACAAGCTCTACGGGTTCTACAAAGAAGATCTTTGTACCGTGACGTTAGAGGGAAAGGACGGCGCAAAGAAAATAAAGGAAATGATGGAGTGCATCCGTACGGACGTGCCGGAAGAAATCGGAGGCGTCAGGGTGCTTGAGTTCCGCGACTATAAGGAAAACGTAGTTTTGGACATGGAAAGCAAAAAGAAGAAGGAGACGGGGCTTCGCAGGTCCGACGTCCTGTACTTTGACCTGGAGGACGGCGCATGGTGCTGCATCCGTCCGTCCGGCACGGAGCCGAAGATTAAATTCTATATCGGGGTACGCGGAACGGACGGCGCGAATGCAGACGCGCGGCTTTCTGGCCTCACGGAGGCTGTGCGAAAGCTGGCGGAACAGGATTGAGGAACGAACAGGGCAAATTTACGGGAGAATATTATGGGAATCTTAAAATTAAGACCAAGTTGCAAAGATTATATCTGGGGCGGGAAGCGCCTGGCTAAGGAGTATGGGAAGAAAATCGACGGGGACGTGCTGGCGGAGAGCTGGGAGCTATCCTGCCATCCCGACGGGCCTTCCACGATCATGAACGGGAAATACGCGGGAAAAACATTGGAAGAATATATTGAAACGGAAGGAAACGAGGTTCTGGGGACGCATTGCCGCAGGTTCCGTGATTTCCCGATTCTGATAAAATTCATTGACGCGAAGGACAATCTCTCCATCCAGGTACACCCGGACAACCGTTACGCCTTAAAAAACGAGGGACAGTACGGGAAAACGGAGATGTGGTATGTGATGGACGCCGGAGAAAACGCCTTCCTCTACTATGGTTTCCAGAAAGAAATCAGTAAAGAAGAATTCGCCAGGAGAATCAAGGAAGACACCCTTCTGGAGGTTCTGAACGCCGTCCGGGTGCAGAAGGGGGACGCGCTTTTCATTGAATCGGGGACGCTCCATGCCATTGGGAAGGATATCCTGATCGCAGAGATCCAGCAGAATTCCAACGTAACCTACCGGGTCTATGATTACGGAAGGGTTGGCAAAGACGGGAAGAAACGGGATCTCCATATAGAGAAAGCGCTGGCGGTCACAAAACGGGTGCCGATCGTAAGAGGTAAGAACAGCTATCCCCATGTGGCGGACTGCGACTATTTTACGGTGGATAAACTGAACCTGGACGGAAACGTGATGAAGAAGATGGAAGGAACGGTCTCGGACGAATCCTTTGCCAGTATCCTGGTGCTGGACGGGAAAGGCACCATCAACTGCGGGGGAGAGAAATTGGAATTCCAGAAGGGGAACAGTTTCTTCGTGTCCGCCGGAAGCGGCGCATACCAGGTGGAGGGAATATGCGACGCGCTGATTACCACAATCCGAGAAGTAATCCCGTTTGAGACGCTGGAATCCAGGAGAGTGCAGGCGGGACGCTTTACGATCGTGGAGGATAAAGTCAGGGTAAACGGACATGAACAGCCTTATGATTACCTGGAAATCCGGGAAGGGGTGTGTATCCTGCCGTTCCACAACGGGAAAGTCGTGCTGCAGAAACAATACCGGTATCCGGTCGGGTCATGGCAGTATGAAACGCCCGGCGGGTTTGTGGACGAAGGGGAAACGCCGGAAGAAGCGGCGGTCCGGGAACTGAAAGAAGAGACGGGATATGAGACGGAAGAACTGATATCGCTGGGAGAGTTTTATCCGTCTTTTGGCTCCACAAATGAGAAAATCCATTTATTCCAGGCCAGGTGCGGCGCGCAGGGCGAGAGCGACAGGGAGCCGGGGGAGGCTCTCTGCCTGGAGGAGGTTTCCGCTGAAAGATTTGCTGAAATGATCGCAAAGGGCATTTTTATGCATGGAGCGGGGCTCGCCGCGTGGGCGAGACGGAGCGCTGCAAAATAAAGAAGGGGAGGTTTATTGAAAAAATATATTAGTATGATATAATTATGTCCAGATTAGAGAAAGAGAGGTAATACAATGACTCAAATACTTAATACTATAAAGGACATAGGTGAATTGCGGAATTCTCTCTACATACCAGAAAGAGATGAATCAAGGATACGGCAGGTTTGTGAAAGCGTTTATGAAATTGCAAAAGATAAAGACAGTTATCTCGAAAAATCAACAGATATGCTGAATGCTTTGTCAGAAAACAACTTGTCCGAAGAGGGAAAACAGAAATGGCTGGACTATGTCTGCAGTATTTTTGCTCCTTATCTGGCAGTGAAGTTGTATGAGAGGGGAGAACAGGGGGAAGTTCAGCCCCAGCTTTCGTGTGAGGGGTTAGAAATGGTACTGGACTTCTTTTTAAACGGTGATTTTGGAGCGAAAGTGATATCTGTGGGAGTATATGCATGTGCTCAGCAATTGGCTGAAGAAGATCCGATGCGTTGCTATGAACTGACCGAAAATGCATTTACAATTTATCCTGATTTGGCTGATATCCTTGGAGTCGCATACTATTATGAAGGAAAGACGGCAGAAGAGAATATTACGAAAGAATGCCCGTTCTGCGGAAGTAAAGGCGAGAATATTATTCCGCACTATTGTTCGCCGCAGGTTCTAAAATTGGATAATAAACCAGTATTCCCACCTGCAAAGCTTTGGATGAAATGTGGGCATTGTGGGAACTATTTTACATATAACTTTCCAAAAGAAAATGTTGGGACTATTAACGGGCATTATACAAAAGACGGAAGCAGCATTATCTTAAATAATAAATTTTCTCTTGATGTATATAACCAGATATTTCAAAGGTTTAAAAGTATGACTTCCGGAAATGAGTATCTTGAAATTGGGGTCGGTACGGGAGAGATGCTTGCAGTTGCATTAGAATTTGGATATCATGTAGAAGCTGTCGAGATCTGCCAGGAGGACTGCGAACGTATTTCGGCAGCGTTGGATGTAGATATCAGGTGGTGTGATATTACAGATTATGAAGCAAAAAAGCAATATGATGTCATTGTGATGGGAGATGTATTTGAGCATGTGATCCATCCTGTTGAGGTCTTAGAGAAGGTAAAACATATGCTGGCAGACGACGGTGTTCTGTGGATTTCAACGCCGAATTATAATTGCGCTTATGCAAGAATGGAGGGATTTGAGCATTGTATGTGGCATGAACTGAACCATTATACCTATGTCTCTTATGAAACTCTGAAAGAACTGTTAGAGAAAATGCAACTTGAAATCGTACATTATGATATGAGCACCCGATATAGGGGTTCTATGGAGGTGTTTATCCGGCACGCAAAATAGAACCTAAAAAATGGTGTCGCTTTAAAAATATAAATAAGAAAATGGATGTTAGATAACTCATAGTGGTACTGCTTTGTGATACTGCTGTGAGTTATTTTAATGCCATTATACAAAAAAGATAAGTTAAAAGGCAGGCTTGAACCATTTAAAATATCCGTTACATACTTATAGAAAATTACTATTTACAGAGTTTTTTATCATTTTTATTGATTTGACACGAAGCGAAAGAAATAATAAACTGTAAAAGTAAAATTTACCCAAGAGGAGGAAAAGGATGAAGAAAAAATTATGCAGTCTGCTGGCTGTGGTGATGCTGTTTGGTCTGGTCTTAGGCGGCTGCGGCGGAACTGAGGAAAAGAAAGACACTGCAGACGGGGGAACGGACAAGAAGGTAGAAGAAGAGAAGGAAGAGACAGGCGGTGAGAAGATCGAGGGCGGTTCTATCATTCGCGCGATGCCGTCGGACATTTCCAGCCTGAACATTGTGTACGAGACAGGCGACGAAGGAATGACGATGTTGAAGCCGGTATACGACCCGCTTTATATTGAATCAAAAGACGAAGTGCGTTATTACCTGGCAGAGAGCCGTGAAGTTTCAGAAGACGGGCTGACGATTACCGTGAAGCTCCGCGACGGCCTGAAATGGCACGACGGGGAGAGCATCACGGCGGACGATGTGATCTGGAATTTCGAGTATAAGATGAACAAGGATAATAAATCGACAAGCGGCACGACCGTCAATCAGAAACCGGTAACCGTGGCGAAGGTGGACGATCTTACGTTTACCGTTACGCTTCCGGAGGT
Organism: Coprococcus sp.; assembly: GCA_022793995.1. Classification (GTDB taxonomy): domain Bacteria; phylum Bacillota; class Clostridia; order Lachnospirales; family Lachnospiraceae; genus Allocoprococcus. The sequence goes on from JAAWDY010000068.1 coordinate 76,678, forward strand.
TTCAGCGTCTTATGTGGCGACGCTCGGCTCGATTAAGCTTCTTCCAAAGCATGTGTACGAGGGGGAGGCAAATATCGCTTCTTCTGAACTGAACATGACGCAGGGCGTAGGATCCGGCCCGTATAAGGTGAAAGAGTGGAAGAAGGGCGAGAGCCTGACCCTGGAAAAATTCGACGATTATTATAAAGACGTAAATCTGGATACGGTCATTTTCAAGATCATGCCGAACGAGAGCGCGCAGGAGATCGCGTTCGAGAATGGAGAAGTGAATATTCTCCGGGTTTCTACGGTGGAGAAATTCGAGAAATACGCGTCGGACGACAGGTATGAGATGGTTACCCTGGACGAAGGGCGTATCAATTACATGGGATTCAATTCCAACAGCGCGCTGATGAAGGATATCAACGCAAGGAAAGCGATCGCGGCGGCTCTTGACGTTCCGGCGATCGTGGACGGGGCTTATGGCTCAGAAGATATCGCCGTTGCGGCGAAGACGGTGTTCTGCGACCAGAACTTCTACTATGAGGATGTGGAAGGATACAAGCAGAATCTTGATGAAGCAAAAGAACTGATTAAGTCCAGCGGTCTGGAAGGGCAGACGCTGCAGCTTGTGTACAATTCCAGCCGTGCGAATATGGAAGACTGCGCGCTGATTATCCAGCAGCAGCTTAAAGAAGTCGGCATCACGGTAGAGATCACCGGATATGAGACACAGGGCTTCTTCGAGAAATTCTTCTACACTGACGCGGGGGACTGGGATCTTGGTCTGAATGGTTATTCCACAAACGGTGATAACCAGGGCGACGAGTACATGTTCAGCAGTGAAGGTTTCCTGAGCAAGAACCTGTGTACGACAGACGAGATCGCAGCCCTGTGGAATCAGGGGGATGCGACCACGGATCCGGCCGAGCGTGCAAAAATTTACGCGGATCTGCAGCAGCAGATCAAGGACGCCTATACAATGGTTCCGATTTCAGACTGTAACTTTATTTTAGCAGTGGACAAGAAACTCAAAGGCTGCGATGCCATTAACGTAGTACCGGTATTTGAAGATTATACGCAGCTTTATATGACAAACTAATAGTTCTGTCTATGATGAATGCCAGAAGGCTGCCACAATATTTTGCGGCAGCCTTCTGTTGTATAAGGAGGCAGTATGAAGAAATATGTAGTAAAAAGAATCGTACAAATGGTGCCGGTCTTGATCTTGGTTTCGATCTTTTCATTCATGATTATCCATCTTGCGCCGGGGGATCCTTTAAATATGTACATACGCCAGGATATGACGCAGCAGGAGATCGACGATCTGCGTGAGGATTTGGGGCTTGACGGCACGGTTGTGGAACAGTATTTCGCATGGCTTAGGGAAATCTGCAGAGGGAATTTCGGAAATTCTGTGATTAACCATCAGCCTGTTGCGGCGCAGATTTTTGAAAAATTACCTGCCACGATACTCTTGATGGGGACAGCCTTTTTGCTTTCTTTATTGGGTTCCATACCATTGGGACTATGGTCGGGTATGAAAAAGAATAAACTAGCAGATCAGGTTGTCAGCGTGCTCAGTTATATTGGGATCTCAATACCCTCCTTTTGGCTGGCGCTCATGCTGATTATTGTTTTCGCACTGAACCTTCACCTGCTTCCAAGCAACGGGATGCGGACGGTTGGAAGCGATTCGGTGATTGATGTTCTGCAGCATCTTATCCTTCCGAGCATTGTGCTTAGTGTCGGAAATATGGCAGTATTTACCAGATATATCCGGTCGAACACCATCAGCCAGTTAGAAGAAGAGTATGTGCTGACGGCAAAGGCGAAAGGAGTTCCAAGGAGAAAGATTATGACAGGGCATGTTCTTAAGAACTGCCTGCTTCCGGTCATTACACTTGCAGGGATGAACCTGGCGAGTCTGGTGACAGGCTCTTTCATTATAGAATCTGTTTTCGGATGGCCGGGGATGGGGACGCTTGGTATGAGTGCGATCAATTCCAGGGATTATCCGATGATCATGGGATTTACGATGCTGTCTTGCGTGATCTTAATCATTGGAAACTTTCTCGCCGATTTATTGTACGGTGTGGCGGACCCAAGAATCAAGCAGGAGGTGAAACGTCATCGTGAGTCTTGATACAAAAAATTTATTATTGGAAGAAACAGAGAAAGAAGACGCGTTTGAGGCGGCCGGGCGCGAGGAGAAAGCCCAGGAAACGTTTTACGAACGCGGGATATGGTATAATCTTCTGATTAGCCTGAAGGAGAACCGCCTGGCAGTGGTCTGCCTGGTGATTCTGTGCATCGTCGTCGCGGCTTCTTTGATGGCGCCGTTATCCCCGCATGACCCGGACGCCATGAATCTGCGCAACAAGCTGGAAGCTCCGGGGAAGGAACATTTCTTTGGGACGGACGATCTGGGAAGGGACTATTTTACCAGGGCGCTGTACGGCGGAAGGGTATCCCTGGCCGTGGGGACGTTTTCCATGCTGATCTCTTTGGTGGTGGGAACCCTTTTCGGTACGGTAAGCGGTTATATCGGCGGTACGGTGGATAATCTGATGATGCGGGCGGTGGATATCTTTATGTCTGTGCCCAGCTTCCTTCTGATTATTATCATCAATTCTTTTCTGTCCCCAAGCATGCTGACGATGGTAGTCATCATCGGCATTTTCTCGTGGATGGGGGTGGCGAGGATCGTGCGCGCGGAGACGATGTCCTTAAAAGAACGGGAATTTGTGCTGGCGGCGAAAAATATGGGCGCCGGGAATTTTGAAATTATATTCCGGCACATCATCCCCAATATGGTTCCTTCGATCATCGTGGCGGCCAGCATCAGTATTGCGCGGGCGATATTGACGGAGTCTTCGCTCAGTTTCCTCGGGTTCGGGGTGAAGCTTCCGATGTCTTCCTGGGGAAGCATGCTGCAGAACGCGCAGAGCCATATCATGGACGTGCCGACCCTGGCGCTTTTCCCGGGGGCGTTTATTCTGCTGACTGTGCTGAGCTTTAACGTGCTCGGCGACGTGCTTAGAAATGCGCTGGAACCGAAAATGGTGAAATAAGGAATAGAGAGGAAAGATGCGGATGATTAATTTAATAGAAGTGAAAAATCTGCGCGTGTCTTACCATACCTACGCGGGAGAGGTGCGTTCCGTACAGGGCGTGGATTTTACAGTTGGGGAAGGGGAGACGCTGGCTATCGTAGGGGAGTCCGGATGCGGGAAGACGGTCACGGCGAAAGCGGTGATGGGGCTGATTCAGCCGCCGGGCGAAGTAAAAGAAGGAAGCGAGATCATTTACCAGGGCAGGAATATGGTTCTTGCGCCGGAAAAAGAGTGGGAGGCCTACCGCGGGGAGAAATGCGCCATGATTTTCCAGGACGCCCTGGCCGCGCTTAACCCTACGTTGTCCGTGGGGAAACAGATTGCGGAAAACCTGGTGATTCACCGTAAGATCGGGAAAAAGGAAGCGATGGAGGAAGCGGTAAGGCTTCTGGAGAAGGTAGGGATACCGGAGGCAAAGAAGCGTGTCAGACAGTATCCCCATGAATTTTCAGGGGGGATGCGCCAAAGAGCTATGATTGCGATCGCCCTTGCCTGCAGTCCGAAGCTTCTGATCGCGGACGAGCCGACGACGGCGCTGGACGTCACGATACAGGCGCAGATTTTAGAACTGCTGAAATCCCTCCAGCAGGAAACGAAGGTGTCGATTATCCTCATTACGCACGACCTGGGGGTGGTGGCGGATATGGCGGATTATATCGCGGTAATGTACGCCGGGAAAATTATCGAGTACGGGAAGGGGCGGGACATATTCTACCACCCGCGCCATCCTTATACCTGGAGCCTCTTAAACGCCGTACCCAGGCTGGACGGGGACAGGAAGAAAGAACTGGCGTCGATCGAGGGGGCGCCGCCGAACCTGCTCGCGCCTGTAAAAGGGTGCGCGTTCGCCGAAAGATGCCCGTATTGTATGAAAGTGTGCATGCGGCTTTTTCCACCGGTGTTCCGGTTTGGGGAGGGGCATTGTGCGTCATGCTACCTGCACCATGAGAAGGTAAAGGGCGGTTACCCATTTGAAACAGGAGGAGCAGTATGTGTAGACGAGAAATAAACGAGGAACCTGTGCTGAAAGTCTCGCATTTGAAGAAATATTTCCCCATGGGGAAGAAGCAGGTGCTGAAAGCGGTAGACGACGTGTCTTTTGAGATATACAGGGGAAAGACGCTTGGGCTGGTCGGGGAATCGGGCTGCGGGAAAACGACCTGCGGACGGACATGCACGGGTCTTTATTCAAGGACGGCGGGGGAAGTCCTGTTCAAAGGGCGGGACGTACACGCCATGAAAGGACAGGAGAGGAAGGAATTTACAAAAAACGTGCAGACGATCTTCCAGGATCCTTACGCTTCCCTGGACCCAAGGATGAAGGTGGGGGATATCGTGGCCGAAGGACTCAGGATTCATCATATGGTTTCGGGAAAGCAGGAGGAGCGCGAAATCGTGCAGGAGCTTTTGAACCAGGTAGGACTGCAGGCGGAACACGCAAGCCGGTATATTCATGAATTTTCCGGCGGTCAGAGGCAGAGGGTCGGAATCGCAAGGGCTTTGGCGATAAAGCCGGAGTTCCTGGTCTGCGACGAGCCGATTTCCGCCCTCGACGTGTCCATCCAGGCGCAGATCGTCAACCTGCTCCAGAAAATGCAGGAGAAAATGGGGCTGACCTACCTGTTCGTAGCACACGACCTGTCCATGGTGCGGCACATCTCAGACCAGGTGGCGGTCATGTACCTGGGAAAAATCGTGGAGCTAACCTCATCGGAAGAGCTGTACACCCATCCGGCACACCCGTACACCCAGGCGCTATTGTCCGCGATCCCGATCCCGGATCCGGATGTGGAAGAAAAGAGGGAGAGGATCGTCCTTCAGGGGGATGTCCCAAGTCCGATCGCGCCTCCACCGGGATGCCGCTTCTGCAGCCGATGCCGGTTTGCGGATGAAAAATGCCGTACGGAGGAACCCCAGATGAAGAAAATCGGGGAAGGACATTACGCCGCCTGCCATCGTGTGGTGTAACAGGAGCGTGTGAGGGGCACTATCAATATGCCGCCTACGCTATTGCGCCTGTCTGTACCGCTTAGACGAAGGCATTCATCTGAGTAAGGAGGGGAAGAAGCTCTTCCATGCCGGAGATCCGAAAGTTTGCGTCCGGCACATTCCCGAACCCATATCCAGCCCAGATAAAGGGAAGTCCTGCTTTTTGGCAGGAGTCATAGTCGCCCTGGGTGTCGCCCACGTATACGGCCTGCGACAGATGGTTCCTCTCCATGAGCAGGGCGATCGTCTCATCCTTGGGCGTCTGGGTCTGGCCGTAACAGAGATGGTCGGTCACATAGGAAGTAAGCCCCATGGTTTCAAGGAATATCTCAATATAGTCGCACTGGCAGTTGCTTACAATGAACAGCCGGGTCTTCTTTGACAGCGCCGCAAACGTCTCGCGGACGCCGGGATAAAGGATGCCCGGCTCTTTTCTCAGCATTTCATTTTCCAGGTCGAAACAGAGATAGCCGATCCGCGTCTGTTCTTCAAAAGGCAGGGAAGGCATAAGAGCGGACGTGATCTCATGCATCGTTTTCCCGAACAGGGATTTTAACGTATCTCCTGTGATCGCTGTTTTTAGGTTAGAATTGTCCATGATCGCCTTGTTCCAGGCTTTTGCCACTACATCGGTAGAATCCCAAAGAGTACCGTCCACATCAAAAATAACGCCGTCTATCATTGTATTGATCTCCTTTTAGGTTTGGTATGCCAATTCCTTTAAAACAATAGCATAATATCAGGCGGGATACAAGAGAAATCGAATGATTTCGGAACATCTCGAAAACGCTCGGAAATATTGATTGTCTGTGGATAAAAGATTATCTTTAATTGAAGATAAGATCACAGTCAGAAGTGGAGAGATGAAATATGGGAAGAAGAGAAAGAGAGTCTCGCCTAAAAAAACCAAAAAAGATTACAATCAAGGAAGTTGCGAAGAGGGCGGGGGTAAGTCCCACGACAGTGTCGAACGTACTTCACGGAAATCAGGAGAAAGTTTCAGAAAGTACGGCAAAAAAGGTAAGGAAGGTACTGGGGGAGACGGGGTATGAACCAAGTGTCGGCGCTTTGCTCCTTGCGGGGAACCATTCTCATGTGGTTACTGTATTGGTGGGAGACAGGGGAGGATTCGAGGGAAATACAGGGAACCAGACAGCGGCGTATCAGATGCTTGGCATGATAGAAAAGGAGATTACCCAGAGAAATTACTACATGCTGCTCCATTTTTGCGATACGGCCAAGGAGGGCGTCCGGTTTGCACTTACCTGGAAGGCGGAGGGGATGATTACGATTGGCATGGGAGCGGAAGAAAATAGTCTGATTAAGGAAAAATTTCAGGCGCCTTTGGTGGCATTTTGCGGCTGGGAGAATGAAGAAGACGACCATACCGTGGCGTGTGAAGGTGTGCAAGAAAAGATACATATTCTGATAACGGAATTATTCGGCATGATCGAAGAAAAAAGAAAAGAGAATAAGGTTGCCAGGGCAAAGAACTATAGGGTATACTAAGGTTACACAGCTAAACCGTAATAAATAAGTAATAAATAGAGGAGAACAGAGATGGAAAAGGTATGGTGGAAAGAAAGCGTCGTATACCAGATCTATCCCAGGAGCTTTTATGACAGCGACGGGGACGGGATCGGAGATCTGAAGGGAATTACAGAGAAACTTCCGTATTTGAAGGAATTGGGGATTGATGTGATCTGGCTGTCCCCGGTCTACCAGTCTCCAAATGATGATAATGGTTATGATATCAGCGATTACAGGGCGATCATGAAGGAATTTGGAACGATGGAGGATTTTGACCGGATGCTGGAAAAAGCCCATGAGCTGGGAATCAAGATCATGATGGACCTTGTGGCGAACCATACGTCGGACGAGCACGAATGGTTCCTGGAGAGCCGGAAGTCAGCGGACAGTCCCTACCGAGATTTCTATATATGGAGGGAAGGTAAAGAAGGGAAAGAGCCGAACAACTGGGGTTCCTGCTTCGGCGGGTCTGCATGGAAATATGACGAGTCGGCAGGAATGTATTACCTGCATCTATTTTCAGAAAAACAGCCGGATCTGAATTGGGAAAACCCTCAGGTGCGCAGAGAAGTTTTCGACATGATGACCTGGTGGTGCGAGAAAGGCATCGACGGCTTCCGGATGGACGTGATCAGCCTGATTTCCAAGACGCCGGGGCTTCCAGACGGAATTAAGGGAAAGAACGGATATGGAGATTACGGACCACATGTGGTAAATGGTCCGCATGTTCACGAGTATCTGCAGGAGATGAATCGGGAAGTGCTTTCCAAATACGACCTAATCACAGTGGGAGAGTGTTCCGGCGTGACAGTGGAGGAGGCGAAAAAGTATGCCGCAGCCTCCGGCAGGGAACTCAGTATGGTATTCCAGTTTGAACATATGGATCTGGACGGCGGTGAGTCATTTAAGTGGAATCATAAGAAAATCCGGCTTTCGGATCTGAAAAAGGTTTTGTCAAAATGGCAGACCGAGCTGGAAGGCAAGGCGTGGAACAGTCTGTATTGGTGCAATCACGACCAGCCTCGGATGCTATCAAGGCTTGGGAACGATGGCGACATGTACCGGGAGGTGTCGGCAAAGATGCTGGCGACTTGTCTGCATATGATGCAGGGGACGCCGTATATTTACCAAGGAGAAGAACTGGGGATGACGAACTATCCGTTTACTTCGCTGGAAGAATTTCGGGATATAGAGAGTATCAATGCCTATCATGAACTGACAGAAAAAGGGGTTCTGTCTCCGGAGGAGATGTTTGATTATATCAGTTATAAAGGAAGAGATAACGCGCGTACGCCGATGCAGTGGGACGACAGCGATCAGGCGGGATTTACCACCGGAACCCCATGGATCGCGGTAAATCCGAATTATGTGAAAATCAACGCGAAAGAACAGTTAAGCCGAAAGGACTCGGTTTTTCATTATTATCAAAAGCTGATTTCGCTGAGGAAAGAATATCCGATCATCGTTTACGGTACCTATGAGCTTCTTATGCCGGAAAGCGAGGAGCTATTTGTGTATGTACGGAGACTGGAGGGAAGGGAACTGCTGGTTGTCTGCAATTTTACGGAGAAGGAGATCACATACCGGCTTCCGGAAGCATTTTCAGGGGAAAAAGCAAAGCTCCTGATCTCCAATTATGGAAGAGAAAGCGTGGGAAAGGAAAAGATGCTTGCGGCATATGAGAGTCTGGCTGTTCTGATATAGACATAATCAATGATAGAATATATCAATTTGACGAAAAATGAGCTTGGTAATACACTAAGTGTTAGAAAATAAGAATCGGAGGATTAGTTTATGTATCAGGTTGGAATCGATATAGGGTCCAGCGCGGCGAAGACGGCTGTTATGAACGAAGGTGAAGTGGTGAAGACGATTCTGTTGAACACAGGATTCAGCAGCCGCAGTACAGCGGAAACGATATATGAGATGCTGGAAAAAGAGGGGATCAATAAGGAGAATGCAAAATATGTGGCTACTGGATACGGGCGTGTTTCCGTCCCATATGCTGATAGTGCGGTCACGGAGATCACATGCCACGGTAAGGGAGCGCATTTTCTGTTTCAGGAGGACGGTACGGTGATCGATATCGGAGGACAGGATACGAAGGGAATTTCCTTGAAAAAGGGCCGGGTGATGAAATTTATCATGAATGATAAATGCTCTGCGGGAACCGGAAAATTCCTGGAGGTCATGACGAATCGGCTTGGACTGACACAAAATGAGCTGTCAGATCTGGCAAGAAAAGGGCGCGAGATCACAATCAGTTCCATGTGCACCGTGTTTGCTGAGTCGGAGGTCATCAGCCTGATCGGGAACGGGACTCCCAGGGAGGATATCGCGTTCGGCGTCATTGAATCAGTGGTGACAAAGGTAGTGCAGCTGATATCACAGGTTCCGGGGGAAAAATATTTTCTGACAGGCGGCTTGTGTGAAGACGCTTATATTCTTGAGCGGCTCGCACTGGCCCTGAAATCTCCAGTAAAAAGCGTTCCGCTCGCCCGTTTTGCCGGGGCGATCGGAGCGGCGCTTCTTGCCGGGTAGAAGGACAATTTTCAGCCGCACAGTTAGAAAAGTTTCCGAAAGTGGGTTGACAAGGGAGCGGTAAGTTGCTACAATAAAAAAACAGAACGCACTCTGTTTTTGAAAAGGAAGGGTATAATATGAGAAAGCAAGCGTATTCGATTCTAGTACATAATAATCCGGGACTTTTGAGCCGGATGGCGGGGCTGTTCAGCCGGCGAGGATATAATATTGAAAGTATTACAGCGGGGACGACGGCGGATCCACGGTTTACCAGGATCACGATCGTTGCGACCGGCGATGAACTGAGCCTTTCCCAGATCGAGAAGCAGGTTCGGAAGATGGAGGATGTCATCGATATCAAGCCGCTGAATGATACCAATGCCGTCTGCAGGGAACTGCTTATGATTAAGATCCGTGCCAACGCTTCACAGAGGGCGGATATTATCTCTGTCGCTGATATTTTCCGCGCCAAGATCGTGGACGTGGAGAGGGACTGTGTGATGATCGAGTTGACGGGTACGAGTTCTAAGCTGGAGGCGTTTATGGAGCTCTTGGACGGTTACGAGATCCTGGAACTTGCGAGGACGGGGATCACCGGTTTGACCCGCGGAACAGACGACGTCATCTATATCGACTGACGCGCACACAGGGGAAGCCAAAGGGAAGCTAGAGGCCGGCGGCCTTTAACTGGAATAGATCAAGAAGTGAAACAGGAGGAAAACGTAAAATGGCAAAAATTTATTATCAGGAAGACTGCAACTTATCCGTACTGGAAGGACAAAAGATCGCGATTATCGGATATGGAAGCCAGGGACATGCCCATGCCCTGAATCTGAAGGAATCCGGATGCGACGTTATCATCGGACTCTACGAGGGAAGCAAGTCCTGGAAGAGAGCCGAGGAACAGGGATTTCAGGTATTTACCGCAGCGGAGGCGGCAAAACAGGCTGATATCATCATGATCCTTATTAACGATGAACTGCAGGCTGATATGTATAAGAAGGATATCGAGCCGAATCTTGAGGCAGGTAACATGCTGATGTTCGCACATGGGTTTAACATTCATTTTGGCTGCATCACACCGCCGAAGGATGTGGATGTGACGATGATCGCGCCGAAGGGACCGGGACATACCGTACGCAGCGAATATCAGGTAGGCAAGGGAGTTCCATGCCTGGTTGCTGTAGAGCAGGATGCGACCGGCAAAGCGCTTGACAAAGCACTTGCATATTCTCTGGGTATCGGCGGAGCAAGGGCAGGTGTCCTTGAGACGACATTCCGTACAGAGACGGAAACAGACCTTTTTGGAGAGCAGGCAGTACTGTGCGGCGGCGTCTGTGCGTTGATGCAGGCTGGATTCGAGACGCTTACCGAGGCAGGATATGATCCGAGAAACGCATACTTTGAGTGTATCCATGAGATGAAGCTGATCGTTGACCTGATTTACCAGAGCGGATTTGCGGGAATGAGATATTCGATCTCGAATACGGCGGAGTACGGCGATTATGTGACCGGACCGAAGATCATCACAGAAGAGACGAAGAAAGCGATGAAGAAGATCCTTTCTGATATCCAGGACGGTACTTTCGCAAAAGAATTTTTGCTTGACATGTCACCCGCAGGACGCCAGGTACACTTTAAGGCGATGAGAAAGAAAGCGGCGGAGCATCCGGCAGAAGTGATCGGTGAAGAGGTACGGAAACTTTACAGCTGGAGCGACGAGGACAAACTGATTAATAACTAATATAACTCATACAAATTTCCCACACCGTTTGGTGTGGGAAATTTGTATGAGCGCCCGCTTTTTCCGTCTACCCCGAAGAGGAATTTTCATTGCATGAACACTTTCAGCATGGTATACTGTACTCAAAAGCATCCCTTGTGAAACACATCGCCGAATAGGCGATTGGCTTCAGGAGTCCCGAATGCTGTTTGCATGAGGGATACTCATTTGCCAAATGATTTGGAAAACAACAGAAGCCACGAGATGGCGGTTTAAAGGAGGAAATGATGGACGACAGATTAGTAGACCTTCGCTCGACGAAGAATCCAAAGGCAAGAATTAAGATTTTAAAAGGGCATTTTGCAACCAACCATTCACACATCAATACGTACATCGACATGTCTACCGTAAAAGTAAGGCACAATAACGGCCGTGAAACAGCGAAAGTTTTGGCTGCAGAATATATAGGTACGACTATGGTGGACACGATCGTATGTCTGGAGGAGACAGATACCATAGGGACCTTTATGGCTGAGGAGTTGGCGGACATGCACCAGTATTCCCTGAGCAAGGGCAACAACATTTCTCTTGTTACGCCGGAATACCATATGGACGGTCAGATGATTTTCCGGGACAATAAGCAGAGGATGATAAGGAATCAGCAGGTACTCCTTCTGGCTGCGTCGATTACTACCGGGAAGTCGGTCAACCAGGCGATCGAGTCAGTGCTGTATTACGGAGGCAGGGTATGTGGGATATGTGCGATCTTCAGCAGTGTGAATAAGATTGCGGGCATGGAAGTAAAGACGGTATTCACCAGTGCGGATCTGCCGGATTATCGTGCTTACAAACCCATGGACTGTCCGATGTGTAAGGCGGGGAAGAGGCTGGAAGCGATCGTGAACAGCTACGGGTACTCAAAGCTGTAAAATGTGAAAGAAAATTGAAAGACGATTATGAAAAAGAAAGACAGCCACATGACGGAATGGCTGTCTTTTTTAATAATTTATATCAAATAATTAAGCAATCTCGTTAACCGCTTTGGTTAAACGGGCTACCTTCCTGGCACAAGTGTTCTTGTGGTAAACGCCCTTTGTATGCGCTTTATTGATTACGGAAATCGCTTCCCTAAGCGCGGCCTTCGCACCCTCTGCATCCTTATTAGCAACAGCAGCATCCACTTTCTTCACATAAGTTTTCACTTTGGATTTGATTGCTTTATTTCTAGCTGTTTTTGTCTCAGTCACTAAAATCCTTTTCTTAGCAGATTTAATATTAGCCAATTCTGACACCTCCCAATCCTGATTATATTCAATCGGTTCGCCAGAAAGAGACACGAAAACATCTGACGAGCACACTTATTCATTTTAGGCGAACAAATAGTGCTTGTCAATACATATTTCCCAAAATTCTGTAAAAAATAGTTGTTATTCATAGCAGCACAGCCTTATACAGAAAAGGGGGAACACGATGGTTGAGAAATACAGCATCCGGACCGACCTGGCCTTGGAGCAGAAAGAACGGTTTGAATCGGACAACGTAGAGGTCCAGGGTGTGATCCTCACGGAGGATTACGACGAAGAGCGGGAGATCCGTACGACCACGGTGAAGATTGAGACAGAGAAAGGCGCTAAGGTGATGGGAAAACCGGTCGGCACTTACATTACGGTGGAGGCTCCGAACATGGCAGTGCCGGACGAGGACTATCACCGGGAGATTTCGCAAGAACTGGCGTCGATCATGCGGGGGATGCTGCCTAAAAAGCAGGGGGATTACCAGGCTCTTGTGGTGGGGTTAGGGAACCGCCAGGTAACGCCGGACGCCCTGGGTCCTTATGTGGTGGATAATTTGAACATCACCCGCCATATTATACGGGAGTATGGGAAATATGCCATGGGAGAGGAGCATGTGGAGAGTGTGAGCGCGATTGTCCCGGGGGTGATGGGACAGACCGGTATGGAAACGGTGGAGGTCATCCGGGGCGTTGTGGCGGAGACAAAGCCGGATTTTATCATTGCGGTGGACGCCCTTGCGGCGCGGAATTCCCGTAGGCTGAACCGAACCATCCAGATCGCGGATACGGGGATCAATCCGGGGTCCGGAGTGGGAAACCACAGAAACGGTATCACAAAGGATACCGTGGGGATCCCTGTCATCGCGATCGGCGTTCCCACGGTAGTGGATGCGGCGACGATTGTGAACGATACCATGGAAAACCTGATTCAAGCGCTGGAAAACTCCGAGGCTCTGAAAGGGGTCGGACTTGTAATGCAGGGGTACAGTGCAGGAGAGAAATATGAGCTAGTAAAAGAGCTGATCGCACCGCATTTGAATGGAATGTTTGTTACGCCGAAGGATATTGATGAGACAGTGAAACGCATCAGCTATACGATTTCGGAGGCGCTCAACATCCTGTTTTCCGAAAAAAAGGAAAAGATGGGACAGGCAAAATAATAATTACATTTTCCTCCACATATAATGAGGGTGAAGACTTTGTCTCATAATGCGGCGGAAAAATGAAAGCGGGATGTTGGGAATATGAAAAAATGGCGTTTTCGCACAATGATTACCGGGCTGCTAATCTGCATGCTCGGCATCTGTGCCGTAGCGGAAAGGAGCGGGAGGCTCTGGAACAACATAAAGCTCCAGGCCTTCCAGGAGATCCAGGAGAGCGCAGAGCAGATGTATCTCCCGGGCATTGCGTATGGAGAAAAGAAGAATGAGAAGATTTCTGCGAAAGAGTGGGTTGTCAGGATGGCGGTGAACCTGATTCCGCTGGGCGGATACGTATCCGGCATGGAGCAGGGGGAGCTTTCCGTGGAGGATGAAGCCACGTATGAGATGCTGCTTAAAATGGAAGCAGAGGATGAAAATGAGGTGGATGCCAACGGAAATCTGATTGGAAAGGATGAAAGTAAGGAGACAGAGCAGGAAGTCGTCCAGCTCGACCTTTCCATGGAAAACTTAAGTAACTTTGAATTTTTAACCAGCAACCTGTATACCATAGACAGTGTAACCTATGTGGAGGAAGCGGATCTGAACGCCGGCGAGCTTATGTCAAAGGATCTTAGTATCAATAAGGAAGAAGAGGGACCGAAAGTACTGATCTTTCACACCCATTCGCAAGAAGCATTTGTTGACTCAGACGGAAGTTCAGATACCAGTATTGTTGGGATCGGGGATTATCTGACCGAGCTTTTGACCGACAAGTACCATATCCCTACCCTGCATCACAAAGGTGTTTATGACTTAATCGATGGGAAACTGGACCGGAGCGAAGCGTATGAGCTGGCACGCCCGGAGATCACGCAGATATTGAAAGAGAATCCCAGCATAGAGGTTGTCATTGACCTACATAGGGACGGTGTGGGCGAGAGCACGCACTTGGTAACGGACGTGAACGGGAAAGAGACGGCCCAGATCATGTTTTTTAACGGGATGTCAAGGACCAGAGCGAACGGAAATCTAACAGGAATGGAAAATCCATATATCCAGGATAACCTGGCGTTTTCCATGCAGATGAAGGTGGCGGCGGAGGAAAAATACCCAGGATTCACAAGAAGGATTTATCTGAAAGGGTATAAATATAATATGGATTTGGCGCCGAAAATGCTGCTGATTGAGGCGGGCGCGCAGACCAACACGGTGCAGGAAATGAAAAATGCGATGGAGCCGTTGGCGGAGCTTCTGGATGAGGTTTTGAGTTAGTAGTATTTTGAGTAGTATTTGAGGACGGAAAGTGAAAGAAAAAGATTGTCTGAAAAGGACAAATCCGCTATAATGATTCATAAATGTTGTATTTTACTGTGAAAAAGTGAGGTTATGATATGGCAAAGCAGTCTACATATGATGCGGAGAGTATTGCGGTACTGGAAGGGCTGGAAGCGGTACGGAAGCGTCCGGGAATGTACATCGGGAGCGTCGGTACAAAGGGGCTGAACCACCTGGTATATGAGATACTGGATAATGCGGTGGATGAGCATCTGGCAGGATGCTGCGACCAGATACAGGTCACTTTGGAAAAGGACGGATCCGCCACTGTGACAGATAATGGAAGGGGAGTCCCAGTGGGAATGCACGCGAAGGGGGTTTCCGCAGCGCGCGTTGTATATTCTACCCTGCATGCGGGGGGAAAATTCGACGATTCGGTATATAAGACCAGCGGCGGGCTCCACGGTGTGGGTTCGTCTGTGGTGAATGCGCTCTCCGCCTATATGGATATTAAGATCAGCCGGGACGGGGCTGTCCATCATGACCGATATGAACGCGGAATTCCGGTGATCGAGCTTCATGACGGACTACTTCCGGTGATCGCAAAGACGAAGAAAACAGGAACCTGTATCAATTTCCTGCCGGACGATACGATTTTTGAGAAGATCCGGTTCCGGGAGGAGGAGATCAAGAGCCGCCTCCATGAGACTGCGTACCTGAATCCAAAGCTGACGATCTTTTTTGAGGACAAGAGAAAGGAGCCTGCAGAGAAGATCACGTACCATGAGCCGGACGGGATTATCGGATTTATCAAGGAATTGAATAAGAATAAGGAAGTCATGCATGACCCGGTCTATTTTAAAGGGGAGTCCGAGGGAATTGAGGTGGAAGCTGCTTTCCAATATGTGAACGAGTTTCATGAGAATGTGCTGGGATTCTGCAATAATATTTATAATGCGGAGGGCGGAACCCATCTGACAGGATTCAAGACCACATTTACCACGATCATGAACCAGTACGCAAGAGAACTGGGGATCCTGAAAGAAAAGGACGCGAATTTCACTGGGGCGGATGTGAGGAACGGGATGACGGCGATTGTTTCCGTCAAGCATCCGGATCCCCGTTTTGAGGGACAGACCAAGACCAAGCTGGACAACCAGGACGCGGCAAAGGCGGCGGGAAAAGTGACGAGCGATGAGGTGCCGCGTTATTTTGATCGAAACCTGGAGTCTTTGAAAAAGGTGCTTTCCTGCGCCGAGAAAGCGGCGAAGATCCGTAAGACGGAAGAAAAAGCCAAGACGAACCTTCTGTCAAAGCAGAAATTTTCGTTTGACAGCAACGGAAAACTGGCGAACTGTGAGAGCAGGGACGCGTCAAAGTGCGAGATATTTATCGTAGAGGGGGATTCGGCGGGAGGTTCCGCGAAGACTGCCCGGGATCGGATGTACCAGGCGATCCTTCCCATCCGGGGCAAGATCCTGAATGTGGAGAAGGCGAGTATCGATAAAGTCCTTGCCAACGCGGAGATCAAGACCATGATTAATGCATTCGGGTGCGGTTTTTCAGAAGGATATGGGAATGATTTCGATATCACGAAGCTTCGGTATGATAAGATCATCATCATGGCGGACGCGGACGTGGACGGCGCACACATCTCCACGCTTCTTTTGACTTTGTTTTACCGGTTCATGCCGGAGCTGATCTACGAAGGACATGTGTATGTCGCCATGCCTCCTCTTTATAAAGCCATGCCGAAGAAGGGGGAAGAAGAGTATCTTTACGACGACAAAGCGTTGGAGCGGTACAGGAAGACCCATGACGGGGCGTTCACTCTCCAGCGTTACAAAGGGCTGGGTGAGATGGATGCAGACCAGCTCTGGGAGACGACCTTAAACCCTGAAACGCGTCTGATGAAGCGGATTGAGATCGAGGACGCACGCATGGCGTCCAGTGTGACGGAAATGCTGATGGGGACGGAAGTACCGCCGCGGCGCGCGTTTATCTATGAAAATGCGACGGAAGCGGAACTGGATATTTAGGAGGTAAGAACAGATGGATAGCTCACAGATCATCCGGACAGAATATTCGGATCTGATGAAGAAATCATATATTGATTATGCGATGAGCGTGATTATCGCCCGTGCCCTGCCGGACGTGCGGGACGGGTTAAAACCCGTCCAGAGGAGAACGCTCTACGATATGCACGAGCTGGGGATACGTTATGACAAGCCCTACCGGAAGTGTGCCCGTATCGTGGGGGATACCATGGGTAAATACCACCCCCACGGGGACAGCTCGATTTACGAGGCATTAGTGGTGATGGCGCAGGATTTCAAGAAAGGCATGATCCTGGTGGACGGACATGGGAATTTTGGGTCCATTGAGGGAGACGGAGCCGCGGCGATGCGCTACACAGAGGCGAGGCTCGCGAAGATTACGCAGGAAGCATATCTGGCGGATCTGGACAAGGATATTATTGATTTTGTACCCAATTTCGACGAGACGGAAAAAGAGCCGTCCGTCCTTCCGGTGCGTGTGCCCAATCTGCTTCTGAACGGCGCGGAGGGGATTGCGGTTGGAATGGCAACCAGCATCCCAACCCACAATCTAGGGGAGATCATCGACGCGGTCAAAGCCTATATGAAGAACAACGACATTTCCACCAGAGGGCTCATGAAATATATCAAGGGACCCGATTTTCCTACAGGGGGAATCGTTGTCAATCAAGACGAGCTATTGGATATTTATGAGAACGGAACAGGTAAGATCAAGATCCGGGGCAAGGTGGACGTGGAGGAGGTTAAGGGGGGCAGGAAGAAGATTGTGATCTCCGAGATCCCCTACACCATGATCGGTTCCGGGATTGGCAAATTTTTGAACGATGTGGCGTCCTTGATTGAAAATAAAAAGACCAACGATATCGTGGACATTTCCAACCAGTCTTCTAAAGAGGGAATCCGCATTGTCCTTGAGATAAAGAAGGACGCGGATGTGGATAATCTGATTAACATGTTGTATAAGAAGACTCGTTTGGAAGACACCTTCGGTGTAAATATGCTGGCGGTCGCAGACGGCCGGCCGGAGGTTCTGGGACTAAAGAAGATCATCGAGCACCATGTGGATTTCCAGTTTGAACTGGCTACAAGAAAATACAAGAACCTGCTTAGAAAAGAGACGGAGAAGAAGGAGATCCAGGAGGGACTCATCAAGGCGTGCGACGTCATTGACCTGATTATTGAGATCTTAAGGGGGAGCGCGTCGGTGAACGATGCGAAAGCCTGCCTTACCAAAGGGATTACGGAGAATATCAACTTCAAATCCCGGATATCCAAAAAGATGGCGTCCATGCTCCGCTTTACGGACCGCCAGGCGTCGGCAATCCTGGAGATGCGTCTCTATAAGCTGATCGGGCTTGAAGTGGAGGCTTTGCTCAAAGAGCATGAGGCGACGCTGGCAAATATCGCCCGGTATGAGGATATCCTGAACCACTACGACTCCATGGCGGAAGTGATTATCGCGGACCTGGACGGGCTGAAAAAGGAGTACGCTATCAAACGGAAAACGCAGATCGAGAACGCCAAGGAAGCGGTCTTTGAAGAAAAAAAGACCGAGGAGCAGGAAGTCGTGTTTCTCATGGATCGTTTTGGCTATGCTAAGACGGTGGAGATTCCGGTCTATGAAAGGAATAAGGAGGCGGCCGATAAAGAGAATAAATATGTGATTCATTGCATGAATACGGGAAGGATGATGATTTTTACCCGGGACGGAAGGATGCACCAGGCAAAGATACAGGATCTTCCCGCTGGGAAATTCAGGGATAAAGGGATTCCGATTGACAATGTGAGTAATTTTGATAGCACGAAGGAGGAGATCGTCTTCCTCTGCGACGACCGGCAGCTCTATTTTGCCAAATTCCTTTTTGCCACAAAGCAGGGGATGGTTAAGAAGGTAGAAGGCTCGGAATTTCAGGTAAGCAAGAGGACGATCGCGGCCACGAAGCTGGCGCCGGATGACGAGGTGGTGAGCGTACAGATTATTTCAGATAATCAAAACGTGGTTATGATGACAGAGAATGAATATGTGCTCCGTTTTCCGGCAGAGGAAGTGTCGGAAAAGAAAAAGAGCGCCGTGGGAGTACGGGGGATGAAGCTTCAAAAAAAGGATGCGGTAGAGAGTGTCTTCTTGTTTGAGGAGGGTGCGGAGAGTAAAGTCATGTTCCATGACAGGGAAGTGACCTTAAACCGTCTCAAACTGGCAAAACGTGACGGGACGGGAACAAAAATGAGAAAGTAGATGAGTAGATATGGCGATTGTAGGAATTGATTTAGGAACGACAAACAGTCTTGTCAGCGTTTGGCAGGAGGATTCGTGTACCTTGATCCCCAATAATCTGGGTGAATATCTGACTCCGTCCGTCGTAGGCGTGGATGAGAACGGCGAGATCCTGGTAGGAAGGACGGCAAAAGAACGATTGATCTCACACCCTGACCGGACAGCGGCGAGTTTCAAACGGTTTATGGGAACAGAAGAAGAATTTTTCCTGGGAGGGAGACGGTTTTCGGCGTCAGATCTGTCCTCCTTTGTCTTGAAACAGCTCAAGGAGGATGCGGAAGCCTTCTTAAAAGAGCCGGTGGAGGAAGCAGTCATCAGCGTTCCCGCATATTTCAATGATTTGCAGCGCAATGCGACGAAAATTGCCGGAGAGCTTGCGGGATTTAGGGTGGAGAGGATTGTAAACGAGCCTTCCGCTGCCGCGCTGGCATACCGTTTTGGGAAAATGGAAGAAGACCAGACATTCCTGGTGTTCGATTTTGGAGGAGGAACCCTTGATATCTCGATTGTGGATGCCTTTGACAATGTGGTGGAAATCACAGCGGTGGCAGGAGACAATCATCTAGGGGGCGACGACATCAATAAGGCGATCGCAGAGAAATTCCTTAGCGTCAGCGGGCTGGATTTCGGGATGCTCACAAAAGAGGAGTGGGCGGCGCTTTTAAAGGCGTCGGAAAAATTGAAGATGGAGCTGTCGAAAAGCTCCCAGGCGGAGATGGAGACGGTGATATCGGGGCGGCTCTACGGGATGCAGATGGATTCCAGAGGGCTTCTTGAGGCGTCCACACAGATTATGGAAAGTATTGGAATGCCGCTTACGCGCGCCTTATCGGACGGGGGATATGAATGGAAGGATATTGACGATATCATCCTGGTGGGAGGTTCCAGCAAGATGCCTTTGGTGCAGAATTATCTGCAGTTTCTCAGCGGGAAAAAGCCGCTCTCCAGGATCGACCCTGACGTGGCGGTCGCTGTGGGCGTGGGGATGTACGCAGGGATCAAGGAGAGGATGGCTGTGGTAAAAGATATGATGCTGACCGATATCTGTCCGTTCACCTTGGGGATCGAAGTCTCCCAGGAGGATAGGGAGGCTCCATCGGTCATGTCGCCGATCATAGAGCGAAATTCGGTACTCCCGGTCAGCCGGGCGGCGAGGTATTTTACCGCGAACCCATTCCAGCAGTTCTGTACCGTCGTCATTTTACAGGGGGAGCACAGGATCGCGAAACAGAACCTATGTCTTGGCAGGCTGGAGGTGCCTGTACCTATGGGGAAGACCGAGCAGGATAGGGAAGCCATCGACGTCCGCTATACTTACGATATGAATGGAATCCTGGAGATTGACGTGACGGTGGTAAGCACGCAGGAGAAAACCAGCAAGGTGATCGTGAATCCGTCCATTCGCCTTTCTGAGGAAGAGATTCAAAAAAGGCGGGAAGAACTTCAGAAATTAAAGATTCATCCCAGAGATCAGGAAAAGAACCGCCTGCTTTTAGCAAGGGGCGACAGAGTATTTGAGGAAAACACCGGGGACGTACGGAAATATACGGGACGCTTTATGGGAGAATTTACCGCCGCTCTGAACACTCAGGACGCGAGGAAGATCGAAAAAGCATATATAAGGACGAATGAACTTCTAAATATTATTGAAAATTCTCCTAAAAGGTCGGTGATCCTACGGCTGGATAAATATTTGTACGATGAATGGAGAAAGGATTCGTAATGAACTGCTATGAAGTACTGAACATCGAGCCTACCAATGATATCAAGACCATCAAAAAAGCCTATGCCAAAAGGAGCAGGGAGTTTCATCCCGAGGAGTGCCCTGAGGAGTTTCAGGTTTTGCACGACGCATATGAGGAAGCCATCCTGCGCGCAAAATGGAGCGATATCCCGTTTAAAGGGAAGGCAAGCCATAATATGGAGGACACAGTGCCCATGTTCGCAGAAGGGGAAGAGGCGTCGGATGGAAACAAGGAAGGGATGCTGGATGGAAACAGCGAGGAGACGCAGGATGTAGAAAAGGCGTCCGGGGAAGAACAAATGTGGGACGCCAGCTTCCAGCAGATCGCGTCCGCGGGACATCAAAACCAGGGAATGACGGAGCGGGTAAGAAACGTGATCGGTCAGATGCACGAGCTGTATATGAATGAAACCGAGAGGGGAAAGCTCTATCATTGGAGAGATTTTTTTGACGATCCGCAGCTGGCGGAAGTGTTCGGATCCAGAACCTTTTTTACGGAATGGTATCGCTTTCTCCAGACACATTCCCTCTTTACCATGCAGATTTGGCAGTATTTTGCCTCCCTGGACGGCAGCAGGTTTTCCGGAGAACCCTATGGGCTCCAGCGGTTTCCGTATCAGTTTTATATTGAAAGAATGGGAGCGTTCCAGCAGGAGAAAACAGAGCCGCCTGGGAAGGAGGAACCCATACGGGAGCAAGCGAAAACAGCAGGAATATCCGCAGCATTAAAGGTCGTGCTTTTTCTTGCCGTGCTTGCCGGAAGCGCGCTCTCCAGCCTTCTCTTGGGAATTTTTGTGGGAGAAGTGCTGGGATAGGAGGAAATGATGTTATGCTGCAAAGTATGAGGACTGATAAAAAGTATTTGAAAATAGCGGGGATCGTGCTGATTGTCTTGGTGTCGGTCATGGGGTTTGTGCTGGGATTTTCTGTTGGACAGTCGAATAAGGACGACATCCGGATACGCAGAGCTCTTGGCAGGATATCGATTTATGAGCCGGTCAATCTGGAACGTACGGCGCGGGGAAACGACGGCATGATAGAAGAAAATGTCCTGGAGGATTATTTGAATGCGTTTCACAAACAGACCGCGCGCGTGATGGAGTATAACGGGACGCTTCGCACATGGAATGAATCGGGCGGGAAGGTGGATACGGAAGAACTGAAAAAGATCCGGAAGCAGAATAAAGAAGCATACGAAATCCTCTCGGACATGGTGGGAAATCCGGTGAAATACGTGACTGAATACACCATTTCTTACGGCGAGGCATATGAGGTGTGGACAGAGGACTGGGCAGCGGCGCTTGACGCCGCTGGATGCAGGAAGGAGCTGGAAGGGCGTCTGAAAGAAATATATGACGAGAACAGGACGATCATAGACAGACTCATGGAAGAACAATAAAGTACCCCGCGAACCTGCGGGGTACTTTGCCCTTCCTACATCATTTTTGCCAGAATCTCACTGACGAGCTTTCCATCTGCTTTTCCTTTTACCCGTGGCATCAGCTCTTTCATGATGCGTCCCTTGTCCTTCGGGGTTGGCGCTTCGATTTCAAGGAGTGCAAGTACGGAAGCAATGACTTCGCGTATTTCGGCTTCGTCCATCATTTTGGGGGCATATTGCTCTAACACAGCGATACGTTTTTCACACTCTGTGATGATATCGGTTCTCTCAGGCGGTGTCATCTCCAGAGTTTCCTTTGTCTGCTTGATCTCTTTTAAGATGACCTGTACTTCTTCCTCTTCCGTCAGATCGGCACGTTTGTCAATGGCCTTATTCTTCAGCGCTGCAAGAAGAGAGGAAAGAGTCTCTTTTGTATCCTTATCCTTTGCCTTCATCGCCGCCACCATTGCGCTTCTGACCTCATCGATCTTACTCATTTTCTTCACCTCCATTTGCGATCTATCCATTATTATACATGATTAAGCGGGAAATGCAAACCCAGGTTTGACGGGAAACCACAGGAGACGGAGATTGAAAATATCCGCGATAGATGGTAAAATCGTTTCGTGGGATAAAAGTTACGAAAAGGAGAAAGTAAGTTGAGAGAAGAGGAACTACAAAAGATAATGGATAATGCCTTGGAAAAGAGCCGGGGACATATCGCCTTTGGAAAAACAGCGGACTACATCCCCGAGCTTGGATGCGCGGACAGGAATGATCTGGGGATCAGTATCTATACCAAGGATGGGAAACGGCTTCATTCCGGCGATTCAGACGTCAGGTTTACGGTTCAGAGTATCTCGAAGGTCGTGTCACTGGCCGTGGCTTTGGAACGATGCGGATTTGACCGGGTGTTCCGCAAGGTCGGGATGGAACCCTCGGGGGATGCTTTCAATTCTCTGGTTAAGCTGGATTTGTCCAGCAATTATCCGTTCAATCCAATGATTAATTCCGGGGCGATCGCAGTGTCGAGCTGCCTGGTATCAGCCGTCACGTTTGACGAGATGCTGGACATCACAAGGGAGCTGTGCCTTGATGGAGGGATTCAGATCAATGAAAGGGTCTACCGCTCAGAGATGGCAAATATTGCAAGAAACAAAGCGATCGCTTATCTTCTGGAAAGTAAAGGGATTCTGGAAAACGATGTGGAAAGGAGTCTGGACTTCTATGTGCGGATGTGCTCCCTGAATGTGACGACAGATAGTCTTGCCGGTTTTGGGCTGGCGCTTGCATCCGACGGGATTCATCCTCAAACTGGGAGGCGGATGCTGGACAGTGATGTGGTGCAGACTGTAAAGACGATCATGTTCACCTGCGGGATGTACGATGGCGCCGGGGAATTTGCCGTGCGGGTTGGCATTCCGTCAAAGAGCGGAGTGGGAGGAGGAATCCTTTCGGTCGTGGACCGGGAAATGGGGATCGGTATTTACGGCCCGGCGCTGGATAATAAAGGAAACAGCATTGCAGGGCAGTGTATGCTGGAAGACATAGCGAAGAAATTAAAGCTTCACATATTTGCGGCAGACCGCTATAGGTAGAAGAGATGGCAGGATGTACACTTTGCCCCAGGATGTGCGGGGCAGACAGAGAAAAAGGAGAAAAAGGCTTCTGTAAGGAAGGCTCTGCCGTAAGGGCGGCCAGGGCTGCCATCCATATGTGGGAGGAACCATGCATTTCCGGTGAGGAAGGCTCGGGGACAGTGTTTTTCTCCGGCTGTACGCTTGGATGCGTATATTGTCAGAATCATGAGATTTCCAAAGGACGGGCGGGAAAAGAGATATCGGATACCCGTCTGACAGAAATATTCCTGGAATTAAAGGAGAAAGGCGCGAATAATATCAACTTGGTGACGCCTACTCATTTTGTCCCGCAGATCCTTACCGCGCTAAAACGTGCAAAAGAGCGTGGCCTGGATATTCCTGTGGTGTATAATACGGGAGGATATGAGCGGGCAGAGACGATCCGGATGCTGGAGGGATATGTGGACGTCTATCTGATGGATCTGAAATATCTGGACGCAGGGCATGCAGCGGCATATTCCGGCGCTAAGGACTATCCCCAGGCGGCATGTGCGGCGCTCTCCCAGATGGTACGGCAGACAGGTCCGCCCAGGTTCGATAAGCGGGGGATTATGACAGGCGGCGTGATCGTCCGGCATCTTCTGCTTCCCGGATGTCTGGCGGACGCGAAGCGGATCGTCCGGTATCTTTACGACACTTATGGCGATCAGATCTATATCAGTCTGATGAACCAATATACGCCAGTCCCATCCTTGAACCAGGAAAAGTATCCCAGGCTCGCGAAAGCGGTGAGCACAAAGGCATATGAACGCCTGATGGACTATGCGGTCGCGCTAGGAGTCGAGCAGGCGTTCATCCAGGAGGAGGGAACGGCAGGGGAAAGTTTTATCCCGCAGTTTACACTGGAAGGGATATAGGAAATGACTCGATAGCGCAGGCAGGAAAGGGAGTAAGGACGGAGGAAGAGATGGAACAACTATCATTATTTGACGACCGCAGGGTCAACGCGCCGCTTGCGAGCAGGCTGCGTCCGAAAAACTTAAGCAGGTTTGTGGGGCAGGAGCATCTGTTAGGCGAAGGAAAGGTGCTGCGCCTGTTGATCGAGAGGGATCAGATCTCATCCATGATCTTCTGGGGCCCGCCCGGAGTGGGCAAGACAACGCTAGCCAGCATTATTGCGGGGCGGACCAAAGCAGAATTTATCAATTTCAGCGCTGTGACGAGCGGGATCAAAGAGATCAAGGAGGTCATGAATCAGGCGGAGGAGAGCCGGAGGATGGGGATTCGGACAGTACTTTTTGTAGACGAGATCCATCGGTTCAACAAGGCCCAGCAAGACGCATTCCTGCCGTTTGTGGAGAAGGGAAGCATTATTTTGATCGGGGCGACGACCGAGAATCCTTCTTTTGAGG
Organism: Coprococcus sp.; assembly: GCA_022793995.1. GTDB lineage: Bacteria > Bacillota > Clostridia > Lachnospirales > Lachnospiraceae > Allocoprococcus. Next base: position 101,698 of record JAAWDY010000068.1, read on the forward strand.
TCAACGCAGCGCTTTTATCGCGCTGTAAGGTATTCGTGCTGCGCGCCCTGGAGCAGAAGGATATGGAAAGGCTTCTTAGAAATGCCCTGGAAGATCCGGAAGGATACCAAAGCCTGCGGGTCAGGATCACACCGGAGCAGATCACAGCGATTGCTGCATTTGCGAACGGGGATGCGAGAACGGCGCTGAACACCCTGGAGATGGCGGTCACCAACGGGGAGATGAGCGCCGAGGCAGTCACGGTGACAGAAGAAGGACTTGCACAGTGCATTAGCCGGAAATCTCTTCTGTACGATAAAACAGGCGAGGAGCATTATAATCTGATCTCAGCTTTGCATAAGTCCATGCGCAATAGCGATCCAGACGCGGCGATTTATTGGATGTGCCGGATGTTGGAAGGCGGGGAGAATCCCCTATATATTGCAAGAAGGCTGATCCGGTTTGCCAGCGAGGATGTGGGAATGGCGGACAGCCACGCGCTTTCGGTGGCAGTGGCGGCTTACCAGGCGTGTCATTTTCTGGGAATGCCGGAATGCGACGTACATCTTACCCATGCGGTGACGTATCTGGCAGCGGCGCCGAAGTCGAATGCTTTGTATCTTGCATGTGAGGCATGTAAGACGGACGTGAAGGAACTGAGGGCGGAACCGGTCCCCTTACAGCTGCGCAACGCTCCAACGCGGCTTATGAAAGAGCTGGACTACGGAAAAGGGTATCAATATGCCCATGATACAAAGGAAAAGCTGACCCGCATGGAATGTATGCCGGAGAGTATGAAAGGAAGGAAGTATTATTTCCCCACGGAAGAAGGGGAAGAAAAAAGGGTGCGAAAGCGCTTGGAGGAAGTGGAACAATGGAAACAGCAGGATGAAAAGGAGGAAATGCCGCAGGGGCATACCTCTATGTCCAAAAAGCAGGACGAAAAGGAGGAAACATGCAGAAAGTAACTTTAGGGAAAACAGGGATTACGGTAAATAAGAATGGGTTCGGGGCGCTTCCGATCCAGAGGATTTCAGCCGAAGAGGCGAGAAAGATTTTGAGGAAAGCGTATGATAACGGCGTGGATTTTTTTGATACGGCGCGCCTTTATACAGACAGTGAAGAGAAGATCGGCCTGGCGCTTTCTGACGTGCGGGAGAAGATCTATATTTCCTCCAAGACAGCGGCGTCAAAGGCGGAGGATTTCTGGAAAGACCTGGAGATAACACTTGGCAATTTGAAGACGGATTATCTGGATATCTATCAGTTCCATAATCCAGCGTTCTGTCCAAAACCGGGCGACGGGACAGGACTTTATGAGGCAATGCTTGCGGCAAAGGAGCAGGGAAAGATACGCTATATTGGGATTACAAACCATCGGCTTGCCGTGGCAGAAGAAGCGGTAGAAAGCGGGTTGTACGATACCTTACAGTTCCCGTTCAGTTACCTTTCCTCAGAGCAGGAGCTAGGTCTGGTCGATCAGTGCCGCAAGGCGGACATGGGATTCATTGCCATGAAGGCGCTTGCCGGCGGCCTGATTATGAACTCTGCGGCGGCGTATGCATTTATGCTGGAGCAGGATGGCGTGCTTCCGATCTGGGGGATCCAAAGGGAGAGAGAATTGGATGAATTCTTATCTTACCAGGAGAAAGAACCGGTTCTGGAAGGGGAGATCAAAGAAGTTGTCGAACATGACAAAAAGGAGCTGCAGGGCGAGTTTTGTAGGGGCTGTGGGTACTGTATGCCGTGTCCGGCAGGGATTGAGATCAATAACTGTGCGAGAATGTCGCTCATGATCCGCAGGGCGCCGTCGGATGCGCAGCTCACTGCGGAGATGCAGGCGAAGATGAAACAGATCGAAGAATGCCTCCACTGCGGGAAATGCAAAGCGAAATGTCCGTACGGCCTGGATACGCCGGCTCTGCTTGAGAAGAATTATAAAGATTACAGGGAAATTCTGGCAGGTAAAGCGCTTTAAAGAATTTTCGCTTTAAAGAATAAAAGAATTTTGTTTACGGAATCGAAAAAAAATGATATGATAGAGTATATTGTGCAAAGGAAAGTGATTTCTATGAGCAGAAAAAATAGTCCAAGAGAGCGGAAAAGCGGCATGTATCAGGCGATCCTGGAACTCGGAAATTTGGAAGAATGCTACGAGTTCTTTGAGGATATCTGCGCGATGAGTGAGCTTCAGTCCATGGAGCAGCGCTTTGAGGTCGCAAGGATGCTCAGGGAGGATAAAGTCTATACAGAGATCAAGGAAAAGACAAACGCCAGTTCCGCGACGATCAGCCGGGTGAACCGGATGCTCAATTATGGAACCGGATGTCTTGGGGAGATGCTTGACAGACTGAAGGACAGAGAAGTACAGAAAGAGGAATAGAAAGGATGTCACTATGAGACAATTAATGTTGGGCAATAAAGCGCTGGCTAGGGGCCTCTATGAAGCAGGATGCAGCGTGGTATCCAGCTATCCGGGGACTCCGAGCACGGAAGTCACCGAAGAAGCGGCCGAATATGATGAGATCTACTGCGAATGGGCGCCGAATGAAAAGGTGGCGATGGAGGTTGCGTTTGGCGCCTCCCTTGCCGGTAAGAGGAGCTTCTGCGGCATGAAGCATGTGGGGCTTAACGTGGCGGCGGATCCCTTGTATACATGTTCCTATACGGGAGTCAACGCCGGGATGGTGATCTGTGTGGCGGATGACGCAGGGATGCATTCTTCCCAGAATGAACAGGATTCCCGTCATCATGCGATCGCGGCCAAGGTTCCGATGCTGGAACCATCGGATTCGGCGGAGGCATGTGAGTTCGCAAAAAAGGCATACGAGATTTCAGAGGAATTTGATACCCCGGTGATGATTAAGATGTGTACCAGGGTTGCGCATTCCCAGAGCATTGTAGAAGAAAGTGAGCGTATTGTTCCAGATACGGTTCCTTATAAGAAGAATATCGCAAAATACGTTATGATGCCGGGAAATGCGATCCGCCGTCATCCTCTGGTGGAGGAGCGCACCAGGAAATTGGAGGAATACGCGGAGCATTGTGAGCTGAATCGTGTGGAGATGGGAGATACCGGGCTTGGGATCATCACCTCTTCCACAAGTTACCAGTACGTTAAAGAAGTATTTGGGGAAAAGGCAAGCATCTTAAAGCTGGGAATGGTAAATCCGCTTCCCAGGAAGCTGATTCTTGATTTCGCGTCAAAAGTGGAGAAGCTTGCGGTGGTTGAGGAACTGGATCCGATCATTGAGGATCATTGCAGGAAGCTTGGACTTACTGTGACAGGAAAAGATGTGCTTCCGATCGAAGGAGAATTTTCTCAGAATCTCATCGCGCAGAAGCTGGGTGCGGAAGTTCCCGAATTCCAAAGCCTGGGCGAGACACTTCCGGCACGTCCTCCGGTTATGTGCGCCGGCTGTCCGCACAGAGGATTGTTTTATACTTTATCACGCAACCACTGTACCGTTCTCGGTGATATCGGTTGCTACACGCTGGGGGCAGTGGCGCCTCTGAATGCAATGGAGATGACTTTGTGCATGGGCGCATCCATCAGCGCGATCCATGGATTCAATAAAGCACTGGGGAAAGAAAGTGAAGGAAAGACCGTGGCGGTTATCGGAGACTCGACTTTTATGCACTCCGGTATGACAGGGCTTGCCAATATTGCATATAACCAGAGTAATTCTACGGTCATCATTCTGGATAATTCCATCACCGGAATGACCGGTCACCAGCAGAATCCGACTACGGGATATAATATCAAAGGCGATCCGGCAGGAAAGATTGATCTGGAGAGCCTGTGCCGCTCTATGGGATTCACAAGAGTAACCGTGGTGGATCCGTATGACCTGGCAGAATGCGACCGGGTCTTGAAGGAGGAGCTGGCGGCAGAAGAGCCGTCTGTCATCATCAGCAGACGCCCCTGCGCACTTCTCAAATATGTAAAACATGACAGGCTGCTTCATGTGGATACGGACAAATGCGCCGGGTGCAAAGCCTGTATGCGTCTGGGATGTCCTGCGATCAGTATCAAGAACGGCAAGGCGGCGATTGATAACACATTGTGTGTAGGATGTAAGGTCTGCCAGCAGCTCTGCAAGTTCGATGCATTACAGTCAGGGGAGGTGTAGAAGATGACGAAGAATATTATGATCGTCGGCGTAGGGGGTCAGGGGTCCCTCCTTGCCAGCAAGCTTCTCGGCCATCTGCTTCTGACAGAGGGGTATGATGTGAAAGTATCCGAGGTACATGGAATGAGCCAGCGCGGCGGAAGCGTTGTTACATATGTAAGATTTGGGGAAAAGGTATATTCGCCCATCATAGATAAAGGGGAAGCTGATTTTATCGTTTCCTTTGAAAAGCTGGAGGCTGCACGCTATGTGGAATATTTGAAAGAAGGCGGAAGGATTGTGGTGAATGTCCAGGAGATCGACCCAATGCCGGTCATTACCGGCGCGGTCGAATATCCCGTGGATTTGATCGAAAAGATGCAGGCGAAAGGAATACAGGTCGACGCGATGGACTGTCTTGGCCTGGCTGAAGAAGCGGGGTCTGCGAAAGCGGTGAATATTGTGCTCATGGGCAGGCTGTCACGTTACTTTGATATTCCGGTGGAAAAATGGCAGAAAGCCATCGAGGAATGTGTCCCGCCTAAATTTGCCGAACTGAACCACAAAGCATTTTCACTTGGAAGAGGAGAAGAGTAATGAAGAATTATTATCAGCCAGAAATTGAAATCATGCCGCTGGATCAGCTCCAGGCGCTCCAGAGCGAGCGGCTGAAAGAGCAGGTGAAATTTGTCTATGAGAATGTCAAATTCTATCATGACCGGATGGATGAACTTGGGGTGAAGCCGGAGGACATTCAAGGAATAGACGATTTACATAAACTTCCATTTATTACAAAGGATGATCTCCGCGATCAATATCCGTATGGCCTTCTGGGCGTGCCGCTTGAGGAATGCGTGCGGATTCAGTCCACCAGTGGGACGACAGGCCGGCGCGTGGTCGCATTTTATACGCAGGAGGATCTTGACGTTTGGGAGGAATGCTGTGCGAGAGCGATCGTAGCGGCGGGTGGAACGAAGGAAGATGTATGTCATGTCTGCTACGGGTACGGTCTGTTTACAGGAGGTCCCGGGCTGAACGGAGGCTCCCATAAAGTGGGATGCCTGACGCTTCCTATGTCTTCAGGCAATACAGAGAGACAACTTCAGTTCATGACAGATCTGGGTTCCACGATTCTTTGCTGTACTCCTTCTTATGCAGCCAATTTGGGCGAGGCGGTCAACGAAAGAGGACTGCGGGATCAGATTAAGTTAAAAGCAGGTATTTTCGGAGCTGAGCCGTGGACAGAGGAGATGCGCCATAATATTGAGGAGTCCTTGGGAATCAAGGCGTATGATATCTATGGACTGACGGAGATTTCAGGGCCGGGCGTATCTTTTGAATGTGAAGAACAGGCAGGAATGCACATCCAGGAGGATCATTTTATTGCTGAGATCATTGATCCAGATACAGGAGAAGTGCTCCCGGAAGGGGAAGTCGGCGAGTTGGTATTCACCTGTATCACGAAGAAAGCGTTTCCGCTCATGCGCTACCGTACCCGTGACCTCTGCCGTCTGACTCGTAAGCCATGTCCTTGCGGCCGTACGCATGTGCGTATGATGAAGCCAAAGGGAAGAAGCGACGATATGATGATCGTGAAAGGTGTAAACGTATGGCCTTCACAGATTGAGACGGTTCTTCTGAACCAGGGATATCAGGCGAATTATCAGATCGTGGTCGACCGTGTAGGGAATAACGATACGATCGAGGTGCAGGTCGAATTGACGCCGGAAATGGCGGAGGACAAGAGCATTCCGATCGAGAAGAGGCAGAAAAAGATCGTATCGGGGCTGAAATCCATGCTTGGAATTACGGTAGATGTCAAGGTTGTAGAGCCGAAAGCAATCGCGAGAAGCGAAGGCAAGGCGGTCCGCGTGATCGACAAGAGACATTTGTATCAATAGCATCATGGGGTCAAAATACCTTTTATCCCCAACATTATGTACATTCTAAAGAAAAAGAAACGGCTCCGGGAATCGATCTTTTCCGGAGCCTGTTTATCAGAGTTTCAAGAGTTTTTCCGCATTTCGAGAAAAAATCATGTCTTCTTCTTCTTCTGTCAAAGGAATTCTGTTCATCCGATTGACATAGTCCTTTTGATCCTCCCAAGGTGAATCCGTGGCAAATAAAATACGGTCGGCCCCGTGCTTCCTCACAATACGGAGGAATGCTTCGTCGGAAAGGTTAAAGGAGAGGTAAGGCTTTTGCCCGCTCTTCCGATCAGGAGTGACAGGACCGATGGCAAAGGCAGTATCAAGCCATACGGGCGATCCGGCCAGGTCGCGCTCTACATCTTCCCAGCAGCCCCAGTTTCCCATATGTGCAAGGACAAATTTTTCGGGATGAAGCGTGTCCACGACTTTGAGGATCTGCGGTACGGAAGCATAGTTATGATCGTAGATCCCAATATCGATCCCCGCATGGGTAACGATGATTAACCCCAGTTCAGAGGCGGCGTCAATAATGCGCATCATACGGACGTCGTCGATATCCGTATTCTGGTATGCCGGATGGATCTTGATGCCCAGAATGCCGCTTTGCCTGAGCCGTATCAGTTCCGTTTTATAATTCTCATAGTCTGGATGCATGCCGCCAAAAGTTATGATGCCCTTCTGTCTTAATTCTTCCCGTTCAGCGATCAAGGCATCGTTCACCTTCTCTACCTGCCCAGCGTTTGTCATAACCGGAAGGTTTACCGAGTAATCAATACCGCCTTCCTGCATGGAAGAAACCAGCCCGTCTGCAGAACCGTCCGTAAAATAGGCTGTATGGGACTTGAGGCTCAGTTTTTCCAGGACTCCTTGGGAGATCTTGGCGGGAAATGTATGCGTATGAAAATCAATTATCATGTTGTAGACTCCTTTAGTCCTGCTTTGTGGCAGGTCATTTTACAGGCTATATGATAGGATAAAAATAGAGAACTGTCAACGGGGGAAATTTATCTTTCCGGGCTGTCAATTTCCTTCTGATTTTGATATACTTTAGATATTAGGTTCAAAAGCTGTTTAAGGAGAAAAAAGCTATGAATTTCAATTTGGATGATGAGCAGGATAAAGAAAATCTGGCATGGGAGGAGATCCACACAGAGCATATCGTGCAGGACGATTGGATCGATTTTAGACGGTCTGCTTACCGGTTTCCGGACGGCAGCGTGTTCGAGCCGTATTACAGCTACAGCCGTAAAGACTATGTTGTGATCGTCGCATCGGATGAGAAGGGAAACTATCTCTGCGTCAGACAGTTCCGCCAGGGAATAGGGGAAGTGACGACAGAATTTCCCGCAGGCGGAATCGAGAGGAAAGATGGAAAGGAATACGGACCGGCTCGCGGAGTATCGGCGTCGGAGGATGCTCTTGCGGCAGCCAAGAGAGAACTTCTGGAAGAGACAGGATATGTATCAGATGACTGGAAGTATTTACTCTCAGTCCCTTCTAACGCTACTTTGGCGGACAATTACGCGTATATTTTTGCCGCGAAAAGCTGCCGTAAGGCAGGGGAACAGAACTTGGATGAGACAGAGTTTCTGAATGTCAGGAAATATTCCGCGGGCGAGATTGAAGAGATGATCCGTAAAGGCGGTTTCCAGCAGGCCGTCCATATCATGGCATGGCTACTTGCCAGAAGATGATCGGGGGCAGAGTGATGGAGGAAGTAGGAAAGAACAAAAAGAAAGGCTGGCTTTTCCTCATATTATATACCGTTTTCCTTGTCGTGATATCTGTTATATATGTGTGCATCCTGGAATTTGTCCCAAAAGGACTTGAACTTCGGACCTGGTATACAAAAGACGCGGCGACTGTATTGTTATTGGTATGGATGTATACGGCGGTCAAGTGGGCCGTTTCCATCAGGAGACGTCTTATTTCCCGGCTGTCAAAGCGGGGAGGCAGGGCCTTTTTGTCGGCGGCAGTATGGCTTGTGTGTATCGTTGTCATAGGATTTTGTGGGATACTGATACTTGCTGCGAACGCCAGAATGGATAGTGAAATGGATAATGGAGACGGAACGATCACGGTCAAATGGGATATCTGGCTGGACTCGCCAGAGTATTCGGTCTATGAAAAAGAAGGAATCCTGTATCGGCGACATTTGCGTTCATTGAATAATAGGCGAAGAATAAACCTGCCTTCGGAGTCACAAACAGGTGAGACGGGCTCACAGACCGATGAAACTGGATATGAGCAGAATACAGGAGATTTTTCCCGGACAGAGCACCCCGAAGAAGGATACCGGGCTGTTTACGACGCGTTCCTGTCCCAGGAGAATGATCTATATCAAATGGATTATGATGCGAAAGGATATTCCCGTGTAATTCTTTATGAGGATGAAAGGGTAGTAAGATATCTCGTATATGACAGAGACTCTCAGAATGGGAAATGCGCTTTGTACGTGTATTATGAGTGCGAGAAGGGGGAGAACGGTCTTTGGAGTTCTGTGGATGCAATCATTTTAGACATGTATGCTTATAAATATGAGGATGGTACGGTTATTGACAGTATCAAGACTTCATGGGAAGAACTGGGGACAGAAGAATATCGTGAGGCGACAGGGGAATGAAGCTTGAGTAGAACAAAAAACGCGGTCATATGACCGCGTTTTTCTTGACATATCATATTTAATGGTTATAATATAAATATATGGAGGTACTTTAGTGCAGAGTAAAGCAAATACAGAAGAAATCACATTATTTCTAGAAAAGATAAAAATACTCACATCTGCGGGGAAATATGATTTTGTTCCTAGAAGAAAGAATATGCTGTCCTTAGCCCAGCATGGCCTCACGATCGCTGATGCAAAAGATGAAATTTTAGGACTTTCCGTCAGCGATTACTATAAAGGACCCAAGCAAGATTTAGATAGGGCCAGACCTGGTGATATTTGGGAATTTAAGAAGAATCTTGACGGAATACAGTTCTATGTAAAAGTAAAAATTGTACAGGAGAACAATGAAGAAATTCTTAAATGTATCGGATTCCATGGGGACGATTTTGCTTAGGAATAAGGAGGTAGCGTCAATGCGAAAGTATTGTGAAGAATGTGGAAAAGATGTTGAAGCAAAGATAATAAGCAGAAAAGAAATTTATGAAGTCTGTGGAGAGACAGTAGAAGTTGATGCACAGATGTTAGTTTGTAAAGAGTGTGGGGAAGAGTTTTTTTGTGAAGAATTAGATAATGCTACATTAGTCAATGCATATAATGAGTATCGCAGAAGACATAAGCTTTTGTTTCCGGATGAAATCAAAAAAATCAGAGAGCAATATGGCTTTAGCCAGAGAAGCTTTGCCCGGTTTCTCGGCTGGGGGGATAAAACGGTCCACAGGTATGAGAATGGTTCTGTGCAGGATAGGGCGCATAACAGTCTTCTCCTATTCCTCCGTGATCCGGAGAATATGAGAACCTATCTGACCGAGAATGAGGTGACGCTGGATGATAAACAGAAGGCGAAACTGCTAAAAACAGTTGAGAAGTTGGAGCAGGATTCTGAATATCGTGTGTACAGAAAGATTGCAAACCTATTTTTTGGCGAGACTGCATCTGTTGAAAATGGATTTAAGAACTTTGACTACGAAAAGTTCTGTGCGATGGTTTTATTTTTTGCAAAGAAAAGCGCTGGATTATTAAAAGTCAAGTTGTTGAAATTATTGAATTATTCAGATATGATCTTTTATCAGGAGAATGGGATTTCAATGTCCGGCGCGAAGTATGTACATCTTCCATATGGACCAGTACCAAAAGATTATGATATTCTGTTTGGGATGATGGCGGCAGACCACATCGCACATATTGAGGTCGAGTTTGACAATGGTTATGAAAAGCACCAAGTGATACCGGACAGTGAAATTCCCAAAGAAGTTCTTTCTGAGGCTGAACTTGCTGTACTTGACCGAGTATATGAGAAATTTGTTGATTTTGGTTCTGTGGAAATTTCAAATTATTCTCATAGGGAAAAAGGATATATGTCAACAAAACAGGGAGAGATAATTTCATATTCCTATGCAAAGGATATTCAGTTGGACGCAGCGTGTGTAAGCAGGGGGCGGACCGAATCCAAGTCAGTAAAATCAACCGCTTTGCCGTAGGTTTCCAGGATCTTCCGGCCTTCCGCACCTAATTCGGAAGGATCCTTTTTTAACATAGATCTGCGCAGCATCGCCATCATGGTTCTATGTATGAAACTTAGCCTTGTATAATCAATTCCGCCGCGGAAATGAAAAATTTTGATCCTTTCTTTCATTTCTGTTGACAGGAGTTTGTCCATGGATTCCTGGAGATGGGCGGCATTTTTGCTGTCGTTTGGATCGGCAAGCCCGCAGGTGAATAAAATAAGATTCTTACTGCGGATATGATCGAAATTCTTCGTTATGATCGAGACGCCGCTTACCCCTCCCGCATAAAGACCGCCGCCGTAGATCAGCGTGTCATAATTGTCAAAAGATGATACAGGGAATTCCGCTTTCTTGAAAATGGGGCAGGAGAGTGCAGAAGCGATATATTCGGCATAGCGTTTCGTAAATCCATATTTTGATTCATAGATTACAACCATTTTTTTCATTGAGATAGAGTTCTTTTCTTTTTCAGAATAAATTCTTCTAACCGTACAGTTAGAAATTTTTTATATGATATAGTGTATCTGTTAAAAAATCAAGGAGCACAGACAAAGTGCATCAGATCGAAGATTTTGTGCCACTATTCACGGTGCCATGCACCCCGCTGCAAGGCATCCAGTCAGTAAAGCAGCGGCTTCAGGCATCCATATCGTGTTATGTAGGATGGGAGAGGAATCCAGTAATGAACGGACATGAAAAATTAAAAGAAAGATCAGGCAGGATGCTGACGGATGCATTATTCACTTTGATGAAGGAAAAGGATTATGCAAGCATCACGGTTTCCGAGATCGCAGAACGGGCGGATGTTTCCAGAAGAACATTTTACCGTCTCTATGAGAATAAGGAAGATGTGCTCTACAGTTATTTTTCCGAGTTGTGCCAAAACTATAAAAGTGAGTGTGCAGAGCTGGGAAAATATGATATTCGGCAGATTGCCAGGGAGTATTTCAGGTTTTGGCATAGGCAGAAGGATTTTCTGATGCTGCTCTACAGAAACCGGCTGGACGCTGTTATGTATTATGGGGTTTACGATGCGGCTTCGGAGATTGTCGGATATCGTATTCAAAGCAAGGTTAAGCAGGATTCGAGCCTGGAATTTTTCATCCGTTACACGGTCGGAGGATTCGGGAATCTGCTTTATCAGTGGATCATAGACGGGATGGAAGAAGAACCGGAAGAGTATGCCGACTTCGTCAGCGAATCAATTCTGTCATATATCCAGCCAGTGATAAACACATAATTTTGCCGTCTTGTGCCATCTGACCGTTTCTGATATGATAATCATATGATTGCCGTCATAACGGCGAGAGATAGTTCAAGGATGATAGAAGGAGTGTGGAAATATGGGAGTGCGGAAAAAGAAACTTCCAATCGGGATTGAGAACTTTGAAAAACTTCGTTCCGAAGATTTTTACTATATTGATAAAACAGGGCTCATCATAGAACTTCTTGATAATTGGGGGGAAGTAAATCTGTTCACGCGTCCGCGGCGGTTTGGGAAAACGCTGAATATGAGCATGCTGGAACACTTCTTCTCATTGAACGGGGACAAGAGTATTTTTGAAGGACTGGCGATTTCAAAGGAAACCGCGCTCTGTGAGGAATATATGGGAAAATATCCGGTTATTTTTGTTTCCTTAAAGGGGATTGACGCGCGGAATTATGAGCTGGCGTTTCAAATGGCGGTCCAGATTATGAAGAGAGTTCCCTTAAAAGTGCAGTATCTTTTGGACAGCGATGTTTTAACTGAACAGGACAAGGCGGAGTACAAGAGACTCTTGGATGACCATATGCCGGTAGCGGTATTTTGCAACAGTCTGAGAGTATTGTCGGAATTGTTGGAGAAGCATCACGGGACAAAGGTGATCCTGCTGATTGATGAATATGACGTTCCGCTGGCAAAGGCTCATGCGAACGGATATTATGAGCAGATGATCTCGCTGATACGCGGTCTGCTCGGCGAGGCGCTGAAGACCAACAACAGTCTGAAACTTGCGGTGTTGACCGGATGCCTGCGGATTTCAAAGGAGAGTATCTTTACCGGGCTGAATAATCTGAAAGTATTGTCGATCGCGGATGAGCGTTTTGATGAATATTTTGGTTTTACGGACAAAGAAGTGAGAGAACTTCTGGAATATTATGATGCAGTGGATCATTATGACGCAGTAAAGAACTGGTATGACGGATACCAGTTTGGAAATGCGGAAGTGTACTGCCCGTGGGATGTGCTGAACCATTGCGACAGGGTCAGGAGCAACCCGGAGGCGCAGCCGGAGAATTACTGGATCAACACCAGCAGCAACGACGCGGTGAAGCGGTTTATCCAGGAATCAGCAAACGCTGCGACGAAGAAGGAGATTGAGAGCCTGGTGGCGGGAGAGGTCATTACGAAGGAAATCCATCAAGAGCTGACGTACCCGGAGATGTACGAGACGACGGACAATATCTGGAGCCTGCTTTTCACTACCGGCTATCTGACCCGGCGGGGAAAACCGGAGGGCAGACGGATGAAGGTGGCGATTCCCAATCTGGAGGTTCGGGATATTTTTGTGACGCAGATCATGGAGTTTTTTAAGGAGAATGTACGGGATGATAAGGATACGCTGAATTGTTTCTGCAAAGCTCTGCAAAACGGCGATGCCAAGGTGGTGGAGGAGACCTTCACAGAGTATCTGAGAAGGAGCATCAGTATCCGGGATACAGCCGTAAGAAAGGATATGAAAGAAAGTTTTTACCACGGAGTTCTAATCGGAATCCTGGGAGTGAAAACTCGGTGGGGCGTCTCCTCCAACCGGGAAATGGGCGAAGGGTATGCGGATATCCTTGTGGAGCCCGACAGCGGGGACATGGGGATTATCATAGAAGTAAAATATGCGCACAACGGCGATCTGGATCAAGCATGCAGGGAAGCATTAAAGCAGATCGGGCATAGCAGATATGAAGACGATCTGGAGGATGACGGAGTGGAGCATATCCTGAAATATGGAATCGCATGTTATAAAAAGCGGTGCAAGGTCATGCTGGCAGAATAATAGACCTCTCCAGTATGGTTTGAGTATAGGAAGCGCGGCGGCATAAGGGGGATGTTATGGATAAAAAGCAGGCAACCAACATGGAGGTAAAGAAGAACAACCGGAACCGTGTTTTCCGGTATCTATGCGGGAACGGCATTGTATCGAACCCGGATATTTCTTATGAATTGAAGATGAGCCTGCCTACAGTGACACAGATCACAAAAGAGTTGATAGAAAGCGGGCTGGTTAAAGAAAACGGCGCCCTTGAATCCACGGGGGGAAGGCGGGCGAAAGCGCTGGCTGTGGACGCGAACGCGAGACAGGCAGTCGGACTTGATATCACAAAGAATCACATCAGCCTGGTACTCGTTGACATGACAGGCGAGATTTTGAAATATGAACGTATTTTCCAGCCGTTCTCGAACGGGGAGGAGTATTACTGTGAAGTGGGTAGGAGGCTGGAAATTTTTTTAGATGAAAGCAGCGCCAGACAGGAGAGCATACTAGGAATCGGGATATCTTTTCCAGGAATTATCGATCTGAAGGGACAGATGATCGCCGATTCACATGTATTGGGGGTAAATAGTCTGCCGTTTGGTTCAGTTGGACGCTTCTTTTCCTATCCATGCTTTTTCCTGAATGACGCCAATGCCGGGGCGTATGCGGAGGGAATCTATGCAAAGGAGCCGACGCGCTTTTTCTACCTTTCGCTGAGCAATACGGTGGGCGGAGCCATTTTTAGTGACGGAAGGCTGGAACAAGGGAAGAATTTCCGCTGCGGCGAGGTCGGGCATATGACTGTGATCCCAGATGGGAGAGCGTGTTACTGTGGGAAAAGAGGGTGTCTGGACGCATATTGTTCAGCGAAGATTCTGTCGGATGCCGCGGACGGAAAGTTGGAACGGTTTTTTGAGGGATTGAGGCAAGGCGAGGCGGCATTTAGTAGGATGTGGGAGGAATATACAAACAATCTGTCCATTGCAGTCAATAACATACACATGGTCTTAGACTGTGATATCGTTCTGGGAGGATATGTGGGGAGTTATGTAGAAACATATATCCAGGGAATACAGGCCAAGACGGCCAGGAGAAACACTTTTGCGGAGGGCGGAGGTTTCGTACGGGCCTGCCGCTATAAGGTGGGAGCCGCGGCCTTGGGCGCTGCGCTGAAAGTGATCGAGACATTTATCGAACAGGTATAGAGAATAAGGAACACAAAGGAGACTTCAGAAATGAGGTCTTCTTTTTTGTATGGGGAAACTTCGTCAGTTTTACCAAAAACGATAGTTTCATTTTGGAAGTAGTGCCGAAACAAGTAAAATGTGGAACATAAACTTGACAAAATTTTGAGTGGAATATAAAATAATAAACATAATAAAACTATTTAACAAAGTGTAAATTAAAGTAGAATGAAAAGAAAGGGAGAAGAAGATAATGGAAGGCAAGATGAAGACAGTGGTCATGCTCGGAATTGGAAGGATGGGATTTGAGGAGCGGGATATTCCTATGCCAAAGGATGACGAAGTGTTGGTGAAGCTGGAATACGTGGGAATCTGTGGAAGCGACTTGCACTATTATGAAACAGGCGCGATCGGAGATTATGTGGTGGAACCGCCCTTTGTTCTGGGGCATGAGCCGGGGGGAACTGTAGTGGAAGTAGGGAACAATGTGACACATCTGAAAGTCGGAGACAGGGTTGCCCTAGAACCGGGGAAGACCTGCGGACACTGCGAATTTTGCAAAAAGGGACAGTATAATCTCTGCCCGGACGTCGTCTTTTTCGCGACGCCACTGATAGACGGGGTATTCCAGGAATATGTCGCGCATGAAGCGGAGCTCTGTTTTAAGCTTCCCGATAATGTGAGCACGATGGAAGGAGCGCTGATCGAGCCGCTGGCAGTCGGATTCCATGCCGCGATGCAAGGCGGGGCAAGGGCAGGGCAGACGGCTGTTGTCATGGGAGCGGGCTGCATCGGTCTGGTGACGATGATGGCGCTGAAAGCCATGGGCGTCTCCAAAGTGTATGTAGTGGATATCATGGAAAAGAGGCTGGCAAAAGCGATGGAGCTGGGAGCAGACGGCGTTATCAACGGAAGTCAGGTGGACGCAGTACAAGAGGTGATGAAACGGACGGATGGAAGAGGGTGTGATCTGGCGATTGAGACAGCGGGTACACAGATTACGACCGTTCAGACCATACATATGACGAAGAAAGGAGCAACGATCGTGCTCGTGGGATACAGTAAGAGTGGTGAGATGACGCTGCCTATGAGCCTTGCGTTGGATAAGGAACTGACATTCAAAACCGTGTTCCGTTACCGCCATATCTATCCCATGGCGATCGAAGCAGTTGCGGCGGGAAAGGTAGACCTAAAGGGCATCGTGACAGACGTATTCGAGCTGGACGAAGCCCAGAAAGCAATGGATTATAGTGTAAATAACAAAGCGGATATCGTAAAAGCAGTTATCCATATTTGATATAAGAGAGTACTCCTGCCAGGCATCTACATTGCATTTAAAAATGCCTGGACATAGGGAAGCGCGGCCCCGATCGTGATATTGTGTTTGGGCATTTTGCTGAGCAGGAGAAAATCCTGCGCTTCCGCAAAGGGGGTCAAATGCTGAATCTGCTCATACAGAAACGCAAGATCCTCGCTTTGCATATACGGGGCGAGATAACCGCCGAGGATAAAATCGGTATCATATACCAAGTGGAGTAGATTGATCGCTTTTGCAAGATTGGTAAGAAAAACATGCCATCGATCCAAAAAGGAAGGGTCGCCCTCCCGCACTTTCTGAAAAAAATACTCCAGGCTTTCCTGCTCCTTAAGAAGGACGTTCAAAGAACAGATCGTTTCCAGGCATCCTCGCTTGCCGCAGTAGCAAAGAGTGCCGTCAGATTCAATGGGGATGTGTTCTATCGTAGAATCACTTTGGAACTGAAAGCAGGCGAGATCCTTGCGCTGATCGGAGAAAACGGTGCAGGAAAGTCTACGCTGATTAAGTGCTGTTCTGGCGCGGTCATTCCGACCTCCGGGAAGATCATCGTGAACGGCAAAGAATTTTCCAGTATGACCCCTCAGCTTGCATCCGAGAATGGGATTGCGATCATTTACCAGGAATTTAATAATGTAAAGGAATTGTCAGCGGCAGAGAATCTGTTTCTGGGGCATCCGATCCGAAAAGGGATGATTGTGGATAAAAAAGCGATGGAAGCGGAGGCAGCCAAAGCCTTTGAACAGTTACATATTAAGATCGATCCCAAAGCGCTTATGAAGGATCTGACAGTAGGCTATCAGCAGATGGTAGAGATTGCAAAGGCGATCCAGCAGAACGCCAGGATCCTGATTATGGATGAACCTTCCGCACCGCTCACCAGCGCAGAGGTGGAGAGTATGTTTGAGGTGGTGGAGCTTTTGAGGAAGTAAGGCGTTTCCATCATCTATATCTCACACCGGCTGGAGGAAATCTATCGGCTTTCCGATCGGATTGTCGTTATCCGTGACGGCGAGTATGTAAAGACATTGATTACAAAGAACAGCCAGGTGGAGGAACTGATTCAGCTGATGGTGGGTCGTGAACTGACAGAGACTTATCCGCCGAGAGGAAACTGTATCGACAAAAATGAAGTTATATTGGAACTCAAAGGACTGACAGGAAATGGGGATAAGGATATCAGCCTCAAACTCCATAAAGGGGAGATTCTGGGACTGGGAGGCCTTGTCGGCGCCGGACGAACAGAGCTGGCGGAGATGATCTTCGGGGCAGTGCCAAAGAAGTCCGGCCAGATGATCTATAAAGGGAAAGAGATTGACCCTCAAAGTCCCAGGGAAGCGATCGACCTGGGGATTGCTCTAGTGCCGGAGGACAGGAAACGTCATGGAGCGATGCTCGGCATATCCATCAAGAATAATATCAACATGCCCATTTACGAGAGAGATTCGCATTTTAGTGTGGTCGATGAAAAACTGGAGATGAGTACAGCGGAAAAATACCGTGAGAACATGGCGATCAAAACACCGAGCCTGCATCAGCTTATCAAGAATCTTAGCGGCGGGAATCAGCAGAAGGTCATCCTGGGAAGATGGATGGCGGCCAAGTCCGAGTTGATTATTTTTGACGAACCTACCAGAGGGATCGACATTGGAGCAAAATACGAGATATATAAATTAATGAACGATCTGGTAGAAAAAGAAGGAAAGTCGATCATTATGATTTCCTCCGAGATGGAGGAACTGATGGGCATGTCCGACAGGATCCTTGTATTGGCGGAGGGGGAAATGACGGGGGAACTGTCAAAGGAAGAATTCAGCCAGGAAACCATCATGACGTTTGCATCCGCAGCGGCGAAAGAGTAGGAGGAGTGGAAAATGAAGGAAAATAAAGTGACAAATGTGATAAAGAGCCAGGCAATCTGGGTGGTAGTGGTGGTCCTTGTTTTAGCGTTTACGATCGCCAACCCAAGATTTATTTACCCCGCGAACCTATTAATCATGCTCCGGCAGGTAGCAGTGTGGGGCATTGCGTCCGTTGGCATGACGTGCGTGATCCTTTTAGGGGATATTGACCTGTCGACCGGATCGATCATTACTTTTGTAAATGTGATGTGTTCTTATATGATGGTCCATATGGGCGTGCCTATGGGACTGGCGATCGTGATCGCGCTGGCGGCGTCCACGGCGATCGGTCTTTTGAACGGGTTTATGGTATCAACGATCGGTATTCCAGCTTTGATCGCTACCTTTGCGACCCAGACTGCGTTTTCAGGAATCGCACTGATCCTGTGTAATGGACAGCCGATCAATGGTTTTACGGAAACCTTTAAGATATTCGGACAGGGAAAGATCGGTCCCATACCGGTTCCGGTCATTATCATGCTCGTCTGCTTCGCATTGGGAGCGTTCATCCTCAATAAGACGTATTTTGGACGTTATTTCTATGCGGTCGGCGGCAATATCGAGGCGGCAAGGCTTTCCGGTATCCGCACAGGAAGAGTAAAATATCTGGTGTTCGCGTTGTCAGGTTTCTTTGCAGGACTGGCGGGGCTTGTACTTCTGTCAAGAACCAATTCCGGCATGGGTAACGCAGGTTTGGGATATGAGTTCAAAGTCATCACCTGCGTGGTCCTGGGAGGGGTATCCGTATCCGGAGGATATGGAAAAATATCTGGAGTGGTCGCCGGCACGTTTATCATCGGCGCTCTGCAGAACGGCATGGTACTCATGAACCTCAATACTTGGATCCAGGATATCATCCTGGGAATCGTGCTTGTTCTCGCCGTTGGATTTGACTGCTATCAGAAGAAGAGACAGACGAAATAGGGAGGCAAAAGTGATGGAACTGACATGGAGTGGGATTGAGAAAAAAGAGGGATGGGAAAAAGCAGGCATCATGCTCCCCGGATATGATGGAAAGGCTGTCTCAGAAGCAACGAAAAAAGCGCCTGTATGGGTTCATTTTGGAATCGGTAATATTTTCCGGATTTTTTTGGGAGGGATCGCGGACTCCCTTCTGGAACAAGGAGAACTGGACAGGGGGATCACCTGTGTGGAAACGTTTGATTTGGATGTAGTAGACCAGATCTATACTCCCTATGATAATCTGGCGCTTAGCGTGATCCTTCATGGAGACGGGAGACAAGACCGGAAGGTGCTTGCTTCACTTAGTGAAGCCTTGAAAGCGCAGTATACAAATTCGGCGGCATGGAATCGGTTAAAAGAGATCTTTCGCGCAAAAAGCCTCCAAATGGTTTCGCTTACGATTACAGAAAAAGGCTATGCGTTAAAAAATGCGGACAATATGTTTTTTGATTTTGTGGAGAAAGATATTGAAAATGGACCCGAAAAAGCAGTCTCCGCCATGGCGGTCGTGACCGCGATGCTGCTGGAGCGGTATCAAGACGGCGGCGCTCCCCTTGCACTGGTATCCATGGATAATTGTTCCCAAAATGGAGAGAAGTTGAGGGAATCGGTTCTTACGATGACGTCTGAGTGGAAAAAGAGAGGATTCGTAGACGACGGTTTTATGCGTTATGTAAGTGACGAGGCGAAGATTTCTTTCCCATGGACGATGATCGACAAGATCACGCCAAGGCCGGCGGAAAAAATCGCGGAAGAACTGGAAGCGGCAGGTGTAGAGAATATGCGGCCTGTGACTACCTCGAAAAGAACGTATATCGCTCCTTTTGTCAACGCCGAGGCACCACAGTATCTGGTGATCGAAGACCATTTCCCCAATGGTCGTCCGCCGCTGGAAAAGGCAGGGGTCTATATGACAGACAGGGATACGGTGAATAAGTCGGAGCGGATGAAAGTAACCGTGTGCCTGAACCCGATCCATACGGCGCTAGGACCCTATGGATGTCTGTTAGGATATGATCTGTTCTCCGATGAGATGAAGGATCCGGATATGATTAAACTGGCGGAAACCGTAGGCTATAAAGAGGGGATGGAGGTGGTTCCGGATCCGGGAATTATATCTCCCAAAGCATTTCTGGACGAGTGCTTGAAAGAACGGTTTCCGAATCCCTATCTGGGAGATACCTGCCAGCGTTTATGTACGGATTCTTCCCAAGGCCTGGGTGTGCGTTTTGGAGTCACGGTGCGGTCCTATGTGGAAAAATATGGGGATGCGAAAAGGCTTTTGGGTATCCCCATGGCGATCGCCGGCTGGCTCCGCTACCTGCTCGGCGTAGACGATCAGGGAAGGCCTTACTCTCTGGCACCGGATCCGATGGTGGAGGAAATGCAGAAACAGCTATCCACCATCGTGATCGGAGATCCTTTCAGTCTTACGGATCAATTAAAATGGATCCTTTCCAATGAGAATGTATTTTATATCAATCTCTACACCGCCGGTATCGGAGAGCGGATCGAAGAAATCTTCAGGGAAGAGATCAAAGGATTCGGAGCAGTAAGGAAGACAGTACAGAAATATCTTGCGTAGGAGAAATCAATATAGAAGAAATCAGGGTAGGATAAATCATTGCTAGCGTAAAATTTTTGTAGGACACATAGAAAAGGGAACGCCAGTTTTGTGTTATTATATTAGTCGACGAAGACCAATAGCACAAAGAAAGGTGTTCCCTATGATTAAGAGTATACAACAGTTTGAAGAGTCTGGCATT